>JAWAZC010000039.1:0-3177 GCA_038817995.1 Bathyarchaeia archaeon | reverse complement strand
AATAAATTTTAAAGCTTCAACCTAGTTCTCGGCAAATTCAGGGTCGAAGCATTCATAGGCAGCCGTGGCCGTGTTGCCGGTGAAGGTCGATGCACCTATTGCGCCCAGTCGTAGAGTTACCGCCTCTAAAATAGCACCCAAAACCTTGACATTGTCATGTATCCCCGGGTTTGATTTTAGCTGAATCCATGGGTGGACAATCCAATTTCCCATAGTTGTTCCATTGCCAAGTAGTATGTATACCAAATCTCGTGTAGTGTGTCGGTCCACGAAAAACCGCTGTTTGTTGATTGCTGTAGACGCTGTTTGCTCCGTCACAGTTACGCTCCATGCAGCGTTGTTGAAAGGCTTCTGTAAATGTAGTAGGCCGACGATGATGAACCGGGTGACTTAAGGATCAACCTGTAATTTTCCCCTTTCTCCCATTATTTAGAGACAAAAAGATTTCCTTTTATGTAGAACCTTAGATCTTGTGGAAGATCTGCTTTTACACCTATCCTATGGGAAGCGCAAACATCAAAGCCTTCTTTTCCGCCCTCCGTTATGATTAGGGCACTCTCTTTGTCGGTGACATCTACACCGTTTAGTTCTTTTGTTATGGCTAAGGCTTTGGTTAGTTTTCCCGGCCCGTTAGCTAACTCTTTGACATTTGAGGTTTTCCTGTTTTTCTTCATGATTTCTACGCCTTGGATGGGTTCCAAAGCTCTTATCAAGACGGCGCCAACCTCGCCTTTCGGATGGGCCACTATGTTTAGGAGCCATTTTCCATGAACCATGTAAATGAATGTTCGTCCGGCCTCGCGGAACATTGGCTCGTTGAAGGTTTTTCTCCCTTTATAGGCTTTTGATGCTGGGTCGTCTTTGCCGTAATAGGCTTCAGTTTCGACGATTTTGCCGCTTAAAACTTGGTTCGCCAAGCGCCTAACAAGCACTTTTCCAAGAAGCTCTTTTGCCACCGTGGCGGGGTCCCTTTCGTAAAAGCTTCTCGGCAACGTTTTCATGGCTGCTTAAAACTTTCAGCGTTAGACTTTAAATCCTTTAAACTAAAATTTAATGTTTGGTGGACGTGTTGATTGAGTTCTACGATTTCGGCGTGATGATGATTGGAGGGAAACGTTACACAAGCGACCTCATAGTTTTCCCAGAAAGAGTTTTAAGCGGATGGTGGAGAAGAGAAGGTCATCAACTCTGCGTTGAAGACTTAAAGGAAATTCTTAGCCAAAAGCCTCCGCCGGAAATCTTAGTGGTTGGCACAGGCTATTCTGGGCTTGTTAAGGTTCTGCCAGAAGTCGAAAAAGTCTTAAAAGAGCGTGGAATAAGGCTTATAGCCCAACCCACCGTGGAAGCCTACAAAACCTTCAACGAGCTTTTGAAAGCTGGCAAACGGGTCGTCGGCGCCTTCCACCTAACATGTTAAAAGGTGATCAACGACGCCCGTAGATTATCATGTTCACACAGCCCTATCGGGCGACGCCAAGGGCGAAATTTTGGAGTGCGTGAAAGTTGCAGCCAGCAAAAAATTGGAAGAAATTGGAATATCTGACCATTTTGCCCCCCAGAAACTTAGGGACAAGCTGGACCCTCCACCGAATTATAATAGATTGTCAGAATATGTGAAGAAAGTGAACAATGTCAAAAGGAGTGTGAAAGATATTATTAAACTCAAAGTCGGTGTCGAAGTGGACTTTGTTCCCGGCTTTGAAAACGAAATCAGAAACGCGTTAAAAGGCTTAGCCCTCGATTATGTCATAGGATCCGTGCATTTTATAGACGACTGGGCGTTCGACAACCCCAAATATGTCTCAGAATATCAAAAATGGGACCTTGCAAAGCTCTATGAGAGGTATTTCACGACGCTTCAGGCTTGCGCGGAATCAAAATTATTTGACGTTATGGGTCATCCGGATCTCATCAAAAAGTTTGGGTATAAGCCAAAAACAGAAATCACCGACCTCTACGTGGCGACAGCAAAGGTTTTCAGAGAATGCAACGTGTGCGTCGAAGTGAACACAAGCGGTTTACTGTATCCTTGTGGGGAAATATATCCCAACAAAAAATTTTTGAAGATTTGCTGTGACGAAGGCGTCCAAATAACCCTAGGTTCAGACGCTCACACACCAGAAAACATAGGGATTAATTTTGACAAAGCTTTAAGCTTGATAAAAGAGGTGGGCTATGAGAATATTACAACATTTACGGGAAGAAGGAAACAGTTGAAAGAGATAGAATAGATCGTGCATTTTCGCTTTCAAAGTTCGGATATATCCAGCTTTAGAATATTTATTATGAATTCTGTGCGCAATAATCATGTTGGGGCTGCGGCTTGAGTATAGGTAAGCGTCAAATTCGCAAAATGTTGACGATGATGGGTTATTCGGAAAGAGCCATAAATGCAATTCTCAAGTGGTATGAGTGAAACACTCTGTTTTTCTCTGTCTTGCGTGATGTAAGTCTTAAATTGTTTCGTCTTCATAAAATGGCTGAAACGGTGAGACGCATGGGCGTAAGGCTTATGAAAGAAATCGAAGGGGAAGCTACAGCCCTTTTGAGCGATTTGATAAGGATAAACACTACAAATCCTCCTGGAAACGAGACCCAAGCCGCAAAATACCTGGCTAAAACCCTAGAAGAGGAAGGCTTTGAATGTGAAGTTTTGGAATTCGCCCCGGGAAGGGGAAACGTGATCACCCGTTTAAAGGGCACCGGTGAAAAGCCAAGCCTGCTTTTGCTTTCACACTTGGACGTGGTGGCTGCCAACCCGAAAGAGTGGAGTGTTGACCCCTTCTCTGGACTGGTTAAGAACGGCTTTGTGTGGGGACGGGGCGCCATGGACATGAAGTCTATGACAGCCATGGAAGTCATGGTTATGAAGTTGCTGAAACGAAACGGTGTCAAGCTTAAAGGTGACGTTATTTTGGCAGCCACAGCCGACGAAGAGAAAGGCGGCGAATATGGAGCAGGCTGGCTTGTTCGCAACTATCCAGAGAAAGTTAAGGCTGACTACGTTATAAACGAGGGCGGAGGCCAAGCAGTTCCAATAAACGGCAAAGACATTTTCACAATTCAAACAGCCGAAAAGGGCATTTTATGGTTTAAGGTTAAGGCTAAGGGCAGACCCGGCCACGGCTCAGTGCCGGGCGCCGCTGACAACGCCATCCTCCGTATGAATAGGGTTGT
>JAWAZC010000038.1:0-3637 GCA_038817995.1 Bathyarchaeia archaeon | reverse complement strand
AACTGTGCAATTGAACAGCTGCATAGCGATTTATATGGTTTTCCATCCAGCTAAAGCCATTTCAGACTGTTCACAGTGCTAAAACAACTTACAACCAGAAAACAGGAGGGTTGTGCCTAAAACTAGAGGGGAGAACATTATAGCTTAGTCCGCAGCCTAAAAATGTACGATTCATTTATTTCTAGCGATCTTTTAATATCCAAGGGCTGAAGTGGGTGAAAGCTTGAACGCCAGTAAAGACATTATAACCATGCTACATGGCGCTGGCGGAACGGTCATGCATGAACTTATCAGAAACTACATTGTAAAACATTTTGGCGGTTTTTGCGGTGCAGAAGTTCCTCTAGAAGCTTTAGACGATGCGGCGGTTGTCGGCGACATCGTTTTGAAAAGCGATTCTCATGCCGTAAAGCCAATATTCTTTCCAGGCGGGGATATTGGGCGCTTGGCTGTTTCCGGCACGGTTAACGATATTGCAGTTTTAGGAGCTGAACCTTATGTGTTGACATGTGGTCTCATACTTGAGGAAGGATTACCGCTGTCCGATTTTGAAAGAATTTTGGCAAGCATGCGCCGGACATGCCAAGAAGCAGGCGTAAGTATCGTTACAGGTGACACAAAGGTTGTGGAAAAGGGCAGCCTAGGAGGTTGCGTCATAAACGTTTCGGGCATCGGTCGAAGAACAGAAGCATTAGAAAGAAACTTAAATGTTGTGAAACAGTTTAGGAGCGACTTTAAGGCACGTTGGATTTTAGACTCCAACCTTAGACCCGGCGACAAAATAATACTATCGGGAACTATAGGCGACCACGGTTTGGCGGTCTTATCTGCCCAAGAGGGCTTAAGCTTTGGAAGCAGCATAAGATCGGATGTAAAACCGTTAAATCGTCTGATTCAGCGGATGCTCGGCGAAGTGGGCGGCGTAACAGCCATGAAAGACCCAACTCGTGGTGGTTTAGCAGACGCTCTTAACGAGTTTAGCGAAAAATCCAACGTTGGCATATTAATTCTAGAGGATAAAATTCCCATAAAGGACAATGTTAGAGCAGCTTGCGAGATGCTTGGCTTGGACCCCCTCGAAGTGGGGAATGAAGGGAAAATAATTATAGGTGTGGTAAAGGAAAAAGCCGCAGAACTTCTAGAATTTCTAAGGGCTACGGAGGAGGGAAAAGAAGCCGAAATAATAGGCGAAGCCACAAACGCGTTCACAGGCGTCGCGATGCAGACAGTTGTGGGCGGCAAAAGGATTATTCCAAGACCAATCGGAGACCCTGTTCCAAGAATCTGTTAGAAGCAATGCGTTATTTGGGTTTTCTCCACAAGTCTGAAACTCTCCCAACCTTAGCTAGTTTCCATCTTCCAAAAAAGTCCTTCTTGTAAAAATGGAAAAGCCCGCAGCGGGTGCACTGCATAACCCGACGGCTTTTCTCAAAATCCATCTCATACAAAACCAAGGGCGAACCACAATCAACACATTTACCCGAATAGGCTCGGTCGCTTTCACCACTCATTTTGACACCCATATACGGTTTGCTTTTCCTATTGTTTAAACTTAACCAATAACGAGAAAAAGGGCGAGTTATGGTGGAGGTGGCTGCGGGGGTTGTGGCGGTTGAACAACTGCTGGCTGTACGGGAGCTTGTGCAGTTTTAAGGGAAAAGAAACCTACAGCCAGAAGTATCCATGAAATCCAAATGACTATTAAGCCTATCAGAACTATCGTCAGCACAGCACCTATGAGCCAAACCATGCCAGCTGTTCCAAACATTTTCTCGCCAGACCTAGTAGAAAGAGCGTTCAACGACTTTCTAAATAGCACCCCCGAAACTATGACAGATATGACCAAGAGCAGATAGGCGCCCAGAAAAGCCCCGAGGATTTGCTGTAAGTGTTCCACAACGAACTGCCGTATAAACTGCTGCATAGCCATCGGGTTACCAACATCTAATTCCATGCCCGTCAATTCCGCGATCAGCGGCGATAGAAGTATCACAAGGACAGCAATCACAGCCACTCCGCCAACTATTACGGTTATAAATCCATAAAGGGCGTTATTGAAAATGCCGCCGTCTTGGTAATGGTCTGCAAAACCTTTTAGAGCTATCAATACCAAGATCGCGCCAACAACCAGCAAAAACAAAGTGTATGGGACTCCCAACACTCCAAGAATGCTCAAAACCATTAGTAGCGCGCCAACACCGCCTAAAATCTTGTTTGATTCAAGGCTCATCTTTCAAACCTCGCTCAAAGTTGATTCTTGTTGTACTTTCAAATAAAAGCTTTTACAATGTGGAAAATTTCGCCCAGATTCGGCATGTTCCTTCTATGCTTACCATACACGCGCCGACTGGTTTTTGCGGAGTGCAAGCCTTCATGAAAAGTGGACATTCCGTGGGCTTTATTTTTCCAATCATTACTAGGTGGCATTGGCATCCTAGCGGCAGGTCTCTGCCTTGGGTTATGCGTATCCCAAACTTTTCTCTTGCATCATAGGCTGCAAACTCCTCTTTTAGTTTGAAGGCAGAAGAAGGCAGTTTTCCTAGTCCACGCCAATGGCTATCTACCACATCAAAGGCTTTATGCATGATTTCTTGGGCTTTGATGTTGCCTTCCCAGCTTACAGCCCTAACATACTCATTTTCCAGCTTTGCTACACCATCTTTAAGCTGTTTTAGAACCATGTAGATGGCGAACAAAACGTCTAGGGGTTCGAAGCCAGCTACCACTGTGGGCATGCGGTAGGCTTTTGGAAAAATCTCGTAAGCCTTTAAACCGATAATAGTGCTCACGTGTCCTGGGGCGATGAAGCCGTCTATGTGGAGGTCGCCTATCCCCAGCAGAAGCTCCATTGCCGGTGGAATAAGCCTATGAGAAATCAGAAAGCTAAGATTTTTCGGAGGCTTCCGCAAAATTTCTATGGCTGTTGAGGGAGCTGTGGTTTCAAAACCTATGGCGAAAAATGCAAACTCTTTGTCTGGCTCTTTTTCAGCCATTCGAACAGCGTCCATGGCGCTGTAGACAATCCTGACATCGGCGCCCTGAGCCTTAGCGTCTAAAAGAGACTTTTCAGAACCCGGAACCCTCAGAACGTCCCCGAAACACGTGACAGTAACCCCTTTTAGGGCAAGAACAATAGCCTCATCCACCTCGGAAGCGGGTGTAACACACACGGGACAGCCAGGGCCGGCTATAACCTCAACGGTCGGAGGCAACAAACTTCGCAAACCATAGTGAGTTATAGTCCACTCGTGGGTGCCACAGACATGGCAAATTTTTACAACATCCTTTTTCGGCGCTGTTTCGCGTATTTTCTCAACTATGCGTCTAGCCAAGTCAGGGTCTCTAAACTTTAAATGCTCAAACATTTCGTTCAACAACACGCGGTCTATTTTGTTTCAAGCGAGCTTTCAGCTTCTAGAAGTTCACGCCACAGGCGCAATGTTTCTTCGGCTTCTTCTTGGCTTAACACTTGGATGGCGTAGCCAGCGTGAACCAAAACATATTCGCCAACTTTTACATCAACTAGGGAAATGTCAACCTCCCTTAAGATGCCTCCTCCAAAGTCCACTTGGGCTTTCCCGTCCTGAATTTTTACAACTTTTGCTGGAATAGCCAAGCACATGCCTTTTCTTTAGAA
>JAWAZC010000037.1:0-3850 GCA_038817995.1 Bathyarchaeia archaeon | reverse complement strand
AACCCGAAACATGCGTAGCTGGACCCATAACCTTCGACATAAACGCCAAAACGGGCAAAATTGAATGGTACTTAAAAATGGAGAAAATTTGCCCACTTGCCGGAGTCATGCATCGAGAAAAAACCCTTCTTGAAAAACATTTTGAAAATGCCAGAAGAGAAATTTTGCAGCTTGTTAGACAATTAAGTCCAACAGCCTTAAAGACAATATTGAGAAGGGAGGAGCCAGACACCTTCAAAATAGGTGAGGAAGAAATAGAACGAGAAATTTTAGACAAGCTGTGAGTTTGCGAATTAAGAAAGCGGTTGAGGTTTAACTTCTTTTTTCATGAATAGTTCTGGCATGACGAGGAAGCCTAGACACGAAAGGAACACAACGACTGCCCACTCCGTTGCATTCAATTGAACCGTGTGAAAGAGGAGGCTTAAGGTTGGAATGTATATCACGGCTATGGTTGAAGCCACCGATACAAGCACTCCTGCGAGGAGCCACTTATTGCTTAGAAAGCCGACTCTGAAGGCGTTTTTGCTTTCCGATCGGCAGTTCCAAACAACCACCAATTCATAGAAACATGCCACTAGAAAAACCATGGTTCGAGCTTTTTCAACAGAACCCGCAACGATATACCCCCACCAAAACGCGACGATTTCTGCCACAAGCTGAATAACAGTGGATGCCAAAATGAAAATTAACATGCCGTGCAGTAATCCCTCTTTTGGACTACGGGGCGGCTTTTCCATGACATCTTCAGCCGGCGGGTCTTTACCTAGGGCAATCGCGGGTGGGCCGTCGGTGACGAGGTTCAACCATAAAATCATCGCGGGCAAAAGGGGAATAGGCAAGCCGGCCAAGGCGAAGGACCCTACAAGAATTAGCTCGGTAAAGTTGAGGGCTAGCAGGAATCGGATGAACTTGCGGATATTGCTGTAAATTATGCGTCCTCCCTCGACAGCTTTTACAATTGTGGCGAAATTGTCATCGGCGAGCACCATGTCAGAAGCCTCTTTAGCCACATCTGTTCCGGTTATGCCCATGGCCACGCCGATGTCAGCCTGTTTTAGCGCTGGCGCGTCGTTGACGCCGTCTCCAGTCATTGCAACGATGTGTCCCTTCTTTTTAAAGGCTTGGACTATGCGGAGCTTGTGCTCGGGAAAAACTCTTGCATAAACGCTTACCTTTTCAACATTTTCCTCAAAGTCTTTGTCGCTTAACTGGTTTAGCTCGGCGCCTGTCAGTACAATGTCACCTTCCCTGTATATGCCAATCTCTTTTGCGATGGCTACAGCGGTAAGTTTGTGGTCTCCAGTTATCATTACCACTTTTATTCCGGCTTTTTGGCACATTTTAACGGCTTCTTTGGCTTCTTCTCTCGGTGGGTCGATCATGCCGACAAGTCCAAGAAAGACCATGTCGCGTTCAACGTTTTCCTCGTTATATTCCTTGTCTAGGCTTGTTAGAACCTTGTAGGCTATGCCTAAAACACGGAGGGCTTGACTTGCCATCTCCTCGTTTTTGCTGAGAACAAGCTCTGTTTCCTTTTTTGTGAGCTTCTTTTCCGCTCCATTCACGTATATGTATTTGCAAAGCTGCAAGACAATTTCAGGGGAGCCTTTAGTAAAGGCGACAACGCGTCCATCCTTCGCTTTATGAATTGTTGTCATGCGTTTTCTCTCCGAGCTGAATGGAATTTCCCCCACCCTCGGATACTCATTTTCAACGTCGCTTTTCCTTATCCCGGCTTTTTCCGCGGCAACTATGAGCGCGCCCTCGGTGGGATCTCCAAGAACAGTGGACCCATCGTAGGAGGCGTTATTGCACAAGGCGCCAGCTTCAAGGAGCAAAGCTAACGCATGGTCGTGGAGAGGATTTATTTGTGCATTGTCCTTGTAGAATGCGCCGCTTGCCGAGTATCCTGAACCCGTAACATCAATCGTTTGGTTGTTGACGAAAATTTTGCGCACCGTCATTTCGCCCTTCGTCAACGTGCCAGTTTTATCTGAACATATAACCGTTGTTGACCCTAGGGTTTCCACAGATGCAAGTCGTCGAATCACGGCGTTGCGTCTAGCAAGTTCCCTGGCGCCTAGGGCAAGCGTGACGGTTATGATGGCTGGTAAGCCTTCAGGAACAGCGGACACGGCTAAAGCCACAGAGGTCATAAAAATTTCAATGTCAACAACGCTTTTTCTCAGAAGCTCAAGAACTATGATTGCCGAAGCTGCAGCCACAACCACTAATCCAATTTTCTTGGCAAACTTGTCCAATTTGGCTTTTAGCGGAATTTCCTCCTTCTCAACGGTTTGAACCATCTCGGCAATTTTGCCGAACTCGGTGTTCATGCCCGTGGCTACGACTACGGCTTTTCCTCTTCCATAAGTGACGTAGGTTGCAGCAAAAACCATGTTCCGCCTGTCTGAAACAGGCGTATCCACAGGCGAAACCACAACGTCCTTAACTACCGACGTGGACTCCCCCGTTAAAATGGCTTCATTAACCCTGAGCTCAACTGCCTCAACAACCCTAGCGTCGGCGGGCACACGGTCTCCAGCTTCAAGGATTAAAATGTCTCCTGGGACAACTTCTCTGGCTGGAATTAAGGCTTCTTTGCCGTTTCGTAGCACTTTTGCCTTTGGAGTTGTCATTTTCTCCATGGCTTCCATAGCCTTTTCAGACCGGTACTCTTGCACGAAGCCGACAATAGCGTTGAGAACAACTATGGCGCCAATCACTATGGCATCAGCGTATGTTTCTATAGCAGCCCCGTGCTCCGAGGTTCCAACTTCAAGCCAGCCGACTACTATTGAAATGGTAATGGCTGCCAACAAAATTAATGCGAAGACGTTTTTGAACTGGTTTAGGAAAATTTTGATGGGAGAAACCTTTTTCCGTTTTTCAAACTCGTTGTAGCCGAACCGACGCAGCCTCGAAAAAGCCTCCTCATCAGTCAAGCCTTTACGGCTAGAATTTAGAGTATGCAGAACCTCGTCTACGTCCATTGCGTGCCATTTAGCCAACAAGCCTAAACCCTCAACGGACATTCTGTAGTGTTTTGGTTTTGTTAACTATGCTAGGTTAATTTAAATGTTTGCGCATTCGTTCAAAATGATGAATCATTATCCAAGAAACTTCAAAATCTATTCCTCGTTTGTTGTATAATCCGCATGTGTTGGCGCCTATACACGTAAATAGCTAAGAGAATCATCGAAAATATAAGAAGAATTAATGCGAGTATCAGCATAATCCATGCTTCAAGGTATTTAGGGAGAAAATAGCCCATTTCAGGGTTGCTCTTGGGGATGTACGCCTCCGGTCCAAGAATGTAATAGGGAAAAATCAATAGAAGAAGACCGAAAGCACCCATTAAGAATCCCAATATTTTAAGAGTCCGAATTGACATCCTTGCAGCCATCTTCATCATCGCTTTAAACTATGCCAACCAGCATATTAGCCTTCAATTTTAAATATTTTAACTCTAAAGATGAGTTTGAGGTTGGTGATTGTTTGTCTGTTCTTTGGAGTGGGAAGCCTTTCATGAAGAAGACGCTTGTGAAATTCGCCATTGTTTTCGTGGTTGTCAGCATTCTACTGAGCCCTTTGTTCTTCTTTGTTCCGCTGCTTATCCCGTTTTGGCTGGCCTTTTGCCTCGTTTTCTTCACGCTTTACTATTTCAACAAGAACGCCTACACGTACTTTATAACCGAAAAGTCCGTCCGCATAGAGAAATCTTGGTTTTTTGGAAGCTACACTAGAGAAATAACTTTCGACCAGATTAGGGACGTGCACGTGATGCAAGGTCTTTTGGCAAGAATGTTTAACTGTGGCTCGCTGGTGTTCATAACCGCCACGGGGC
>JAWAZC010000036.1:0-4226 GCA_038817995.1 Bathyarchaeia archaeon | reverse complement strand
AAAATAGCCAAATGCCTAGAAACTAACGGTTGGGCTGTACCCACGTATGGGACTATTTCGCAGACGCATCGCTCGCCACTGCGTAGGAACTCGAGAATCTTAAGTCTAACAGGGTCGGCAAGCGCGTTGAAGACCTTAGCCCTAAACTTGTCAATGTTTTTCATTGTTGGATGCACATTTAAAGCAAAGTCTATAACAATATTTAAATATTGCTATATTCCTTTCTCATTCTCCAAGGTGAGAGAGCATGAAAGAAGTTAAAGTGGAGGTTATTGGACCCGAGCCGCCTTGCATGCGCTGCCAAGCAGCAAAAAAGGCTGTGGAAAAGGCTGCTGAAAAGCTTAGGCAGGCTGGAGTTCTGGTGAAAATTGAAAAAGCAAACATAATGTCAAAGGAAACTGTTCAAAAATACGGCGTGTTAGTTTCGCCAGCCATAGCCATAAACAACACAGTAAAAATCATGGGGCGGGTTCCAAGCCCAGAAGAAGTTGAAAAACTGATAATGGAAGCAGCCAAATAGAGGCGAAAAAGCATATGGATGAAAAGATGAAAAGGGCTGTTCGAACGGGCATCCTTTTAGTTTTCTTTATAATTGTGATAGGCCTTTTAATATACAGTCGAGTTACAGCCAAGCCTACAAAGGAAACGTTTAGGGATAAACTGGACGCGCTCGGCTTATGGGGGACTCCACTTGTATATTTGGCAATTCCAGCAGTATATATTGCTGATTACTTCAGCCACGCTTGGATATGTCTCCTCTTTGCGTTTGGTGTCGCTGGTTTAATCTACGAGTTTGTACCAAAAGAGACCATAACAAAGTATATGGGAGGGGGAAAAGTTTTTGGATATATTTTGGCTCTTGGGACGGCGCCTTTCCTAACGGTTTGCTCATGCACAATGGTTCCACTTTTCGGCGGAGTCTTATACGCTGGAGCCGGAATAGGCCCAGCTATCGCGTTCCTTCTAATGGCACCGGCGGCGAACATCTTAACAATTCTGATGACTGGCGAAATGATTTCATGGGAAATCGCCGGAGTGCGCATATTAGCGTCTGCGGCCGTAGCCCTCATTGCAGGCTTTATAGTCTCAATAACACCGTGGGGCAAAGCCATCGAAAAGGAGTTTCAAGTAGCCAATTCCGCTGCTTCTTCAGCTAAAGTGGAGATTGTTAAGCCGCCTTTAGACGAGAGGCTCTGGGCAGCGCTGAAATTTGCGGGATACTTGGCAAAACAGATTCTCCCATTCTTCATTATTGGCCTTATAGTAGTGGGTTATCTTTCGGCGTTTATTCCAGAGGAAATTGTTGAAGCATATTTGACAGGTGTCACTGGTGTTTTGGTAGCCTCAGTTCTTGGTGGACCCCTTTACACGCCAACTCTTGTTGAAATTGCACTTGGACAAGAGCTGTTGGGAAAGGGCATGTCAAAGGGCGCCTTGCTAAGCTGGCTTATGGGGCAGCCCTATGACTTTGCCAACGCTATGGCAGTTTCAAGGATAGTCAAATGGAAAGTTGTCGCCACATATATGGTAATCGCTTGGACCGGAAGCGTGGTTTTCGGCTTGTTATACGGCTTTTTAAGCGGGTCGCTTTAGGATGACTACACAAAAGCACAAAAGGTGAAAGAGTATGACCGTATCTAGGGCATGCACACCATGGTATCCAACAATTTTCCCAGAAAAATGCGACGGCTGCGCATCCTATGGCAAACCCCGATGCGCGGAATTCTGTCCAAACGGTGTGTTCGAGCTTAGAAACGGCAAAGCTGTTGTGGTTAACCCACATAAATGTGTTAATGGCTGCACAGCATGCGAACCCCTATGCCACAAGAAAGCCATAGCTTTCCCAAAACCGCAGCTTGTTTTTTCATCAATAAAAACGGAGGAAAAAAGTTTACTACGAAAAACCACATGTAAAAGATGCGGCAAAGTTTTCTGGACAAACCGTGAAAGCGACTTGTGCTTCGACTGTGAAGGCAAACTTTGATTTGAACGCTACTTTAATCTGTAACCCCATTTCTTGTTTATAGCTTCAAGTTTTTCCGAAAGCCTCTTCGCCCTTCCCTCGGCTTCCTCGAATAGGACTGCCCACTCTCGCTTTTTCACGAGATTTGTTAGTTTATCAATGCTAGCTGGTATTTTCTCCATGGCGGACACCCACTTCTTTGTCACCGCCTCGTCTTCTGCCACCAGTTCTAGAGCTTCCTCTGGACAGAACTGTACGCATTGGGGTCCTTCTGGATCGTTTTTGCAGAGATCGCAAACCAAAACTGAGTTCTTGTCCGGGTGGAGCGAAATCCCACCATATGGACAAGCTTGGATACACCAGCCGCACCTGTCACATTTAGTCTCGTCCACGAGGATGAATCCCTCTTCAGATTGGGTTAGGGCTTTTCTGGGACAAGCTCTCACGCAGGGCGCATTCTCGCAAAGGCGACATGTCAAAGCAAGGTTGAAAGCTGGTGTTAGGCGTATAACTCTAACCCTTGACCTCAAAGGGTTCCAAAGAGGCTCGTTCTTTTCCAAAACGCAGACGTATTCGCATAGGCTGCAGCCCGTGCATTTAGCCGGATCTACAGCCACAAACTTCCTCTGAGCAGCTCTAGCCATACATCATCCCCAATTTGAGTTAAATGATTGAGTTAAATGTTTTCATGCAGAACTTGTTTTTATAATTTCCCTTTTCCAAATGACTAATGCAAACATGTTAAAGCCTAACCTCAACTCTTTTGTCCAACACGGTTCTGTTTCCATTGAAAATTGCCATGTAAGCATAAACCTCCACACCTTCCTTCACAGCCTCTCGAAGAGCCCTTCCAAACTTCGGGTCTGTTTCATCGTTTGAAGTGAAAACCTTGGCGTCTCCCCTTTGGACTATGAAAAGCACAGCAGCCCTAAACCCTTCATTTAATGCCTTGGCAAGCTCCAAAACATGTCTGGTGCCCCTTTCAGTGGGCGCGTCTGGAAACATGGCAACACCGTTTCGAACAAGAGTGCAAGACTTAACTTCTAATAGGCAAGGCTTACCCGCCGACCCACAAAGAAGAAAATCGAACCTCGCTTGCCCGTGGCGATATTCTGGCTTAACCAAATTGTAACCACGAAACTCCAGCAAGCTTCCACGTTTCAACGCTTCAAAAACAAGTTTGTTTGGAACCCGTGAATCAATAGAAACGAGTGTGCCATCGCTGTAAACGCCAACCACATCATAAACAGTTTTCCTTCCACCTTTGACAGCGCTTCCCCTCAAAACAACCCTCACATTTGGAACCAAAAGCTCACAAAGCCTTCCCGGATTGGGCAAAAAGCATGGCAACGCTTTACCTTCAACATTCACTAAAGCCGAAAACCTAGTCAAACGCCTTACAAAAACACCCTCCAAAACTTTACCTTCAACCTCAACGAAAACAGCCAAACCCCAACCCCCACCAATACAAAGCACAGATCCACATTTAGCCCTTCGCAATCAAGCCACAGCAAAACCTCGGTAACAACATATTACCAGAAAACTGAGGTACCACAAACACTTCACGGAATTATTTCACAACCAACATATTGCATAAACTCAAAATCTTCCATTCTTATCCTTCCAGCCCCGATAAGCTGTCTAATCCTTGGAATCTCGCGCCCTATGGCTTCAACCATGTTCTCCACGGTTTTACACACAAGCCTATAGGCTTCAGGCTTCCAACGCTTGGTTACGTTTGCGTACAAGCATCTACCCCCACAAATGTTAAAGATTCCACAGCTTGTGCAAGGCTCGCCCACAAACACTTTGGGGAGCCTGAGCGGATGCGCAGTGCTTATGTGTCCCAAGTAAAAGTCCCGCATCCCCCACATGCTCGGACAAGGCACAATGTGACCGTCCGTCTGAATGGCATAATTTATCCAGCCAGCCCCACACCGCAAAAGCGTTTTCTCCTCACCCTTCAAAAGGGAACGGGAAACCCCAAGGAATGGGTACAAACGCAAAACAACACCATACTTCTCCATATAATCAACCCAAAACTTGACGAGACGTCTAATTCCTGGGTTGTAACTTTCCTCACTCCACCCCTGAAATTGCCGCCTATCAAAATCATTCCAGAAGCCAGCGTTAAGCTGCCAATGAACCGACGAAAACGGAAAATCATCATTATTCAAAAGCCACAAAACTTGACTATAAATGTCAGTTTCCTCCATAACGGTCATCCGCGCGACAACCTCGCCACAGAAACCCTTCCGCTTAA
>JAWAZC010000035.1:0-5307 GCA_038817995.1 Bathyarchaeia archaeon | reverse complement strand
AAACGGCCGTCCTGCACGTGGAAAGGGCAAATAGCGCTGATGAGGATTCTACCCGAAAGCGCAGGTAGCCCGATTAGCCAAATGCCACATAAAACAGAAGGCGGGTTACAGCCAACACGCCAGCCCACGCGCATTGATGTGAACGAAATGGTTAAATCATTTTTCTCAACTTTTAGAGTTGTTGAAGAGCGGGCGGTAGCTCAGCTTGGTAGAGCTTCCGGCTGTAGACATCCGCCTTTTGGCGGGTGTCCCTTTCAGCCTACCAAGCGGACAAGGGTTAGCAGAGACCGGAGTGTCGCAGGTTCAAATCCTGCCCGCCCGACCATTCAAATCTTTTCCGAAGTTTTCTGAACTTGACGTTTCACTTAGTTTTTGCGTGTTTTAGCATGGAAGTCTTTGTCTTTTGTGGGAAAGGTTGGTTTGTTTCTACGTTTTTGGAAATGTTCTTCATAAAACTTTTATACTGCACGCTTTGGATTATGGGTTAGAGTTGACTTTAAGGTGCTGTTATGGAGCCTAGCAAGAAGCCTTTGAATGTCCTTGTTAAGCAGTTAAACGCATACATTGCGGTTGTTTTGAAGAATGGCTGTGAGTATAGGGGTAAAATGGTGAAGTGCGATGGACACATGAATATTCTATTGGAGGGTGCAACTGAGTGCCATGGAGATCAACCCGTTGCCAATTATGGGAATATTCTGCTTCGGGGCAACAACATTCTTTACATAATTTTGGATGCGCCTAGAAAGTAGCGGGTTTTTACCCCACGCCTTTTATGTATGCGAAGGCTTCTTCAACGTTGGCTTCTAGCATGTGTTTGCGCTTGAAGAAAGTGATTATGTTTTCTATGTCGCGTTTTAGAAGCTGTTCAGCGTTAGGGTGGTCTTTGGTTACGTATTGGGGCCAGTCTATTATGAGGATGTGTATATCCGGTTTTAGGATGATGTTGTATTCGCTTAGGTCTGCGTGGATTATCCCAGCCTTCAGGTAGGCTTTTCGGACATTACGCAGAATTTCCATCAGCACTTTTTCTGGGTTTGGGATTTCACGGAGTCGGGCGAGTTCTGCGCCTTCTATAGCGCTCATGGCTATGGCGTGGCGGTTTTGGCTTATGGGTTTTGGTACAGCCACGCCCTTTGGATAGACAATCTTTAATGCTTCATACTCTTTTTCTGCGGCTTTTCTTGAGCGCAGCAGCCAATGAACGTCCTCTGTTGTCCAGCCGCGTTTGCGTCTTGTTTGACGGAAGCTTATTCTGCCTAGGCGATGAAATTTTACGGCTATGCGTTCACCCGATGGCGTTAAAGCGTCATAAACGTCGGCCTCTTTGCCCACGCCCAACGGTTTGCCAAACGCTTCTAGGACACCGGCTTTCACAAAGGCGTTTATCGCTAGACAGTCATAGCCCGCGTAGTTCAGCGTATAGCCCAAATAGGGCTGTTTTGTCTGGCGTATCAGGCGGAGATTATGTAGCTTTTCAAGGCGGAAGGTTACTTCTTCCGCGTCGAACTTGGAGTATTTGACGATAACATCTTTTGGCACGTACTCGTGCTTTGTCATGGCGGCTTCTATAACCTGCAGTATGCGGAAGTCTTCGTTTTCAAGGTTTTTGAAGGCTTGGATGGCTTCAGCCGACATCTCTAACGCCTAAGATACGCTGAAAACGTTAATTAAACTATGCATCTGGGCCCGGATTAGAATAAACCTTGTAAACGTCGGTTTTTGTTACTCATGGATGGAATTGTGTTTGTTGTGCATGCTGTTTAATAAGGGACGCTGCAATGTATATCCTCCAAAACAAGGATGAAGAGGTGTGAGGAGGCGGTAGTTTCGCGGTTTGAAAGAGGCGAAGGCGGTGTTTTACGGCGGGCTGGTAAGTATGGCCTTTTAGTAGTTTTGAGTGTCTTTTGGGGGTTGGCGTTTGTGGCTATTCGAAGCGCTGTTGCTGAGCTTTCCCCTGTCAGTTTAGCTTTGCTTAGATGGTTGATTGCAAGTGCCTGTTTTCTCGTTGTCGCTCCGTTTGTTGGCAAATCAAAAGCTAAGTTCAATGGGAGGGATCTTCCGAGGCTGTTGGCGGTTGCTCTGCTGATGGTTCCTTTATACCATTTGTCGCTCAATTTTGCGGAAACAACTGTTCCCTCGAGTTTGGCTGGTCTTCTTTCGTCTTTGGGTCCCGTCTTGGTTGCTGTTTTGTCTGCCCTTTTGTTGAAGGAGCGTATAGGCGGCAGGCTTGTGCTCGCCCTGTTTTTGGGTCTTCTGGGCGCCGCTATTATCTCGTTGCCAAACTTGGATCTTAGCTCAGTTGGGTCAATTTTGGGGCCTTTGGGAGTGTTTTTGGCGGTGTTGTCTTACGCGCTTTTCGCTGTTCTTTCGAAGCCGCTTGTTCAGAAGTATGGTTCCGTCTCGGTTACGATTTGGGCTGGGCTGGCTGGGACGCTTATGCTTTTGCCCTTTCTGTCCGAGGGCTTCACGTCTGAAATAGCCAAGCTTTCGATGAACGGCTGGCTTTCCGTTCTCTATTTGTCGCTTTTCAGCACATTTGCTGGCTACCTATTGTTTTACACGCTTGTAAGCCGAGAAACCGTTTCGAAACTTTCAATTCAGCTCTACCTAATACCCGTAATCAGCGTTTTTGGAGGAATCCTACTGCTACATGAATCGGTCAACATCAACATCCTTGCGGGAGGAGCAATACTGCTCCTTTCAGTTGCACTCGCCACAACAGACAAGAACAAGTAAACGGTTCCAACTCCCCGATTCATAGGTTTGCCATATTTTTCGATGTCATATTCGTGGTTGCTGGAGTTCAACAAAATACTACCCTCTACAGTTTTTGGCAAAGGCTGGAAAATGGCGCATTTTTCAGCCTTATTTTCTCTAGCCCCTCCCCCTCTAGAACTTTCCAACATCCTTTTGGATGCAAAAAACCAATAACCACCCCACTAGAATCCGGGATCGTCTGTCCAAAATTTTTAGTTTGATGTTGCACAGTCTTTAAGGTAAAAGGGGTAATATACCATGAGATATTGGTGCATATGCACCTCAGCTAGTAATTGGGAAATCTGTAAAAAATACGGTGTTTGGGGAATGGATGCGCGATATTTTGTTACTTTAAACAAGTTTCTTAAAAGCGGGGACAAAGCTGTTGTTTATGTGCATGGCGGAAAATTTGTTGCGGTAATAGAGTTTATGGGCGAATATTTTTATAGTGAAGAAGAGCTTGGATGGACAAAAGGGAGAAACAAGTACTTGTTCCCATATCGAATCAGGTTCAAGATTTTACACGAAAGCAAAAACCCTCCGAGAATATCATTCTCCACAGAAGAGGAGGGCAATAAAGCTAGGTGGATTAGACCCAACTTAATAGACAACATCGTTTTTATAGCGGACAAAGGAAGAACATGGAATCAATATCTGCAAGTTTCCATAATAAACATAACCGAAGAAGATTTTAACACGATATGTAACGCTATCATAGAGGAAGAGGGTCGCAATAAATAGAAGTTTATTTTATTCGCAGTTGTTCTATCTCTTCCTCTTTTGGTCTTTCCACTATTATGCTTTTTTCCGGTTTTTCTTTTCCATATTTCACGTGCACTTTGCCTGTTTTTTGGTCCGAGTAGTAGGCTGTTAGTTGTGCAGCCTTTTCTATGGCTTGTTTCGTTTTTGGTCCTTGCAGAAGCGTTATTGGGCTTCCTGTGCCAATCGCCTCGAAAAAATAGTCGTTTCTGCCCTTAAGTTTTAGGAGCGTTTCGTTTTCTTCCTTGTTTCTTCCAACGATTATCTTGTTTTTGTCATAGCGGAAGTGGCGTCCAACTTTCAGCAGTTCCAAGTCCGCCATGGAGACGCGTTTCTTATGCGTTAGTAAGTCGCGGAGCTTCGCCGAAAACTCCTTGTAGGTTAGGAGGCACCCGCCGGCTGGGGACTGGTATTCTGTTATGCCATACGCCCTTGCAAGGGCCAACTGCCTCTTGCGGGATCTCCCCCTAACATCCAAAAGCCGACTTCTATCCACTATTCCAGCTTTCTCCGGCTCCGTGGGTGGCAAGAGCTTTGCGGACAGTGGTCGCAACAATTTGCCCTTTAGGCTTGACTCTTCCTCAACTATCTTTAGGGCTTTCCAGTTTTGGGACATGGGGCGTTCGCCCAAAACTTCGCCAGTTATTATGAATGATGCGCCAATCCGCCGTGCATACTGCTTGGCTTTTTTGAGCATGTATATGCGGCAGTCTATGCATGGGTTCATGTGCCTTCCATAACCATACTTGGGATTGCGAATTATCCGCAAGTAATCCAAGCCTAAACGCACAACGGTCAACGGCACGCCTAACTGCTGGGCAGCCCTTTCAAGGCTGAAGCCACCCGCCCTAGCACTGTAAAAGGGCGTTAGAAAAGTTATGGCTTCGACGGATATGCCCTGCTCTTGGATAAGTTTTATGGCGAGGCTGCTGTCCAAACCGCCCGAAAAAAGCGCCAAAGCCCTCGTTTTCGCTTTTTCCATAACTCAATCTTACTTGAATTTAAATCGTTATTTAAGCCTCTTTAGGTTCTGTAGCCGCCGAAGCTTACCACAAGGAATATCCCGTACATGAAAAGCAACATTAGAGCTTCTCTCCATCCAACCCTTCCGCTGGAAAGGAAATACCAGAGCAGAAGGTTTGTTATGAGCGAGAACAATATTGGGCTTGTGAATGGAGTAATATCACTTATCACCGTTGAACTCATGAGGGCTACGCCAAGAATGAGGGTTATGTTTGTGAAGCAGCTCCCTACAATGTTGCCCAGTGCCAGCTCCAAGTGACCCTTAAAGGCTGATTTCACAGTGTTTGCAAGTTCAGGCAAGCTTGTCCCAAAAGCGATCACGGTGGCGCCCAAAACAACTTGGGGTACGCCAAAATACTCGGCAATGTATACGGCGGAATCAACTATGAAATTGGCGCTTGTCACCACTACAATAGCGCCCAAAACAGCCAAAAGAGTGTAAAGCTTCAATTTTCCCCTCTCCTCGCCAAGGGCACCCTCGTTTTTCACACGTTTCATGCTTGCAAGCCTGTAAATGTAAAACGCAAATATTCCAATAAGGAGAATCCCTATGAGTCTGCCCGCATATCCCACGTAGAGAAGCGTCAACGGAACCACAGAGGCAATAAAGAGGCCGAAGTAGAGGGTTCCCACTTCTTCTTCTGCTAGAAGTGGCACCATTTTCAATCGGTCAGAACTTTTCAAGGAGGCAATTAGAATTCCTGTTCCTAGTATTAGGCATATGTTCACGATGTTGGAGCCTAAAACGTTTCCAATGGCTATGTCCAC
>JAWAZC010000034.1:0-5377 GCA_038817995.1 Bathyarchaeia archaeon | reverse complement strand
ACCACTGCGAGTGGTACGAGTCTAGCGACTTTTGTGGCTATTCCTACATTGTGGCTTACATCCGCCACCATGTCCACGTTTTTGTATGCTGGGTCTGCCTCTTCGGCGAGAACAACGGCGCTGGCCGCTCGGACCGCTATGCCTCTCTGTTCTAGACTTCTTTTGACGTCTCCGCCGAAAAACCTTTTTTTGGCTGCGGCGCGGCTTAGCATTCTTCCGGCGCCGTGGGCTGTTGAGCCGAAGCTTATTTCCATGGCCTTCGGCGTACCCACTAAGAGCCATGAGCTTGTTCCCATGCTTCCCGGAATTATCACGGGCTGGCCTACGCTTCGGTAATCTGCTGGAATTTCCGGGTGCCCTGGTGGAAAAGCCCTTGTGGCGCCTTTTCTGTGAACCCAGACCTTCTTTTGGTCGCCGTTCACTTTGTGAGTTTCGATTTTTGCGATGTTGTGAGCTACATCGTACAACAGTTTCAATCCAAACTTTTCTGGGTCTTGTTTGAAGACTTGTTGGAAGCTTTGTCTAACCCAGTGCATTATGGCTTGACGGTTTACAAAGGCGTAGTTTATGGCGCAGGCCATAGCCTCATAATAGTCTTCAGCTTCCTTGCTGGTTCCTGGGGCGCATGCAAGCTCCCTGTCTGGCAAGACGATTTTGTACTTGTGGACGGCGCGTTCCATGACTCTTAGGTAGTCTGAGCAAATTTGGTGACCGTAGCCTCTTGAACCACAATGGATCATTATGGTTACTTGGCCCTCATGTTCTATTCCAAAGGCTTTGGCTGTTTTCGGGTCGTAGATTTTGTCGACTTTTTGAATTTCGAGGAAATGGTTTCCAGAGCCCAACGTGCCTATTTGAGGCAGCCCCCTGTTTTTGGCGTTTGTTGAAACTTTGTCTGGGTTAGCGTTTTTCATGCAACCTCGTTCTTCGCAATGTTCAGCGTCCTCGTCCCATCCCAAGCCTTGGTCAATAGCCCATTCAACGCCTTCAACGACAAGTCTGTCCAAGTCGTGGATTGTGACTTTGAAGTCTTTTCGGCGGCTTCCCAAGCCGCATGGAACGTTATCGAAGATGGTGTTTGTCAATTCGACAAGTTTGGGCCTGATGTCTTTTTCTGTTAGGTTTGTTGTTAGAAGGCGAACGCCACAGTTTATGTCGTAGCCTACACCGCCCGGGCTTATTACTCCTTCTTCGTAGTCTGTTGCTGCCACTCCACCTATTGGGAAGCCGTAGCCTTCATGGCCGTCTGGCAATGTTATGGAGTACTTGTATATGCCTGGTAAGTGGGCAACGTTAGCGCACTGTTCAAGGGTCCTATCGGTTTGCATTTTCTCCAATAGTTCCCTATTAGCGAAAATTATGCCCGGGACTCTCATTCCGGGCTTATATTTGGGGATGCGCCAAACGTAATCGTTAACCTTTTCAACTGGAACTTTTTCAGATGGTGGTCTGCTTTCTCCTTCTTCGCCCATCGTTTCACCTACCACGAGTAGAGGAAGAGGCTTAGATATAAAGAATTTTGGTTTACACACCAATAACTATGTAGGAATGAAGCCAAATTTTTTCAAATATTCAAGAATCCCCGACATACTCTCGATAAGCACTGTTTCGCCAATACCCTCGTGAGTCTTTGCATACTCAAAGGCTTTTTTAGCAGCAACATCACGCTCAAAAACTCTTTCACGCATGTCGTCTAGGCTTCCGCCTCTTTCTAATGTTTCTTTGGCGATGCTGGCCCAAAGCTTAAGCTGTCTAGCGTAGGCTTGGAGTCTTTCCACAGCGTCTTTAGCCCAGCCAAAATGCGTGTAATAAAGGGTTGAAGGCTTCAGGGCTGCCATTTTCTCTAAGGAGGCTAGTGCCATGTCTAGACGGAAAGGCGGAGGAGTTGTTGGAACAACAACGTTTATTTCGTTTAAGTATATTCCAGCCGAGTCGCCTGTAAAGATGCCGTTGCTTGAAGTTTCATAGAAACTCATGTGATGCGGGGCATGTCCAGCAGTCTCCAAAACTTTAAGCCTGACACCATGTCCAGCGTCCAGAACCATTCCGTCCTGCGCCACAAAAATTCTGTCCGACGGAATTGGTTCGGGTTTACCGTAAACCTCAGCTAAGGGCCCAAGCACACTTTGGGCTTGCTGCCAAAGTTTCTCTGGATTTGAAAGGTGGGCCGCTCCACGTTCATGGACGACGACTTTTGCTTTTGGAAAACGCTTAAGGACGGGTCCAACGCCTCCAGCGTGGTCCAAGTGTATGTGGGAAACAGCAACATATGCAACATCTTCAGCTTTAACGTTTAGCTCTTTTAGGCTGTGGATAAGATTTTGAACTGAAGACATAGGGCCTGTTTCAACGATTATAGCCTTTTCGCCTTTCAAAACGTAGCTGGCAATGAAATTTTTCTGCCCGGCTACTTCAACGTCAATCACGTAAATTTGCCCATCAACCTTCACAGCAGTCATACCCAATCCAAACCAGTTTAGAGTTTGCCGCTACTTTAAATGTTTTTGACTTTACGTATTGCAGGATTTGAGCCACCTTTAAAGTTAACAGCATTCTGATTTTGTGATTATGCTTCTTGTTAGGGAAAGATCCTTCATAATTCGCTGACTCTCCAGTGCTATAGCAACACTTAAAAAACCAAAATAGCCCTACAAACATTGTCAAGCCTTTAAAGGCGGAAGACATGGTTAATCTCATAATCTTTGGAGCGCCGGGTTCTGGAAAAGGAACGTATGCGTCAAGGCTTAAAGAAAGACTTAACGTCGAAGTCGTAGCGACTGGCGACCTTTTTAGGGAAATGATAAAACTGGATACACCGCTGGGTAGAAGGGTTAAGGAATACGTGGAGAGGGGCTTGCTTGTTCCAGATGAAATAACACTGGAGGTTTTGAAGGAGAGTTTGGCTAAAATCCCAAAAGGGAAAGGCTTCATCCTTGACGGTTATCCAAGGACAATCCCGCAAGCCCGAGCCCTAGACGGGATAGCCAAAATAGACGCCATAATCCACCTTATTGTGCCCGACTGGATAATCATTGAACGTTTGTCTGCTAGGCGCATATGCCGAAACTGCGGCGCCATATATAATATTCTCTTCCTAAAACCAAAAAACGACATGATATGCGACAAGTGCGGCGGACCGCTATATCAACGCTCAGATGACACGCCGGAGGTTATTAGAAAACGCATAGAAGTCTATGAAAAACAGACGCAGCCTCTCCTAGACTATTATAAATGCAAGGGTTTGCCGTTTGTCGAGGTTAGATGCGAAAAGCTTGAAACGCCCCCTGAAGAGGTGGTTGAAAAAATATTGGAAGGCTTGAAAAAGCTGAATCTCGCCTAGTTGCCGCTAAATGTCTAGAATAAACTTGACTGTAGCCTTGCCCTTCTCCTTCGCTATCTCCATCTGGTGATAAGTAACGGCTTTGACACCCACCTTTTGCACGTGTTTTTCAGGATTGAATTTTTCACCCCAAATTTTGGCTTTAAGCCTAAAACCGCAATCATTTTTGCTTAATTCGGTGATCTCAAATTTAGAGTAAAGCGTGCCCTCGACTTCCGATTTGACGAGAAGCGCTTCGAGCCAGTTGTAAAGCAATGAGTATTCGTCTTCGCCTGAAACTTCCACGTAGTCCTCAATTTCTGGGTTGACTCTTTCCACGTCGGTCATGACGTCAAACATGGCGACCGCCGCGTTCTCAAAAGCCTCAGCCAAGTCTTTTCCGTAGGCAGCTACATACGCGTCTGCCATGTGTTCTAGGAATTTGTAACCTTTTCTGCTTTTCATAGTTGTGCTGTTAAACCATAAGTGGCGAACACTGTTTTAAACTATTTGCAGAAATATTTTGAAATCTTTTGGATAGCTGCCACTGTTAGCTTCACCGTGTTTTCTAAATCTTTAAGGCTTACAAGGGACGCGGGACTGTGGATGTAGCGAGTTGGCACAGATACAACACCGCTTGGAACCCCTTCCCTTGTTAGGGCTATGCGGGCAGCGTCCGTCGAGCCGGGAAGCCCCGTTTCAAGCTGGTATGGTATGTTGTCTTCCTCCGCCGCCTCCACAAGAAGCCGCAAAACCTTCGGATGGGTAATCAAACCCATATCCGCAACCTCTATAGCTGGTCCTTTCCGCATTTTTACAGGAGCCTCCACTTCTTTTACGCCGGGAACATCTCCCGCTACAGTCACGTCGAGGGCTATGCCAACGTCTGGGTATATGCCGAAAGCCGCTACAGTTGCACCTCTTAAGCCAACTTCTTCCTGCACCGTTCCAACGGCGTAAATGGTACACTCGGTTTCCTTCAACATCTTCATGGTTTCAATCAAAACTGTACATCCTACACGGTCATCGAAAGCCTTTCCTATGACAGCGTCGTTTCCTACACGGACAAACTTTATGTCAAAGCTTACTGGGTCGCCTATTTTCACGCCCATTTTTTTGGCTTCTTCTTGGCTTCCCGCGCCTATATCTATGAAAAGCTCGTCGTAGGTCAACACTTTTTTGCGTTCCTCCTCCTTCTGTATGTGCGGCGGCTTCGAGCCTATAATCCCATGCAGTGGGCCTTTCTCAGTGTGGACGATCACTTTCTGCGCCAAAAGTATGCGGTCATCTATCCCGCCGATCTTCGAAAATTGGATAAAGCCCTCTTTGGAAATAGTTTTCACGAAAAGTCCTATTTCATCCATGTGGGCTGCCAACATAACCTTCGGCGCGTTTTTCTCGCCCTTTTTCACGCCTATAACGTTTCCAAGCTTGTCCTCTGAAATTTCGTCCACGTTGGGCTTTAACATTTGCTTCATGATTTCCCTAACTTCATCCTCCCTTCCAGCCACACCACATGCGTTTGAAAGCCTCTCCAAAGTTTCAACGATCGTCACGAATTTCCCCCTTTAAGATAATAACGCTGAATTCTAAATCTTTATATTAGCTGTTGCGGTATTAAAAGTGTTCAAATAATGGGCTTTAATCACTTGCCTTTGCAAAGGGTGAAAAATTAACAGTTGGGCAGTTCTCTCAAAAAGATTTCAGATAAAGTTAGGGTTTACCTCCAAGTCACGAAGGCCAGTGGAATAGCTCGAAGATATTTTGTCATGAATGGTTTCGATGGAGCCATGACAGTTTTCGGCATAGTTTTAGGTTCATGGATAGCCGGAGTCACGAAACCAGAAGTTGTACTGCTGGCCGGCTTCGGCGCATGCCTCGCCATGGGCGTTTCCGGCTTCTTCGGCGCTTTCATGGCTGAAAAAGCAGAAAGAGAGCGCCACCTAAAAGAAATGGAAGAAGCCGCAAAAAACCGTGTAGATCCGGTGCATTATAAAGCTGCCCGCTTCGTCATGTTCTACGTAGCCCTAATTGATGGTTTATCGCCAGCCCTAACTG
>JAWAZC010000033.1:0-7152 GCA_038817995.1 Bathyarchaeia archaeon | reverse complement strand
GGTTCAAGTCCGACCGGCGGCGCTTTTACTGAACCTACGAACCGCTCAGAACCTACGGTTCCGAGACCTCCCTTACTTCTCAATTTTGCTGTTTGGTTAATGCAGAGGAAGGGAAGCAGGGAATCCACTTCAACTTCTAGCGGTTGTTTTGTCTTCTCGGGGTTTATGCGACTTTTACATGGAATCCTTGTAGTAGGGGTCTCCGAATATGGTTTCTCGATGGTTAGAAGTAGCGGGCTATGTCTTTTCCGAGCAGCTGTCTGGCTATTGTGTTTTTTTGCATTTCCTTTGTTCCTTCAACTATTTCGTTTTTCTTTGCCCATCTGAACCATCGTTCGACGTCGTACTCGGCTATGTAGCCGTATCCGCCGTAAACATCGATGGCTAAATCGCAAGCTTCAACAGCTAATGCGGATCCGTAATATTTAATCATGCTTGAAAGTTTTGACGCCTCTTCCATGTACGCCTTGTCAATCCTAGCCTTTTCCAAAACCTTCATGGTTCTGAAAAGAAGTGATTTTGCAAGCTCGACCTTTGTTGCCACGTCAGCAATTCTATGTGCGAGACCTTGGAAGCTTCCAATTTTCCTGCCAAAGGCCTCTCTCTCCTTGGCGTATTTTATTGCTTTGCCAAGCGCGGCTTCAGCGGCTGCCACGCTTAGGCACCCTATTTTTGTTCGGGCTATGGGTAACCATTGGACTGTTAGGTAAAAGCCTTTATTGAGGTTCCATGGGCCTCCAAGTATATCGTCATCTACTACAAGGGCTTCTATAAATGTAACTTCGCTTGTGGGCGAAAGGCGCCACCCCATTTTTCCCTTGATGGGGATAGTTTCAATGCCCGATGTTCTGTTGACAACGAAAAGGGTTTGTCCTCTATATGGAGGTTCTGCAGTCGGATTTGTCTGCACTAGGACGTTGGCAACTGTGAAAATTTCGCCATTTGTTACAAAAGTTTTTGTCCCGCTTATTTTCCACTTATTGCCCTCAACTTTTGAAGCTTTTGTGTCTAGAACACGGGTTAGGTCACTGCCACCTGCCGGTTCAGTGAACATGGAGGCCATCACGATTTCTCCCCTAGCCAGCAGGGGCAACCATTTTGCCTTTTGTTCATGGGTGCCAAAGTCGATGAGAAGTTCAACGCCGAAGTGGGCGCCCATCATAATTGCGTCTGCCAAGGGTGGATCAACCTTTGCAATTTCGTACATGCATATGTAATGTTCTAACAGTCCGTAGCCCTGGCCATCATACTCCTCGGGGAAATGCATACTTAAAAAGCCCTGTTCGCATGCCTTTCTATAGAGTTCCCATGGAAAAGTTTCCCTCTCCTCATACTCCCTCGATTTTTCCGGTGAAAGCTCTTTCCCAGCAAACTCTCTGGCCGCTTCTTGAATTAATTTCTGTTCTTCAGTTAAGTTGAAGTCTATTGACATTGGAATCCCAAATAAACGGGGCTGCTGGCAGCTAAAAGCTTTACTCGAAGCTGAAAGTAAGGGTTGTTTCGAGTTTTACGGGATGAGAACCTGTCTGCCCGTCACCCTCGCATATTCAAGGTCATCTAGGGCTTCGTTGGCTTCCTCAAGTTTTCTAGTTTTCGTAACGATGGGCTTAACCATTCCCCTTTCTGCCAAACTCATTACTCCGATGAAATCTGCTTGATTGCCCAGCCAGCTTCCCATGAATTGTGTTTCCTTGAAGACTATCATGGCGCTGGGATATTTCAAGTCAGCGCCTGTCAAACCAACCATTATGTATTTGCCTCGTTTAGCAAGCCCAAACGGGTATATTGAAAGAGTTTTCTCGGAGTTTATAAGGTCGATGATAGCATCGCTGCCCTTTCCACCAGTCAAATTTAATATCTCCTCAGTCACATTACCCTTACTACCATCAACAAGATGGTCTGCTCCGGCTTTTTCGGCAATTTTTAACGCTTCCTCTCTGACGTCAACTCCTATAATTGTGGCTCCTGAAATGGCCTTGGCTATCTGAACAACCATGTGCCCAACTCCACCACCGGCGCCTATCACTGTTAAAAATTTCGAGGGATCTAGGTCTGCTTTCCTCACGGCCCTGTACGAGGTCGTACCGGCACAAGCCAAGGGAGCCGCGTCGACGGGAGACAAATTCTTTATTTTAAACAAGTATTTGTAGTGAGGCACCTTAACGTATTCTGCAAACCCACCGTCTAAGTTGATTCCAATTTGTTTTTGGTTATCGCAAAGGTTCTCTTCGCCTATTTTGCAGTAATAACATGCGCCGCAACCAATCCATGGATTGATAACAACCACATCGCCTTTAACAAAACCCTCGACTCCATCACCGACTTCCTCAATTACTCCTGCAATTTCATGGCCAAGGGTTAAGGGAAGCTTAAACCCCAGATTTTTTATGCTAACCTTACCGACGTATCCCCTTCTTATGTGTACATCGCTGTGGCACACCCCCGCAGATTGGACCCTAACTAAAACCTCAAACCCTTCAACCTTCGGAACCTCAACATCCATTAGCTGCAATTTTCCAATATCTACTAACCTCATAGCCCTCAAATTTTAATCCCTCCTAAGACAAACCACATTTTGTCTTGTTTTACTATTATATTTAATGCCTGAAACACTTCCGAGGGAAGGCAAACGTCTTCCATGAACCCATCTGCTCCACATTCATCTCTAACCTTTGTTTTCCTTCGAATTCTTTCGAAAGGAGACGCTGAACAAGGAGCGGCTGCAGTTTTCTTTTCCATTTGTTTTATTTTTGGTGCTTCAGTAACGTTTAAGTTGTTTACAGACCATGTGTTAAGAAAGTGCAATGATGGTCGTGTTTAATCATGGAGTATATCTTTGACTTAGTTAAGGCGATTATAACTTTATTTATCATCATTGACCCGTTGGGAAACATTCCAATTTTTATTAGTTTAACGAGGGGGATGGCGAAAGACGATAGGCGTAGGGCTTTCCGCAACGCCATATCCACCGGGTTTATTCTCCTAATATTTTTCGCGCTTATAGGGGAGCGCATATTCGTCTTATTTGGAATTTCTCTCCATAGCTTCATGATTGCCGGAGGCATGCTTCTTTTAATAATCTCAATAAGAATACTCGTTCGCGGAGAATGGGAAGAAAACTCAACAACGCTTGAACGCGTAGGCGTGGTTCCCATAGGTTTTCCCCTCCTTGTGGGTCCGGGGGCTATAACCACTACGATCCTAACTCTTCAAGCATCAGGCTTGATAATTACAATCACGGCGGTTTTAATAGTGTTTGCAATAGTGCACATTATTCTCAGGCTTATTGATCCAATATACGGTTTTTTGGGAGGTTCTGGTTCGCTGGTCATATCGGGGCTAATGGCGCTATTAACAGCGGCCATAGGCATTGAGTACATGCTAGACGGCATTCTCTGGTATTTTGGGGCTTCATAAAAACGTTGCCAAAGAAACTCGCAACCTCATCGACTTTTAAATGCGTTCATTGCACCTTTAAAAAGGAGCATTTGCATTTCAATCTTCAAAAAGAAGCCTTCTTAAACCATTTTCAAGCGAGATTTTTGGATCGTAACCAAGTTTTTCCTTCGCCTTTGAAATGTCGGCGACGCTATGTCTGACGTCACCCTCCCTAGCCTCGCAGTACTGTATTTTCAAATGCTCCTTATTGGCAAATTTCAAAAGGATGCTAGCCAATCTGTTTACGGATGTAGCTACACCTGTACCGATATTGAAAATTTCGCCAGCCACCCCTGAACCTTTTAAAGCAAGTAGATTCGCCTCAGCTACATCCTCAACATACACATAATCCCTTGTCTGTTCACCGTCGCCAAAAATTACCAGCGGCTTGTCATTTTTAATTCGATTTAAAAACTGGGCTATGACTCCGCTGTACTCGCTTGAAGCTTGCCTCGGCCCGTAAACATTAAAATATCTTAAACAAACAGTTTCTAAACCAAACTCTTGACAAAATCTAAGCACGTGCCTTTCAGCTTCCAATTTTGAAACACCGTAAGGCGACAGAGGCTTAGCCGGCGCATCCTCTTCAATCGGCAGCTTTTCAGCATTCCCATAAACAGCACATGAAGAGGCGTAGACAAAACGGTCCACGTTGAAATCCACACAAGCCCTTAACAAATTCAAAGTCCCATTAACATTAATATCAAAAGTCAAAGCTGGATCCTTAAAGGATTCTGGAACGCTAACTAAAGCAGCCAAATGAACAACACAGTCAACATCACCCATCAAACTCCTCACAAGCTCGACATCCCTAATATCTCCCCTAACAAAATGGAGACCTTTACAGCCAACGTGCCGTCTAATATTGTCTACGCTTCCACTTCGCAGATTGTCCAAAACGATAACCTCAAAACCTTCAGCTAAAAGCCTATCAACAGTATGACTCCCAATAAAACCCGCTCCACCAGTAACCAAAACCCTCAAGCAACCACCAACATCAACAAACAATAAACTTAAACATAAACCTTCACAAAAACGAGAAAACCACACAAAATTTCGTATCACCCAGCAGCACTTGGAGGAAAATTGAAAATTGAAAGCTTAACAAAATTGTTTTAAAATGAACGATTCCGAAAGTGCTCTTATTAGAAGGCTTCTAGAGTTTCCGTATCTTCCTAGTCCACCCTGTGTGGTGGATGCAGCCTTAAACATGGTTGAAGTGAAGCCGGGTGAAGTTTTTGCTGATCTTGGTTGTGGAGATGGAACAGTGCTTGTTCAGGCGGCTAAAAAGTTTGGCGCCTATTGTGTAGGCTTTGAAATTAACCCCGCATTTGTTAGGCTTGCCCGTCGAAAAGTGAAAGAGTTTGGGGTGGGTTCCTTGGTAGACGTAGTGTGTGCGGATCTCTTTACCGTTGACTTGTCGAAGCTTAACGTGATATACGTGTATCCATTTCCAACGATAATAGGCATGTTGTCCGAAAAAATCGTCAAAGAATGTCCAAAAGGCGCGAGAATATTGGTTCATGACTATCCGTTGGAGGGGCTTAACCCAGCTAGAAGCATCCAAATCCGTGAAGGAGGCTTCCATGTCCACAAGATCTACCTTTACATCAAATAACGAAGCTGCAGTTTTCGGAAACAGCTGAAATGCGTTTGAGATTAGCGGCCGTATCTGCAAAACCTTTTTACATTATGGAAGTTTATTTGTGTTAGGTGGCTGTGCGTTGGATGTTAAGCTTTTTGTAGATAATGAGGAAATAAGCCTTAACGAGTTTGCCGCAAAGTTTTTGGGCAGCACCATTGCGGGGGCTGTCAGTGCTTTGAAGGGCGTAAAGGAGAATTGGAAAGAGATTAGGATAGAGATAAAAAGGTGATTTTAGGTGGGTTTGATTCCGGAGACGCATAAAACGCATTTGAGGGAGGAGTTAGCTGAAAAACTGCTGAATCCCGTTAGGCTTATTGTTTTTACGCAAGAGTTTGAGTGTCAATATTGCGCGCAAACCCGCAGCCTTATAGAGGAATTGGCTGGTTTAAGCGACAAATTAAGCGTAGAGGTTTATGATTTTGTGGCTAACTCGGATAAGGCTGGGGCTTACGGAATAGACAAGGTTCCAGCAGTCGCCATTATGGGCGCTAAGGACTATGGTTTGAGGTTTTACGGTTTGCCCTACGGCTACGAGTTTGCAACCCTTTTAGACGCTATAATTAGCGTTTCAAAAGGCAAAACTGATGTTTCCGAAGAAACTAGGGAGAAGCTTAAGGGCATAAAAACGCCGGTACACGTTCAGGTTTTCGTAACCTTGACTTGTCCATACTGTCCTTCAGTGGCAAGTTTAGCCTTCAAGTTTGCCGTTGAAAGCGACATGGTTAGAGCTGACGTGGTTGACGTAAGCGAATTCCCCCACATTGGACACAAATATGGGGTTATGGGTGTTCCGAAAACGGTCATAAACGAGAAGGTGGAGTTCTTAGGAGTTGTCCCAGAAGAAGTCTTCCTAGAACATGTTTTGTTGGCTGCCCGCCGCCCGGAATACGTGCTTTAATAGTTTTGAGGCTGCGGAAAACGAACAGCAAAAAGGAGTTCTTGACGCTGGTTTTTGTTTACAGCGGCGAGTTCGCTGAACGCATCATAAGGAACCTCATAAACGACCCGAGCTTCTGTAAGGCTTGTGGCTTGTACTGCGACTCATGTAAGTACGGGGTCTATAGCCACGTGTGCAACATCCGCGCAGCCATAGAACTGCCAAAGCCCTCCGAATTGCCAGCCTTCATTGACAAGCCGGAAGAATACATGCCCAAAACTATTCCGAAAGTGGATTTGTGTGTGGCTTCTGGCTTGCATAAGGACTTGCTTTTGGAGCTGCCAGCCCACCTTGGAAGGGCTGGCGTTAAAGGCTTAATAGTGCCCATCGAAGATTTCAAAGAAGTTCCGTCGGGCTTAAGAAAGCAGGTTGAGGAACGCTGCGTGGAGCTAGGCTTAGAGCACGCTTTTCCAAAACCCTTCTGTTCGCTGGAGCCTTCCGAAGACAAACCTTTGATTTCACGTTTTGTTTCAGAGCTCGGCATCGGACGCCCAAAACTGGAAGTTTCCACAGCCAACAGAGGAGGACGCGAGGTGATTGAGGCTGCTGTTGTGAGGCGAAGTGCTCCATGTGGCTCCACATGGTATGTAGCGCGAAAACTGATAGGCATCGAGACAAAACAAGAAATTTTGCACGACGCCATTGCCAAGGCGCATCATAGTTATCCATGCACTGCCACCATGAACGTTGACCCAGAAGCCAAAGAGCCGATCCTTCATATAGCCGGTTTCATTATAAGGGAGGAAGTGGAAAAAGCCTTGAAAGAGAAATGGAAGATAACTTAGGCTTTCTGTTGGGCTTTAATCCTTTCAATCAAGTCTAATACTTTGGCCTTTATAGCGTCCCTCACTTGTCTAGCTTCGTCCAACGGCATTTCGGCTGGGTCTGGCATGTTCCACTCTTCAACACGCTTTGTATAAATTACCGGGCATAGGCTTCCGCTGCAGACTATTATGGCTATTTCAGCCTTTTCCTGAAGCTCCCTAGTCATCATTTGAGGCTTTTTGTGGCTTATGTCTATGCCCTCCTCAAGCATAAGCCGGACAGCGTTAGGATGAACTCTTTCAGCAGGCTTTAAACCGGCGCTTACAGCAGTCCACCCGTTCGGCGCATACTTGTTGAAGTAAGCTTC
>JAWAZC010000032.1:0-8634 GCA_038817995.1 Bathyarchaeia archaeon | reverse complement strand
TTCCACCCACTTGTCTCACGGCTTTTTCCGCCGCGTCCCAACGCCCCGGGTTTATGGTTACTACAAGCTCATATTCCTCGCCACCGTACAAAGCAAGCTCAACAGGGTCTAAGCCATTAGATTCGGCAAACTCTAAGGCTTCGGCGGCTACCGGAACATTGTCAATGATGAAGCCTACGCCGCTAGCCTTGGCAATTTCGTGAAGGCTCCATGCAAGTCCATCACTTGAATCTATTGAGGCGGTGACCGCGCCGCTTGAGTTTAGGGCTAAACCTTCCTTTAAACGGGCTTTAGGCATCAAAACAGCCTCCAAAAGCACGTCGCGGACACTTTCAGGCGCCTTAAGGTTTTCTAATAGGATTTTTAATCCCGCAGAGGTTTTTCCAAAAAAGCCTGTAACAGCCACAACATCGTTGGGCTTCGCTCCACTTCTTAGCATTAAAGCACCTTTTTTAGCCATGCCAAACATTGAAATGCTTATCACGAGATCTGAAGCTTCATTGATGTCCCCGCCGAGGATATACACGCCGTACTCGCGGGCTCCAGCGTTCAAGCCTTCAGCAACTTCCTCAAGCTTTCTTTTGGTAATGTTGCTTGGTAAGCCCAGCGAGGCGAGGGCTGCCAGCGGTTTTACACCTTTAGCGGCGAAATCGCTCACGTTCATGACAACCGCTTTTCGGGCAGCTTGCCACAAACTCATGGCTTCAGGCACATCGGTTTTTCCTACAAGCATATCCGTTTTCAAAATAAGAAGCCAATCATTCACGGGATAAGCTGAAACATCATCCCCAAAAGGAACAGGCATACGTGGCATTTTTTCCAAATGCTTGAGGACAAGCCCTATAGCCCTTCTTTCGCCTATATCGCCTAATGTTTGCAAAATCTACCCTTGCCTCCGCTGAATAGCGGGTTCAAGTGACTCATAAATGTTCTGCGCAAAAGAACTACCGAAGCTGAGGAACAGCGCTTCTAACAACCTTGACGATTGCTAAACCGGCAACTATGGATACGCCAGCCTGTACAAACAAGTCCCGCATGTACGAAACCACAGCAACTGGATACCCTTTTATAAACACATTTATGATGAAGTATGTCGTTGCCATCAGGAAGCCGCCCACAACACAAGCCAGAGCCTGAACAGCGAGAGGTTTCCCTTTCGCAAGCCCGGGAATTAACCCCTCAAGGCCATGAGCCAGGATGGAAACAAACCACCTCTCGTAACCTACATAAAAATCCGCAGCCACGGCTCCCACAACTCCAACAAGACCGCCAACCTTATATCCAAAGAGTAAGGCTGCCGCGAAAACAACCAAATCACCCACGTGCGTGTACCCGCCGGTCGGCGAAGGAACCTTCACCACAACTATTAGGGCGGCGTAAACAGCTGACAGCACAGCTACAACAGCAACCTCTTGGCTGGTTAACAATGGGCCACGCCACTTAGCTCCCAGAACAGAGCCGGCAAACTCAGCGCCAACGGCTATTAGACACACTCCCAAGACCGTTCCTATTGCGAAAATTTGATAAACCTCAAAGCCGTAAACGAACGGCACCATAACATTAAACAACGCGAAAACGGAAGCGCAAACACCTGAAAACCCGCCCAAACGGACAAAGCCCTTTAACTGAAAATAGGCGCCTGCAAAAGCCAGCGCTGCAGCAGTTAAGCCCAAAAAAAGGCACAAACTCACAAAAATTCTCTCGTGAAGTAGAAGCCTAAACTCTTGGAGAAGTGAGTAACCTGACAGATGGAGAATGTAGGCAGCCTCAAATAGAGATGATGAAGCTATGAGCAAACCGCCAAAAACGGTAAGCCAGTAACCACGTCTCAAAGGAGTTTCCTTGCTCATGGCAGGATAGTATAGTTATAACTATACTATAAAACTTTTGCCCCAGCTGCATCACCTCATCCGAACATCTTAAAAACCAGTTAAACTCTCAAAATATCCAATGAAGAAAAACGCCTCGGTAGCTCAGCTGGTAGAGCAGCGGCCTCGTAAGCCGCAGGTCCCGGGATCGAAGCCCGGCCGAGGCTCCAAAATTTTTATTTTAGATGATTTAGTTTTATATGCGGACGAAATGTATGTTGGGTTATTGGATTGGCGTTCCTACGTCAGCGTGTTTCATAGTGGTTTATGCTTTTGAACTTTGGGAGTTGGAAGGTTGAACAGCGACAACAAAAAGTTAAGCGCGTTGAAGATTTCTTGGGTTAAGTCATCCGTAATCATTGGACTTGTGTTTCTAGCCATTGGTTTAGTTTTCATCTTTGTCCTCAAGTTTTTCGATGTGGGTGAAATGCAGTTTTTTGTGGGCGTTAAAAGCTTTGTTAATGAATATGGCCTCGTTGGAGTGTTCTTTGCAACAATTTTGGCTGGAACGGTGGTGCCTCTTGGAAGCCCAGCCCTTGTAGTGGCTGCCGCCTCTTCTGGGTTGAACCCTGTCTTGCTTGGTTTAACCGCTGCTGTCGGATTCACTGTTGGACTGACGATAAATTATTTTTTGGCCTACCTTTTTGGGCGACCTTTCCTCGCAAAGAAGATGGGAGCTGAGGAGCTTGAAACTGCAATAGTTCTCTGGAACCGTTGGGGATGGATTATCTACGTTGTGTTTGGAGTAATCCCCATACTGCCAGTGGAGTTTCTCGCGTTGTTATGCGGGCTCTTGAAGGCGCGCATCCAAACGTTTCTGGCTTTAAGTTTCATGCCTAGACTTGCAGTTTTTATGCTTCTCGCGTATTTCGGCGAAGCTCTTGGCGGATGGATTGGATTCATTTGAGAGCTATTTTCTTATGGGCGGTGGAATGGCAATCAAGGTTTGGGTTCTACGCACACCTTTGATCTGTTGGACTTTCTCAATTATTTTTCCAAGATCTTCAACCTTAGCGAACTCCGCGTATGCGACTACGTCAAACTGTCCAGTGACCGCGTGTGCGATCTTAACTCCATTGATCTTCAACATTGCTTCGGCGACTTCCCAAATCATGCCCGGCTCAGCATTAATTAAAATATAGGCTTCCAACACGTCACCCACAACAGTAATGTTCCCCCGAAGTCAACATAAAACTTGCTTAAGAAACCGCATGAGGCTTCGTCTGTTTGGTCCGCCTGCTTAAAAAAGATCTGAACGCCTGTCTTATCTCATTTAGTGCTAGACGCCTCTGCTGGAATTCCGGTTTGAATGGGTGGATTTCGCTTTCCAGAAGCTCCCTCAATCTGGCGTAGCAGGCTTCAAACTCCTCAAGCGTGTTGCTTTTAAACTTAAATACGGCCATTCCGCCCCTAGGATCTTCCCAATGTTTATCGTAAGCGTCTATAGGCGTTGAGGTGCCGAACCGTTTAAGGCTCCGCTCGATCAGAGTTTCCCTATCCACGGTGAAAACCACAAGCAAACTGTTAATGCGTGAAAACCTAGACGTCAAAAGAAAATCGCGGGTCAAGTTGTTCGGGGCTGTTGAATCTATTACAACGCTGTAACCCCTTCCTAAAAGTGAATCCCGCATTTCAGTAATCATGGAGTAAACCAAAAATTCATCGCGACACGGGTAAGCCTCGTTGAAAAGCATTTCTCTCAACTCGTCAACCCCTATACGGGCGAAACGTGGATAATCGGCAACAAGTCTCTTCGCCAACATGGTTTTGCCGGAACCAGGATAACCGCTTAAAACGATCAGCCACAAACCTTTAAGGCTGCTATCCATATCAAACCATAAGCGGTTGCAGCTAATTAAACTTAAACCTCAAAAACAGTCTTAAGATTAGATGAAGCAAAGAAAGGAAGAGAATCTAGGTGAGTTTTTCTCCACAGTTCGGACAGAATTTGGCTCCAGCTTGAACTTCACTTCCACATTTTGGGCACTTAACAGTTGACTGCAGCGGGCTTCCACAGTTTAAGCAGAACTTGGCTCCAGCAGGATTCAACGTTCCACACTTTGGACAGTTAACTCCACCAGCCGCTTGTAGCGGCGTGCCACAGTTGCTGCAGAACTTCGCCGTCTGCGGATTTTGGAAATTACATTTAGGACATAACACCATGGGTACAGCGGGTGCTGGCGCTGGTGCTGGTTGAAGTATTTGCGGAAGGATCACTGCTCCTGCTCCCACAGCTGCTCCCGGGCTTTTTGATAGGCTTTCAGCTGATTTTTGAACAGTTTCCATCCTTAGGACTTCTGGTGCGCCGACTCCGGTTCTTATGTAGAATATTCGGTCTCTCCATTCTGGGGTTGTGTCTATTCCCTCAAACTTTACATCAATGAGTTCAAGGCCTATTCTTGAAAAGGCATCGTGGAGGGTGTTTTTTGCGAGAAGGCTCGTCTCGTCAAGCTTGCCGTACACTTCTGCCAGCGAGTATTGGCTTAACGTGTCGATAAGCCTCTCGTTAAAGTATCCCCTCAGAAAGTTTTGCAGCCCATCCGTGGTAAAAGCTCCTTGCCCACCAACAACCTCGTTCACAAAAAGGTTTGGCTCTTCAACCCTAAACCAGAAGCTTCCAAAAAACTTCAATGGCGCAAGCTCCTTGGTTTGACCCTGCGCTCCAAATCTTCCTTGAAACTGTTTCAAAGAGACAAAGATTATTGTTGCTCTAAAGGGAACCTTGTCAAAACCAACAATTTTGGATAAAACTTTCGTGAGAAGCGGAAGGTTCGCCGTAGTTAAAACGTGCCGTCCAGCCCTAAAAACGTCATAGGCTTTTCCATCTCTGAAGAAGACAGCAGCTTCGTATTCGTGGACGATTAGGTTGTCCCCCCATGCAATTTCTTCTATAGGATATTTCCAAACTATGTCTCCTTCCCTAGCTCCAACCCATTCAATAACTTTCGGCATCAAACTTCACCTCCAATACTTCTTATCCTAATCCCCTCAGGATTTCGGCTCTCTTGTCCACAAGTTTATCCAGTTCTTCAACCTTTGATATCAAGTCGTCCACGGCTGTCCGCCAGTCATCCTTTCCGGGTTCAAGCTCGTTTACCTTCTCAACACCAGCCTTTATAGCTTCAGCCTTCTCTATCAAGCTTGCATCATATTCCAGCACAGTGTCAAGCTTGTCTTCCCCAACTTTGACGGCGTCAAACATTCCAGCGTACCCAGCAACTGCCCTATCAATACGTTGAATAACCCTATCAATGCGAGCTGTAAACGCGTCAAATCTAAAAGTGTCTTCACTTGAAAGTTTTTGGACAAAAGCGGGGTTTGCAAATTTCCTTCTAAAAGCGGTTTTTGCATCCTTAAGCCTATTCACAACTTCCATGCGCACGAGACGGTCACTTTCTCTTCGCAGTTCCTTCTCTTTGTAGCCTCTATATCCCGGAATGTAACTCATAATTCTCTCTAGGAGGCTTCTTTCCCTGCGAACTTTTTCCAGATGTTCTTTTCCGCTCATCATTTATTCCTCTTGTAGGCGGCTATACCTATAACAGCCATCATAATTAAGAGTATTCCCAAAACTAGAAGCGGAGGCACTAACGCGTAAGATGCTGAAACAACGCCGGCACAAGTCATGATTATTCCCCAGACAAGATAGTAAATTGGGTCTTTACGGCTGAAAAACGCGTAAAACAGTGTGTAAACTCCCAAGGGGCCGAAAATCCAAGCTAGAATGTGGAGATAATCAAAAGGAATCAAGTTGATGTTGTAGATAACCGCCGCAAAACCTAGGGAAGCGACGAGAACTGCGAGGGCACCCGCACCGTAGCCAAATGAAGATGCGGCCTTTTTGGATTCCAACATTTTTCCTCCAAACTGTATGGTTGTTTTAACACGCTATTAAAGTTTCACAAAACGGCTGCCGCCACTCATACTTTTTGTCTCAAAACTCGTGCTGGTGAGTGTTACCTGTATTTTTCAAGTGGAATTACTTGCTCCTTGACTAGTTTTAGGGTTTCCCCGCAGTATGGACAGACGTTAAATTCTGGAAGCACTGGTTTGCCGCAGGCGACGCAGATGTTTTGAAACTTCAGTTTTTCTTCGAAGTTTTTCAACTCCTTTTTAAGGTGGCTTAGTTCGGTCTTTATTCTTTCAATGCTTTCCTTGAGGGGCTGAATCTCCTTTATTTCGGCTCTTATGTTGAATATTACGTCCTTGATTTGTGATAGGATCTCGCTGTTCAGTTCTATCGTCTCGTTCATGGCGTCTAGGATTTCGCTTTTCTCCTCCAAAAGTTGGGTTTCTACTGCGCTTTGTTTTTTGGCGTCTGACAAAATTTTGTTTAGGAATGCCTCTACGGGGTTTTCGAAGGCTATGGCGCACGTTATTCCCCAGAAAAGGGCTGTGGCGGCGGCTGTGACAAAGAAGTAGATGTTGGGTGTTATGGCTTGAAGCTTTGCCTCCTCAAATGGATACAGACGCAATAGCGTTATGGGCTTGTTGAGGAATAGAGCGTTGGCCGCGTCTATAAGGTGGACGGCGGATATTGCTGTCATGGTGCTGAAGAGCCAGACGCCGAATCCCTTTTTGGTCAAGCCAGGTTCCTCTGCACATGAGAATATTGCATCTTAATATTTAAGAAAGTATTCCAAACACCGACATATATCAGACGCGTAAATTCTAAAAGGAGAATAGCCTCCATATAGTAGAGTTGTTCCGTAGGGTGAGAGGGTGGCAAAAAGGCCGAGCGAAGGGTTTGCTATTCGCGTGAGGGTTGGCGAGTTCGAGGTCGAGGTTAGGGGCTCCCGCAGTGAAGTGTTGGACACCATAAGAGAGTTGCCCGACCTAGTGCCAAGCTTAAGTAAAGCCTTTGAAGGTCTAAAGGCGAAAGAGGCAGCGGTGACTGTTAAAGTTCCAGCATCCACCGTTAAGGTTGAGTCTCCAGTGGAACGTTACCCGAAAATTCCGAAAGTAGATAGCTGCAGCGAAGCCCTTCTGAAAATTTTAGAGAGCGACTGGGGTAAATGGCGCCCGCGAACCGTCACAGAGCTTAAGGAGGCTTTAGCGGCTAACAACTTGCATTTTCCGGGGCGAACTTTAGCTGCTGACTTGTTGGCTCTTGTTAGGAAGGGCGTGGTTAGATGTTGGAAGACGGATAAGGGTTATGTTTACATTCTAGCGGAAAAGGAGGTGTTAGCCCAACCGCCATGAAAGGGAAAACGGAGGCTCGCATTTATGAGGAGGGTTGAGGTTCACATTAAAGCGCCTTTCGGTGAAATAATCGTGGAAGGTGAAACACCCCAAGACGTCTTAAGCCTACTGGAGGCTTTCCCAAAAGATTTCGTGGAAAACATTTCAAGCCTAGTGGCAAGCAAGCTTGTGCCTTCAGCGGCAGCCCAGCTTAAAGGCATAATAGAGTTCACCACCGAAGGCCCTGTGCTAATCGCTCCACGTGATAAGCTTACGCATTACGAGGCTATTGGGCTTATATTGTACGCGTCTGATGGTAGGCAGAACACTGCCGCCCAAATCCAGAAGCTTCTCGAGTCCAGTGGTGTAAAATGCATGGTGCCAGCCCGCTTAAACGAGATGGTTAAACGTGGCCAAGTGTTCAAGCCGGACCCGAAAAGGCCAGAGTTCAAGCTGACAGTCCAAGGCGAAAAGTGGATTGAAGAGGAAGTGCTAGCCAAACTCCGAGGGATGATGACGTGACAGGCCAGCAGCCGTTAACGGTTCACGTCAAGTACGGCGAGGTTGAATACACTTTTTCTGGAAGCCTCGAAGAGGTTTGGGCCGCCTTAAACCGGTTTTTCGCTGAGCATGCCCCAGCCTTCCAAATCGCCAAAACCCTAGTTTTAAGTGTTGACTTGCAGAAGCTCGCCGAGGACTGTAGGGGCTTGATTGGTTTTGCGGATAATGCGCCGCACCTGCTTGTTTCGAAGGAGAAACTGACCGACAACGAGACTTTAGCATTACATCTTTTAGCCGCCCATCTGGGTTTTAGGCTTGGCATATTGAAAACGGACGTGCTCTCGCGGGAGGAGCTTCAAGCCAAGCTTGGCAAAAACCCGAAAATAACGAGCACGCGCCTCGGCGAGCTGGTGAAGGCGGAGATTGCCGAAAAAACAGGCGAAGGCGGATACCGCATAACAAGCTTCGGCCTAGCCCAAATGCAGAGGGAGTGGCTGCCAAAAATCAAGGCGAAACTGGGCTTATGATTCGCCTTTAAGCAGTTTCTCCTCATCCTCGACTATTTCGTCTGAGCAGAGATACGCCACCAGCTTTTGGCTTATAACGGGCTTTCCATCCCGCAACGGATAAGCATAGGGAAGATAAACAGTTCCATGCTTGTTGAGCTTTAACGTTAAGCCTTTCTTGACCAGTATAGCCTCCAACGGTGTTCCTTCGCCGACAAGCTTAGCCACATAAACAGCTCCATCAATGGAGAACTGCCCCTTGCCAATGTGCCGCACAACCGCGTTTGGAAAACGTCTCGTCAAAAGCAGTCTTGTTCTTCCTCGTGGCGGGTGATCGCCCAGAATCCCGCCGACCACGACGGCTTCTTTACCATTGAAGTCTTCTGGCTTTAGTGAAAGCTCAGCTTTCGGGTCTAGAACTATTACTTTTTCATGGTTGAAGATCTCTGCTGCGCTTTTCTCTTCAACTGTGCCAAATTTTGAAAGGAGCCGCCGCTCATCCTCTTTTTTAACGTTGGTAAACAGTATGCGGTTTTTGCCTGCAATCTTCGCTGCGTGCTCGTACTCGAAGAGGAGCC
>JAWAZC010000031.1:0-9301 GCA_038817995.1 Bathyarchaeia archaeon | reverse complement strand
AAGGCTTTTCCTTTTGCTGTTCCGGCAAAGGCGCGGGACAACATCGCAGCTGAACCAATCCTTTCATAGCTTAAAAGTCTGAAGAGCTCTCCGAAGCCTGGAAGGGTCTTTTCCATGAAGGGTGAAACTGTTTCGATTGTTATGTCTGTGAGTGTTATTCCTGTTCCACCGCAGAAAATGGCAACATCCACGCTATCTGACTCCAAAATATTTTTGACTTCTTCTGTTATCGCCCTTTCATCGTCTGGAATGATTTTACGGAAAACCATCGAATACCCATGGCCTTTAACCAGTTTTTCTATCAAGTCACCTGACTCGTCCCTGATTTTTTCGCCGCATTTAAGTTGATTGTAGCGGGATGTGCTTACCACAACAATGGCGAAACCAAGCCTTTTGGGCGCTTCAGCCCTATGCCTAAGCGTGCTTTCGCTCATTTCAGCTTTTCTTCCTTAACCTTCTTCACAACGCGGATTTCTTCAATAACCGTGAACGGGTACTGTCCATCCGCGTCTTTCTCATACTGTTTAACCATGTCCCAAATCGTTAGAAGGCTTACGGCTGTTGCCACAAGGGCCTCCATTTCCACGCCGGTCTGCGCCTCAGTCTTAACCGTAGATGAAACTTGCACCGTAGTATCGTTCACTATCTCTATGTCCACCTTCACGTTTGTTAGGGGCAGAGGATGACAAAACGGTATTAATATGCTTGTTTCTTTCGCCGCTAACGTTCCAGCGACTTTCGCCGTGTAAATGGGGTCGCCTTTTTCAACTCTGCCGCTGCGGATTAGGCGAATAGTTTCGGGTTTAAGCCTTATTCTGCCAGTGGCTGTCGCTTCACGGAAAACTTTCGGCTTCCCAGTTATGTCCACCATCGCCACAGAAATCCCTTCAAAACATGTTTAGGGCGTAAACCAGCTATTTAATAGTTCCGTGCAAAAGGTTAACGTTTCTCGGCGGCCTCCCAAGCTTCTACAAACGCCTTTACAGCTTTTGCCTTTGCAGAGCCGTCATTAAATCTATATAGGTGGATTCTGCCAAACCTTTTGTGTTTGAGGATTCCCTCCTTTTCTAAAATCTTCAAGTGCTCTTTTACGGTTTTATGGTTAGCTCCAGTTTTTCTAGCAATCTCAGAAACGTTTAACTCCTTCAGCTGGGATAAAGTCTTCAAAATTTTGAGGCGCAGCTTGTTTCCGAGAACTTCTTCAACATCCACAAATTGATGTTGCTCTACGAGCCATTTTAAGTTTGTTCCGGGTACATGTTATCTACTACTTTAATCCACCTTGTTGCCAGAATTTGGTCGAAGTCTTCGCTTTTTGGGTCGAGGTCTGAAGCCACCAAATGCCAATGGTCATTTATCGTGGCGAATGTGCTGTCCAAAATCACAAACTTTGGAGTGTATTTGAAGACTTCTCTGCCTATTTGGGAGAGAATTGTCAATGCACGTTCATACGCCTTGTACGGTATTGTATGCTGGTGTCTACGGTAGATTATCATGATTCGCTCTCTGTGGCCTTTAAGGTTCCTTGTCCTCAAGACTATGAAAGAATCGTCTTGGTAAAAGATCTTCTCTTTCGCTAAGTCTAAGCTACATAGGGGACAGTTCGCCAAAGCTTTGCCTCCAATAGTTATGATGGAAAAGATGCATATGTGCTTTATTGCGCTGTGCAGTTTCCGCCAGCTCTTTCTTTTTCAAGGATTGAGGAGAGCTTCCTTTCCAATTCGTGTGTAGATGCTCCTGGCAGATAGATGAGTGTTGTTCTTCCACGCTGACCCGTTGTTGAAACGCTCTTTTTAAGTATACCTAGGGCTGAAAAAGTTTGGAGGTACTTCCACAACTGTGTGTGCGTGTGAGGCTGAACATTAAACTCTTCACATACAATAGCGTAGGCTTTTTCGACTTCCGTTAAGGATGCATATGCCCTATCAGTGTTTTCCTTGAAAAACCTTGCAACGCCTAAAAGGAAAAGCTTCTCGTGAAGGCTCAAAGCCGCCAAATCACTTTTCTTTACAATGGCGAATATGCTTGAAACAGCCTTTCTAACGCATTCCGGCAACACCACTCCCAACTCTTCGGCGTCCGCGTATTTCCCCGCCCTCCACAGGAGTTCTATGGCGAAACGGGCGTTTCCGCCCTCCGAACTGGCAAGTTCGGCTATGAGGTCTACTGTTTCTTCGGGAACCGTTAACGGTTTAAAGGCTAGCGCAACCCTGTCGTTTATAATGTCTACGAGCTGTTCCTTAGAATATCTTTCCAGCTTTATTATATTAGATTGAAGAGTGCTTTTTGTGCTGGCGTCCAAACAATCCAAAGCCTTTAGGCTTTTTAGAACGCCTATAAGCGAAACCCTTTGAGGCTTGCCCAGCCTAGCCTCTTGCAGGCGAGTAAGCTTATAAACGGCTTCTGAACCATCCCGCTCAACCAAACTTTCAAACTCGTCTAAGGTTAAGAGGACATAGGCGTTGTTTTCGTCCAAAACTTGGAGGAAAATGTTGAGAAGTTCCTCGGCTGAAAATCCCCTTTTCGGAAAGTTTGGATGAAAAACTGAAACTGCATGATGAAGTATTAGAAAGAGGCTTCCGCGGTACTGGCGGCAATTCACATGAATATAGTGGAGGTTTACGCCTCGCAGTCTTGCCTGCTGTGCTAAATCCAAGCCGAAACGTTGGGAAAGCGCAGTCTTGCCCGTTCCCACATCACCAACAATTAAAACTCTTTGAGCCATCTTCTCTGGATTTGTCAAAAGGAAATTGAAAAACTCGGCGAGGAGCCGCATTTCCCCCTCTCTGTGAACAAGTTTTACAGGGACATAGTTTATGTCAAGCTTTGACTCATCCCTGAACACGCTTCGGTACGCCGGAGTTGGCACAACTAAGCCTCAATGAAAAATATGTGAAAAACCTTTGTTATGCTTTTCCCTGTATCCCTCTTGAACAAAAATTTCTCAAAGCGAAAATTTGAAGCCATGACTGGGAGTTTACAGTATTTTGGTTCGCTCAACTGAAGGATAAAGTTTTTAAGGCGATTATCGTAATTTTGATGGCAAAATGATACCAAAATACTTCTTCCTAACAAAGGGCGTCGGAAAACACAAGGAGCAACTGCAATCCTTCGAATTGGCTCTGAGAAACGCAGGCATACAACACTGTAACCTAGTTAATGTTTCAAGTATAATCCCACCTGGCTGCAAACTTATCCCCAAAGAGAAAGGCCTAAAAATGCTTAGGCCGGGCGAAATAACCTTCGTTGTCTTAGCAAAAAACCAGACTAATGAGCCTCACAGGCTTATCGCTGCTTCTATCGGCGTGGCAATCCCCTCCGGCAAGAATAACTATGGCTACTTGTCAGAGCACCACTCTTTTGGGCAGACAGACGAGGTGGCTGGGGAGTATGCTGAAGACTTGGCGGCTACAATGCTTGCCACAACCATGGGCATACCCTTCGACCCCCAAACGGCTTGGGACGAACGGAAACAACTTTTCAGAGCCAGCGGACTCATAATTAAGACAACAAACATAACGCAGTCTGCCACGGGCGACAAAAACGGCTTGTGGACAACCGTTGTCGCGGCGGCTGTCTTCGTCCCTGGTGGAAGAAAAGCGAAAGAGTAAGAACAGCCCCGCCATCTCTTTTATCCAAAAAGATATAGGTGTTTAGCGTTAAACCAGAAAGTGTTAGGTGAAACCTTTGCCATTAAAAATTCAAACTCCGTTGATCCTTGTCAATTTTAAGACTTACTGGGAGGCCACGGGTAGAAGGGCTGTTAGACTTGCTAGGGCTGCGGAAAAAGTTAGTCGTGAAACCCAAGTTTCCATTTGTGTGGCGCCTCAGTTCACAGATATAGCCGCCGTGGCTGGGAATGTCGAAATTCCAGTTTTCGCCCAACACATCGACCCAATAGAACCCGGAAGCCACACGGGCTACGTGCTTGCAGACGCTGTTAAAGAGGCTGGGGCTGTTGGAACGTTGATTAACCATTCTGAGAGACAGCTGAAGCTTTCCGAGATAGACGCAGCCATAAGAATAGCCCGTGGTAAGGGACTTATATCGGTTGTTTGCGCCAACAATCAAAGCATAAGTGCGGCGGTAGCAGCCTTAAAGCCCGATATGGTGGCCGTAGAACCTCCCGAGCTTATAGGCACTGGCATATCCGTTTCAAAAGCCAAGCCGGAGATTGTAACAGCCACCGTTCGCCTAGTTAAGGAGGTGAACCCGATGGTTACTATATTGTGCGGGGCTGGTGTAAGCTATGGCGAGGACGTTGCAGCTGCCTTGAAGCTTGGCACTCAAGGGGTTTTGGTGGCAAGCGCCGTTGTAAAAGCGAAAGACCCATATAGGGTTTTGCTGGCATTTGCAGAAAAAGCGAAGCAGACGTCTGGAAGGAGCGCTTAGTCCATTGAAGGTTGAAGCTGAATGCGCGGCTTGCATCATCAACAGAGCCGCAGCCGAAATTAAAATGGCAACCACGAACCCGGCTTTACGTTTCAGAGCCATGATGGAGCTTATACATCTGCTGAAAAGGGAGTTTAAGCCGTCCGCGGTGCCAGCGGATCTGGGCACGAAAAGAGACCGTCTCGTTAAAAGGGTGACGGGCAACAGCGACCCTTATAGGCGTAGTAAACGCCTCTGCAACGAGAACGCCTTGAAGCTTCTGCCGTATGCCAAGAAAATAGTTGACGATGGCTATACGCAGCAAGATCGGTTTAAACGGGCTTGCCTATGCGCCATGGTTGGAAACATGATGGAGTTTGACATTCCGGGACACAACTTCACCTTCGGCGTGTTGAAGAAAAGCCTTAAAGAAGCTGCAAAAGACCTTGTTGTTGACGATACGGGCAAAATTTATGAAATGGCTAAAAATTCGAGCAAGATTCTTTATCTGACGGACAACGCTGGAGAGATAGTTTTTGACACGCTTCTTGTGGAGCAGCTTAAAAATATGGGTTTAACGGTTATTGTGGCTGTTAAGGGTGGGCCAGTTTTAAATGATGCAACAATGGAGGATGCTGAAATCTCAGGCATGACGAAGATTGCAGACAAAGTTATAACGACGGGCACAGACGCCGTTGGTTTAGCGCCTAAGGAGGTTTCAGCTGAATTCATGGATGTTTACAAGTCTGTGGACATGGTTTTCGCGAAAGGTATGGGCTATGCTGAAACTCTAACTGAATATAGGCTGGAAAAGCCTCACGCGTTGCTGTTTAGGACTAAATGCGAGCCCGTGGCAAACTTTTTCGCCGCGCCACGGAACAAAAATATTGCGAAGTTGATGACATAAATGTCTTGGACAGTGCCCCAAATCCGCATAAATGGCGAACTGCTTTCAAAAACTGAGGAGCTTCTTGAAAAAGAATGGCTAGTGACCAATGGTTTGGGCGGGTATGCCTCCTCCACCGTTTTGGGTTTGAACACACGGAAATATCACGGAATGCTTGTGGCGGCTTTTCACCCGCCGAGAAAACGTATGGTCTGTGTAACCAAGTTTGATGAGGAGTTGAAGCTTGGAAACATGTTTTATCCGCTTTACGCCAACGAGTTTCAGGGTGGAATATACCCCCGCGGTTTCCAGTTTATGGAAGAGTTTTCACTTTCACCTTTTCCAACGTATGTTTACACTTTACAGAACGTGAAAGTTTCAAAGACAATTTTTATGCCTTATGGGAAGAACGTCACAGTAGCCCTTTACACCGTTGAAAACAGAAACGCTTCAGATGTTGAAGTGCATGTTTTTCCAATTTTAGCGTGTAGACACTTCCATGCCGTTGTGGATCGGCGGCAGAGCTCCCCAATATTCAGACAGCAGATCCAAGGAAGGAGAGTGAAAATAAATGTTGAAGCACCGGAGGCCACGGTGGTTTTGGAGGCCGTGCATGGCGTTTACCAACAATTCGAAAAGTGGCTGGAGAAGGTTTATTTCCGCGAGGAGCATGCCCGCGGAGAAAGCCACTTAGACGACTGGTTCCAGCCGGGTTTCTTCACTTTCAAAGTTGAGGGGAAAACTCGTGGGAAATTTGCGTTGGTGGCTGTTGCCAGCCAAAATGAAGTGTCTGCCGAGGAAACTGCGGACGAAATGCCTGCAACAGTCTACGACATCGAAGGCTTGTATGAAGGCGAAATCAAGAGCCGCGAAAACCTTCTCGAAAGATTTTACAGAGAACACGGCGCAATAGAGGCAAAGGACTGGCTCAGCTTGCTTGTTTTAGCCGCAGACGCTTTTATTGCCGAGGCTTTAAGAAGAAAGGTGAAAGTTGCGAAGTCGGTGGTTGCCGGTTACCATTGGTTTGAAGAGTGGGGCAGAGATACGTTCATTGCGTTGCCGGGGCTTGTGCTTGCAACTGGCAGATTTGAAGATGCTAGACGCGTTTTCTTGGCATTTAAGGAGTATTCGGCCAACGGCTTGATTCCGAACTTTGTTTCGGACTTTGATGGACAGCTTGCCTATGACTGTGTGGACTCGACTTTGTGGTTTGTGAACGCTGTTCTCCAGTATTTGAAGTATACGGGTGATTTCGCTTTTGTGCGGGCGAATCTTTGGGAAATGATGGAAACGTTTGTGGAAAACATTGTTGGAGGCGCTTATGCAGAAATGCGTGTGGACAGCGATGGGCTTGTTTTGCATGGCCCGCGGATGACTTGGATGGACACTATGGTGGATGGAAAGCCCACAACGCCGAGGGAAGGCAAAGCCGTGGAAGTTCAAGCCTTATGGTATAATGCCCTAAAAACGTTTGAGCTTCTAGCCAAAAAGTTTAAGGAGACTGATAAAGCTGAACGGTTCGCCTGTCTAGCCGAAAAGGCGAAGGCAAGCTTTAACGAAAGATTCTGGAACTCCGCGAAAAACTATTTGTTCGATGTTGTGGACGGGCAAGGCTGCGGCGACTCGTCTGTGAGGCCTAACCAGATAATCGCTGTTTCCCTAGACTTCACCATGTTGGATAAGGCGAGGGCGAAGGCTGTTGTGGACACGGTGCGCCGCGAGCTTTTGACGCCTTATGGTTTAAGAACCCTTGCCAAAGGCGACCCAAAGTATATTGGCGTTTATCAAGGCGATAGGCGAAGCCGCGACTTGGCATACCATAACGGCACTGTTTGGCCTTGGCTTTTAGGGCCTTTCACTACAGCCTACCTTAAAGTTGAGGGCTATGGCGAGTATAGGCGGGAATATGCATTCAAAAACTTTCTCGCCCCGCTTTTCACGGAACAACTGTTCAGGGCTGGGCTTGGTTATATCAGCGAAATCTTTGAGGGTGATCCGCCGCACAAGCCTAGGGGTTGCGTAGCCCAAGCGTGGAGCGTAGCCGAACCCTTGAGGGCTTACGTGGAGGACATTATGCTTTTTAGACCTAAATGTGAGCGAGAAGTTCTTGCAGTTTTAGGTTGATATGGCTTTTCTGAGGCTTTCTGCGGCGTTTTCCGGCGAAACCGTGTTTATGTATACGCCTGTGCTCTTTTCGAATCCCGCCCATATAGCCAATTTCGGGTAAACTTCTAAGTGCCAGTGGTAGTGTTGGCGTGTTTTCTCGTTTGGGCTTATGTGGAAGCCGAAATTGTAGGGCGGATCGTTTAAAAGGTTTTTCAATGCGCTGAAGCATGTCTTCAAGATTTTTGCTAGGTTTAGCTTTTCGTTTTCCGTTATTTCAAGAAGCGTTGGCGTGTGTCTTTTCGGGAATATCCAGAACTCCATGGGGTTAGCGCTTGCCCAAGGTGCAAAAGCCACAAAGTCTTGGTTTTCCGTTATAAAGCGGGAGCTTTCCCGCTCACGCTTGATAATATTGCAGAAGATGCATTCGCCTTTTTCTCGCCAGAACTTTTCGCTGGCTTGCAGTTCTTCCCCAACAATTTTTGGCACGAAGGGGGTTGCGATTATTTGGCTGTGGGTGTGGGAAAGGGACGCTCCCGCCTCTAAGCCGTGGTTGCGGAAAATTGACACGTAGCGGACATAGGGCTTTGAAGATAGTTCGACGAGCCTATCCAAGTAGGCGTTCACGACGTGCAAGAGCTGTTGGATGCTGGCGTCGGATGGATGCTCGTCATGGCTTGGCGACTCAACCAAAACCTCATGATGCCCAAAAGCTGGAGCAAAACCACCGCCTTCAGCAATTTCCCATCTGCCAGCCTTCTCTTGCGGCGGAGTAAAAGCCGGATAAAGGTTTGGAAAACAGCGGACAACCCAGCCCTTATATCTAAAACCATCCTCGTCTTTCACCTTTTCAATTTTTCCGCCAGCCTCTATGTAGGCTAGCACAGCTGGAGGCGTCATATGCTCGTTTCCCGGACAAAAAGGGCAAACGCCAACCTTGGCTTGAGGCTTCTCTTTCTTGGCAAAGTCTGTGGGACGGCGACCACGCTCAATGGCGATAACCACCCAACGATCAAGAAGATAATCCTTGCGAAGCTCATTGTGAGGCATGCCATACAACTCCAACAGACATTAATGTGTTAGCCTACTCAACATTTAGCATTTTTCCAAACATGGTTCAGCCTACCACAAAACCAATAGCCGCTAGCCCCCTTAGGTTTTCAGCATAAAAACGGTTTGGAAAATGAAGGCGTGGCACAGCTTATTTTCTGTACCCCTCCTCCTACGTTTAACTATCGGTTGTGACCGTGTGCTGTCTTCGAGTAGATAATTCGTAGATAACTCTGTTTTTAATGTGATTCTCTATAATTATAGGTTCTTTAGGACTTTAACGAGTCCGGTCAGTCCGAGTATCGAGAATAGTGCAATTAAGAGGCGCTTGATGACTTCCCAAACTGCTTGGCTGGTTATTTCTTCGGCAACTTCTTTGACCATTTCTTGAGTTGCATTGTGGTCGCCTTGGCTTATGCGAACCGAATAATTCATTATATTGGCGATAAAGGGCAATGAATTTATGATATTTATAATCGAAAGTATACCTACCAATGGCACTATTAGTTTGACTATTTCTTTCATTGTTAATTCGAGAATATTTGTTGAAAAAGGTCTTGCTTATAAATATTATGCATAGAACGAATCAAAGGAAGAGGAGATTAAATTTGCTAAATCATTATCATTGTCATCATTGTCATTGTTTTATACAATTATGCGGCAAATTTTGTTTGCAATAATGGATTAATCTAAACTTTAAAGGTTTTTGATTATCCGCTGGTAGGTTTTTGTGCTTTTTCTTGCGGTTCGCTTTTTTGTTTGGGGGTTTACGGCGTATAAGCCGAACTTCATTTTGAAGCCTTTAGCCCACTCGTAGTTGTCTGTTAAAGCCCAGTGGAAATAGCCTCTAACGTCAAGCTTCTCCTCTTTTATGGCTTTCTCCAAAACCTT
>JAWAZC010000030.1:0-9315 GCA_038817995.1 Bathyarchaeia archaeon | reverse complement strand
AGAGAGTTGGCTATCGAACGAACATAAACAACATTTATTTCCTCAGATTTTTCAGCCGCTTTACTACGCTTTTCCATTGAGATCTTGCTTTCATGGCGAAATAATTTAAAGAGAAGTTTAATGTTTCGCTCGCTCTTTTCCCAAGGAAAATTTATATGAGTGAATTTTTGATTCTATTTCAATCTCATTTCAAAGTTTAAAATTTTGGGCGAGAAAGCTATTTTTTGATTCTCCTTTTTCGCTGGCTTTTCCTGACTATAGTGACTGTTGGCTCCTCGTTTATGTGTCTAATTTGGGCGTTTGGATATAGCCGTTCAATATCCCGCTTTATCTTGGCTGAGTCAACGTCTCCATAAGTTTTTACGTCAACTATCGGTTTGCCCTCTTCATCGTATGTTAGGGATACTGTGTACCCTGAACCTATTTCAATTTTTGCTGGTTCCAGTATGAATCCCAAGTCCTCTGGAAGGCTTAATTCAACGTGACTTGGGGTTTCACGTTTCTGTTTTTTCTCTGACATTCTGCCACCGTTAAAAGATGGGGTTATGGAGAGTTTAAAGGTTGTTATTCAAGAATAATTATTGGTTTTACAGTTTCCGCGTGCTAGTGAATCATCAGCCTCTCTTCGTACTTCCTCAAGTATTCGGCGGCTTCGCCTACGTCCATGAATAGTTCGTCCACCCGCTGCACGTCTTCAACAGTTACTTTGTCTTTGTTGAGAGCCTTTGCGTTTTGGGCGGCTAGGCTTAGGAGCTGAACGGCGTACCGCATAGAGCTCTTCGCCCCGACTTCGGCGAGCCTGTTCAAAGCCTCAGGCTCAATTTTGATTTTTTCTTCTGCAGCGCGTATTTTGAGAATTTCTCTTATGCTGTCCAAATCGTATGGTTCTGTGGCAATTATGACGGCGCGGTCTATAAGGTCAAGCGGGAATCCCAACGGACTTTTTATGTCTGTTCCGCGAATGCGCGCCACGCCACGGTTTGTGGCTAGAATTATTATTGGGACAAGCTCGCTTTCCATGGCTCTACTTAGAAAACTGAAAGCCTCTAAATCCAGTAGGTGCGCGTCGTCTATAAACAGTACACCTGGATGGATGAAGGCTTTGCCACTATCCACCCACTCTTTCACTTGCTGGTCAACAGCCATCCGCACTTCGGTGTCAATCTCCTTGGACTCGGAGCCACCGAAAAACAGCGAGAAAAGCCCGCCTGAACGCTGTCTCGCGTTAAGCTCGTCTAAATCTGCCAGCGTCAACATGTAGACAAACTCTTTTTCCTTCAAAACCTTGCCGCTTGGACGGGGAACCTTCCGCCTTGTGTCAACGTCGTAGGTTTTGCCTTTCTGGCTTTCAAGGCAAAGTCCAAGGTTTGCAACTCTGCCAGTCTCAGCATCTATCTGGATGACATGCCCCTCAGATATGCCCTCAGCAATTATCTGCTGGGCTATAGATGCACCAGCCTCTATAGTTTTCTCTTCCTCCTTTGTTTTCAAGGTTAACCTAACGCTTTCAGGAATCTTCTGGTATGGGTTGTATGGGTGTGGTGCGGTTCGAATGTCAATCATGGTGACCTCGCCCTCGTAGACTTTACGCATCTCGTGAATTTCAACGCCTATGCATTTCCTTATAGCCTCTATGAGCACTTCGGTTTTCTTCCGCTCAGCACTGTAGATTTCGCTTCCGCTCATCTGAATGAACGGCACGTTCTCGCCCAACTCCTTAGAAATAGCAACAGCTATGGCTGTTTTCCCAGTGCCGGGCGGACCAGCCAAAATAATGCATTTCCCGCTGAGTTTGCCCTCCTTAATCATCTTCACAACGAGGCCGGCGGCTTCTCTGGCTTTTTCCTGTCCAACCATGCCGTCCTTAATTTTAACGGCTTTTAGATTTTCATCTAAGCCTAGACCCTTAATGTGAGTGTGGGCGCCTATGCGTTCAAACCTTGACACGGGAGTTGTTGGCAATTCTCTAATAGCTGCCATTTATATCAGCCTCCCGTGAAAGGGAAGTTTAAAAGGGTAGACAATAACAAGTTTAAACCGAAAAGCACAAAAATAAAAATTTACCGCTATCTAGCTTAAGTTTAGACTTACCGAAAAATGAAGTTATTCAAATGTTTGCTGCGTTAACGTCTTTAGCCCTAATTTTTTCGAAAATTCGGTTCGTAGGGTTAAGTTCGCCCTCTGCCTTCTGGGCCATACTAGTGTGCCATACTACTGGGCCATACTCAGGGGTTTGGGAGCCAATTTTGGGACAAGGGGCAAGTGCACGCTAAAGCTCGGTTTCGCTGTTTTTCTTCTGCATAGATTTGGTGGGTTTACTCATCTTAGCTGCGTATTACGTTTTACAGTAAACTTAGAGACATCTCCTTTCTGTCTAGGATATAGTTTAGGACAGAGATGCATGTAGCCGCCAAATAGGGTTTTTTCCCAAGAGATATCTTTTCTCCATAGCGCATTGCGTAAGCCTCAGTTTTCCTTGGCAAGCCCACGTGATCCCCGAGGACAAACACGGGGTTTTCGCTGATGCTGACTTCGCTTATGTCTTTGCCACCTTCCTCTAAAACATAGATTTTGGCTTTTTCAGCCTTCTCTCTCAAAAGGGCTTCAAAACTAAGCTTTTCCACAGAAACTCCAGGGTGGGTTTTTCCTGCCAAAACTTTCTTTAAAATGTTTGTCCAAGTTTGCTGATCTGTTCTCACGTCATGAAGTGTCGCTCCATCCACTTTTAAATGCACTGGCGGTGAGGGAGGACCATTCAGCACCGCATGGAAAACTACGTCTTTGCGGATGGCGTGCGATAGGAATAGGCTTGCAACGGTGCACTCGTAAACTATGTCTAGGCGTCCGGCGTCGTGAAGGTTTGTCCACTTGGCGTCTGTCCGTCCCAATCGAGAGTAAAGGATGAATTCCCGCAATTCGCTTATTCTCCATTCAAGCTTTGTTAGGCTTTCCTTATTTCAAGGATTTCTTGGTAAAGCTCTTTTAGGATTTCGTTGTAGTCGACTTTGCCTTGCTCCACAAGGTCCATCAGCGATTCAAGGCGGCGCGTTGTCTCTTCAGAGGTGTATTTTCCAAAGTTCTGGAAAAGATACATGTAAACCCTGAAGCCCAGTGGTGTGCTAATAAGCTTGTTTTTTCGCTCAATAGCGTAGTTTCTTTCAAGAATTGTGGAAACAATCTTCGCGTACGTGCTTGGTCTACCTATGCCCTTCTCCCGCATTAGGGCTATTATTTCGCCTTGTGTGTAGGGTCTCGCCGCCGGAAGCTTCACAATCCTTGCAAATTTTATTTCGTATTCGCCTTCCTCCACGGGGTTTGCGGTTTTCACGGGCAACACTACGTTGAAGCCTTCGGACACCATGCTTACAGGGTTTTCCATGTAGGCTTCGTTTCCATCCACCAAAATTCTAAATTTCTGGTAGAGAAGTCTAGCCTCCCTCATTTGGCTTGCAATAAAACGCTTGAATATTAGATCGTAGAGCTGGAAGTGGTCCTGCGTCAGCCTTTTCGGGAAACGTAAAAGCCCAAGAGATATCAAGTTTTTCAGCCTTTCCACGTCGATGGCTCTTGTTGGTCTTACGCATTCATGGGCGCCCTCCATGGCATATTTACGGGGAACGAAAAGCAATGGGTACCTTTCTTGGATGTATTCTTTGGCTATGCCTATGCCAACTGTGGAAACGGTTGTGGCGTCGGTTCTATGGTACGTGCATAGACCCATCTCAAACAAGTCTTGGGCGATCATCATTGTTTTCGTGGCTGGAAAACCAAGCCTTGTTGAAGCATCGCGCAGCAACGTGTCCGTGGTGTAGGGTGGAGGTGGATACAATGTGCGCTCTTCGATCGTTAAGTCCATTATTCTAGCTTTGAGGTTTTTCAACTGTTCCTCAAGGCTTTGGGGTGGAAACGGCAGCGCCGGATTTTCGATGGAAACTTTTAACCCGTTTGAAAGCACAGCCGACAAGACCAGCCTTTTCTTCCTCGACTCATTTATCCGCTCTATTATCCAGCCTAAAACTGGCGTTTGCACTCTTCCAGCGGACAGCCTATAGTTCCGAAAGCGGTGCCAAAGTTTTTGGCTTAATTCAAACCCTATCCAGCGGTCTTCTATGCGACGGACAAGCTGGGCCTCCACCATTCTCAGGTTGATTTCACGCCTTTCTTTTATGGCTTGGAGAAACGCCTTCTTGGTTATTTCGTGAAACTCCAGCCTTTCAATGCGATTGTTCATGGGGTAAAGCGAGCAGTAAACGTCGTAGGCTATCTTCTCCCCCTCAATATCTGGGTCCGTGGCGACAAAGACGCAGTTAACTTCAAGGGCGATTTTCCTCATGGCTTTAACAAGCTCTTTCTTGGAATAGTATTCTTGGCTCTTGCATTTTGGGCAAAAATCAAGCCCTGTAAACTGTTCGCCGCACTTTCGACATTTCTTGATGAAGTCATATATGGGCGTGAAGCGTCCATCTTCCACTTTGACTCCGTGGAAGCCCTCGTTCAAGACGAGGTCGTAAATGTGTCCCATGCTTGCTACAATATTGAGAACAAACTCGCCAGCGCTTACCTCGAAAACCGTTATGTTTTCAATCTTTCTCCTGAAGGGTTTTCCGAAGAACCTCGAAATAGTCCTTGCCTTCGTTGGAGATTCGACGACAAGCAGCGCCGTCTTAATGTAGTCCCTAAGCCTCTTTGAAATTTTGCCCTCCTTAATGTCCCGGATGATTTTGCGGTCCTCATCTATACCCCTAAACCACCCCTCCACAGCCTTCAAACTGAACTTTATTGGCGAAAACTCGCCAAGCATGAACTCCAACTGTTTCCTAAGGGCGTAAAACGCCTTTTCGTCGTCCACCAAAATGAAGCTTGCACCCCGGGTTAGGCCACCTGCAAACATTCTTGAGGCTCTTCCAGAAGCCTGAACATAAGCCACCGGGTCAGCCACGACTAGGTAAAACTCGCCATCTCTCTGTTTGAGAGAGACCTCCCTGCTCTTGGATATGGCTTCAACAACCTTGGGGGTTAGCGCCTCCTTTAGGAAGCTTCTAGCCTCGAGAACAATTCTCCTAACATATTCGTCGAAGCCCTCCAGTGTGGCGCCCTTTTCTAAGGCTTCTCTAATCTTTTCCACGGTTTGTCTATTTACCGGCACAACTCTTCGAAGGGCGTTTATCACTTGGCTAGCCCTATCCTGCATGTTTGCCTCAAGAAACTCCCTCACATTTTTGAGAAGCGTCAAAAGCTTGACGGGGTTGTGTTCGTCCCAGCTAAGTCGGATCTCGGTTCTAGGGACACCAGCGAAGATCACGTAGCGAATTCTCTCCGGAAGGTCTATGCCTCTTGCTAGGGGGCTTCTGTAACTGGCAACGCCCACAAGAACCTCGTATTCACCATTCTGGAACCGCTCCAGCATTTCCTCATCCATTTTCATGTAGGCATAAGCCTTAACGCCGTTCGCGCTCAAGAAAGCGCTGAGCTTAGCCACGTAGTCCCTTCCGAAAATGGATGGAACAAAAATGAGACAACCGCCGCCAAAACGCTGGATAAGCGACAGAACCTGTTGCTCTATGATGGCTTCCGCCGCTAAGTAATAGTCTTTAATGTTTCTGAGGAATTCGGGTTTGAAACCTATTTGGAAGTTTAGGAGCTCCTCGAAGAGTTTTATCCGTTTGGTTCTTCTGGCTTTAACCGTCGCCCCTGAAACCACAAGCAAGCCTATCTTGTTTTGGCGTTTATATTCTTCAATTCGACTTCGAAGCCTCTCCACCTCATTGAGAATATGTTCAGGTGACCTCCCCATCCTTCTTAGACGGGTTGCCTCCCTTCGCAACTCAATTATTTGGAAGGCTGAGGTTATGATTTCGTCACTAAAGCCCAGAAGCTTCAAGACTTTGTCTATGTTCTTAGGGGATTTTAGGAAAGAGTCCACATCGTCCACAAAAATGAAGTCGAAAGCCTTGTCTCCGACAATTTCAAAGTGGTTGATCAAAAATCTCTCGGTTGTAACAAGAATGTCAAATTCGCCCTTCGCCGCCTTTTCTAAGGCTTCTCGCTTTTCAGAGTCGCTCATGCCAGCATGATAACAAAGGATTTTAGGCTTAGCGTCAAATCTTTCTGAAAAAAGGCCTAGCCTTTCCACGACTTGCTGAACAAGAAGTGCCGTAGGCACGATAATGTAGCTTTTCCTCCCCTTAACCGCAAAATATAGGGCTGAAACTGTTCCTAAAACTGTTTTTCCAACACCAGTGGGCGCCACGACGGAGAAATTGTTATTCAAAAGGATTCTTCTAGCCCAGGTCTCCTGAAGAGACCACATTCTCTGTCCTACAGCTTTCTTGAAGAAAAGCGAAAACTCCTTAAGCCTACTATGAAAAGCGAAAATTTCCTCAGCAAAATAAAGTCTACCGCTTTCTCTTAAAACCCTTAAGATTTGCCCCCAGCTCCTCAAGGCTTCAGCTTCTTCAATACATTTCTCGCAAACTCCAACATGGATAAGCCTCTCATCTGAAATTGGACCCTCGCAATTCACGCACAAACCATTGTAAATTCCCCGCATATCAGACACCAGACGCGTGCCGAACCATGTAAGCTTTAAATAAGTGGACCGGGCGGGATTTGAACCCGCGACCTCCCGAGTGCAAGTCGGGCGTTCATACCAGCTGAACTACCGGCCCGCAGGCTTTTATGGCTCGGGAGTATGCCCCCGTCATCGGGTGTCGGCGAGGAGAGGAGGCCTCATCGCATGCAAATGATGGAGTATGATTTTAAAGCCTTTACTCTATGGTTATGAAAGTTTGCAGCGTAAAATTTTTATAGAACCGCAATTCAATGCGCTAATGCTGTTAAAGCCCTTTGAGGAGGTTTTGAGATGAGTGACCGTGTTGATGTTGGGATTCCCGGAATGAACGAGATTTTGAATGGAGGCTTGCCTAGAAGAAACGTTGTCCTATTGTCCGGCGGTCCGGGCACTGGCAAATCCATTTTTGGGCAGCAGTTTCTGTATGCAGGGTTTAGGCTTGGTGAACCCGGCGTACTAGTGACTTTGGAGGAGCATCCGGTTCAGGTTAGGATTAATATGGATCGTTTTGGGTGGGAGCCCCGGCGTTTTGAGCAGGAGGGCAAGTTCGCCATTGTTGATGCCTTCACTTCTGGGATTGGCGAGGCGGCGAGGAGGGAACGCTATGTCGTTAAAGACCCGGATGATGTTCCGAGTTTTTTGGACGTTATTCGTCAAGCCATCACTGACTTGAATGCGCAGAGGGTTGTCATGGATTCTGTTTCAACGCTTTACATGACGAAGCCAGCGCTGGCGAGGTCCACCATCATGCTGATCAAGAAGGTTCTGGCTGGTTTGGGCTGCACGGGTTTTCTTGTTTCCCAAGTGAGTGTTACGGACAGGGGGTTTGGCGGTCCGGGGGTTGAGCATGCGGCTGACGGCATTATAAGGCTTGATTTGGACGAGTTTCATGGGGAGCTTAAACGTTCAATAATTGTTTGGAAAATGCGCGGAACAAGCCACTCTATGAGGAGGCACCCATTCGACATTACAAGTAAAGGCATAATAGTTTATCCGGACAAAACTATTAGGATAGCACCGAGGGGATTTTTTGAGGGAGGGAGTGAAAGCTCATGAGCGAAATAGAAGTTCCCTTAAAACCCATGGGCAGGGAAGACATTCAAAAGCTTGAGGCAGTTCTACTTTTGGGAACTGTTTCGAGGCATGATGTTATTGAGAAGATGCGCAGCGCAGACCCTAAAGATCGGATAACATGGATAGACTCTTTAGCGGTGGCGGCCGGGGCTCTTGCCAGAGAGAAAGCAGGCATGACGGTTACGCGGATAGCCGACGAGCTTGGAAGGGGCGAACAGACGATACGCTCCCATCTGACCGGAAAAACTGAGGCCGGAAAACTTGTGAGAGAAACCTATGAAATGTTGGTGCGTGGCGAGAAAGTTTTACCCTTCATGGTCAAGGAGGTTGAGGCGCCTTCAAAGGAGGAGGTTGAAAAGCTCAGGCATGAGCTGGAGAAAGAGCGAAAGGAAAAAACTGAGCTTCAAGAAAAACTCGGCAAACTGCAGGGCAGGATTGAAAATGTGGTTAAGGCCTTAGAAGATGTGCTAAACCAGCTAAAAGCGTAAACTCTATTTTTCAGTTACGTAGCTTTTGCGTTCGCCTTCACATAGGGTTGTCTTCTCTTGTTTGCCAGCTTGAAAAGTTCTTTTAGTTCATCGTCTGTGGCTCTGTTCCGCATGGGCGTCAAAATGTCCACGAGGTTGTCGTTTCTCATCAAGCATGGTTTGAGTTTTCCGTCGCTTGTAACTCTTAGGCGGGTGCAGTGCATGCAAAACTCCGTGTTCTCAATTGGGTGGACAACTTCCACTGTTAAGTCTGGCAGATGGTAGACGCGGCGACCTTGCATGTATTTTCGGGTTTCAACTTTCACGGCTTTTTGCCTCAACATTTCCTCGTACTCGTCTAGAGGCTTGTGGTAAGCCCTGTAATATTCGCTGCTAATGTTTACGGGTTCAAGCTCGATGAGCTGTAGCACGGCGCCAATCCGTCTTGCAAAGTCCATCATTTCCGAGACATGCGAGTCGTTCACACCTTTCAAAATTAGCATGTTAAGTTTCACTGGGTTTAATCCAGCTTCAACGGCCGCCTTAACGCCTCCCAAAACGTTTTCAAGTCTGCCACCAGTCAGCTTGCAGTAGGTTTCACCGTCAAGGGTTGGCAAGTTTATGTTCACCCGTTTTAAGCCGTTCGCCTGTAATGCTTTGGCTAAGGGCTCAAGCAGCGTCCCGTTTGTTGTCATGGAAAGCTCCTCTAAACCCGGTAGAGCGGCTATGCCCCGGACGATTTGCACTATGTCCTTGCGGAGCAGGGGCTCCCCGCCGGTGAGCTTAATCCTTAAAACGCCAAGGCTGACGGCGATCTTTGCTATACGCACAACCTCTTCGGCGGTCATCTCTACGATGTTTTCGGCGCTCTTGTCTTCGCCCTCGGCATGGCAGAAACTGCAGTGCAAGTTGCATGGTTTTGTTAAGGCTATTCGGAGGTTTAATAGCGGGCGCCCGTAACTGTCTAAAAGAACCATCGTTATTCCCTTGCGTGCTTAACGATGTGTGCGGCTTCCGGTAATATAAGTTTTTCAAGGCAAAGCTTAACAGCGTCCGTTGAACCCGGAATGCAGAAGAAGGCTTTTCCTTTTGCTGTTCCGGCAAAGGCGCGGGACAACATCGCAGCTGAACCAATCCTTTCATAGCTTAAAAGTCTGAAGAGCTCTCCGAAGCCTGGAAGGGTCTTTTCCATGAAGGGTGAAA
>JAWAZC010000029.1:0-10545 GCA_038817995.1 Bathyarchaeia archaeon | reverse complement strand
TGTAGGGCGTCATCTCCGCCCCGCAGATGGGGCAGATCCGCCAGCAGTCGCAAACCACCATGTCGCTTCTGCTTTTCAAATGGTGGATTTTTCCGCATTTGGGACATTGGACGGCCATGTTTTCCATGCCGTTGAACCGCCTACAGCGAAGTGCTTATGTTGATCATTTTGGCGACGGCTTTGCTGCGGAGTACGCCTAAACCGAAGCGTGTGGTGGCTCTAACGCCGAACTCGCCTGTCCGCGGGTCCTCCCAGTCCTCGACGGTTATATCTCTACGCAAGAGCATGACGGCGGCTACTCGCGTGTCAATGGCGTAGGCTGTTCCGTTAGGCACCAGTGTGCTCGCCAAAACCTTCATGCCTAAAACGCTGCCGACAACGCCTCGCTCCAAATCCACATGTTCGGATGGCAGGTACTGCGCGTGAATGAACTTGTCGTCGTTCAAAAGCTGATGCAACTGCACTTCGTTTAGGACTAGGACTGTGGGCCTCCAGTTTTCGCCGCGCACTGCATTATGCAACTTTACAACGCCGCTCCAGTTCAATGCTTGACCATTATTATCTATGGGGGCGCCTCCAGCCAAGTCGGCGTTGGCAATGCTTCCATACATGGCTAGAATCTGGTTTGTTTCAGCCTCGCCGAGGGCTCTGCCAACTTTTTCGGTCATGGTTTCCATAACGTTCCACGTGGCGTCTTCGAGAAACTCGCGGGTCCAAACTTCTGAGGCTTCAGCCACAATGTTTGTGTAAATGTCCACCGTGCTGACCTTTTTGCCGCTCAACCGCGTGTAGGCGCCCTCAGCATAGCGATAAGCAACAGCCTTCTCGTCTAACGGAAACCTTTCCATGGCTTCCGTGGTGGGTCTAACCATGATGATTTCTCTGCCAATCATTTCGGGGTAGGCGGCTTCAACCAGCGTGTCATGCATGTGCCCCAATGCGCTGACAGTGTCGCTGAAAAGCCTCTCTTTCAGGGCGACTTCGCAGTAACGCCTCAAAAACGGATGCGACGCTGCCCTCTGGCTTAGTTTTTCCATGAGCTGGCGGAACTCGCCGTCAGACTGCATCAAACTCTCAAAAAGCTTAGGCTTCACCATACATAACTGCCTCCACTACTTGTCCACGTAAATGAAGATGAGGTCGCCCGCTGCTGACGCGCTTTCCAACGCCCATCCAAGCTTCCTCGTCCAAGAATGGGTCGCTGAGCCAGCCTCGTTTATGTCGGCTAAAGCCAAAACCCGCTTGGAAGAGTCCGCCCCATAAACAGCCTTGCCGCGCGTAATGGCGCCGCCAGCCACAACCTTGACCCTGCCGCGAACAAGCACTGGACACGGTTGGCCTGCCGAGACGCTTTTTAGGGCTATGCCAATGCAGTCCTGCGCCGAAGTGGCTGGGCTAACCTTGTCGTCGGCGCTCAAATAAACCGGGTCGCCTTTCGTGATGGCGGTTGCAGCCTCAAAAGTTACGATGACAGCCTCGGGATCGTCGGTTTCGCCTACGCTCATCCAAGGTTTCCCGGTTAAATCAGCCATAAGCCATCACTCCAGTCATTTTCTTATGGTTTCGGCCAGTTCGTCCTGGCCTACTCCCATGGAAGCGCCAAACTTTTCAAGCCTGTAAATGACTCTGCGGAGTTCTTGGCACATACGCTGCGGCCCAAAACCCCAGCTTCGCTCAACCATGGGGCTTGGCAAAACATCCCTCAACATCCTAACAACAGCGTCCACGCTAACCGTTCGCTTGACGTTTTTCACAAGCACGCCCTCGGAAAGGCTGGATGGCTTAACAGGCGTCATGTAGGCTGGATGCATGGCAAGCCAGTCTCGAATCTTCTGCTGGTCCCAAAGCTTGTCCTTAGCAAAGAAAATGCTCTGGACGCGGCTTGTCTCCGGCTCGGCTTTAGGCTTGCCCATGATGGCGAAGACGCCGTTCTCCCTGTCAAGCCAAACAGTGCTGAAATGCTCGGGCAGAAAAGCCTCCAAGTCCTGATAAAAGCCCAAAATGTATTCGCCAGCTGCAATTGGTTCGGTGTTCTGCTCCGTCAACTTCTCCACGATTTGGATGTTCGCCTCCGGAATGCCTGGCACAGCCACAAGGCTTAACTCGGCGTTGTGCAAGCCTCTGGGGATTTTGCCGTCCACAACGTCCAAACGCTCGTAGTCTGCGCCGATGCTCACATGACGGATCAAACCTCTGCGAATTTTCTCTGCCACCTCGTCATCGTATATTTCAGCTTCATACCACAAGTTTTGGCCATCCCAGTGGGCGTTTACAACTTTGCCAACAGCGTTCGGCACAGCCACATGCTCAATGTAGACGGGCGCAGAAACAAGCCGACTGGCGAAGGCTTCCAGTTCTTCTGGCAGGTAAATGTTGAGGTTGCGGCTTATGCCAGCCGTTAAAGCGATGCCTCTAATCCGCAGTGGCTTGTCAACAATTTTCTCAACAACCTTGAAGGGCAAAACAGCAATGAAATGCTCGGTTCCGCTTTGACGCTTCTGCTGGTGCCGCTCAAACCAGTCTTTGGCTTTCTCCAAAGTCCAACCCCTAGAAACATCGAAAAGGAAGCTGACAACCTCCATGGCATGTTTGCCCTTAGGCTTGCCAACAACCGCCTTAATCCCGTCCTCCTCGGAGATCACAATAGTGCGAAGGCTTTCGGGCTCAAACTCGTCAACACTGCGGTGGCCGCTCCGAATATAGTTGGCAGTCACCTCCCAAGGCAACCGCAACGCCTCCATCGCACAGTACACAGCAAAAGAGTAAAGCGCCAAGAAAATGAAAAGCCGAACTGGACAACCCACCGGCCAGCCCAATGGCCAGCGAGAGGCCCACCAAACTGGCCGAATAGCTAAAAACACGTCTAGACCTGAATTGTGAGAAAACTTGACTGAAAAGCTAAACTACGCCGATTATGGCTTCTTCTTTTCTGTGTTTGCGTCTCCATTGGAGCCATGCTTTGATGAATTGTTCTATTTCTTGGCGGTTGTATGGATCTTGCCACGCATATTCAAGGGCTTGGCACTCGTTTATGGCGCCTATAAGCCCAAAATAGGCGATTAGCTCATGGTATAACTGTTCTTTTTCGTGTCCGTTTAGCCAAACATGCATGGCGTTTAATATGGCGTCTAAAACGGCTCTGCTCATCTATTCTATCCTCTCCATGGTTTCTGTTCCAAATCGGCTGGGCTCCAACTCCTTATGAATTATATTTTCCACAATGGCTTCCACGAGGTTGTCTATGTTTTTGAAGGTGTCGTCTGAAAACCTCTGGATGGCTTCCTCCACGATTCTTTGCACAGTCACCTTGTATTGGTCTGGCAGGTGGCTAAGCCTTTTCTCTAGGTGCAACTTGATTTCTTCGGCTATTCCCGGCTTTTTCAAGAGGGGGACAGCACATGAAATATCCCGCAATGTCATGGTTAGGTATATGATTCTGGCTGTTGGGTTTTGTTTAGCCATCTCCCAAGCTTGAAGCTCTTCAGTTGTGGGTTCAAGCATGTATTCGGCGTAAGCCAATTGATCCTCAACATATCCGCCCTCAACCAGAAACCTTGTTACAGCATACTCCTTGGCTGCCATGGCCGCGCCATATAAGATTTCTGTGGCGAGGTTTTCGGGCAAACTGTAACTGCGCATGGCTTGCCTCAGCCCGGACGGAAACTTGATCTTATAGTATTCCGGCGAGCCATGCAAAATTGAGTGGGCTGCTTGACGTCTGACACCAGCCTCAGCCACATGTTGTGGGAGACTCGAAAACCGGTCTAGGTAAATGTTTATTGTGGGTTTGCCTTCTAAGGCGTCATGAGAGGCGAAAAATCCTTGGCCGCTTGAGGTTTCGTAGATGTTTAGGTTGACGGAAAAGGTCATGGGTGGACCGAGCCTTTCGTAACATTCAACAAGTATGCCCAGCAGTTTTTGCATTAAGCCTTTATCGACGTTCCCGAATGTTTGAATTTTCACAATGTTTTCAAAACCTTTAACCATCGCGTTCAAGGTTTGTTTCCCCGGCCTCCCACATATTTCTCATATTTTTCTAGCACTTTATCTATTTGGTCCTCGATGAAGTCCCACGGCGTTGTGTAGGGCAAGCCTAACGCCTTAATGGCTTCCTTTAGCCTTTCATATTTCTCTCTTGGAATTTCAAAGTACTCGTATTCTTCTGATTCCCATCTGAGGAAAAACCGTATGGCTTGGCGTATGAACTCTTCGCGGCGGATGTAACCCTTATGCTTATGTTTTTCTACGAACTCTTCCACCTCACGGAGAAGCTCCGGCGGCAGTATAACCGACTGATGGAGCATGGCTTCTATGGCGTCTTGGTAAGTTTGCATTTTGCTTGTCTGAGCCATAAGTTCGCCTAAAAGTGCGGTTAGCTTTTGGTGAACATCGTCTGAAACCCTTAAAGTTTTCATCGGGAGACCCGTCATATTATTTATGCGTAAATCTTTTAAATGTTTCTGGTATACCAAATATACAGAATACACTGAGGCTCACATATGCCCCGAAAATGCATAGTCAAAGTAATCCTAAGCAAGGAACAAAAGGAAATGCTGGAGGAGTTGGCGCGGCGACTTGGTACAAGCGAAAGCGAAACCATGCGAATAGCTTTAATGGATTATGCGAAAGCCTTAAGCCTTGTAAGGGAACGTGTTCAGCGGCGCTCATCTTCAACTTCAAGCTTTGATTCCAAATCGCCAAAAACAACAACCTAAAACTAGGTCAAGCAAACTTTTATAATGCAAGAAGTGAAACAGACTATTTCAAGGGAATCAAGAATGGCGCGGAAAAACTTCGATGAGCTTTTGCTTGAAGCCGTTGACGAGGCGTTGTCCTCTTTGGGCGAATCTGCAAAACAGTCCATATACTACCACCTACAAGACAAGTTTAAGATTTCAAGGGAAGAGATTCCAAAACACATCAAAGAGTTTGCGGAGGGCCTCGAGAAAATCTTCGGTGTAGGCGCCCGTTTCCTTGAAATCATGATTATGAAGCAATTGTACGCTCGCATTGGACAACCCCTTGACTGGGACGAACACAAAGAGTTTGTTTTCGTGAATTATATTGAGGCTGCTCGGAAAAGTTTTCAGAAGGCTAAAGCGAAGTAGTTTCTGTTTTGGTATATATTTTGGATTCATAATGGTTTAATTGGAGTTTTTCGAAAAGTTTTAACGTCAAATATCGTAATACTTAATACGAAGGCGGACGCTTTGACCCTCAAAAACTTCCAAAAGACAATCCTAGACGCTATAGAGGAAGGACTATCCACACTTGGAGATTCCCCGAAACAAGCCATCCTATTCCATCTAGAAAACACCTTCAAACTGCGGCGGGAAGAAATACCAGAAAACCTGACGGAATTTAGGAAAGCTCTTGAAAAAATCTTTGGACCCGGAACCCCTTACGTGGAGAAACTCATACTGAAAAAGCTCTACAGTAAGCTAAACTTAGAGCCTGAAAACGGTCTAGACCTCTTAAACAGTGTTGAATTTTTGAAGAGTCGCTTTTTCCAGTCGGGTGATGCCTAAAAATGGCGGAAAATAAGGAATTGGCCCACTTCTTAGAATTGCTTCACGCGTTGTTTGATGGTTTAGAAGAACATTTTTACGTGGTGGACCCTCAGACTTATGAGATACTTTTTGCGAACGACGGGTTCAAACGATTTTTCGGCGAAGATGTTGAGGGCAAAAAATGTTATGAAGTTATTCATGGCAAAAGCACTCCGTGTTCGTTCTGTGTAAAGGAGCTCGTTTTTGGAGAAAATCTTGGCAAAATCCATGTTTTGGACCGCAACTATCCCGAGAAGGGATTATGGTACAAGTGCATACATAAAGCTGCCAAGTGGCCTGGGAACAAGTTTGTAAAGTTCGGGTTAGCCGTGAATGTTACTAGGTATAAGGAGATGGAGAGGGCTTTAGCTGAAAGCGAAAGGCGTTACCGCACTCTTGTTGAGACGGCTCCAGACGTTATTTACACCCTTTCATCTGATGGGAAGATTATTTCGCTTAACCCTGCCTTTGAAAAAATCACAGGCTGGAAAAGGGAAGAGTGGATTGGTAAACCGTTTGTGGAAATAATTCACCCGGATGATGTTGCCAAAGCTGTTGAATCGTTCCGTAGGATTTTGGCTGGAAAACTTGAAATCGAACCCTTGGAGCTTAGGGTTCATGCTAAATCTGGCGAGTATTTGGTTGGCGAGTTTGTAAGTGTACCCTTAATTGTGAATGGCGAGATAGTTGGCGAGCTTGGAATAGCCCGCGATGTGACAAGCCGCAAAATGTACGAAGAGGAGCTTCAAAGGGTTAACAGAACTTTGCGGACGTTGATCCAAGCTATCCCAGACATCGTTTACTTTAAAGATTCGGAGAGACGCAACCTTATCGTTAACAACGCCTACGAGAAGTTTGTCGGTTTGAAAGCGGATGAAATTGTGGGCAAAAAGGATGAAGAGATTCTACCATCAGAACTAGCTGAGCAGTGCAGGAAAAGCGATGAAATTGTTCTGCGAAACGGGGTGTCTTTGCGGGCGGAAGAATGTACTGTAAACGAGAAGGGCGAAAAAAGGTACTTTGAAACAATAAAAGTTCCGGTTTTAGACAAAAGTGGTAAAGTTGTAGGCTTGATTGGGGTTAGCCGCGATATTACAGAGCGAAAGCTTATGGAGGAAAAACTCAGAGAACGCGAGGAGTTTTTCCGCTCCGTTGTGGAAAACTCCCATGACGGCATAGCCATAATAGACAAAAACTTCAGGATTATTTACGCGAATGACGTTTTAACAGAAATTCTTGGGTATTCTTCAAAAGATGAAATTGTTGGACAAGATTTTAGAAAGTTCTTGGCGGATAAGGGCAAAGCCCTTTTTGCAACAGAGAAAATGCGTGAAGAGGCAGAACGATACCAGAGGAAAGTTCACCCTTCCACATATGAACTGAAAATAGTGAGGAAAGACGGCGCCCAGAGGATTATCGAAGTTAAAGCCACAACGCTGTGGGATTCTCATGGAAGAATGCGGACAATCACCCAAGTGCTTGATGTCACCCAACGCAGAAAGCTTGAAGAGGAAAGAAAACTTTTTGAGAAAAGGCTTTCAGAGCTAAACAAATGTGCACAGAAGCTCAATAAAGCAAGAAACTTGAGGGAAATTTATAGAATTACCTTGGACGCCTTGGAGAAAACACTGGGTTTCGAGTACGCTTCCCTCTTTGTCGTGGATGGGGATTTTCTCCGCCTCGTCGCCCAACGTGGATACTCAAAAGTGTCATCTCTAGAACTGCCACTCACGGGCGAGAAGGGAATCACTGTTAGAGCTGCCAGGACCGGAAAGACCATTTATGTTCCAGACATCAGGAAAAATGATGCATACGTTTTAGGTGGAGAAAACATTCTTTCCGAACTTGCAGTGCCCATGAAGGCTGGCAAGAAAGTTTTAGGCGTATTAAACGTGGAAAGCAGCAAACTTGCAGCCTTCAGCGAAAACGACAAAGAACTTCTGGAAATATTGGCTTCTCACGTTGCAACGGCCATAAGCAACATAAAAAGACAGGAAAACCTTGAGTTCCTTTCGAAAAACCTTGGGCGTTTGATAAGGATCATGCAAATTGAAGACGCGCATGAAAGGCTAAGAGCGATTGCGAAAACCATTCAAAAGTTTGGGTGGAGAAAAATCACAATATCGCTGAGAGATGAAAACCTTGAACGTAAAGGAATAATCTCAGTGGGATTTACAAGAAAAGAAGTTGTAGACATAATTAAAAAGGTGATGCCTGCGGCTTTCTGGAGGGAGATTTTCAGTCCAAAATTTGAAGAGCACAAGGTTGGCGAGTTTTACCACTTATCATGGGACGATCAAAAGCTTCTAGAAGAGCTTGCTTCAAAGTTTCAAGACCTTGTAAAAATATTAATCTCCCATCACCCCAGCGGCTTGCTGGCTGCTCCCCTCCGTACGCCGGAAGGAAAAATTGTTGGCATATTAACGCTGGACGCCCCTACGGCTGGAGTGACACCATCAAGGGAAAACTTAGCCTTAATCGAGTTGTTCCTGCCTTATGCAGCCCTTACTCTCGAAAACCTTATGTTAATTGAAAATTTGGCAAAAGCAAAGAAGGAACTTAAACAGTACGCAGATCAACTTGAACAGAAAGTGGAGGAACGCACCCGCGAGTTAAAGGAGATGCATGACAAGCTACTCAAAGCCCAACGGATGGCCGTCATAGGCGAATTGGCTGGCATGGTGGGCCACGACTTGCGTAATCCGCTTACAAGCATTGCAGGTGCTGCGTACTACCTCAAAAGGCGGTTGAGCCAGCTAGGCGATGAAAAAGTTATAGAGATGTTGGATTTAATTGAGAGGAACATCGCCTACTCAAACAAGATAGTGAATGACCTCCTAGACTTTTCAAGGGATGTTAAACTTGACATAACTGAAACAAATCCAGAAGAGGTTGTCAACGGGGCACTGGCAGCAGTGCAAATTCCAAGCAACATTGAAGTCGTGAAGCTTGTGGATAAAAAGCCTAAGATAAGAGCTGACTTCGAGAAGCTGAAGAGGATTTTTGTAAACTTGATTAGGAACGCTGTTGAGGCCATGCCGAAGGGTGGAACCCTAACAATAAAAAGCGTGAAAAAGGGCGACAGCGTTGAGTTCACGGTTTCAGACACGGGCATAGGTATGACTGAAGAGGTTATGAAAAAGCTTTGGACACCTCTGTTCACGACGAAGGCGAAAGGCATGGGCCTAGGCTTAGCCATTTGTAAACGTTTTGTTGAAGCCCATGGGGGCACCATAACCGTTGAAAGCGCCCCCGGAAAAGGGGCAACCTTCACGGTCACACTTCCCCTTGAACCTAAAATAGAAGAAGAAGGAGGTGAAAAAATATGGATAAAAATGCTAGAATCCTCATTGTTGACGACGACGAAAACATAAGAAAAGTTTTGGCGGTGATACTCGAAGAAGAAGGCTACACTGTTGACCAAGCGGAAACAGCAAAACAAGCCATTGAAAAGACAAAGAAAAATGTTTACAACATTGCCCTCATAGATATTCGGCTGCCAGACATGGAGGGCATAGAACTACTAACGAAAATGAAGGACACCGTGCCGAAAATGCGTAAAATAATCATAACGGGCTATCCAACACTGCAGAACGCCATTGAAGCCGTAAACCGAGGCGCCGACGCCTACATACTGAAACCCTTCGACGTAAACAAAGTCCTAGCCACAATCAAAGAACAACTCAGAAAACAGGAAGAAGAGCGGCAATACAGCCAAGAAAAAGTCGCAGAATTCATAGAAACCCGCGTGAAAGAGCTAGAAGCCGAAAAAATAGCACAAAAACGCCCATAATCTCCCTCCATTTTAATCCCACTCTCAGGTTTATTCACCTTCACGTATTTTACAATATCAACCAGATGACGCTTCAAGATTTGATAGAACCTTTTCAAAATAAAAAAGGAATTTTGTCTTAATCATAAGGTGTTTTTGGCTTTCTTTGTTTTGTTATGATCGTTGTCAATGTTGTTATGAGTAGGAGAATTAGTATTGTGTTTGTGGAGTGTTCTGATATGATGTTTGTTCCTTGGATTGTTATGGTTTTTGCGCTGTGGGCGTAAGTGAAGTATAGATAGGTGTTTTCTTCATCCGTGAGTTCTAGGTAGTTTTCAATTTTTTGTCCGTTAACCGTTATGTTCCAGCTGTTTTCCGTCCATAAAACTGCCTTTGGAATCGTTATTCTGCAAAATCCCGTTGTTCCATCTAACCCGGAAACATTGAACTTCAAGTAGGGTCCCAGTTCAGGGTTAAAGAGGACGTCTGTCACTGTGGAGTTGCTTGCGACACCTATATAATAATCGATGCTGTCCCACGTTCCGACATAGGTTAGGTTTAACGGCGCCATCAACGGGTATTCATCAATTGTGCTATCGGTTACATACGCGTAGTCTCCTATACCGTCTGCTCCTGGAACATTCTGGTTTTCGCCATGATATCTATCTTCACCTTCATAGTCAGACCAGTAGTTTCCTCCGCAAGGATAGCCTCCATTAAAAAGATTGCCGCTTCCAGTCTCTATCATTATGTTGAGGCCATTATTATAAAAGACGTTATTGAAGATTTTGTTGTTAGATGCCATGTAAATTCTGATTCCATAGCCGTTCACAGCTATTGTGTTTCCAGCCACTGTATTGTTATCTGCATACTCATACAAGTCGACGCCAACGGCTCCGTTAAGGGTGATGTCGTTTCCATAAATGAGGTTTTTTGAGGCGTAGGAAAGGCTGATCCCTGCAGCACCATATGAGGTTATTGTGTTCCTTAAAATCTTATTTTCTGAAGCGCTGATCGCTATGCCGGTTGCTGTTTCTAAAAAGCTTCCATTTAGGTAGTTTTCCGATATGATGGTGAAGTTGCAGTTTTCCTGGATTACGATGCCGCTTCCAGCACCAGTCACGTTGTTACACAATATAAAGTTGTGGATTGAGGAGCTTCCTAGCTGTATTGCCAAACCATTGTCTACTAAATTGTTTTCTAATATGATGTTACTGTTGGAAT
>JAWAZC010000028.1:0-11527 GCA_038817995.1 Bathyarchaeia archaeon | reverse complement strand
TTTTTCATTGAGCTTTCAACCTAAGGCTTATAAAGGGTATATAAGGACTTCATATGTAGTGATGTTTCATGCCTAAGGTTAAAGCTGTAATAAGCATAGAAAACGTTGTTGCCTCCGCAACTCTCAACCAGAAAGTGGACTTAAACGCCGTGGTTAAAAGCTATCCTGGTGTAGAATATCGCCCAGAACAGTTCCCGGGGCTTGTTTTTAGGCTTAAGAGACCTAAAACGGCGACTTTAATATTCAATTCTGGAAAAATGGTTTGTACAGGAGCTAAATCTGAGAAGGAAGCCAAAAGAGCTGTCATGAAAGTCATCAAGGAGCTGAAGAAGGGTGGCATCATAATCATTAGCAAGCCTGAACTGAAAATCCAGAACATTGTGGCTTCCGCCAGTTTGGGCGGAATGATAGACTTGGAGAAAGCAGCCTACACTCTTGGAAAAACCATGTATGAGCCTGAACAGTTCCCGGGGCTGATTTACCGCATGGACAATCCTAAGGTTGTTATACTGCTTTTCGCCAGCGGTAAACTTGTCTGCACAGGAGCGAAAAAGGAACAGGACGTATATGACGCTGTCAATAAGCTTCACGAGATTTTAGAGGAGAAAGAACTAATATTTTACGAGTAAGGTTCGTTAACATCTATGCTTTTTATCCCTTTTTAACCTGTTTTAGAATCGTTTTAAACTGTTCCTCGTTTATTGCCCCTGTTTCGTAAAGCATGCTGGCTGCCTCACTGATCTTGACTATCGAGTGAAGCCTAATCCCGGCTTTTCTAAGTTTTTCTTCACCGCCTTCCTCCCTGTCGAGAAGAACCACCGCGTCATTCACAACTCCACCTTCAGCAATCACAGTCCTAGCTGCCCGCCTAAGCGACAAACCGGTTGTAATTAGATCATCCACAAGCAGAACACGATCGCCCGGCGCCAGCACGCCTTCAACCCTTCTTTGTCTTCCATGGAGGCGTACTCCTTTCCGAATGTATATGAAGGGTTTTTTCATGTTGTAGGCGATTATGGTGGCGAAGGGCATTCCAGCCATGGGTGTGCCGGCCACTCTTTCGAAGTTTTCTGCGCCTATTCGCTCCCTCACGAAGTCTGTATAAATGTCGCATATTCTCTTGAAAGCGTCTGGAAAACTTGGAACCACTCGGAGGTCTATATAATATGGGCTTATTTTGCCACTAGTAAGCTTAAATGTTCCAAACTGTAACGCGCCGATCCTATTCAGAATCTTGCAGACTTCAACTTTCACATCGCTTTGCAGCATTCGCTTTACACCTTTTTAGAAACTTGGTAAACCTTGCCCATCTCTGGAATCAAACAAGTAGCTTTGGGCAGCTCCTTCCTCAACAGTTCGCCAAACCTTTTCAAGTCAGCGCTGGAGCCCGTGTGATATGGAACAGCCACTTTAGGCTTTGTAAGCCTAGCTATTTCAAAGCCTGTTTCAGGCGAAGCGCCGGGAGCAATCCCAACAGTGCAGAAAACCACATCGAATTTTTCTCTTTCACCGATGGATGCCATCTCCGGAAATGGAAGGCTATCTGCCGTATGGAAAACCTTGACTCCATCTTCGCTTGTAATTATGTAGGAAACAGGTGTGGACGCAGGTGGATGATTGCATTTCTCAGCTTTGACAGAAACTTCGCCTACCTTAACCTCCACACCAAGCTGAACCTCATGAAGCTTTTCTGCCGGAACAGTGTTGCGGAGCCTTCTCGCAGAAGTTGGATCGGCTATAACCATGCAATTAGAAAGCCTATGAATCTCCGCTACAAGCGCCGGATCCAAGTGGTCATAGTGTTCATGAGTTATTAATACAGCATCCGCTTTCTGAAAGTTTTTAGCCTTAACATCCACGGGGTCCACAACAAGGGTTTTCGAGGGAGTTTTTATGGTTACTCCAGCATAGCGGTTAAACCACACAAACAGAATCTCATTTTTTCCAGGAACTTTTTCGATCGCCATACAGACGCCCCACGTCGTTTATATTTAAGGCGTTTGTTTCCTTAAAGAGCTTGTGTTCGTTTGGACAAAGACTTAAAATAGTTGAAGCTCCAAGCGTCTCGTAAGTGTCTGTGGTGTCCGAATGGTTGACGTTTGGCTTCCATATGGCAGGACTGAAACGTGTTTGAGGGTCCCAACCCGAAATTTTTGGGGCGTTATAGAACCTAAAGAGAAAACCGGTGTTTCTGACGCTAGGGCGGAGGTTGAAAGGGCTTTAAGGGAGCCTATAGGTACCAGAAGGCTTTGTGAAATTGCAAAATCGGGAAATAAGGTTGCAGTGGTTGTTGATGACGCCACGAGACCCGCGCCAAGCCACGTTATGGTGCCTCCAATTCTCGACGAGTTAAACAGTGCCGGCGTTAAAGACGAGGACATAACCGTTATTTTTGGATGCGGCACTCATAGGGCTGTTTCCAGCGAGGAGGCTGTTAGGCTTTTAGGTGAAACTGTTGTGAAACGTGTTAAAGTTGTGAGCCACGATTGTAAAGCCCAAGACTTGGTTTACCTCGGCACAACAAGGAGTGGAACAAAAGTTTACCTTAACCGAGTTTTTGCAGAGGCAGACGTGAAAATTTTGACCGGAGACGTCTGTTTTCATTATTATGCCGGTTATGGTGGCGGAAGGAAAAGCGTCTTGCCAGGAGTTGCCGGTGAAGAAACTATTAAGGCTAATCACGCCATGCTCTTGCATCCAAATGCGAGGACAGGCGTTTTAGAAGGAAATCCGGTTCACGAGGACATGGTTGAAGCCGCAAGAATGGCGAATGTGGATTTCATTGTAAACGTTGTGGTCAACGCAAAAGGCGAGGTTGTAAAGGCCTTTGCGGGTGACTTGGAAAAAGCCTTCTACGAGGGGGTTAAGCTTGTTGATGAAATGTACCGTGTGCCTGTAGATCGAAGGGCAGACATTGTCGTAGTAAGCCCAGGCGGGTATCCATCTGACATGAACCTTTTCCAAGCATGCAAAAGTCTGGACAGCGCCTTAGATGTTGTAAAACGGGGCGGCGTTGTTGTTTTAGTTGCTGAGTGCTCAGAGGGCTATGGAAACCAAACATTTTATGAGTGGATGATTAAGTTTAAGGATCTAAAAGCGGTTGAGCGGGAGATTAAACGCAACTTTGTTTTTGGCGGGCATAAAGCCTACTACTTAATGAAGGCTTTGCAAAGGGCTCAAATAATCCTAGTGTCGACTATGCCGGACTACTATGCCATGAACGTTTTTAGGTTGAAGACAGCGAGAACCGTAAACGAAGCCTTAAACCAAGCATTCAAAGTTGCCGGAGAAAACGCCAAAGTCTGGGCTATACCTTTTGGAAACTATACTCTTCCAGAGGTTAAGGCAAGCGAATAAGCGTCCAGCATGATTTGATGGGAAAACCTTTAAAGTTTGGCTACAAACCTAACTTACGCCTCGAACATGCCCTGCACGGTGGAAAAGTTTGCAGCAAACATTCACCCTCCGCAACTTCACACTCAAGGACCTGCAACGTGTAATGTATATAAACCGCGTTTGCTTGCCAGAAAATTATGCTGACTACTTTTTCATGGACTTGTACAACCGTTTTCCAGAAACATTCATAGTGGCTGAAGTGGACGGTGAAATAGTGGGCTATATCATGTGCCGTATTGAGTTGGGCTTGTCCAACTTCGGCTTTGGCGGTTTCATCAAAAAGGGACATATTGTTTCAATAGCCGTAATGCCTGAACACAGGCGAAAGGGCATAGGTTATGCGTTAGTTTCTAAAGCCCTCGACGGTATGCGCCTCTATAGTGCAAAACAAGCCTTTTTGGAAGTTAGGGTTTCCAATATGCCCGCCATAAGCCTTTACAAGAAACTGGGTTTCAAAGTTGTGAGAACCATCAGCGGCTATTACTCGGACGGCGAAGACGCTTACGTAATGAGCAGAGAACTCTAAGACTGGACAGTCAAGCCAACTCAGCCTTTTTGTTTGCATAGTTTATGGCTTGAAGGATGGATCTTGAAAGCCCAAGCAAACTTAGCATTATGGCGGCCATCAAAAAAAGACGTAGGTCTATTGTTAAGGCTACCCCCGTATATGTTAGGTTGACCACTCCACCGCTGAGGGCTAAAATTAAATATCCAATCACGAAAAACGCCTTTGCCACATCGAAGAAATACTGGAAAATTGTGTCGGACGCAAAATCTCTAAAAACTTCCAGCATGATGTAAACGGTAACGAAATTTTCAACGGTTTGACGTAAATTTGGAACATAGCTTTCAAACGTAACTAAAAAGCTCCAAACGAAAAGGTACAACACGTAAAAAATAAAACTCCTCGAGGAAGCTTTTATCGCTTTAAAGATAATACTTTTTGCAATATTTCGCATTCTGCCTTCTTCAACCATATGGGATCACCAACGGTCCATAAGAGAAGAACTGCGTCGAAAAATAAACGTTGAAGAAAACTTTCTGAGTAATTTTAGACGCTTGAACGTAAAGCACAATGAATCCTGTATACAATGTTCCTCGTGGCGCTGCAATTGAGGATTCGCCTTGACCGGCAAGCGTGCCCTCATCGTTATACATGAAAAATTTTATTTCACCATTGATTTCGACTGGAGCGTGGTTTTCAAAGCTTATGGGTACAAACACTTTTAAGTGGGTTTGGTTTGCTGGTTCATAGGTTAGCCGCCCAAGCCGGAAGTTGTAAAATGGAGCGCCCCACGGAACAGTAAAGTTTGACGAGGCCTTAACTGGAATTATTTCGGCTAGTTTAACGCTGATCACGGCGTTTATTGTGAAACTGGAGTCGTTGAACAGATAGTAGGCGGCCCTTTCCAATAGCACGTCCATGCTGAAGGACATGTTGTGGAATGCAATAAGTTCGCAACCTTTACCTATGTTGGTTAGAAGGGTGAAGCCTTCAGCGATTTTAGTGCCATTCAAGTCTGTAACTTTTGTTGTAAGATTGAAATCACGTAGGTTGTAGTAGCCTTTGTTTTCGATGTTTATTGGAACGGAGATTACAACACACCTATCGGCTGTCAAGTTTAACCGGGGCTCTCCAAGGCTTAGATGCAGGTCTTTGACGGAGTAAACCGCCAAAACGAAAAATGCCACTAAGAAAATCCAGAGAACCGTTGACGCTGCACCTACTATGCGAATTGAAAAATCCATGGAAATCCGCTCGCAAACAACCGCCAGAAAACTGCTGGAACCAGCTTTGCTAGGGCTGCTGTTCTGCTTTCTGAGTTTGCTGCTCTGGAGGAATGACAACGAACTCGAGTTCTTCTTTCTGCTCCTTTTTAGGTTCGGATGTTTTCTTAGTCGTGGCGATTATCTTTTGCTGCGGTTGGGGCTGGGGCTGCGTAGTTGTCGCTTTTATGGGAACAAGGCCCTCCACCTTTGGAGCATGGATTAAAATGGTTACGCCCCTAACGGTTAGGAGGGAACCTACCCACCCCATGACGCCAAGATACATTAAACGTATGCACGTGGCAATCAGCGGAGCTAAAGCCGCGCCGAAAATTTGCACAAAGTCATCTGAACCGGCTATTGAAAGGCTTTGTGTTAGAAATCCATAAGCACTTACAAACGTTAGTGTTAGAAGGACGACACCTATGCCTAGGACAACCATGCCGGAAAGAGTTATTCTCTCCCTTAAGGTTTTGAACATGATTTTCCCCGTTTTGTATTTTGAAGCTTTAATATTAAGGGGTTCTGTCGCAAAAAACAGAATTTAGGTTCTTAATGTAGAATAAAATCTTGCTAGGAAAATGATACGTTAAAACTGCAAGCCAAGCTTCTGGTATATCTTTTTCCGGTTTTCTTCCACGTTCCTCGCTACGTCTATGAAAAGATTGTTGCCGTGCGAGTCTATTGCCACCGTTAACGGACCGAAATTTTCAACCTCAAAAATCCAGAGAGCTTCCGGCATTCCAAGGTCAAGCCACTCCACGCCCTTAACACTTTTTATGGCTTTCGCCGCCAATACAGCGGCTCCGCCAGTAAAGGCACCATAAACGGCCCCATACTTCGCCATTGCTTCTGTCGTTCTTTTGCCCATGCCGCCCTTGCCTATCACAACGCGAACCTTAAAGTTTTTAATGAACTCGTCTTCGAACAAGTCCATTCTTGTGCTAGTTGTCGGGCCAGCGGCTACGGCAACCCATATGTCTTTCTCCTTGCTAACGACGGGGCCGCAATGGTAAACTGCTAAGCCCTCAAGGCTTATTGGCAGGGGCCTACCATCTTTTATATATTCTAGGGCTCGCCGGTGAGCTTGGTCTCTGGCAGTCACTATCGTTCCTGTTATGTAAAGAACGTCGTTCACTTTTAATTTGCGAACTTCCTCCTCAGATATGGGAGTTTTTAAGTAGTATACTGCCATTAACCATTCACCTCAAACTATTCCTTTGTGAGTTAAATATTCAACGGAACCATCTGCATGGATTCTTGCGGTTGCTCTTCTTGCAGCCCAACAGTTGAAAGCAACAGCTACTGGAAAAGATGCTGGATGTCTATGGGCGTATTCCACACGCACACCTAAAACTGTTGTTTTTCCTCCAAGCCCCATGGGGCCTATACCCGTCATGTTCGCCGCCTCGTAAAGCTCCCTTTCAAGTTCGGCTATCTCCGGGTTTGGGTTCTGCTCGTTTAATGGCCTCAAAAGCGCTTTTTTAGCAAGTTTCATGGCGATGTCAGCACCGCCGCCCACGGCAACTCCCACAATTGTTGGCGGGCATGGCTGGCCCCCAGCCCTTATGATGGACTCTATCACAAACTTTTTCAGTCCATTAATACCTTCGCCAGGCACAAGCATGCCGACCTGGCAGACGTTTTCAGAACCTCCTCCCTTAGTCATAACAGTCAACTCCAACGCATCGCCCGGCACTATTTCCCAGTGTATGAAAGGTACGAATCGCCCAGTGTTGTCGCCGCTATTTTTCTGTGTAAACGGATCCACAGCGTTAGGCCTCAAGGGAACATCCTTCGTGGCTTTCCTTGTAGCGTTTACTAAGGCGCCTTCAACTTTGTCAAGACCCTTCGTCTCGGCGCCGGCTTTGACATAGAAGATTATTGTACCTGTATCTTGGCATATGGGCACCTTGTAATTCTCCGCAAGTTTTATGTTTTCTAAAATAGCCTTAAGCTGGGTTTTTCCAGCTTCGTTTGTTTCGTTCTCGTAGGCTTTCTTCAAGGCTTGTTTCACGTCCTCGGGGAGGTATATAACAGCCTGTTTTATGAGGTTAAAAGCCACATTCTCGATGATTTCAGGTTTCAACGGTTCCACCCTAATGGACGTTTTGTCGAATTTTGCCAGACGTAAAGGTTTAAAATTTTCCAAACACTTTAACTTATCTCTCCATGGAAGCAAACGCCCCATTTCTCGTTTGATTTAAATACTGCTTGGGTTAACTGTCTCATGGGAAACTTATGTCAGAAGAAGAGAGCCTACCAAAACAGCGGTATGAATCCCTCGAAGATCTCCCAGGAGTTGGTCCCTCAACAGCCCAAAAACTCAGGGAGCTTGGCTTTCACACCGTTGAATCTCTTGCTATGGCAACGGTTCGCGAGTTGGAGCCAGCCGGTATAAGCGAGAAAAAAGCTCTAGCCATAATCAATGCAGCTCGCTCTTCCATAGGTATTTCCTTCATTCGTGCCGACGAACTTTTAAGAATGAGGCAAAACGTGTTAAGGCTCACCACCGGAAGCAAAGCCTTAGATAAGCTTTTGGATGGAGGACTAGAAACCCAGACCATAACCGAGTTTTACGGGGAGTATGGAAGCGGAAAAAGCCAAATATGCCATCAATTGTGCGTGAACGTGCAGCTCCCACCAGAAAGAGGAGGCCTCAATGGTGCAGCATTATACATTGACACCGAAAACACTTTCAGAACTGAACGCATAGTGCAGATGGCAAGGCATCTTGGACTCGACCCGGAAAACGTTGTGAAAAACATTATTTATGCGGAAGCCTACACGTCAGACCACCAGATGTTTCTCTTGGAGAACGCTGACAAAGTGATAAAGGAAAACAATGTTAAACTTATAGTAATTGACTCTTTGACAGCCCATTTTAGGAGCGAGTACCTTGGACGTGAAATGCTTGCCATTAGGCAACAAAAACTCAATAAACATATGCACAAACTTATACGCCTAGCAAGAGCCTTCAACGCTGTAGCCGTTGTAACCAACCAAGTTATGGCGAAGCCAGACATGTTTTTCGGAGACGCTATAAGCCCTGTGGGCGGCCACATTGTGGGGCACACGAGCCACACGCGCATCTATCTCCGGAAAGCTGCCCATGGACCAATCCGCATAGCTCGGCTGGTTTCAAGTCCCTACCTACCCGAAGGAGAAGAAGTTTTTAAAATAACGGAGAATGGAATAGAAGACGTTTCCGAGGAGGACAAAGCTAAAACCAGTGGGCGTTGAAATGCCCGTCCCCTCAGCCATGGTTACACGGTTCTTCCAGCTAATTCTAAGTAAACAGTTTGCCGAAGCCGAACGTGAACTGGAAAGAATTAAACAGAAAATGCACAAAACTGAATGGAATAGGGGCTATTTCAGAGCCTTATATGGAATGCTACTCGTCAAAAGGTCCAACAACAGCGACTCATACGCATTTCTCGCAAAAATAAACTTAAACGATAAAGCAGCCCTGCATGCTTACAGGCGAGAATTTCTAGATCACGTTAGGAATAGGCTTCACGGCGAATTTGACCGCGGCTTCTTCGCAGCATGGGCAGACTTCATGAGAATTGCAAGCAAGCTAACTATCAACGAAACCCAACTTGCAAACCCATCCCAAGAAAAGGAGGAAGGCAGAGAACCTATTGAAGAAAAAACAGCAATCCACAATTGAGGATTTCCTTGAATAAACTAGACGCCTCCAATTAGTATGGTATACAATAAAACCCAAAAAACAAGCCAAGACAATATGTAAATGCCTATACCAGTTGTGAGAATTTTTTGCGGCTTATCAACTTTCCACATAAACTTTGGTTTAATCACCATGTAAGACAGCGTATAAACAATGAACGCAAAAGCAATGCCCCTCCCTAAAACGTGTACGTCGGAGTCGATTTTCACAGTGTTTGTGGCTAGGCCATAGCCTACGCATATCAAGGCTGTTAAAACACCTAGGGCAAACCTTAACCAGTATAGGGTTTCTAGGGGCTTCATGACACACATCTGCACTATAAATCACTCAAATCAGATTTAAGGTTGACTATTTATACACAAGTAGGCTTTATCAATTATCATCAGCTTCGAAGTGGTAAACTTGAGGAAGTCGGAATTCAGCAGTTTTGACTTGGCAGCAGTGATCCGCGAGCTGAAAGAGTCCATCTTAAATGCTAGAGTGAGCAACATTTATCAGCTGGACGGGGCAACGTTGCTTCTTAAACTGCAGCGGGGTGAGAACGTTTTTAGGCTTGTTTTAGAGGCAGGTAAACGCTTAAACTTAACCTCTTATTCTTTGGAAAAACCACTTGTCCCACCCGCTTTCTGTATGGCTTTAAGAAAATATATACGAAATAGCACCCTCATAAGCATTGATCAGCACAGATTTGAACGGATAGCCATATTTACTTTTGCAGGAAAGTCCGGTGAGTTTAAGCTTATTGTCGAACTTTTTGGGGAAGGAAACATAATCCTGTTGAATAGTGGAAACCGTATTTTACACGCACTACGGTATAAACGAATGCGAGACCGAAAAATTCTTCGCGGAGAAACCTTCATATTTCCGCCTCCAAGCGGGCAAAACCCCTTAGAACTGGATTTTCAAACCTTCATGGATGGCTTGAAAACCTTTGAAAAAACAGAAGTTGTTAGGGCTTTGGCCCGCTTTCTAGGCGTGGGCGGCGTGTACTCCGAAGAAATCCTTCTGAGACTTGGCATAAACAAAACAACACCATGTGCTGCTCTGACAGCTTCTCAAGTGGAGGAAATTTATAAATGCCTTGAAAGGATAACCCATCAAGTCTTGGAGGGAACCCTTGAACCATGTATAGTTTTAGGTGAAAAAAATGAGTTTTTGGACGTTACACCTTTAAGGCTTAAACGTTACGAAGGACTGAAACACCAGTTTTACAAAAGCTTCAATGAAGCCCTAGACGAGTTTTACATAAAAATCAAGACTTTGGAGAAAATAGAGGCCAAAAAAGAGGAAGAAGCCTTAAAGCTGGAAATTGAACGCCTCAGAAGAGTCATAGTCGATCAAGAAAAAGCTTTACAAGAAGCAGAGCAAAAAGCCGAAAAATGTAGACGCATCGGCGACCTAATGTATGCCTATTCTGGAGAACTTCAAATGTTGCTGAATGTGCTTTGGGAAGAGAAAAAGCTTGGAGCTGAATGGGATGCTGTGATTTCCAAGATTGTGGCTAAAAAAAAGGCGGGCTTGAAGCCATTCACGTTTTTTGAGTCTCTCGACGGGCAAAGGCTTATTTTAAATGTTTGTGTTGATGGTGTACCTTTTGGCATGGACATGCGAAAAGATTTGTTCGCTAACGCCGCCGAGTATTATGAGAGGGCTAAGGTTGCAAGGCGTAAAGTTGAGGGCATCAAGGAAGCTCTAGAGGAAACGAGAAGGAAGCTTATGGAGGCGGAAGCCAAGCTTAAAGAGGCTGAAAAGGCGGCGCTGATGACGCACTTAAAGGTTGAGGAGGAACTTGCAAAACGCAAGATAAGACAGAAGCATTGGTTTGAAAAATTCAAGTGGTTCACGACGTCTGATGGCTTTCTAGTGGTGGCTGGCAAAGACGCTGCAAGCAACGAGACGTTGATAAAAAGGTACACGGCTCCCGAAGACATAGTTTTCCATGCAGACATTGCAGGCGCCCCCTTTGTTGTTGTTAAGACGGGGGGTAAAACTCCAAGTGAACAGTGCCTTCGCGAAGCTGCAGAGTTTGCAGCAGCCCACTCTAGAGGCTGGCGGGAAGGGTTCGCATCATTAGACGTTTACTGGGTTAAGCCAGACCAACTTAGCAAGACTGGGCTTTCAGGCGAATATGTTCCTAGAGGCGCCTTCATGATTCGTGGAAGCAGAAACTGGTTGAGGAATACGCCTTTAAGAATGGCTATTGGAGTGATTTTCAACCAAGAAACAGGGGAGCCAACATTCATAGGTGGAGCTGTCGAAGCCGTGAAGGCTAAAACGAACATTTACGCTGTCTTAACGCCGGGAGAAGAGGAGGGAAAACCCCTCATGCAGAAGATTTTGAGGGCTTTGGCGGAAAAAACGCCCAAGGAAAAGCGGGAAAAAGTTTTAACCGCTAACCCAGAAGCTTTGAGAGAACTTATCCCCTACGTCAGGGGACGAATTGTTCGAGGATAGCCAAAAATTTAAGATCTGAAGGTAGTCTAAGGGCTTGGCCATGTGGTCTCCGTCGCCATTCTCCTCCAGTCGGCTTTTTCGGCCTCATAGCTTAGGAGGTGATCCGGCCGCAGGTTCCCCTACGGCCACCTTGTTACGACTTCTCCCCCCTCACGGAGCTTGGGTTCGACGCAGCCAACTTGACCACGCCTCACCCAAGCCCCGCTCGGGTGGAGCGAC
>JAWAZC010000027.1:0-11919 GCA_038817995.1 Bathyarchaeia archaeon | reverse complement strand
GGGATGAGAAGAGGGCTAGAAGGGTAGAAAGAGCCCTAAAAAACCTTGCGGAAAAAGGAATATTAACCGATAAAGGCGAAATCTACACCCTAAACCAGAAGTATGTTAGGACTTGGAAGCGCATCAAAAAGCTGGTCACAAGCATAGGTGACAAGTTCTTTTTCGCAGAAAACCCCGAAACCGGCAATCCCATGAAAATTGTTAAAGGCGGAAAGGAGCATTGGCTTACAACCCTCGACATAGCCTTTCTTACGCTTTTCACTCTGCACATGTTAATGGAGGAATGCTGGAATAGGCGAATCCTCCTAATAGGCGTCACGAAGGACACTGCTGCCAGAGACTTTAAGCGGCAGCTTATCCCAATAATGTGCAACAACGACTTGTTAGCAGCGGACGTTTCCCAAGAGGAGCTGGAAAAGCTGCCGAACACAGACCGCATGATCCTTCAGTCTGCAAGCATATTAAACGCGGACAAAATCACACCGCCATGGAGCCTCATAGAATATGATTCCGCCTTTAGGACCATGGTTTTGGACAAGCAGAACCGGAAGGGCTACGTTTCAGGCGCCATAAAAAACAAGATAGGCTTGGAGAAGGTTTTCCTTAAAACCTACGTGCAGCTGAGTCAAGCCAAAACGGATCCAATGCTACGGAGCAACGTTCTTCTTGTAGACCGCCTCGTCTATCCAGAGTACGACTATAAACCTGAAACCACTGTGGAGTTTTGGAACGAACTTAGCGATGGTACAAAAGAGCCCGTGGAGGTAATTCTCTTTGTGAACAAAAACGTGCCGAATCCGCTGCAAAACTTAACCATGAGCGTTTTGGTGGCCATGGCACCTTCCAACATTCCAGAAGCTTTTGGACATAACACGCCCTTGTTTATTGCGGACAAAATTGCAAAGTGGAATTACACTCAATTCAAGCGGGTTGTGGACACAACCGCCGAGTGGATTCTCAATAACCATAAATTGAGAAGGTTCATATTCTATATGAGCACGTTTAGAGAGAGGCGAGCAACCATTGAAGCTGCAAGAAGAGAACAAATTTAACCGCCTGTGCTTCACAGACTTCGACGGTCGGTTCCGAGCTAGGCTTGCAGCCGTTGTGCCTCGATTTTTCGGCGGGGCAGAAGAATCCAAGTTGGCGGGAACAAGCGCCCGCTACAGCTGCCGAATAAAAGTGGAGTATCAAAAAGACTTAATGGGCTTGCTGGAGGAAGGCATGCTCCTCGCCGTGAAAAACTTTAAGCAGGCGCTTCTAGGCGAGGAACGCTACACGCTTATGGAAATAAGCCGAGTTTGGCCCGAACATTTCGGGCTTAGAGGCTTGTCGGATCATGGCTATTATCCCATGCAGTTCGAGATCATCGAGCAGTCTGAAGCGGATTGGCTGACAGACGACCGCTCCACAATGATGATTCAAATAGATGCAGTGCCCATAAACTATGATTTGGTTATTGGTAAAAACTGCGACTACAAATTTGTGAAAGGCTTTTCTTATCCAGTGGTCGGCAGTCCCGTTTACATTCTAAACAGTGAAATGATAAACCGGATGTATAACCAGAAAATAACCGAAAAGCTTGGCGTAGATCCAACAAAAACCGTGGAAGACGCGCGGCTTGACCCGAGACTTGGCGTAGTGAAAATGTTTCAGACAAGCAATACGGTTATTCCCATATACGTGGATTTCGAGAAGCTTGTGCGCTACCACTTCGGCGTTTTCGCCTTCACAGGCGGAGGCAAAAGCAACCTAATGTCTAACATTCTGAGGCGCATTTTGCTCCACGCAGATGATATTAAAGTGGTTGTTTTTGATATAAGCTGCGAATACGTGTTTTTGCTGCTCGACTTGTTGGCAGACGAGAAAATCCCATCAAAGGTTATACTTGAACATCGAATAGACTCCCTGGAACAGTTCTTTAACTCCGTCGTCAAACCTAGGGAATATGAAACTGACGAACGGATAAAGTTTGGATTAAAACGCATAATGGAACAAGATAAACTCGGCTTTTACACGAGACCCAAACAGAAAATCCCAACATACGCTCAGTTCTTAGAAGAACTGAACGACCAGAGGAAAGGCATAACCGACAAACCCCACTACTTAAACGCCATCGATAGAATTCACGACGCCGTATTGGACTATATGGAGGCGCATGGTCTCAGCGAAAACCAAGAGGTAAGCGAAGACTTTATCAAATATATAGACGCCGTGTGCACAGCCACTATGGAGGAATTCAAAGTCCACGACAAAAGCGGCCTGTATGGTTGGGCAACAACAAGAACGACAATCCTTGACCAGATAAGAAAACGCCAAGAAGAAATAAAAAAGGAGACCGGCGGGCTTACAGCCGAAAAAATAAGGGAGTTGCTTGAAGGCGAAACAAGGCTTGTTTGCATTTCCATATCGGATCCAACAACAATAAAGGAGCTAGTCATAACGTTAACCAGCGACCTCCTTATTCGGAGAAAACGCATGTTCCAAGTTAAGCCTTATATCCTCCTAGTCTTCGATGAAGCTCAAGAATTTATCCCCGAGCTTTCAGGTGCGGCTGGCATAGACAAGAAATGCAGCAAACAAGTGGAAACGCTACTTAGGCAGGGCCGTAAATACGGTTTGGGTGTGTGCATAGCCACCCAACGCATCGCTTACTTAAACACAAACGCGCTTCAGCAGCTTCACACGTATTTTGTAGGGACGCTGCCCCGCCCATACGACCGCGCGTTAATAAGCGACACCTTTATGATAGACAAGGGCATACTGGAAAAGACGCTTGAATTTGCGCCGGGCGAGTGGCTCTTGTCCAGCTATATAGCTACAGGCATAGAGAATGTGCCCATATTTATTAGGGCGGATAATGCTGAAAACGAGATAGAAAAATTCCTTAGAAACGCGGTTTAAACGCGGTTATGTTGGAGTAGTCACTAAGCCGACTGCGTTAAACATGCTACAGCAATAACAATGGGCATGGGGTTAGAACTTTAAGGCTGAGCTATGCCGCATTTTTTGAGAAGTTTCTGCCATTTTAAGTCTGTTATTCGCTGAATCTCGTCTATCAATTTCTCGTATTTTGGTGTAAACAAGTGTCTGAAACGCCCTTGCACCGCCAAGTATTCCTTTACTGGCTTCTTCTTTTGCGGCGACATGGCTATGAGTTTGCTTGGCGCTGAAAGCTGGTATTCACCGTTCATGCATTCCCACAATGGGAAAACGCATGTTTCCACGGCTAAACGGGAAAGCTCTATAGATTTTGCAGGATCACTTCTCCAGCCGCGGGGGCAAGGCGCAAAAATATGTATAAACGCTGGGCCTTCCACTTCTAGGCCTTTCCGCACCTTTATTATTAGATCCCGCCAATAATAAGGCGACGCTGTAGCCACGTATGGGATTTCATGAGCAACCATTATTTCGGCTATGGGCTTTTTGGGTTCAAGTTTTCCGGGTATGACTTCGCCGGCCGGCGAGGTGGTTGTGGCTGCGCCTAAGGGTGTGCCTCCACTTCGTTGTATTCCAGTGTTCATGTAAGCTTCGTTGTCGTAAAGCACAAACAGGAAATCATGCCCTCTTTCGACGGCGCCGGATAGGGCTTGGATGCCTATGTCGTAGGTGCCTCCGTCTCCAGCTATAGCGATAACGTCCACGTGCTGGTTTTTTATTCTGCCCTTTTTCCGCAGCACTTTGATGGCTGTTTCTATGCCAGCGGCGTTGGCGGCGGCGTTTTCGAAGGCTGTGTGAAGCCATGGTACATTCCATGAAGTGTAGGGATATGTGGTTGAAACAACTTCCATGCATCCGGTTGCCACGGTCACTATGGTTGGGCCTCTAACAGCTTTCAATATAAGCCTCATGACTGTTGCTGGTGCGCAGCCTGCACAAGCTCTATGTCCAGACATGAATAGGTCTGGTTTTTCAGCGATTTCTTTCGCGGTGAACTTCCATTCTTCACCTTGCATTTGCATCAACCTCCTTTCACTCTCTCAAACCAACATACTTTATCGGGACTTCAACACGCTTTTTATGGACGATTTCTTGAAGGTCTTTGTAAATGGCGTGTATTTGCGCAAGGTTTGTGTCCCTTCCGCCAAGCCCGTAAATGTAGTTGACAACAAGTGGACGTTTGTCGGAATCGTATAACGCGTGGCGAACTTCATGGAAGACGGCGCCGCCGTGTCCTCCGAAACTCATGCTTTTGTCCATGACGGCTACTGCTTTCACGTTTTCCAAAGCTTTTCTGATGCCCTCAACCGGTAGCGGTCTGAAGGCGCGTATCCTCAACAGTCCGGCTTTGACACCTTCAGCTCGCAACTCGTCCACAACAGCCTTGACCGTGCCGGCTGTTGAGCCCAGACAAACTGTGGCTATTTCCGCGTCCTCAAGGTAGTAAGCGTCCAACAGTCCGTCGCCGTAGCTTCTACCACTTATTTTGGCGTACTCGTCGTGCACCTGCCTAATGACTTCAAGCGCTTTTCTCATGGCTTCCTCCTGTTGGCGTTTAAACTCGAAGTAGTAGTTTGGAAAAGCTATAGGCCCAATGGTCATTGGGTTCTCTGGGTCAAGCCTTAAAGGTGCAAGCTTACCCTCATGAGTTAAAACTTTTGGAAACTGGCGGACGCCGACAAACTTTTTGACAACGTTGTCCGGAAGAGCATTCACGTTTTCCACAGAGTGGCTTAACTGGAAGCCGTCGAGGCAAACCATGACTGGCAGCATAACTTCAGGGTGCTCCGCTATCCTAAAAGCCTGAATAATTGAATCGTAGGCTTCCTGCGCGTTTTCAACGTAAATCTGTATCCAGCCGCTGTCCCTTTGCGCCATGCTGTCGGACTGGTCGCCGTGAATGTTTAAAGGTGCCGACAAGGCTCGGTTCGCAATAGCCATAACCACAGGCGCACGGCATCCGGAAGTTACAAAGAGCATCTCATGCATGAGGGCTAAACCTGCCGAGGCTGTTGCCGTGAAAGTTCTTGCTCCTGTTAGGGAGGCGGCTAGGCAGGCGGTTAGGGCGCTGTGTTCGGATTCCGTGCAGACGAAGGCTGTTTCAACTTCGCCATTAGCCACATATTCGCTGAACCTTTCAACAATGATTGTTTGCGGGGTTATGGGATAGGCAGCCACCACGTCCACGTCGCACTGTTTAACAGCGTAAGCCACAGCCTCGTTGCCGTTTAAAGCCAAAACCTTTTGTTCAATAACACTTTTCATCAAAAACACTCTCCTATCAATCGCGTTTCATTTCTATCGCTTTCACCGGGCATTCGTTGGCGCAGATTCCACAGCCCTTACAATGGTTATAGTCAAATTCAATGTCGTTTTTGTCAGCTTTCCAGTGTATAGCCCCGTCCGGACAGAAAATAGCGCACAACAAACAGCGGGTGCATTTCGCAGGGTCTCTAACAGGCTTAAAGGTTTTCCAGTCACCGGTTGGAAATTCTATGTTTGATTTCCAGCAAACCGCAGCTATGGAAATTTCCTTCCAACTTTTCTCTTTTTCTTGAAGAGTCATGCTGAACGCGCCTCCTGGTAGGCTTGTTCTATAACCGCAACGTTTTTCTCAGCTATGTCGGCTCTGAAACGTTCTCTAACAACTTTTTTGACACTTTCTAGGCTGACAATGTTGGTGGCGCGGGCTGCCGCCCCTAGCATGGCCGTGCTTGTTATGGGTGCTCCTAAAACTTTTATGGCTATATCCGTGGCTGGGACAGTCCAAACCTCAATCTTGTCGTTGCCAAGCGCCCGTTTAACTTCAGCTGGATTATCTTTCATATTTATTACGAGTTTTCCGTTTTCACCCAAACCCTCAATTACTGGTACACTTTTCATTAATGTTGGATCTAAAACAATAACCACGTCTGGATTGTAAACGGCACAGTGGATTTTTATGGGTTCAGTGCTTATTCTTGTAAAAGCTGTTACGGGCGCCCCCATTCGTTCCGGGCCAAACTCTGGAAAAGATTGGATATACTTGCCTTCATATACGGCGGCCCTAGCAAGCAATTCACTAGCTGTCCATGCTCCTTGGCCGCCTCGGCCGTGCCATCTAATTTCAATAACCTTTTTCAAGGGACTTTTCTCCGTTAGATTCACAAGTTTGGTTAGTACTCAAATATACACTTTTCTGAATGAAACCGTAAAAATGCATGTTCTCCCCATTATGATGGTTGCGAAAGCAGGTCCCTCAGAACCCCTTTTAGTGGAGTTTCGAGGAGTTCTTTAACACGACTTAAAAGTTTAACGCCATCCTCTGTCGTCGTGTAATATTTTATGCGGCGCCTCCCCCTTCTCGTCCACCTCCCTTTTATAAGGCCGTTTTCCTCAAGTTCGTAGAGCAGTGGGTAAACCGTTCCCGGGTGAAAGCTCCATCCGGTTAACCTTCTCAACTCTCTCGAGATGTTATATCCGGACATGGGGGTTCTGCTCAAAAGCCACAGAATTAAGACTCTGCTAAAGCCTCGAACCATGGCTCTCACGAGGTCTTTCTCCAGTTCCGTCATGAACGCGCCGGCTACGTGCCAATGTAAACCGAACGATTCTAATTTTAACAACACAGATATAAGGCTTCAATTTAACGGAAAATTTGATATATCACATTTTAAACCACTCCCTTTGAGGCTTATGGTCAAAATAGGCGACAGCTTCCTGCGAGGACTTGAAAAGCCGATAATCTTGTGGCTCCTACTTCATAAGCCTAGGCATGGGTACGAGCTGATAAAAGAGTTTAAGAGGCTGACTGGGAAAAAACTGAAGCCCAGCATAGTCTACCCTTTCTTGCATAGGCTTGAAAGGGAAGGTTTCGCAAACAGCCACTGGATGATCAAAGGCAAAAGGAAAATAAAACATTACACTTTAACGAAAAGCGGCGAAGAACTATTCAAAAGAGTAAAGGAGACATTCACAAAACCCGTAAAAGAATTCTTTCTCGAAATAATCGGCGAAAAACAAATTATCTAACGTTTCATTGAAGCATTTTGGCTCTTTCGATGAGCTTACATTTGTTGGAGATTGTATTTGGGACACCAACACGTCAAATAAATGTTGTGTTTGAGCGGCTTCATTTAGTTATCGGGCTTGCGGTTGCTTATTCGAACAGCTAGTTTATCCTTCCCCAAGAGCAAACAGTTTTCAGTGTTTACCTTTTGCCATCGTTACACCTTACAAATCATAAACTAATCCTGGAATTTTAGGAAATGGTTGAGTTTCCCCAATGTGTTTTGCTCCCACTATCCAGCTGACGAGTCTCTCTATGCCTACTCCCGCACCTGCTGAAGGACGGATTTTTCCTTCTTTTGCTAACGACAATAACACTTTAAAGTTATCTTTATTAACGCCGTCTCGCTCCATTTTTCTGACGATTTTTTGGTATTCCCATTCTCTTCTTGAACCGGACAAAACCTCGCCGTATTTTGGAAGAATCAGATCATAGTTGTCCCATTTTCCCTCATCGAAATCTTCGAAATCGTAGAATTCTCGTGGAATATTCACTATCCATATTGGGTCTTGAGTTTCAAATATAACTTTGGTTTCCCAATTTTTTCCATATCTATACTCGAGCTCCTCTCTATCGTAAACCTTGAAGGGTGTGCTAGGAACATTCAAATCGTTGTATCTTCCAAGGTAATCTAATTCGTTGCGAAGGTTCTTCTTTAAACTTACCAATAATCCGCAAAATATTTTCTCGACAAACCTTCTTATGTCCTCGGAGGTAGCGTCTCTAACCTCAAAATCAAGCTGTGTGAATTCATAAGCGTGAATCCCGCTATTTGCCCTTTCGCTCTTTTCTATTCTCACATTTGGAGATAATACGAACAGTTTGGGGTAAGCTAATGAACAAGCAACCATCTTGTGAATTATCATGCTTAAAGTTGTTCTTACAGTTTCGCCATAAATCTCCACTTCGATGCGTTTTTCAAGGGATGCACCCGGGTCTGGCCATAAAGGGTCTGTTGCTTTGGAAAATATCACAGGCAAAAGCCACTCAAACCCGTTTTTAACGAACTCGCATGTTAAATAGTTCAGCGTATGAGTCATTACCTTGCTTATGCACTTTTTTCTCTCGATCTCTTTTTCAGAGAGCTGCTCTAGTGGTTTTGGCATACCCATTAGTTTGCTTTTAACTGCTGGTGAGATTTTTTGAGTGGACATATTCTTCACGGCTTATTTGCCATAGTAGAATAGCAATCCAATTATAAATTTTTTGTAAAATTTTTTAAAAATTTTTCAGAAAAAACTATTGATTTATGCTATAAAATATAATAATTACAGTTACCTGGATAGAGCCTCGGGCGGGATTTGAACCCGCGACCACCGCCTTACCAAGGCGGTGCTCCACCAGGCTGAGCTACCGAGGCATGTTTGAACGCACAACAACACATATAGGCGAAGAGCTTTTTAAAGGATTTCGCAACATTGAACGGGAACAAATAACCTTTATTATCCTGAGCTTACTCATTGCAAGATGGTTATGTAGCTTCCTGCTGCAGCGGGGGTCGCCAAGCCAGGTCAAAGGCGCAAGGCTTAGGACCTTGTCCCGTAGGGGTTCGTGGGTTCAAATCCCACCCCCCGCACTTCAACTGAACCTTGGGTAGTTTTTGTGAGTTATCTTTTGGGTAGGAGGGCTTTGAGGGTTTCTACTGTTGTGCGTAAGGTTGGGGCTTTGAAGCGTTTGGCTGAGTGGGTTGGGAGTTTCTTGGTGGCGTCTGCTGGGGCTGAAGGTTCTAAGAACATTGCTTTGGCTGCTTATCGTGATTACTTGGCTATGCTTGGCTTGGAAAATTATTGATCTTCCCAAGTTTAGATACAGCGGTCAATATTTAATGAGTTATGAACGTCCAATATTAATCTTCAGTACTATTGTCCCTCAACAACAACTACCTTTTCGATTTTATCGCACCAAGGAATAACTAAAGCCCCGCAGATTTCTCTCAATATTTCCCTCTCAATTTCTCTGGGATGTTTATCTGCTGATTCAGGGACCAAAATAGCCTCAATGACCACTTTCCTTACCACTTTCAAGTCACCCCAAAAGGACAAAACTACAAACTCATTAAAATTGTTTATCTAGCATTCAGAATCGGAACATGCAAAAGTAAGAGATGGAATGCTTAGACGAGTATTCCAAGGATTATGGCGATTATACCGATTATTGTTTGGAAGCCGCTGAACCACTTAACAACTTTGGCCAAGTCCTTGCCTATTTCTGGTACGCTCGGCAAAAGACCCAAAATCAGTATATGGTGCAATTGTGTAGGCGTCCATGTTTGTTTCAAAACGTAACATAGGCTCGGAATGTTTACAGCTTTTTAGAGCAAGTTTTAATAGTTAAAATGGTGTTAAATTGCTTTACTCTTTGCGGGTTTGAAGCATCATGGTCCGTCGTCGAAGGGGGGAAATTCAAATTTTAACAGATATTCTAACTCTGTCTTTAAAAGGGGCGAAAATGACCCATCTGATGTATAAAGCTAATTTAAGCTATTCAACTCTTAATAGATATCTTAATGTTGCCTTAAAACGGGACTTAATCAGGAAAGTCTGTAATGACGATGGGTCCATTGTTTATTGCATAACAGAAAAGGGTAAACTTCTTTTAGAAAAACTTAAAGATGTTAAATATGCTCTTCAACCCTAAAGAGCTATTAAGTTAATTCACATATAGCTATCTCTTTTTGTCTAGCTTTTAACCGGACCCTTAATTCCAAGTCTCTGGATGTATAATTTCCGATGACTATGTCTTGTAGTTTAATTTCTCCATACTTGGGCAAAATTATTTCTCCTATTGGAGGTGTGCCCTTTTCAATTTTTTGATTTAAATTCTGCAACCATTTCGCTATTTTTACATTTCCTGTTTTGACGTCGTATTCTATAAGGTTGTATTGGCTTAAGTCTTTCAGGATTATGTGGAGCTGCTCTTTCGGGATCTCTGTTTCTCTGGCTAGCTGTTTAAGGTTTTTTGTTTTTTGCTCTTCAATGAGCGCGAGGATGTCTGCAACTGTCAGCATATTTCCAAATAATGTATAGCATTTAATAAGAGTTTAGAATCTTTTGTCTATTTCTGGTTCAACTTTTTTGTAGAAAAATAGAGTTTTTGTCTAGACAATTATCCTAGATTTTTCATTCATGGGGATTTATTAAGGAGCTTGTCACCTTATACGGACATTGGGGAGGAAGAAGCGTTTAGACATTGAGGACTAAAAAGGCTGTTAGTTTTCGAGTCCGCTCCGGTGGGAGGGACATGTGCAGTGTTAACTGTTAAAGGTAGAGAGGCCCGCGACGAGTTTCTTCGTAAACTCAAGGAAGAATGGAAACTAATGTGGAGGGAACGCTTTGACGACAGGCTTAGGGCTGAAGGTATTGCTGTCCGTGACTACCCACTGCTCCTTATGAATAGGGGCTTCGTCATTTTTGCAAGCCGAGACGCTAAAACGCCGACATTTTCGGAAATAAAAGATTTTTGGGCTTCCCAAGGGCTTATTTATTCTCCTGATCCCACGGTGGGCGGATGGGGAAAATTCATAAGAACATTTGTTTTAAGTCGGCAATGTTCGAAGCGTGACAAAAGGGCTCAACGATACGTTGAGGACAAACATAAAGGGCAGCAGCCGAAAAAGGGCGGAAGAGGCTGGCTCCACATAGTTTAAAAAGCTGAATTTTGTTTTTCATTTCTCTCCCCGTTTGGCTTACATATTTTTGTTGTTTGACACGTTAAACGGTGATTGTTTTGGGCAGCTACAGAAGCAGATTGGACATAATAGCTGATATTCTCTCGGTCGTTAAGGGGAACGGCAGTGCAAAGAAGACTCAAATAATGTATGGGGCAAATTTAAGCTATGCTGTTTTAACCAGGTATTTAACTGAAATCCTAAATGCTTGTCTTCTGAAATTTGATAGTGACAAACGCCATTACGTGCTCACCGAAAAGGGTAAAAAGTTTTTGCAACATTACCGCGAATATTCTAGGCGGAACGAGCATTTAACGCGTCAACTGGAAACGGTGAACGCCAAAAGAAAAATTTTGGAGGAACTCTGCTCCGTATAAACTAGTTTAACGGTGAAGGATTTGTCAAAAAATAGAGCCTTAGTAACCGTTTTTTGCGTGCTTCTCATGTTTGCCCCCTTATATGTCCGGCTAAGTTTTTGCCTAAGCCTATCAGACGCTGAATCGGCCATCCAATCTGCTGAAAGCAGGCTTTTAGACTGTTATGGGGCAGTTTATGAGGCTGAAAGGGCTGGCGCTAACGTAAGCGGTTTGCTAATGGTTTTAAATGAGGCTGGCTGGTTTTTGGCTAAGGCTAAACTCGCCTACAATATCGGAGATTTTGACTCGGCAATTGGATATGCCTTAAACTGCAGTCAAAGGCTTGATGGAATTGTTAGCCAAGCGAACCGCCTAAAACTAGAAGCAGAACAAGCAAGCAGCATGGATTTTCTAATAAATTATGTGGGCTCTGCTGTTGGTTCTATGGCAATTTTGGCCGTCGGTTACGTAGCTTGGTTCTTCCTTAAGAAGCGTGAAGTGCCTTAGAAAAAGGGGAGAGTTTTTAACTTGAAAATTGCTGAGTATTGGCTTTTGTATTGGACTGTTGTGGGCGTTTCTGCTCTTCTTGTAGCATCTCCATTTTTAAGCAGGGTTCTTATATATCCACGAACAGAGTTTTTCACGGAACTTTGGATTTTAGACGCTGACCACAAGGCTGAAAGCTACCCCTTTAACATTACATGCAACCAAAACTACACCTTATATTTGGGCGTTGCAAACCATCTGGGCTATTGCGCCTATTACATGGTGCAGGTGAAGTTTCTAGACTGGTCGCAGACAAATCTGACGCCGACCCGTTTCGGCCCCATTGAAAAGCGTCTTCCAAGCAGCTTGCCTTCGCTTTTCAATTTCACGGCATTTGTAGCTGACAAGCAAGTTCACGAGAT
>JAWAZC010000026.1:0-13338 GCA_038817995.1 Bathyarchaeia archaeon | reverse complement strand
GGAAGTTCACCATTGAAAACAACTTGAAGCCTGTGCCAGTCATCCGCAGCGCAAACGCTCACGTGGCGAAGTATTTGCCAGCTCGCCACCGCGAGTTAAGCGGCGAATTAACCTTCGAGTTCGAGGACAAGGGCGAGTTTGAAGATGTGATGGGCGACACGGAGTTCAGTCTAAAATTTGGCTTAGGCGGCTCCAACTATGCGCTTTTCAAGTATTGTAAATGGGAAAACGTGCAAACACCAGTGCGCATCGAAGACCTCGTCAGCCTAAAAGCCCGTTTCATAGCCCGAGACGTGGTGATAGCCTAATGCGCACCGAAACCATAATCGTAGGCGAGGAATACGGCAAAGAGTATGCTGGCAAATATGTCTTTCAAGAGTTGACTTGGGCGAAGCGAAGCCGCATCATCCAAAAATACACCAAGTACCATCCGCTGACGGGACAGGTGGTTGCAGCCGACTACGTGGCTATTCAGGCGGAAACCATAATGGCAAGCCTAAAGGAGCAGCCGCCCCACAAGCCTATAACCCTTGAAAAGCTTTTGAGCGAAGACCCCGCGAACGGCGTGCCCATAGCCTTGGGCGAGTTGTTCAGCCAGATCGTAAACCGCCTAAACAGTCTCAGCCAAGAAGAAACGGCTTTTTTATACGGGCAATTCGACGCCAAAAGCCATGTGCAGCCCTCACAGAGTTCCGCCTCTGCAGAGAGTTCGGGTGGACGCCAAGGCAGCTTGCCCGCCAGCCAGCCAAAACAATCCAGCAATTCATCGCAATCCTAAACGAGTTGGATCGAATGGCTGAAGATGAAAAAGCCAAAATGGAGCGCGAAAACCGATGGCGGTTGAAATAACCATAACTGTAGAGGGCGCCGAAAACCTTCAACAAGCACTGCAACGTTTAGACGATGCTGCACAACGCAACATTCAAGAGCATCTGGAGAGGTGGGCTATGGAAGTCCGTGAACACGCAAGGGCTCTGGCGCCCGTTAGAACTGGACTGTTGCGAAACAGCATATACACAAAAACAAGCGGCTGGACTGTCAAGGTGGGAGCTTCAGCCGAATACGCAATTTATGTCGAGTTTGGAACACGCCACATGCAAGCCAAACCCTTCCTTCGCCCAGCCGTCGAGGAACACTTGCCCACGCTTGAAAACGCCATCTTAGAAGCTTTAGAAAAATCCAAGACGGAGGCTGGACTGCCATGAGCTTCCGTGAAATAGCCATAACAGTGCGCGCCATAAACCGCGCCAGCCACGAGTTCGCAAGAATCCAAACAGACGCCGAAACCTTGACGGTGCGTATTCGAAGCCTAGGCGCGGCTGTCGCTGGACTGGGCGCCACTGGAACAGCCATAACCCACATAGCCCACCAGTTCGGCTTGCTGAACGCCGAGCAAACCCGCGTTTTAAGCAGCGCCATGCAGGTCATAACCGCCCTAGGCATGTTTATGCGCACAAGCCTAGGCGCCGCCTTAGCCCAAAAAGTGTATGCGGCAGCCTGCTGGATAGCCACAGCAGCCCAAAACGCCCTAAACATAAGCTACGCCACATTCCTAGCCTTAACAGGCGTCGGCGTAGCCGCCATAATAGCGGCTGCAGCAGCTATAAGCTACTTTGCCAGCCAAATGAACGCCGCCACATCCAGCATCCGCGAATACAATGAGGCGGTTGCCGAAACTCCAACCCGCACGAAAAGCATCATGCGCGCAGGCGAAGAGGAGCTTTACAGGCGGGGTGTTGAACGTTGAGTTTTGAGCCGCCGCCCCCAGTTATGGCTTTGGCTTTCGGCGGATATGGGATTCCACAGGGCGATGTGGTTGAGTGCCGCGTGCACTTGGGCTGCACAAGAGAGGTTAGCAGTTTCACGCTTATACTGCAGAACTGGAACGGCAAATACGGTCTAAGCGGCTCTATCCCGCTGAGCGTTGGCATGGACGGCACAATAAGCATAGGCAGAGGCTCACGCTGTCCCCAGATAATAATGTGCCGCATTGAAAGCCTTCGGTATGAGTCAACGCCAACAGAGCATTATGTGCACTTGAGCGGACGGTGTTGGGGTGAACGCCTCTTCCGCCGCGTCTTCACGGGCGTCTTTGAAAACATGAAGGGCGAAGAAATCGTCAAACACTTGCTGGATTATTATGTTGGGTTAAGCCACACGCGGGACGGCGTTGAGCTTGTGGAGGCAACGGACACCCTTTACACGAGGCTTGAATACGAGAACACGCCTGTTTGGGACATAATACGCTACATTGCGGAAACAGCTGACAAACAAGGCGTTATAGGCTTTGACTTTCGTGTGGCGCCCGATGGCAAGTTCGAGTTTTTTCCAAGGAACAGCAGGACTTCGCCAGTCAGCCTAACAGACGCCATAGAGTATTGCGAGTACACCCGCAACGTCCACAGCGTCCGCAACCGCATAACCGTCTACGGCGTAGCTGAAAAAACAACGCCGCTGGATAGGGATGCTTGGACTGAAAGCCTTTCGCCGGCTGATGGAAGTTGGAGCGCCATCCCCTGCAGCCAAGTAAGCCTAGACACAGGCAACAAAGTGAAGGGCTCCGCAAGCATAAAAGTCACTGGAACAGGCGAGCTTAACGATGTAGGCGCGATATTCACCTTCAACAGCGGTAAGGAAATTAACACAAACCTTTACCCAACTTTCAATTTTTGGGTTTATCGTCAAGCCAACGTCTTCGTTGAAGGTGTCATGGCCACTTTGATGGATAACAACTACCGCTTGGCACGTCGAACTTGGACAGCAAGCGCTGAAAAATGGATTCAGCTTCAGGCGAAAGCGGGCGCGAAAAACGCTGACATCTGGGATGTGCAAAGCGGCTTCAACTGGGCAGCCATAAAAGCTGTACGCTTTGACTGTTGGTTAAACAGTGCTAACCCGGGCAGTTTCTGGGTTGACGGATTGTTTTTCAGCGGATGCCGCTACAGCAGCGTCGCAGAGGACGCTGCCAGCCAAAACGCCTATGGCTTAAGGGAGCTTGTGGAGATAGACGAAGAGCTTTACAGCGACGCCGAATGTGGTTTAAGGGCTAACGCCCTCCTAAACCATTTAAAGAGCCCGGCTGAACACCTAACCATAAGAAGCACGGTTATAGACTATGGAAACACGCCGTTACTGCCCGGAGACAAAGTTTACGTTGAGCTGCCAAACGGGGGCGTCAGCGGCTACTTCCGAATTGAAAGCGTTGAGTATCGCGTGGATGCGCGAACCCAGACGCTGGAGGTGACGCTTGAGCTTGGGCGGGAGGCGCCGTTGTTGGCGGATTACATTTACGCTTTGAAGGCTAAGACTGAGCTTTTAAGCCGCCGCAAAGCATCAGCCTAAAGCTAAAGGAGCGCCTCAGCGTGGGCTTCGTTAAAAGCAGTTTTAGGCGCACCGTGGTTGAAGTCCGGGAGGATCTCCACCGCGAAATCCGGAAGCTGGCCTTGCTTAACGACTTGCGAATATATGTTTTGGCAAACGCCATAATAGAGGACTATTTGAAGGACGAACAGCGGGTGAAGGCGCTCATTAAACGGCTAAAGCTTGAAGCTGGAAACCCAATCCGCTAACATGCAAACAGATTAGACTGTCAGAAAACGCGTTGTCGAGGCGCTTAAAACGTTGGAGGCTAATCCGGAAAAAGACTGGAAAACGCCTAAAACCTTCGGACTTCTGGAGTTTACGCGTAGGCGATTACAGAACTATATATGAAATAGACAAAGGCGAACAGCCGAGTAATCGTCTTGTTTATTGGGCATAGAGGCAAAGCCTACGAAAACCTAACAAAAACGCTTTAGGCTGACGCTTCGGCTATTGCTTTTGCCACTTGGTTTGTGGTGAAAATTGTATTTTGTATTTTTGTTTTTTAACGAAATATAATGTTTTTTCTTAATTCAACTTATTATGCTTTTAAAATCGACAAAAATAACAAATCGACAATTTTTAATGTGTTTTTGTGTTCACAATTTAAATATTTTTTCTTTGTGATTTTATTCGAGAAACGTTTATAAGCCACAATACACTATTTGATTCTGCTTGGGAAAAGCAATGGAAGAACTGCGCAAAAAATTCATAGTTGAAGAAAAGCTTGATGAGAAAATGATAACCGAATACATAGAACGCTCCCTTAGATTTGGTAAGGTATCAATTGATGGAGGCGTTATTATCGAAAAAGAAGGAATGGCAACAAAAGATCAGATTGGTTTAGCTGTAGTCATGAGATTTTTGGCAAATCGCTTGGAAAAAGGAATTTCTGCAGAGGTAAACACCAAGGAGCTTTCTCAAAACTTAGGCATTCCTGAAGATCAAGTAGCGGCAAGACTTGCGGATTTAAGGGATGAGGGAGTTGTTATAAGGGTTGATAAGGGCGTTTATAGAGTAAACCCGACCCGAATTGGAAGGTTTCTTGACTACTTAGAAGACAAATATTTGAAGGGTACGAAATGACAGAAGCAAGTTATAGAGTCAGATATAAGAAGGGAGATTTTGAAATTGAGCTTCAAGGCGATAAAGAATGGGTTGAAAAGAAATTCATTGAATTTATTGAGGGAAGAATCGTTGAACCTAATGTTTCAGCAAAGATGCTCTCTGAATCTTTAGTTGAATTTCTTAAAAGTAAAGGTGATCCGAAGGGACATATTGATAGAATAATTGTTTTCTCATATTGGCTTTTTCACAAAGAGAATATAGAGTCCTACAACGTAGATGATATTGAGAGATGTTATAATGAAGCAAGAATTGCAAAGCCTTCCAATATCAATGCGTTTATGAATGAACTGCAAGCAAAGGGATTCCTGAAAACTGCGGGAATGAAGGACGGCAAAAAAGCTTGGGTAATTACCCGAACCGGAGAGGAATATGTTGAAAAGATGGGAGGACAATCTTTTGGTTTTTACATTGGAGAATTTTGCTAAAAAATTAAATGGTTTAGGCGTTGACGAACAAATAATCAACAAAGTGATCGAAGGATACAAAAAGGTAAAAAAAGAGTATCTTTCGGGCAATTACGAGGAAGTTGTTAGATACGCTGGAAAATTTTGTGAGGCAATCCTCGCATTAATTGAAAGTAAAGTCTCAGGGAGGAGCAATTTAGATAAAATAAGGATGGAACAAGCTTGTAAGAGGCTCGAGAGTTATCCAAAATCGAACGCTAAGGACGAAATATTACTAACGGCACTGCCTAGAGTTGCACGATCTGTATATACCTTACGCAACAAGGAAAACGTCGCCCATGTTAAAACGGTGGATCCTAAGTTTATTGACGCTGTCTACTGTGTAACCGCTTGCGATTGGATGTTATCCAGAATTGCCCTCTTGCTATTAAATGCCGATGAGAAGGAGGTTTATGATCTAATAAATTCTATCTTAAAGAAAAAGATTCCATTGATAGAAGAATTCGAAGATGGAACCATCGTTATTCTCAAAAAGGATTTATCAAGATCCGATGAAATTTTGCTGACTTTATATCATTATTACCCGCAAAGATTGTCAAACTCGGAACTGGAAAATATCTTAAAGTTGCCTCCCAAAAGCGTATACACTTACCTCCAACGTCTTGAGAATGAACGATTAATCCATAGAACTGAAAATGGCAATAAACTGACATTATTAGGAATAAAATATGTTGAAGAGAACTTAGTAATGAAACAAGAGAAGTCTAGTACGCAGTAGTCCTTATCGTTATCGTTTTAAAATATTAAGCTTAATTTCATCATTCTTTTGGATCTTTGTGAGCAAGATTGTAAATTTGTGAATTTGGCCCTTCTTTATATGCTGTCTATTCTTCGTTTTCTGTTTGATGAGGAACTATGAGGGAGGTTGTTAAGCGGGTTAAGGAGTTAAGTCTTGGTGATTTGGTTCGTGTTGAGTGGTTTGACGCTAGCATTGGCAAGAGTCTCAGCGGCGGCTTGAATGGCATAGACGTTCCAGTCGTTAGTTGGGGCGTGTTTTTGGGTGTTTTGGGCTCTAAGAACCGGCATGTTATTTTAGCGCAGAACTGTTTTCGTTATGCTGACGGCTTCTACGACATTGATTATACGGCTGTGCCATTGGCTTGGGCTTGCAACGCCACAGTAATCGCCAAAGCGCATGTTCCGCCTGAAGAGGCTAAACAGCTTTTGAACAGTTTTCTTGTGGGCGGCAAACGCGCCTCAACCGAGGGTAAAAAGCAGCAGAAGGCTGTTAACCATGGATGACTGGATTAAAAGGGCTTTGACGAGGCGAGTGCGGAACCGCGAAATCCCACCAGACCCAAGGCTAGTCATAGGCGTGAAATTCGCAGTAGCCATGACAATATGCCTATCAGCGCTTGAAGTCGCCCATTTGGCTTTTCTCGGCAAGTGGAACAGCGAAATCTTTGCCGCCATAACGGGCTTAACGGGCACGATAAGCGGCATACTAATCGCCCAGAAAACCTAGAGGGGAGGGGGAGGCGAAAATGCCAAAATTTTCCCGTCCATTTTCCATAAGCCGCAAAATCGCCCAACTAAAAGAAACAGTCAAACTTGACACCCAAAAGATTAGGGAGAAAATCCTCGATGAACTGCAAGCCATCTTCCAAAACGCCGTCAGCCTAGCAAAAGGCGAAACCACGGTGGACAAGCAGCCCCTAACAATAAAGGAACGCCAAGCATGGGCACGCGTAGCCGCCTACACCGCCCAAGTAATCCAAGGCATAGCAAAAGGCTTCGACGAACGCCAAATAGACGAAGACTTGGCTAAACTGGAGGAGCTCATAAATGAAGCCGCGGCAAAAACAAAAACTCAAAAGGCTGGAACAAGCGCTGGTTGAAGCCGCCACACCGCCCATCCCCGCCGACCCAATAGAATTCTGCACCCAGATACTTGGCTTCCAGCCCACGCCATACCAAGCAGACCTAATCCGCAAGTTCCAAACAAGCCAGTTCACAGCCGCCAGATGGTGCCGCCAAAGCGGAAAAACCCAAACCGTAGCCGCCCTACTACTGCACTATGCGCTAACAAACCCAAACACGTGCATAGGCATTGTTGGACCAAGCTGGCGCCAAACAAAACACGTCATACGCCGAATAAACACGCTCCTAAAAAGGCTGCCACCATCCCTATATGAGAAACCCCAGCAAACAGCCATCCGCCTAAAAAACGGAAGCATAATAGAAGCTTATCCGAATAATCCTGAAACCATCCGCGGACCCACACTCCACGTGGTCTACGCCGACGAGTTCAATTTTATTCCAAACGATAAAGACTTGTATGACGCAATACTGTTCACACTTAGCGCAACAAACGGCAAATTCATCTGCACAAGCACGCCGTGGCACACAGACAGCATCTTCTGGCGAATATGGCACGACCCAGCCTACAGCGACTACGCGAAAAGCCACGTCACCCACCAACAAGCCACAGAACCAAACGGACCACTGAAACACGAAATCCTCCAAAAAATAAGGCGGCAACTGGAAAACGACCAATGGCGATGGCAACGCGAAATGCAAGCCGAATGGGCAGAAGACCAAAACACATGGCTAACCCAGTCGCTAATAATAGCCTGCATCGACCCCACACTGGAATACACAGGCTTCCATGAAACACTGCAAGGCGAACTCTACGCCGGGCTAGACCTTGGCAAACACCAAGACCACACCGCACTGGCAGTGCTAAAAGCGGAGGAAAACACGCTAAAGCTTGTGCACATGCACCGCTTCCCGCTTAAAACGCCATACGCCACAGTAATAGGCTACGTTAAAACCCTAAGCGGAAGATGGCAAACCATCCACAAAATCTTAGTGGACGTGACAGGCGTAGGCGAATATATCCTAGAAGACATGCAAAACACCGGCATAAAAGCCGCTGAAGGCGTAAAATTCACAATGGAAACCAAAGAGCAGCTCGCCAACAACCTAAAACAGTTGATGACGGAAAAACGCCTCAAAATCCCCTACGACCCAGAACTCATAGCGGAACTAAACACGGAACGCTACCAACTAACAAAAGAAGGAAGAATACGCCTAACCCACCCAGAAGGCACAAAAGATGACCGCTTCTGGAGCCTAGCCCTAGCCGCATACGCAGCAAAAACCAAACCACAAACGCCAAACCTATGGATAGTGAAAAAATGAAACACCCATGCGAGTTCTTCAAAATCCATGTCATAAAACGCCGATATGACCAAAAAACCGGCAAATACATCATAAACATAGCCTACATAGCAGCTCCACCAAAACCAACAGAACGCGTCCTAACAGTGGCAGAAGCCTTCGGACTAGGCATAGACCAACAACAAAAATTCACAGTCTACGACGACGTGGAACTGAAAATCGAGAAAGGCGACATAGTCTACATAACAGGCGAAAGCGGAAGCGGAAAAAGCACCCTCCTAAAAGCCCTAGAAAAAGACATACGCCAACACACACGCCAAACCTGCATAAACATAAAAGCCATCAAACCACCACCAGACAAACCCATAATCGAAACCGTCGGCAAAAACTTCCAAGAAGCCCTCGAACTCCTAAGCCACGTGGGCTTAAACGATGCATTCCTATTTTTGCGCCCATACCGCCAACTAAGCGACGGACAAAAATACCGCTACAAAATCGCAAAAATGATCGAAAGCGGCGCCCAAGTCTGGATACTAGACGAGTTCGCATCAACCCTAGACCGAGACACAGCCAAAATAGTCGCCTACAACCTCCAAAAACTAGCCAGAAAAACATGCAAAACAGTCTTGGCAGCCACAACCCACATGGACCTATTCGAAGACCTAAACCCATCAGTCCACATTCACAAACGCTATGGAAAAGAAATAACAGTCCAATATTACCCAAACACGCCAGCTAAAGAATGCAGCCTCATCCGCGAAATGCGCATAGAAGAAGGCACAACAGTCGACTACAAAGCCTTAAGCATGTTCCACTACCGCTCAGCCAGCCTACCCTCGCCAAGAAAAATTTTCGCCATAAAACGCGGAGACGAAACATGCGGAGTAATAGCTTACAGCTACCCACCGCCCACCATGTTTGGAAGAAGCCTCGTCTGGAAAGGCACCCTCAAACAACTCCAAAAAGAAGTGAGCACAATAACCCGCGTGATAATCCACCCAAAATACCGCACTATAGGCTTGGGCACAAAAATAGTCAAAGAAACCTTGCCATTGGCTGGCACACCTTACGTGGAGACTTTAGCCGTCATGGCAAAATATAACCCCTTCTTTGAAAAGGCTGGAATGCGGAAAATAGCCGAGACAAAACCGAACAAGCACTTGCGAGAAGCCATAGAAAAGTTAAACATGCTAGGCTTCAAACCATTTATGCTTCAAAACCAAAAGCATAACATCAAAAAAATAATGGAGGTTGGAAAAGAAAAAGTCATTGAAATCCTCAAAGAACTTTCAGAGAAAGGCAGCGTTTCAAGAAAACGGATAATCCCAACAAATAAAGCCTTCCCAACCCACACAGAGTTCATAGAAAAACTTGAAAAACTCACCATTGAAGAGCTGGCAACAACACTAAGACGGCTAAGCTTCCTAGCCCAAACAAAAGTCTACCTTTTTTGGAAAACCCCTTTAAAACATAACACCAATCTTCATTGAGAATCCATAAAACCTTTTTGAAAAACAAAACTAGGCTTACTTAAACCGCAGGTGCCCTTCATTGAAGGCTGAATCAGCCATAGTAATTGCAGTAACCATATGTATATTCCTATCCTTTTACTTTTCACTCCTATCCTTCACCACAACTGAAGATTTGATGAAACAGCAATTTGTCCTTCTAGCTGCATACTCCCTACTATCTGGCATAATCATTTTCAGCTGCCTAATAATTTACCTAACAATGAAAAAGATTTTCACGAAAACAGCCTAAAAGGCTGTTCAAGCCTTATTGACGCCGGAAACAAAAAGTAAACAGAGCTTAGAAGGATAGAAGCCAAGGCGCATAAAACCATGCCACAACTAGTATTAGGAAAGAAAGCAAAGGTACTGTAACGTTGTCATCTATAGGGTTTGACTCAAAATGCTCAATGAGAGAAGAAGAAGCGCCGGCAATAGCCCCAGCCAACCCTAGAACTGCGGCGCCTACTGGAATGGAGAAAACCGCCATGGCAAGGTTTCCCCACCACGATTTAGTCCTCCTTTTATAAATGGCATTACGAACCATCCCAGTCACGGCATCTCCAACAGACATGAAAAGCACGGGTAACACGCCAAGCCAAAGGTTTCCAGAAATAAGCCAGCCAAGGGCTATTATGGTGCCCCACATTATGCAGAAGGAGACCTCATAAGCATTTTCCTCTACTTGAAACCAATACATTATTTTGCCCCGTCTGTGGGGTATGTAGAGAAAAACTGCCAACAAACAAGCCATTGTGAGAGGTAAAAAGGGTGTCTCAAAAGTAAATGGAACTAGAAAAGCCACAAGCCCCCCAGTTAAAATGTGTATAACCTTTCGATTATAGTAAACTGCGACATTATGTTGCACGTTACGCTTAGCCATCCACGCGTAAAGTCTCCGCGTTAAAATCTCAGCAACAAAAATAACCCAGACAAAAAGCAGTAAAGTTGCGACAACTTCTAGCATGGACACCGCAATAGGCATAGCGGACACAAATATATGGATGAACTTAAGTTAAACTTAAGCCTTTGCACTCTAACAACGGCCATGGAAAGCGTGAATGACACCATAAAGGGTAAGCCAAAGACACCTCAAAAATAAACTATGTAAATCATTGTTAGTGGGCCGGGCCGGATTTGAACCGGCGACCTCAGCCTCGTAAGGGCTGCGTCCTAACCAACTAGACGACCGGCCCTTTCCATGTTTTTACATGTATGGATAGAGATAAATTAGACTTGTCTTATATGAGAGTTGCGAGTTTATGGGTGATGTTGTGAAAAGGGTCATGGCCACTGGAGCTGGTGGACCAGCCGGCGTAAATTTTGTAATGTCGCTTCGTCTCGCACCCGAGAAAATTTTTATCGTTGGAACTGAAGCCAACGCCCATTTTGTTTATCTTGCACCCGCGGATAGAACATACCTTGTGCCAAGAGCAGATAAAGCAGAATACATTGATAGGCTCAATGAGATAATTCGAAGAGAAAAAATTGAGTTTTTACATGCACAGACAGACTTGGAAGTTGCGGTTGTTTCTGAAAACCGAGAAAAAATTGAGGCAAACTTGTTTTTACCATCTAAAAGAACCGTTAAAACATGTCAAGACAAGTTGGAGTCCACAGAAATTTGGCTAAAAAAGGGAATCCCAACAGCTAAAACTGTGAAAATATGCAGCGAAAAGGATGTGGCTAAAGCCTTTGAAAAGCTTGGAAGTCCTATATGGATTAGAGCTAGACACGGTGCTGGGGGCAGAGGAAGCACACCCGCCCACGATGAGGAGACAGCCATTTCATGGATTAATTATTGGAGAAAACGCGGTATGGATTGGGAGTTCATAGCCCAAGAACATTTGCCCGGAAGAAACATAGGTTTCCATAGCTTATGGAAGGATGGAGAGCTTGTGACCTCCATGGCCAGAGAGCGAATTGAATACATATACCCGCATCTTGCGCCTTCCGGTGTAACCGGCACACCGGCTGTTCAAAGGACAATTCATGACGACAACATAAATAAAATAGCAACGGAAGCCGTTTTGGCCATAGATCCGAAATTTAACGGAATAGCATGTGTAGACCTTAAAGAGAACAGGGATGGCGTTCCATGTGTCACCGAGATTAACGCCGCAAGAATGTTTACCACCTCATATTTCTTCTCTTACGCCAGCAAAGTCTTGCGTAAAGACTATTACGCTAACATTCCATACCTCTATGTGAAATTAGCCTATAAGGAAAGCATTCCAGAAATCCCAAAGTACAACATTCTACCCGAAAACATTTACTGGATACGCCACATAGATGCACCAGCAAAACTAGTCAAGGACGGCAAAGTTTTAGGCGAAATGTACTGTTGGTGTGAACAATGAAAGTTTGGTATGACGCTTGCACTGGTAAGCACATGCGTTATGGCGTCGCCATAGCCAGAAAACTGCGTGGAAAGGGACACGAAGTTATATTGACAACACGAAAACATCCAGACACAATTTCACTTGCAGAACTTTTGAATGAAAAAGTCATAGTCATCGGGAAGTATAACCCCAAATCATTATCCTCCAGACTCAAAGAGGGGCTACGGCGCCAACTAGCGTTCTGCAAGATTTTCGAGCAAAACCCTCCAGGCGTTGCGATTTCTCATGGTTCTGTGGATCAAATACGAGTTGCCTTTGGTTTAGGGATTCCAACAATCACAACCGTTGACACGCCATACGCTGACGCGGTGCACAGGCTTACATTACCCCTCGCAGACTTCATTGTTGCCTCTAAAGCCATCCCGAAGGAAACCATACAAAAGTACAACCCTAAAGGGAAAATCATCCAATTTGATGGAGTGGATGAAGTTGCGTGGATTAGTGGCTTCAAACCAATCATCAAATATGATTTTGAGAAGCCGGTAATCGTAGTCAGGGAAATGGAAGAAAAGGCCGTCTATGCCAAAAAGAAGTTTTCCTCTATCAACCTAGCCAAGAAATTAACGAAGCTGGGCACCGTCGTTTTCCTCCCCAGATATCGTCGAAAGTCCATAAAGGGTTTAGTGATACCTAAAGGCTTTATAGACTCAGCAAGCCTTGTGGCACAAGCAGACCTTTTCGTAGGGGTCGGCGGAACAATCACCCGGGAAGCGGCACTACAAGGAACACCAGCAATAGTCGTTAACATTTTTGAGGAACAATATGTAAACGATTACTTGGCTGAGAAAGGTTTTCCCATATTTAAAGCGGACATCTCCTCCACTCTTGCATTGGCAAAGAAAATTTTGGGACAGAAATGGAACGTCCAAAATCTGCTGGCAAAACTTGAAAATCCTGTTAACGTTATATTAGACATCGCAGAAAGTTTGGCTAAATAAGTGGAAACCTCCTTCGTGCTTCAATAAACTCCTTTCTTCTTGCCTCATACTCAGCCCTTGTCATTATTGGTTTTGCAGGCACGCCCCTAACTACGGTGTTTGGAGGCACATCTCTTGTAACCACGCTTCCAGCAGCCACCACTGAATTTTCATGAACCGTGACGTTTGGAAGTATCGTTACACAACCACCAATAACCACATTGTCCTTAACTACGGACGGAGTTGGACATCGACTATGAGGAAATTTATCATTAAGAAGACTCGTGTTTGGTCCTATGAAAACATTGTCGCCTATTTGACACTCGTTTGATATTGTCACATGGGCTTGTATATTGCAATTTCTCCCTATCATAACGTTTTTGCCTATGTCGCAGAAACTGCCAATACGAGTGCCGTCACCTATCCTTGTGTTATC
>JAWAZC010000025.1:0-13869 GCA_038817995.1 Bathyarchaeia archaeon | reverse complement strand
CTGGGGCGCTGGCGATCCTGGGTTCAAATCCCAGCTACCCCACCATCCTTTTCTTGTTAGGCCAGTTTTTGTTGCTGTGGTGGGATGCATTAGCAAAGTTTATATGTTGGATGGATTATCCATCCAGCAATGAGAAAGGAGAGGCTCCTCTTGGGAAAGAAAAGTCTGGCGGTATTGATTGTGGTGACTTGTCTTTGCATGACTCTTGTTTATCCACGGGTCAGAACATGCACGGCGCAGGGCTCTGCTTTTAAGTTGGTAGACGTGCTGCTGGACTATGGAAACGGAACGCGCAGATGGGCTTCATGTATACTGCAGTCAGGTGATGACACCTTATATAATGCTACGCAACAGGTTGCGGTGTCTTTAGAGGTGTCATGGTACGGTGAGTTGGCCTTTGTCGAAGCCATAGATGGTGTTTGGAACAACTACACTGCCTACACGTTCTGGATGTGGTGGTACTGGAACCATTCGGCTGGATGCTGGGAGCTTGGGCCCGTTGCATGTAACCAGTATGTTCTGGAGGACTGCGACTTGGTGGCGTGGTACTATGAAGATTGCAGTGTTTGGCCGCCTAGTCCTCCGCCAGAGCCTCCAGTGACGAAGGTTGACGTTTTGCTGGATTATGGAAACAATACTAGGGTATGGTGTGAAAATGTGGAAGTGTTGGGATTTGCATCGGTTTTGAAGGCTACTAAGGCTGTTGCCTCTGTTGAATATTCTTTGTGGGGCACCGACGTCTTTGTCGACGCCATAAACAATGTTTGGAACGATTACGCCTCATTCGCCTACTTCTGGATTTACTGGTACTGGAACCACTCGGCAAAGTGCTGGGAAATGGGGCCAGTTGCATGCAACAAGTACACTCTTACAGACGGAGATGTCATAGCTTGGTACTACGAAGACTGCACTACGTGGCCGTTGGCGCCGCCAACCGTGACGCCGCATCCAACAGCCAGCTTCACGTGGACGCCTGTCATCCCAAAGGTTGGTCAAACAGTCACCTTTGACGCTTCAGCCTCAAAACCCAACGGAGGCACCATAATCGATTATTCTTGGAATTTTGGGGATGGAAAAGTAGCCCACGGCAAAACCGTCGTCCACACCTACAACAGTCCAGGCACGTACACAGTGACCCTCAACGTTACGGACAGCAACGGCTTGTGGAGTGTGGAACAAAGGCAGATAATGGTGGTTCAGCCCTACGGTCCAAAAGCAGACCTTAAAGCATCTCCAGAAACCGCGATGGTCGGAGAAAAGATAAGGTTTGACGCTTCGGCTTCTCAGCCGGGATGGAATGGAACCCACAACATGCCGATAACTGAGTACCGCTGGAGCTTTGGCGATGGAAACGTAACGGTTACCAGCCAGCCAATCGTGTACCACAGTTACAGTGCGCCTGGAAACTACTACGTAACGTTGACTGTCTATGCGCCCGGTGCAACCCCGGAAACGAGTTTCACAACAGTAAGGGTTACAGTGTTCTCCGTACCCGTTGGCGGTCAATCAGTTTCCACGGAGAAAACAAACTTCGAAAAAGAGTTGGCGGTTTATTTGGCGTCGGCGGCAGTTGCTGCTACTGCCTTTGCAGTGCTAAAACGTAAAACGGCTAGGAAGTGTTGACGCCATGAAAAGGTCTAGAAACATCAACTATATGGTGGTGTTCAGCTGCCTACTCGTTTCACTACTAATCCCCTCCCTATTTTTTGCTGGAACCGGGGGCAGCTCCAACGTTGAGACTCTGACAGCCCTCGGCGGAGACAGCCCCCTATCAAAAGCCTTGAATTATTTGAAAAACGTCCAAGAAAACGATGGTAAAATATCTGATTTTGCAACTTCCTGCTGGGCGATTATGGCGATTGCCGCTGCCGGCGAAGATCCCCATAACTGGAAAAAGCCCGGCGGAAAATCCATAGTCGAGTATTTAATTAACAACAGGAATATGGTTAATTTGAATGTTCCAACGGACGTCGCCCGTTTCATTTTAGCGATGACAGCGGCTGGTGAAGACCCAAGAAATATAGGTGGCACAGATTACGTTGAAGTTCTTAAAGGCTTCTTCAACAACAGCCAGATCGGGAGCCCATCGCAGCTGAACGACGATTTTTGGGGCGTCATGGCGCTGATTTCAGCAGGCGAAGCTGCAAACTCAACAATAATTCGTGGAGCGGTCAACTTTATTAGGGCACATCAAAATTCTGATGGAGGTTGGAGCTGGGCTGTTGGCGGAACAAGCGACGTGGACGACACTGCTGCAGCGGTTATGGCGTTGATGGCTGCCGACGTGAGCAACTCGTCGTACACCATTACAAAAGCGCTGCAGTATTTGAAGAGTCAACAGCAGCCCAACGGAGGATTCCCATGCTTTGGTGTTGTGAACAGTGCTTCTGATTCTTGGGCTATAGGAGCCATATGCAGCGTCGGGCAAAACCCGGCAGACTGGAAGGTGAACAACGTAAGCGTAGTAGACCACCTGTTAAGTCTTCAGAACGCAGATGGCTCGTTTAACTGGACGGCTACTACTCCGACTTACAAGGCGCTTATGACTTCCTACGCTGTTGTCGCCTTGTGTTTGAGGCAGTATCCGACTAACGGTTTACCCGTCTACGTGAGGATTGAAGGGAAACGGGCAACCATATGGCGACGCAAAGTCTTTGTGGCAGCATCTATAATAGTCGACGACACTGGACAACAACATTATCTACGGAAACCAACAGCGCTTGGAGCCTTGGACAAGGCGGCTGAAGTCGGCGGATTCACCTACAAGGTTAGGCAGACAGCCCTCGGCTTATACGTTTACTCGATAGCTGGAGAAGAAGCCGCCGGCCTATATGGCTGGATGTATCGTGTAGACTATTACATGCCGTATGTTGGCATGGCAGACTTTGAGTGGAACGTTACGTCGCCTCCAAACCCACCCCACAGGGAACTGCTAATCTACTATGGTACTTGGACAAACTTGCCGCTAAAAATATGGATTGACAAAATCGAAGTGTGTGCCGGAGAAAACATAACAGTGCTCGTTAAATACTACAATGACACAAGCGGAAGCTGGCATCCCCTTGAAGGAGCAACGGTCCACTTCCTAAGTAGGCAATATATAACCAATACAACTGGATACGTAACCATCACGGTGAGATATGACCCGCCGGTCTGGGCTGAAAAAGATGGATACATACGAAGCAACAAAGTTGAAGTTAAAGTCATTTTCAGCCGAACAGGCGGCTAATGGGTTCCAGCATAGAATAAAACAGCAAAACTGAGTGGGCTGAAATGAACTGCAAACGCGTTGCATTGTTGGCTGTCATAACAGCTCTCTGTGTTGGAATCCAGTTAACCCCGAGGCCGCCAAACGTTGAAGCCACATCCCTAATTTGTTTTCTAGTTGGTTTTATGTTTGGCGCCTGTTTCGGCGCCCTCCTAGGGGCTTTAACAATGTTTATTAACGGTTTCCTCTCACCATGGGGCTTCGCCGGAATAATAATGCCCTATCAAATGGCAGGCATGGCTCTAATGGGTTTTGCTGGCGGATTTTACCGCAAAATTTTGGGCGAAAACCCAAACAGCGTAAATCATCCAACGAAAATTTTGCGGCTGGAGGTTTCGTCCCTTGCAGCCTTTCTCACCTTGATATACGATGTAATCACAAACATTGGTTGGGCTTTACCATCCGGAATCCCCATAATCATCGCCTTAATTCAAGGGGCATGGTTCACAGTTATCCACGTAGCATCAAACGTTGTGTTTTTCGGCAGCGCATTCTTTATCCTAGTTAGGATTATAAGCAGTCTACTGGGTGAAACTTCATGGAAATCTCCAAAAGAAGCTTAATCATATTTGGCCTTGGATGGCTAACATCCATGGTGCTCGTTGGATGCGTTGCCGGATACTATTACATGGAACATCAAAATATGCTCAAAAAGCTTGAAGAGTATGAACGTCAACCCTTGTTTATGCGTGTCAACATATGTATCAACTATAAGGAATGGAACGAAACCATAGTCTGGTATAATAAGACCTTTGTGCCATTAGGGTGCAACCTATTGAATGCAACTCAAATGGTTGCCGTTGTAAACTTCACTTACTGGAAATCATATAACGCAAGTTTTGTAGACGCTATAAACAACGTTTGGAATAGCGGGAATAAGTATTGGATGTGGTACCGCTGGACTAGTAGCCACTGGGAATATGGGTCTGTTGGCGCGGACAAGTATATTTTATCCCCCGAGGAAACGGTAATGTGGCGGTATGAAATTCCCTCATACCCATAAAATGCAGCTCTTTACTCCTGCAGTTTGAAGCGTAGGATGGCAGCGATTCCGCCGAACGATTTTTTGAGCATTTGGCCTTCCTCGGTTTCATCTGAGATTATTTCGACTTCTGTGTTTGTGTATTCGGCTAGTTTGGCGAAATCTTCTATCAGCTCTTGTTTTTCAGCAATGCTTAGGGATGGAGCTTTACAGTTTGGGCATGGTTTCCCGATTAGGCTTTGCTCAAAACTTGTTAGCATTGGCCCCCTAACGGTTTGTTGTTCTTCGTACCCGCATGCGCTGCATTTAACTTTCACACGGGCAACGTCCAAGCCTTCGGACAAGAGCAGCGTTTTGACGGCGCCGGCTTCCAGCGCCTTTCTTACGGCTTCTTCGCCGTATGTGGCTAAGCCCGTGTCATGGCCTATTTCGTATAGGAACTGCTGTATGATTTGGCGTTCTTCTATGTAGCGGATTTTCCGCATGATTTCCGGCGCCTTGTCAACAACTTCTTTAACGCCTTGCTCGTCCACGTAAGCCGTATCCACAGTGTCTATTATCTTTTCCTTCAATTGATAGTTCAAGTAGTCGCCCTTCTCAAAATCGTATTTAGTCGGCCCGGGCCCGCCGATGATTATGCCCTTAAGGTTTTCTATGGGCAGGAAAACTTCATTAGCGTGTTCGCCCACCCGCCTAAAATATTCTTGGAGCCGCATTTCCCGCAGCCTTTCAAATCTTCTGGCTGACTGCCCACCTGCCCTTGTTTTGCCCGGAACACCGGAGGTTACCTCGCGCACTATTTCTAGTCTTCTGCCCTGCAAGACTGCGAGGGTTGCAGCCGTCGCATCAATAAGAAGTATGCCATAGGCCTCTTTCTCGCGGAGAAGCTCTTGCAAGTGCTCCGTGTGGAAACGGGAGTCACATCGGTAAAGGTATATGTTTATGGGTTCCGGCGGTATTATCACATAAGTTTCAATTTTCTCGCTTCCGGCGCCATTCTGTGGGACAGCTCCACAAAAGATTACGAGGCCTGTTTCTGGGGTTTCTTTAAACAGTTTTAGGCGTTGCTGCACTTTGACTATGGCGTCTTGAACGTTCTTGCGGGTTGTGGTAGACTTTATGTTGGCAGCAGTGCCATACTCCTCTCTGAGCATGTTCATTACTTCGCTTATCTGTTTTCCAGGTGGAATGTAAAGCGATATAAGCTCAGTGCCACGTCCCTCTTTACTAGCGAGTATGCTAAGAATTTTCTTCAACCTGAACAGTTCAAGGGATGTTCTCTTTCTAGGAGCGCTCAAAGCCTTTTCACTTGACTCGTTTTAACGGTTTATAAAGCAAATGCAATAGCCAAAAATAAAGTGGCGACTAATAAGGGTTAGGTTAAACCCAAAACTTCTTTCAGAAAAGCCTTGTAGGGTCCGAGTTTCCCACCATAGTTGCCAGCTGAAATCCTTAAAACACCTGGAACTTTTAAGGCGGCTTTTATACCCTCACTCATAGCCTTCTTAACAGCATCGAGGTTTAAACCATTGATAACTATTTCATAAACAGCGTTAACATCTTCGGGAAGCTGGGAGTCTGCTATCATTTTTTTGAGGGTTGGACAGAAGGGATGATTAGTTGAAGCTTTAAGCTTATATTTTAGGGAGCCAGCCTTCGAGCCAGACCGGCATATCCCGCCGGGGAAAGGCATGATCACTTCGCTTGCGTTGTTTTTTATGGCTTTTACGGCTTCCTCAGCCGCCTGCAGTCCAGCGCTCTTATCTTTTGCCAGTATGAGAAAGTTTCCCCCTGCGACGGCTTCAACGGCGCCGAAGGAATCTTCGATAACGAATTCGCCTTCCATAACTGGTATCCGCCAAACTTTTCTCCCGCCAACCAAGCCTTTCCTTTGGAAGCCATCGCCAAAGTAGCGGAGGCTCCTTCCAACTTTCATTTTTCTCTTGGCGCTTGGCAAAGCGTCAAAAGCCGCTGTTGTGGGGCAAGTCATTATGCATTGGCCTATGCGAAGCATCATCTGCGTTTTCAACTCGAACCGACTGCGGTTGTAGATTTGGATTAGGGCACCAACCCGGCCGTCCGGAGTTTTCTCTTTAGGGACAAGCCCTTCTATGCCTGCTTCCGCGGGCGCCATGATGACACTTGTAGCGAAGCCTGTGGCCACTTCAGCGGCTGTTAAAGCCCATTTCTCGTTGTCAGCTGTTATGAGCACCCTTCCAGCCCACAACGGGAACATTTCAGCAAAGGTGTCTGCAATCTTCACCGTGTGTCCCGCTGGAGCCTTCACCATGAAGCATGGTCCAAATTTGTCTTTTTCGTCGTAACCCAACACCTCAAGTTTGGTTTCCGCCAACATGGTTTGAACCTAGCGTTGATATTTGCACTGTTTCCTTTAAGAGTTTTCGCTGTTAAAAAGCCTAAAACTATTTATTTTCTTCCGATTATAAGCTGCTTAACATGAAGCCCGTTAGGGTTAGCTTTGAAGACTCTATAGCCAAGACTGTTGTGGAAGCTGGCAAATGTGTTGGCTGCGGCACATGCGTGCTCGTCTGCCCCTTCAATTGCCTCGAATACGTCAACGAGAAACCCAGCTTGGTGAAAGAATGCAAAGTTTGCGGAATATGCGCGCAGGCTTGCCCCCAACACGAGTTTCCACAGCGAAGCATTGAAAACCTAACTTTTGGAAGGGAGCGAAAACCAGACGAAGCCTTCGGAGTTTATAGGAAACTGGTCTTGGCACGAGCAGCAGACACCCAAATCCTAAAAGTTTGCCAAGACGGTGGAGCAGTCACAGCCCTTCTAGTGTTCGCCCTAAAGAGTGGACTAATAGACGGCGCGGTTGTTGCAAAAAGCGACAAGGAAAAGCCATTTTATCCGCATCCAACATTCGCCACAACAGCCGAAGAAATCATGCAGTCTGCTGGAACAAAATATTTCTATTCGCCCAACATCCTTGCTTTGGCAAAAGCCATTGAACAGAAAAAAAGCAGCATAGCGTTTGTTGGAACACCGTGCCAAATTCGTGCAATTCGAAAAATGCAATCGGCTGGACTTAAAAAATACGTTGCACCATTAAAGCTTCTTGTCGGGCTGGCATGCTCAGAATGCTTCGTTTACGATGGGCTCATGGAAAACCACATTCGTGGAAAGCTGGGCATAAACCCAAATCGCATAAAGAAAATCAACATTAAAGGCAAAATGCTGGCAATGCTGGACACTGAAACAGTGGCTATACCACTCGCAGAGGCAAAACAGTACGCGAGAAAAAGCTGCCACTTCTGCGAAGACTTCAGCTCAGAGTTCGCAGACATCTCTGCGGGTGGACTTGGACTAGAAGACTGGACCTTCACGATCATACGAACAGAAAAAGGCGAAGAAATCTTTTCCGCGGCAGAGAAAGCTGGAGCCATAGTAACAAAAAACGCTGATACAAAACAAAACGCCCTAAACCTTCTAGTCAAGCTTTCAAAGAAAAAGCAAGCCATGGCAAAGGAGCTCCCAAAATAAATCCACGTTAGAATGTTATTGCTTACGGGTTGCGTTTATTCTACTTCCAGAACAGCTTTAGCTAAGCGAACAGCATCCTCAACGCTTTTCATCACTGTGTTGGTTACGGTAACCTTCATTCCAAGGCTTTCTATGCGACTTTTATGCACAGCGTCAACCTCATCAATCACTAAATGCTTTAAGAGCTTTCCATAAAACTTGGCTACCCCGTAGGGAGAAACCTCAAAACCCATATTTGCCATGAGCCTATCCGCCGGTCCCTTAAGCGCTCTTCCACCAACAATGGGGCTGATGCCTATAATGGGTGCCTTTGAGGCCTCCAAAGCCTTCCTTACATCCGAAATTGAGAGTATTGGCGCTATGCTCAGTATCGGATTGCTTGGGCAGATTATTATGCGTTCAGCCTCCATTATGGCTTCAATCACGCCCGGTGCAGGTTTAGCCTTCTCAGCCCCTTCAAAGAATACGTTTGTCACACTGTCCATAGCTCCCCTTTTAACGAAGTATTCTTGAAAATCAAGGAGCAAATCGCCTGCTTGAACTTTTGTGCGCACTGGGTCATCGCTCATTGGTATAAGTTTTACTTCAACCCCGAACATTCTGCACAGTTGGGCCGTGGCTTGAGAGAGAGTGTATCCTTCCCTTAACATTTTTGTTCTTATGATATGTGTGGCTAGGTCCTTGTCTCCAAGTTTAAACCACGTTTCAAACCCTAGTCTATCGAGCATTTCGAGGCAGTGAAAAGTGTCGCCCGCAATGCCCCATCCCTTCGCTTCGTCAACGACCCCAGCCAGAGTGTACATTATTGTGTCTAGGTCTGGGCTTATATGCAAGCCGTAAAACTCAACGTCGTCTCCAACATTGCCAATCACTACAAGGTTTTTTGGAAACACAACTTTTACAAGTCCACGCAGAAACCTTGCGGCTCCAACACCACCAGCCAAAGCAACAATTCTTTCCATGGAAGTCCCTTTATCATAACTGCTGCTTTTGCGATATTTTTACTGCTTTGATTTAAATGATTCGAAGAAAATTCTTATCTCTTGTTTACGCAGTATGATTTCAGCAACCGTGCCGGAAATCAACACTTCTATGAAGGCTTTTGTGATTATGAAGGCTATAGTAGCTTGTGGAACACCATAGACCATACATGCAAACCACATGTAAGGCGCATAGAAGATCATCGCCAAAGCTCCGCTCACCGGTGGTGAGAATCTAAACCTTTGAGCTAAAAAGCCCGTTACACCCGCAAGCAACGCGTTTCCAAATGGTATGAACACGTTCCCTATCTTCATTGTAGCCACTATTACGCTCAGAAAACCCGTCACAGCTCCTGATAATGGACCAACGGAAACTGTGAGAAGCAGAGAAGGCAGAACTGATAAATGAAACTCAACTGTTGTGCCGGGCGCCGACGGCAGCCTTATTGAGAAATATCCTAAAACATTTCCGAAAGCGCTTAGGACGGCTATCAATGCAACCAGCCTAGCTGAGAGCCTCTTCAAACTATGACCCCTTAAGGTTCTAAACTTTCTATTACTCTAATATAAAGGCTATGCGTATCTTGATATCACTGTTGGGTCTTTAGGAGGGACACTTTGGTTGGATATTATCGAGGCTGTAAGAGCCCGTAGAAGCATACGAAAGTTTAAGCCTCGCAAAGTGCCACGCGACGTTGTCAGCCTTATATTGGACCTTGCGAGATGGGCGCCTTCAGCACATAATGCTCAGCCATGGCGTTGTGTTGTAGTTGATGACGAAAAAGTTAAGGAGAGGCTCGCCACCGAAATGGGTAAGGCTTGGCTTTCAGATTTGCTCAAAGACGGTGTCTCCAAGGACAAAGCCGAGAACATTGTCAGGATTGAAAGTTGGGAGAGAATCACAAAAAGCCCCATTGTTATTATTGTTTGTTTGACAATGGAAGACATGCACAGGTACCCGGACAGGAGGAGACGAAAGGCAGAATACTTAATGGCCGTCCAAAGTGTGGCGGCGTATATCCAAAACTTGCTGCTTCTAGCCCATCATTACGGGCTTGGAGCGTGCTGGGTCTGCGCTCCCTTGTTCTGCCAAAAAGCTGTAAGAAGGGTTCTTGGCTTGCCACGGGAAATTGAACCTCAGGCGATGATCACCATGGGGTATCCAGATGAAAAACCCAGTCCCCCGCCCAGAAAAGAGTTAGAAGAAATTTGTAGTCTCAACGGTTTTAGATAAACAGAAATTAACTGCGGCATCAAACCTAAAGTTTCTGAAATGCTTATAAACATTGTCTTCTAAATATGGCTTTTCTAGTTTAACTTTAAACGTTCAGGGTGTGCGTCCTTGAAGAAGATCAAAGTTGGCATCTTTAAATGCGGCAATATTGGAACCGCTCCATTGCTTGAACTGCTTCTGGACGAGTTGGCGGACAGGGAGGACATAAGCGTTCGAGTAATAACGACGGGGGCGAAGATGCTGGCAGAAGAAGTTGAAGAAGCGCTGCCAAAAATGTTCGACTTCAACCCAGACTTTATAGTGTTTATTTCGCCAAACCCGGCGGTTCAGGGGCCGAAAAGGGCTAGAGAAATCCTTTTGGAAAAGAAGGTTCCAAGCATATTTATATCCGACGCTCCGGGCAAGCGTCTCAAGGAGGAGTTTGAGGCACAGGGTTTCGGTTATATTATCATTATGGGCGACCCATTGATAGGCGCTAGGAAAGAATTTTTGGATCCAACAGAAATGGCAGTTTTCAACTCGAACATAATTAAAGTGCTAGCGATCACCGGCGTTTACAAGATTATTCAGCAGGAGATTGATCGAATCATTCAATGCTGTAAAGAGGGCTTAACTTTTCAGCTGCCCAGATTGATCATTGACACCGACACCGTTAGAGACTACTCTGATTTTAGGAATCCTTATGCTCTTGCAAAGGCTATGGCTGCCTACGAACTAACAAAAAAAGTTGCAGAAATAAACACAAGAGCGTGTTTTATGGAGAAAGAAAAAGAGAAATATATTCTGTTAGTTGCATGTGCCCACGAAATTGCAGAGGTAGCAGCCCGTCTTGCCGAGCAGGCGAGAGAAATCGAAAAGTATGCAGATTCTCTTGTTAGGAGACCTCACTCAAAGGAGGGCAAGCTGAAGATTAAAGAACGCTTGATGGATTCTCCAATTTTTGAGGAAGTTTTCCGTTAGATATTTGTATATACGCTATTAATGTGTATATATGATATTTCGAATAAATATATATTTGAGTCCCTCTTACTGATATCAGAGGTGAAAATCGTGAAAACGCTTGAAATAACACCTCTAGAAGGAAAGAGATTAAAGGTTATAATTGTCGAGAAAGAGTACAGCGAGCCATTCTGGATAGTAGAACCACAAAACAATGTGCCGAAAAACATTCTTTCGTCAAGGTTTAAGCCTTCAGTGGCTTTCTGCCAATTTTTCGAGAAACTGATTGACGAAGTTAAGCCAGACTTCATAACAGAAGAGCTTGGAAACCGCTCAGCCAAAGAGTTCAGTGAAGACAACGTTCTTGCGCAAATAAGCCTAAAACATAATGTTCCATTTTACGCCGTTGACATGGACGAAAACGCTCGTGGATACGTAGCTTCGCTTCTTGAGGAGAAAAAGCAACTTAGAGACAATATACTGAAAGCCATCGAGGAACTGCCGGAAAACAGCGCTGAAAGGGAATATCTAATAGCCTATGGACAATGCTTGCAGCAGGAGATCGAAGAAGCTGAGAAGGAGGCAAAGTTTTCTGTTAGAGAAAGCTGGATTACTATGGGTATTCTTGAAAATGCAAGAAAGCTGGATAAGGCAGATATTATATGCATTCACGTATCAAGCCCCGAACACGTTAACGGTATCAAAAAACTGTTAGAATCGGTGAACGTTGATGTGGAGGCGATTCAACCTACGAAAAAGTTAATTTTCCCAAAAGAGAAGGCGCCGATGGCTGAGATCGAGGATTTACTGAGGTCTATGCAGATTCAAGTTAAGCCGGTCATCAGAACGTCCTCGGAAGAAGCGCCGTACATCCTCTTCTTTCTAGACACGGAGAACAGAGCGAGTCCCTTCGACATTTGCATGGCTTACGACGCCGGATTCAACGTGGTCGTCCCATATGAAGGCGTAACTCCAGAAGAGGCTAAGAGAATCGTGCAAGACGCCATATTCTCCAGAGACCCGAAAGGGATTAAGCGCACATGCTTCTTTGTCGGCGGAAAGGATATGGAAAAAGCTGAGGAAGTCTTAAAGGTTGTGCGCGAAACCATGTTTCCACCTTTCCAAGCGAACACAATAATTGACCCAGCCGGCGCTTACACAACGGCCGCCGCCCTGGTAGCCAAGGTTGAAGACGCGATAGCTAAGGCTAAGCTTGGAAACATAAAGGACAAGCGGGTGGCAATATTTGGCACGGGCGCCGTTGGAAGAGTTGCAGCGATTCTGTTAGCTAAGCTTGGATGTGAAGTTGCCATAGTGAGCCCAAACCCTGAAAGAAAGGACGGAGACGAGTACGTTGCAAGGCTGTCTAATCTGCTTCGCGAAAAGTATGGAGTTGAAGTCAAAGGGATTTTCGCCCCAACGCCGGAAAAGAAAATTGAGGTTATAAACAACGCTGACGTCATACTGTGCGCCGCTGTTGCTGGAATGCGTATAATAACAAAGGAAATGTTAGACCAAGTCAAGTTCGTTAAGGTCATAGCTGACGTTAACGCTGTACCGCCCCTAGGAGTAGAGGGAATGAAGCTTGACGACGATATGAGGGAGTTTGCCCCCGGCATTTTCGGCATAGGACCCCTAACCATTGGAAGGCTTAAGTATAAGCTTGAACGCGAAATCCTAAGGGAAGCCAAAAGAAACGGCAAAGGAACAGTTTTCAACTATAACTACGCAATGGAGTTAGCGCGGAAAATCTTGAGAGGCGAGATTTCAACAGCGAGACTCGCGGTAACCGTAAGCTATCCTTCGAAGGAAAGGAAAGCCAAATAAAAACGCTAAACTGGCGGCTTGAAGGACTGGTTGATAGTTATCTCTGCGATGTCAGCGGAGTATTCGGCTATTCGTTGAATACTATCTCTGATAGAGCAGCCGGCGCAAATAACCTCGGTGTCCTTTTCTCTCAAAAACGCTAAAGACGCTATTTCCCTGTCTAATTTTTCCACCCCAGCTTTGCTTTCAATAACTTCATTGGCATTTTTCACATCTTTATTGAAAAGGGAGTTTACAGCCTTATCGTAAAGAATTAGCGCGGTACATCCAGCCGTATATATTTTCTCCAGCAATTGTTCCGAGAATTGTTTTCCAGCGCCGCTCAGCATCACAACATGTTTAGCCACGTTTGCAGCTTGATCTGAAATTTGTTCTATACGATGGATTAACGTCTGGTAGTCCAAGCATTGTATTGGTTCTACTTGAAGCTGGTTAGCCAAAGCTGGGTCAACGACGGCTTTGCGCACAAGCCTCAGCAGAAAATATGAGAAATGGTCAACCTCGTCGTCTATTGTATAGGCGGATTTTGCAAGATCTGCATCTCGATTTTTTAGGGCGTTAAAGGCGTCTCGACACATGGAACTGGATATTTTATACATTCGATTAATCCCCGCCTCAATAGAGGCTTTAGACTCGTCTATTAAAGTTGCAATCAACATCTCTTTCGTGTCCGCCTCCATTATCCGCATGTAAAGCATCTGCACCATCCGTCGAATAGCCTTCTGCTGGGGCACCGTGAAAAACTTGTCTGAAACAAGCCTAATTTGTGAATAACCATTAAGGTAGCATGCAGCTATGCTTCGAACAATGTAGGATATATCCTTATCCGACTCTATATGAAGCGTTATCGCAGTAGGTTCCCGCTCTTTCCGCGCTCCAGGAAAAATTACAAGGGAGCGGTCTCGGTTAATGGCCATGGAAACCACGTCTCCGGGCTTAAGCTCATTCAGCTCAGTCCAATATTTTGGAAGCGAAACAACCAACGAAGAACGCCCAAGAGACATTATCTTACGCTGTTCCATTCAAACTTCACCCACAACATTACCTTAAACCCTAAAATATATATTTTTATAGACGATATAAGCACACCATCCAAACAGCTTAAATATCAAGACAGATAACCTTTACATTC
>JAWAZC010000024.1:0-14002 GCA_038817995.1 Bathyarchaeia archaeon | reverse complement strand
TCGGCAACCCCATGAGTTTGGCTTTAAGCCTCAGATAACGCTGGTAGACGCCCACATTTTCCTCCACAGCCTTCAGCAAATTGTCTATGGTCTGCTGGTCCGTGTCATTAACTATCAGGCTGGCTTCTATGGGTGAACTGTATTTGCGCCATTCGCAGACCGTTAGCCAGTCGTTGCAGATGTTGCGGAAAGCCGAAGCGAAAACTTCGCCATCTTTGCCGACGAGGCTGAAAACCGCCTTGTAGGCGGATTCACGGGTCGCCCTGTCTGGATGAGAAAAAAGCCCATATGCGGCGCCGAAGGGCAGATGCTTCTTTTCGCCTTCCACAACAACTTCGAACATTCTTGTGTTAAGCCACTTGGCTTGAAATTCTTCCCAAGCGTAAACGCCGAACTGGTCCTTGTCAATAATGAGCTTTTCCTCTGTTTCGGAAAGCTGGTGGGGAACCATCCGCCGAAGCTTTTCAAGATAATGCCGATAATTGGCTAGGGCCGGATCCGCCAAAAGCTCCGGTTTTTCGTAGACAAGTCTGCCTACTTCCAACTCGAAGAAAGCCAACAGTTTGCCAAGCCTAGCCTCAAGCTTCATCGCCCTGTCATGAAGCGCTTGAGTTTCGGGCAAAGTCATGTTAGCCGCAAAAGAAAGCTCAGAAAAAAGGGTTACATCACGCAGCCTAGCCAAATAAGCCTCATACTCTTGGAGACATTTTGCTAATCCCTCAGCCGTCAAACCGCCAATTTTCCCACGATATTTCGCGGCGAAAGCCTCAGCCAAAGCCGAAACTTCATCCATAGCCTTCTGAACAGAAACGTCCACCACGCTTGGAAAAATTTCAGACAAATCCCAAACAACAGCCTCACTCTCAACCATAACATTCTACCCAAACACTATAGAGCACAAAATAAGTCAAAACAAAATTTAAGCCTTTTAATATTTCAGGTGTAGGCTTTTTCTCTAGGTCCAATGTAATGGATTAAAATTGTTTTCTCGTCCCATAAAATTTGGTAAACGATGCGCAGATTGCCTGCTCTAATCCGGTAGGTGTTGTCATAACCTTGAAGTTGCAGACGTCGACTTTCTTGAATGGTATCGGATCCTTTTCAAGATCATGATTATTGTTTTTATATTTTGTCTTTGCTTTGCGCTTAGCTTTTCGAGTTTTCTTAGAGCTTTTCTTTTAATCTTTACGGCGAACATCTGCCTTGTCCAACACTTTCATCAATTCGTTCTCGCCAGCTATCTCGTCTTTTTCTTCTATGGCTTTCCGCTCTTCCGGCGTTGGCTTTTCAACTGGTATAAGCTTTTCCACAAGCTCCTCGTAGAGAAGCCTAAGCTCCCGCAGTTCTCTCTGATTTCCTCTAACACCTCGACGCTCATAATTTAAAGCCTCAAGAACAATAATTCACCATCGCGCTCATATCTATTGTGCGTAGATCACATTATCCAATTGGACGTGAACGTTATGGCGTATAAATCAAATATGTAAGGAAACCGACGTCTTAACCATAATCCTAGAGAGAAAGGTAAGTTGTCCTATGCTAAAGAGCTAGGTGACATAGTGATGCATTTTAGCGAAGAAGGAAAGCAATTGTTTATGGAGGTTCTCAAAGCCAGCAAAATCGTGCCATTAATGGTTGAAAGCCTAGCCAAAAAGAAATTATAGTAACTTAATGGTTTAGCAGTTATGATGTTAGATAGACAAGCGATAACACTTTTAGTTGCTACAAATTTTTACTATTGATAGGGACTGTTATGGCTTATAGGGTCAAGAGGAGAAAGCACGAGAAAGGTATTAAGGGTATTGTCAAGAAAATGTGGGAAAGTAGATTTTTTGGGCAGTTTTCTCTTTCTTTTTAGGCTATTTCCTTAAAATATACATAGATCCAATAATCCTTCCTGCGATTTCAGAGAAACCTGAATTATCTATTCAGATTTTCCAATCGCATGCTCCTTATCAAGCTGGGGATAGAGTATACAATATTACGTGGGAAGACCGATACGTGGAATACGTTGTTATGGTACAACAAAACATGGAGAAAGCCAAATTTACGCCAATCGAAGACATTCATATAGTTTTTGATTTCAATTCCTCTGTGCTGGCTGTGCATGAAGAGGAGAAAGTTAACATCGTTGACCCCTTGATTCAACTTCCTTTTATACAATCAATACCAATTGAGATTAAACCGCTTCAAGTAATTCTTGAAATTGAAGAATTGAGACCTGAAGGACGTTATAGTTTTGCAGTGGTGGTGGACCCGTATTTTCAAGGCAGCGCCTATCGATCTGAAGTAATACCTGAAAAAACATTTTTTGGGTATTATTATTACAGCGCAAAAGGGGTCCGTGTCAAAAAGACGATTAGTGGCAACATTCCAACCAGCTAGGGCTATGGTGGTCTTTTTTGGGCGTATTGGTATCGGCGGGGTTTTCCGTCTCGGGTTAGGATGCCGTCTTTGACTAGGTCGATTAGGGCGTGGGCTACTGCGGTTCTGTCGTAGTGGTATCCGCGTTTTGCCATTTCGCTGTGGACTTCGCTTAAGGTTTTTGGGGTTGCGAACCACCCTTCCTCCCATAGTTTTTGGATGACGCCTTTGCATGTTTCTGCTCTTGGCGGTGGTGGTTGGCGTTCAGCCGCTGCGAGGGGCGGTGCCTGTTTTAGTTTTTCTGTTATGGTTGATAGGATGCGGTCTACGGCTGATTGCAGTTGGTCTTCTTGGCATTCTATTTCGATTTCTATTTCGCCTATGCGCATTTTTAGGCGGATGGGTGGTTTTTGAGGCGGTTGAGGCGGTTCTGTCAATTTTTCACCTTGTTGAATATTGAATTGCGCAATTTGTTCATGCACAACATTTATATATTCCTTCCGCCAAACAAGTGCATGTTGGTGAATCTTGGTGATTGAACAATACACTATGACAACAACACCAAAATATAATTTTCCACAAAACGCCATAGACACGACGCTGCCCCAACGATTCATAGAACTAAGCCTCCACTCGCTCAAACAGGTGCAAAACCAAACCATTCAACTAAACCAACAAACCATTCAACAAGCCCCATTCAACAACCAAGAGACCCTAATCGCACAGCAGCACACCCCATCCACGCAAACCATACCGTTAAACCCGAAGCCTGAACCGCCAACCACCATAGCCGCCGTTGACACTTCCAGCATAAAGCTTGGCGAAACAAGCAAGGGCATAATCATCGCCGTCCGCGGAACCACCATATGGAAAAGAGCCAAAAACTACGCTTACCTACGCGTTGGCCCCTTCATATTCCACATAACCGAAGACAACATTCAAGAAGTCTACAAAAATTTGCTGAGGGCATACCTCCCAGAACAAAACCTTCAGGGAGCGCCGGGCTTCATCCAAATCCCAATGCGAATGGCAAACATGCTGGAAAGGTGGCTGCAAGCGTCCATGGCTAAAACCATGAGTGATGGCGTAATCCTCTTTGATGGTTCTTTGACGGCTGGAACCCCGGACACGCCAGTCCAGCAGCTGAAGGAGATTTTAGCGGCTGCCAGAAGCATGGGCAACACGGTCCTAGCCTTCACAAAAGTGACGACGCTGCGGTTCAACGGCTGTCTATTAACCGAAGCCTTTCCAGCCTACAAGCCCCCATGCCTCATAGAAGTGGCAAACATCAAGCCAAAACCGCCCCTAACGCTTTTAGGCGAGGTTTACGTGGCAAAGCTAACTCGAGGCAATTATGCCTTCCGCCTTGACATAGACCGCGAACTGCCAGCCCAGAAACGCGTGGAAGCTGTTGAACGCCTTTTGGGAAACGACTTGATAATGCAGGGTTATCCGGAAACGCTACGATTGGCGCATATACTGTGCACTTTCACGGCTAACGAGGTTATAGCTATGCAGCATTTCATCCAGCACCGCTACCGCCTAAAAATAATTGACCGCCCAGATATGCACCGGCTACTGTTTGGACCCTTCGGGAAAGGAGAAAGCCACCATGAGGCTATATAGGAAAGAGGGCAACATAATAGAGATTCTGAGTTTTCCAAACGAGAACGTGGAGAAGGGCGACTACCTGCTTATCGAGGATGCTGAAGCCCAAAAGGCGCTCATAGCCCAAGTCATAGACGTGCAGTTCGCCAACATACCAGGCATTTTAGAAGAGCTTCTGCGAAGCCTGCCGGATGGCGGAGGCATAATCCAAGGTGAAGACGTGGACCCGTTGGAGATTGCACCCCACATAACCTACATTCAAGACTCGAGGCTTTTGATTTGCAAGATCCGCGCTACCGTGGAGGGCGAACACCTAAGCCCAAGCACTTCATGGCTTCCCTCGCGCTCCCAGTCTTCGATCAAGAAGCTCCCAATAGCCACACTACTTAAGCTGGCGAAGGTTAATGGCAGTCTCCCAATAACGTTGGGTGTGACCAAGGAAAACTCGCTTTTAACAATAGATGCCACTTCACTGGATGGGAAGCTGAACATTGTTACGGGCAAGAAGGAAACGGGCAAATCGCATCTTTCCAAGCTTTTGATAACAAGTCTCCTCCAGTACAGGGCGGTGGTCGTTGTCCTAGACTTGAACGGCGAATACACTGGTTTGGGCTTCACGTCAGACGGCAAACGCAACGCTTACCACAACAAAATCCACGTTTTAACGCCAGCCCAGAACTTTAAAGTCGCCTTGAAACAGCTCCACTTAAATGTCATGCTGAACATTTTAATCCACGCCTTGCATTTGCCGGGCACTTCTGCCCGCGAGTTCCGCCGAATATGGCAGTTCCTCAAAGACAAGGGATGCCTAACACTGCATGAGCTTGGCGAGGCGATTCGCAACTGGAACTGCAACCAAAACGTGCGGGACGCCCTTTTCAGCCGCTATCACGCGTTGGTGAATTCTGGCTTCTTCACGGACAACGCGGCGGAAGCCAACCTGCTGGAAGAATGCCTACTAAAGGCTAGGGAGGAGGGCGGCGCCGTAATAATCAATTTGCGGAACACTTCGCCCATAGACCGCCAAATAGTCGTCGAATACGTTTTGGGCAAGCTTGTGGAGCTTTTAACAAGCTGGAGGCTTAAGGCTGTTTTTCTGTTCGCGGAGGAAGCCCACCTCTATCTTCGGGAAACTTACTGGGATGATATTGTGACGCGGATGCGCCACTTCGGCATATTCACAACCTTCATAACGAACCAGCCTGACACGATACGCGAGAACATTTACCGCCAAGCCGACAACATATTCCTATTCAACTTCACCAACGAACACGACCTAGAAGTGGTTTCACGTGCCGCTCGCGTAGACGCAGAAACAGTCAAATCTATAGCCCGCGACTTGCCGCCTCACCACTGCCTTGTGCTAGGTAAGGTGGTTAGGGATTTCCCAATAGTTGTGAGAGTTAGGGCTTTAGATGTCAAAACTATGGGGGAAACACGCCTATTCTTTAGTGGCACTCACCCCGAGAACACGAGTCAAACTTTTCCAGCCACACAATGTTCCGTTGAAGAAAACTCCTAAAAGTTTTGGTTAAATCGTATTTTTCCACTTCGTTAAGAGGCACCCAGCGTATTTCCTCAGCGTCGTCAGACGCCCGCAGTTCGCCACCCCTAACCTTAACAAAGTAGTCGAGGATGACAAAGTGCCATTTCACTTCGCCGTTTTCATCGCGGGCAATATTGTCCACTACGTCCACAAGCTCCGGTTCAGCTACATCCAAACCAGTTTCCTCTTTAACCTCACGAATAACAGCCTCCTCAACAGTTTCGCCAAGCTCCACCAAGCCGCCCGGAACACTCCACTTACCTTTTCCCGGCTCGCTTTTCCGTTTTATGAGTAGGATTTTGCCGTCGCAGACTATTATGGCGCCCACGCCCACCACAGGCTGGCTTGGATAGAAACGTTTAACCACACCTTAACCCTTACAACACATTTTACATTCAAGCCTTAAACTTTTCCTAAACATGATATGGTGCCGCAGGACGCCAAAATCTTTCAGGCTCCTCACCAACCAAGGTTAGATCCCTATCCTTTGTGAGAGCCACTACGAGAGCGAAGGCCGTGGCGACAAGCGACAAAATTCCAGTGAACTGTGTTATGTAGGTTAGGTTTACTGTTTGCGAAGTCAGCTCAAAAGTGTAATGCACCATATAGTTGCTGACAGATGGGTGTCCAAGGCGATCTAGGAGAATTACTTGAGTTTCCAGTTCGCCTACGCCGTGGTTTAGGAATCCGTCTCCATCGTATTTTCCTTGAAAACTTATCACAGCCAAGTTCACAGAAATGTTGTATACTCCAACTCTCATAGAAAGCCTAACATTCCAGTTGGTTAAGTTCAAGTTTTGGTCAGCTTTATACTCGTCATAAAGTAGTTTAGCTGCATACAGTCTATTCAAGAGGATTCTTGTTTGATCAAGCGACACTTGGGAAATTTGGTTTCCAATGTCTTGAAGTTGGAAGCCAACATAATCCATGTATGGGGCTTCCTCGAAAGAGTATTGAAGAGTTGCCGCCTTTATGTCGCCGCGGATAGAAATGCCCGTTGAGGCGTAAGCCGCTCCCAAAAGCAGCGCAGCCAAAAGCGTCGCCATAACCACCTTTGTTGTAGCGCCTAGTCCCGGGCTTTTGGCTGGTGTTGGCGTGAACGTTATGTAGGTTGGGAATAGAACTTGTTGTCTTGCAAGTCTAAATTGGATTAGTCTTTCTTTGCTGGCGACTAGTGGGAGCATGGCTATTCCCGCTATAAAGCCTCCTGCATGGGCAAATACAGCGGTGCTTCCACCGAGCCTTGCGTAGCCGTAGATCACTTGAGTTGCAAACCAGAAGATTAGGTAGTATGCGGCCTTCATCCGGAAAAACACTGGAAGGTAGAAGATGAACCAGCCCATCATAAGCGATGTGCCAGGGAAAAGGATTAGGTATGCGCCTAAAACACCGCTTATGGCGCCCGACGCTCCAATAGCTGGAATCACGTAGGCTGTGGCTCCGCCTAGAAAGCTGAAAGCCGTGTGGAATATGGAGGCAGCCACGCCCGAAACAAAGTATAATGCTAGGAAACGCCACTTGCCAAGCACGTCTTCAACAGCCTTGCCGAAAAGGTATAGGAAATACATGTTGAAGAGAATGTGGAAGAAGTCGGCGTGCAAAAACATGGACGAGAAAACACGGTAAAGTTGGGTTGGCATGGCAATTAGGGACGGGACAAAACCGCCAGCGCTCACCCAGTAATCGCTTACTTCCACTAAAAAATTCTGGTAAGAGGATACCGCGTAAACCACGATGTTTGCGATTATAAGGGCTAAGGTTGCAACTGGCCGTGTTTTGATGCGGGTGTATCCGCCCATCGGTATACCGAGGCTTCTTTTAGGAATAAACACTTAACGTGGGCTCCTCAGCCCTTTAAAGGCGAAGGCGTGTTAAATAATTTGCTGATGGAGCTTGTCATTCATACCTTAGGGCTTCCACGGGCTTAAGTCTTGAAGCTCTCCAAGCGGGGTACAGGGCGAAGACCAAGCTGACCATGAGGCCGAAGGCTACCGCTCCCAGCAAAACTGACGGCGTCAAAACCGGAGTTATTCTCACGGCACCTACGGCTACTTGGCCGCCTTGCCGTAAACCGCCTCCAAAGCCTCCGTTTGCACTGAATATTCTTACAACAAGTTCCGCTAACCCATAGCCTGTTCCAACGCCGATGAAAGCGCCCATCAACCCTATTATGGCTGCTTCTGTTAGGAAAACCAGCAGCACTGTGCGGTTTTTCATTCCCAAAGCTTTTAGGATGCCTATTTCCCGTGTGCGCTCCATAAGGGAAACAATCATAATGTTCATTATGCCTATACCAGCCACCAAAAGCGATATGGCGGCTATTCCCGCCAAGAAAAGCTCTATGGTGGAGAAAACACTTGAAATTATGTTAAGAACAGCTGTGGCAGATGTGACAGTAACCTGGCCGCCGAATGCATTCCTTATGGATTTCGTGGTGCTTTCAATGGTAGCCTTTTCGTCGTTTTTCAGCTTGACAATTATCATTTCACACTTGTCTGTTCCAAAGAAGCTTTGCGCCTGCCTTATTGGAATGTAAACGCTTGTGTCCGACGGCCCGCCTATACTGAAGCCGCCGACTTCTTGGAGAACCGCCACCACATTGCCCACGTAAGACTCGTTTCTTAGAGGCCTCGCCGTCGTGTTAGTCCATATTATTTCAACCATGTCGTCTGCTGTGCAGAAGCGTGTTCCGTTGCCCCACGGGTCACTCACCCGCCTGCCAACAACCACAGCGGTGTTTTCTGGATTGGATGGGATTTCTCCGTTTTCAGCTATGAAAGTGCTACTGTAAATTGCTTTGTACGCTTCAAAGTCTACGCCTACAATCGTGACGCGGCGGGTTTTTCCATCCGCATTTTTTATGTAGCCGACTCGTTGGATTATGGCTAGCGTTGCGGTGACGTTTTCTATACGGCTTATTGTCTCCGTATCGTTGACTAGGAGAGTGAAACCCGAGTCTGCGCCTAGTCCTCCGCCCGCTGAAACGATGAGCGTGTCTGTTGCGAATCCTTTCTGGAGTTGGGTGGCTATGGCTGCCTGCAATCCCTGAGTTATCGATAATAACGCGACTATAGCGGCTATGCCGATAACAACGCCCAGCGTGGTTAAGCCGGCGCGGAGTTTCCGCAGTTTTATGGCGCTGAAGGCATATGCCCAAATGTCTTTTGGCTTCATGGCTTGTTCACCGTTTCATCCACTATGATGCCGTCTAGCATGTGCACGGTTCGCTTGGTTTCTTTGGCTAGACGCTGGTCGTGGGTAACCATTATTATCGTCACGCCTTCCTCCTCATTTAAACGCTTTACAAGCCTCATTATTTCGATGGCGTTTTTCGAGTCAATGTTTCCAGTGGGTTCGTCCATAAGCAAGAAGCGCGGGTTATTCGCCAAAGCTCTGGCTATGGCTACGCGTTGCTGTTCACCCCCACTGAGTTCTGTAGGCTTGTGGTTCATTCGATCGGCTAAGCCGACGGTTTCAAGAAGCTCAACAGCACGTTTCCGCCTTTCCGCTTTGCCTAAGCCGGCGATAGCCATGGGAAGCTCAACGTTTTCCAAGGCGGTGAATCTTGGAATCAAGTTGAAAAACTGGAAGACGAAGCCTATCCGGTGCCTTAAATCTGCAAGCTTATCCTCGTCTAGGGTTGAAACATCAACGCCGTCTATGAGAACTTTTCCGTCGGTTGGCTTGTCCAAGGCTCCAATAAGGTTTAGAAGTGTCGATTTTCCGCTTCCAGAAGGCCCCAAAATGGATAGGAATTCGCCTTCTTCAACTTTTAGGTTTACGCCCCTAAGGGCTTCCACCGGAACCTTGCCGAGCATGTACACCTTTCGAAGGTTAATTGTTTCAACAACAGCCATAGATACCACTAACGCTTACTTTGTCAAATATTTCCATGCTAGAACTATGCCGATTGTGGCTAGGACTGCTGCAAACAAGCCCAGATACGCGAAGTCCCTTACTAGGGCAGCTGTGTCCATGGGCAGTATGGTCAAATGTCTAATGGCGTCTGTTAGGTATGTGAGCGGATTAACTATGGCGATGGCTTGCATCCATTCTGGCAGAAGCTTTGTTGGGAAGAAGGTGTTGCTTGCAAACGTTAGTGGCATTGTTATTAGGCCTATGAACTGCATGGGCCTTTCCATTCTGGTAGACCTTATGGAGAATGCTATGAAAACAGACGAAAGCCCTACGCCTAAAAGAAATATGGCAACGTAAATCCCTAGGAAGTTGAGTGGCGTAAACGTGGAGCTTAACTTTAATCCAAGCAGGTAAGCGAACGCCAAGATCACTGTTGCTTGGAACATCGCCCTGAGAGTGGCGTTTAGGATTTTCGAGAAAATTATGGCTGCCCGCGAAACTGGTGTGCTAATAACCTTGTCCAAGAAGCCTAGGCGACGGTCCCAGACGATGGACATGCCGCTGAACATGGTAGTATTCATAACAATCATGGAAACCATGCCCACAGCCATAAAACTGAAGTAGTCTACGACGCCAAAATTGTCCTCCATTATCTTTGAACCCATTTGGGCAATCATCTGCGAAAGCGCTGCGCCGTCAAGCACCACTTCGGGAATATTAGACGGATAAAGGATGGCGGTTCCTGGAATTGGTATTTGTTGTGGTAGGTTTATGTTGTTGGCTGAAAACAAGCCGCCTATGTTCATGGATTTGCCCAGCAAGCCCATCCATATTAGTGGTTGGAGCACAAACATGACCAGCATTACTGGGTCACTGAGCCACTTTTTGAGTTCACGGCGGGTTAAAGCCCACAAGCCTTTGGCGAAGCTTGGCTGGCACTCATTTAATACTTTAGCATTGCTCATCTTTTCCTAGCCCTCCATAGGTGAATCCTCTGCGCCATAAACTCTGCACGGGACGACTCCTCGGTGTCGCGCAGTGCCTTGCCAGTATATTCCAAATAAACTTCGTTTAGGGTTGGCTCTGTAAGCGAAAGCCTTGTCACCGTGTAGCCTTTTCTCCGCAAAGCTTCAATTATTAGGGGAGCGGTTACCTCGCCCTTCATAGCTTTCACACGGTAAGCACCGTTTTCTTTCCTAACCTCTTTCACGTTTTCTACGCTCTGAATTATGTCTGTCACGTCCACGTTCTCCCTAATTGCTATGGTTATTATATCTCCGCCCAGGCTGTCCTTGAGCTCGCTGGGCGTGCCGGTCACGACTATTTTGCCGTGGTCTATGATGGCTATGCGGTCACAGAGGGCGTCAGCCTCCTCCAAATAATGAGTAGTCATGAAAAGCGTCATGCCATACTCCTTCTTCAAACGGCGAATGTACTCCCATGTGGCAGCTCGCGTCTGTACGTCCAAACCTAAAGTCGGCTCGTCTAGGAAAAGCACTTTTGGGCGGTTGATTAAGCCGCATGCAAGCTCAAGCCTTCGCCGCATTCCGCCAGAATAGGTTTCGACTCGTTTGTCTTTGAAGTCTGTTAGCTCCACGAGTTCCAGCAGTTCTAAGGCGCGTTTTTTGGCTGTTTCGCGGGGAATCCCATACAAGTCCGCACAAAGCAGTATGTTCTCGTAGCCCGTTAAATCTTCGTCCGCCGTGTACTCTTGGGGCACAACGCCAATCACTTTCCGGACCTCGTTAGCTTGTTTGACGACGTCAAAGCCCAGCACGGATGCGGTGCCCTCTGTTGGTTTCAGCACGGTTATCAGCATGTTTATGGTTGTGGTTTTGCCTGCGCCGTTGGGTCCAAGAAAGCCGAAGACTTCGCCTTCGCGGACACTGAAGGTTATATGGTCCACCGCCACCAAGCTTCGGTTGAAAACCTTCGTCAAGTTTTCAGCCTTAATCACGTCTTCCCTCAAGTCTTCTCACCTTTAAGCCGCTTTTCGATTTCCTCAAGCCGCTTAGCGGTTTCGTTCAAGACAGTCAAGGCCTCTTTTAAAGTTTGCTCGCTGAAGCGCTCCTCAAGGGTTAAACCCAAACTAAACAAGGCTTTAAACAAGCGCCGAAAAGATTCACGGATTTCCTCGGCTTTTTCGGCAGGTATGCGGAGCCAAAGCCCACCCATCATTGGCAAAGCGAAAAACTTTCTGCCCATGCGGAAGTGACAGCGCACCTTCCGCTGCTCTTCCAAAAGCTGCTTCCCTTTATCCGTAAGCGTGTAACGTCTTACGCCGGTTTCTTCAGCCGGCACCTCGCGGATGTAGCCATTATCCTGAAGCCAAGCTAAAAGTGGATAAACCGAACCGGGGCTAGGCTTCCACCAGCCACCAGTGCGCCTTTCAATCTCATTGATAATCTCTGAACCAGACATGGACTTCTCGCTCAGAAGCTCAAGCACTTGGAAACGCAGGAACCCCTTCGGCACGGCAGCTACATGCCTCAACCAATGCCTAAACGGTGGAAGAGGCGGAGGTGGCGGAAACTCTTCATCATCAAACATTTATATCACCATTGATATCAAATTCGATAACAACATTGAAAACTCCCTTATAAATCTTGCTGACAACAAGCAACGTTTCACTCAATTATTGTTCCAACAGGTTTTCCTTCAACTGCCAACAGAAGATTTTCCGGTCTGAAACCACTTAAAACGCGCACTTTTATACGTTTAGCTCTTAGGATTTTTATGGCTTCCGGATCTAGGATTTGGCGGATTCCCGCCCTATGCCGGTTTTCGGCTAAAACTTTTGGCAGATCCTCAAAGCTAAGCTTGTCCAATTTCACGGCGTCTGAATGTTTGCGGGGGTCTTTTGTGTATATGCCCTCTTGGTCTGTGGCTTTTATGAGAATGTCCGCCTTTACGTGTTCAGCCACCATGGCGGCGACGGTGTCCGTTGTCATGCCGGGTTTTAAGCCGCCTAAAATGGCAATCTTGTCCCTCTCCAAGCATTGGGCAGCCTCCTCGACACTTGTGGGGATTTTCTCGCATGCCAGCTCGCCCAAGGTTTTAGCAAACATTTGAGCGTAAAGCCTTGAAACACTTATCGCCAAGTCATCTTGATCCTTTTCAGGCAAGCCTAGCTCCTTGGCTATTTCTATGAATTCCCTTGCGAGGGCGCCTCCGCCGACGACAACCACCAACACGTGTCCTTCAGCCTTGAGCCTCTTCAAGATTTCGGCGTACTCGCTTATCAGCTTGGTGTTTACAGGCGTAGCGACAACGGATCCGCCTAGGCGAATAACTATCCGCATGTTTTCAGCTTTCCTTTGATTTGAGGAGAAGCGTTTAAAGCTTAAAAGAATTTGTCCAGTCCCTGTTTGGGTTTGGCTGTTTGCACTTCGATTTTTTCGCCGAAGATTATTCGCATTCCATCTGTAGCCGCCACTGTAGGCGTTCCCGTTTTCTCCTCAATTAGTTTAGCTTCCTTGGCCGGCCCGTGGAATATCATTTGCATGCCAAGATGCGTTAGGACAGCTTGTTCTGGACGGGCTTCCTCCACTATTTTTATGGCGTCTTCTGTGGTCATGTGGCCTTCCCATGGTTTGCCAGCAGGCCTCATCACGCACAGCATGAGCAGCCTTACGCCTTCATAGTGTTTGCCTATTCCCTCAAAGTATTGGGTGTCGCTGGTGTAGGCAAAGTCGCCGTACTCCCTAGTTTCAAAGCGGAAGCCAACAGCATCCGGATCCGTGTGCCGGGCTTCTGTAGTGGAAACCGTTACATCTGCGGCTTGGAAACGGGTGCTTGGAACTGCTTCAACTACTTGTTCAACCATTTGTTGGTGATATTTCGAAATGGACTGTTCGCAGACGCTGTTACCTTTCAAAACGCTTTTGGACGCAGCGAGCACCCCACGCTTTTTAGTCATGCCCCTTGTCATAGCCTCTATAAGCACTTCAGCGTCCGTGTAATGGTCTGGGTGGCTGTGCGAAACAAATATGGCGTTAAGCTTCTGTGGGTCTAAGCCTTCGCTTATGGAGTAGACAAGCGCTCCGGGACCGGGATCCAAATGCAGGTTTAGGTTTTCGCCAAGTATGCGTATTCCGGCTGTGCGCCTTTTCTGGGTTATGGTTGTGAATCTTCCGCCACCTGTTCCGAGAAACACTATTTCGTATGGAGCCATTACATGCGCCTCTACTTGATGGTAATCATGATTTATGCATCTATATCTAGAATCAGCAAGGAAATATTTTAATACAAAGCTTGTTTAAAGCGAGTGAGGCTGCACAGTGATGTTCGAAGAGTTTGGGCTGCTTGGCAACGTGCTTGTTCTCATAGCTTCGTTGATCATGCTTGACAGGGCAAGCGAGTTAACCATCGATAACGCAGTTAAGGTTTCGGAGATAAGCGGTTTAGGGAAAACAACAGTAGGCTTCATCCTAATAGCCTTGGTCACGACGTTGCCGGAACTCAGCGTTTCCATTTTCGCCGCAATTTTAGGAGAAGGTGTGGACATAGCCATTGGAAACGTTTTAGGCTCCAACATCGTGAACATATGCCTAATACTAGGAACAGGAATTCTAATTGCCTCCTTGAAAAGTTCTGACCGATTGAAAATGGTGCCACTTCTAGCAG
>JAWAZC010000023.1:0-15390 GCA_038817995.1 Bathyarchaeia archaeon | reverse complement strand
AATTTTGCTGAGTGCTTTAATATCTTCCATTCCGGATGTCGCCTTCTGTAGGGTTCTGGGTCAACATTACCCGTTTGGAGCACCACGTTTTTCAGTTTACTTTCCGAAATCACGTCAAAGAGTTTCCTGTGTCCTAACGTGCCGCCCGTTACAAGTATGTATCCACCGTTCCATGGTTGGACTTCCGGTTTTGGAATCAACGGCCCAACGACGGTTCCTCTTTTCAATAGTTTTTTCTGTTCTTCCCATTGAAGCGCTGTTATGGTTGAGAAGGGTTGCAGTAGCAGAGCTGATTTTGAGGCTTTTGTGAACCTCACTGAGCTTTCTATATTAACTATTGGTATGCCTTTCATCCACGCGATTAAGCATGGTGGTATACAAAAGTTACTGCCGGTGCTCACGACGACGTCAAATTCGCTTGGAGTTTTATCAAAAGCTTCAACAAAAGCCTTAGCTAGTTTAGGCAGAAATTCTCTCGTGGGTGTCTTTGCTTCTCTCGGCTTTAGGAGAAAACTCACAGGGCCAAATTTTATAAGCCTCTCGTAGCTTAGGGCGTCTCCCTTTGGCACAAGAAAACACAAGTTAGCTTTTCCGTGAAGCCTTTGAGCTAGGGCGTAGCCGTAGGCTGTGTGGCCTCCCCCACCAGCGAGGATCAACACGTTTTTAGTTGGCAAGGAATCTCCTCGTTCCGCTTTTCTGCGGTACAATTATGAATAGCAAGTGTTTTAAAAAAGTTAACCATTTTTAAAGTCTAAAATGATTTGAATCGCTTGGTGCTAAGTGTTTGAAGGAAAACTCGATAAGGCTTCACTATTCAGGCTTTATTATTTTTGCAGCTAGAATCTTCGGCGTGATAACTGGTTTTGTCTTCCAGTATATGATAGCCCGTTCTACCACCACCGAAGAATACGGAGTGTTATTCAACATAAATGACGTGTTAGGCTATTTCCTAATTCTTGCTGGGATTATTCCCTTTTGGGTTATGCGTTTTGTAGCGAGATCTGAAAAAGGTGCCGCAAAAACCGGTGTTTTAGCGAATTTTGTTATATCGTTGGCGGCAACTAGCGTCTATCTAGTTTTCGTCCCACTGATAATTTCAGCGATGGGCATTCAGCAGTATCTAGGGTTGTATTTGATCGCCGCGTTTCAAGTTATAGAGTTCTATACTATGAGCGCTGCTGAGGCTTGTCTTAGGGCAAAAAAACCTCAAATATTGGGGTACGGAGCGATGATCGCTGAAATCATCAAAGTCTTTTTGGGATACGTTTTAATAATAAACTTGCGAAAACCATTGGAAGGAGCAATAATCAGCCTAACAGCAAGCATGGCTGCACAAACAATTTACTACTTGAAAATGTTGACCAGCGACTTGAAACAGAAGACTGAATGGACATACGTAAAAGAATGGGTGAAAGGCTCCCTTGCAAATCTCTACAATATTTTAGGAAATCAGATAGCATCTTTTATCTTCATCTTACTTTTCACCTACGGTGGTGAGGGGGCTCGGGGCTATTATGGTGCTGCATTTTTGATATCAAACGTCATAACCTACTCGACGGTTTTGGCTTTTGCCTTATACCCAAAGCTTTTGGCTGAGGGAAAAATCGAAGACGTCACAGCTTCCTTTAAAACAGTATTGATGTTTGCCGTTCCAATGACCACAGGGGCTCTTGTAGCACCTGATTTATATCTCGCAATTTTGGAAAGTAAATACTCTAGCGCATGGCATGTTCTGACTGTTTTGGCTGTGGACGCCTTGGTGATAACGGTGTCCAATATTTTTAGTTCTGTGCTTTACGGGCTTGAAAGGGTAGACGAAAAGGCAAGAATACCTCTAAAAGGGCTTTTAAAAAGTCGCATGTTTCTGTCCTTTTCGCTGCCATACGTTCACTCAGCTATAACCATACCGCTAACGTACTTTGTACTGACAACGTATACTCGAAACGACGCTATAACATCTGCTTTTTCGGTGGCTCTAATAAACTCAGCGGCACGTTTTGCTATGTTCCTACTATTGTATCTCATGGTCCGCGGAATGGTTAAGGTAGTCATTCCCTGGAAAAACATTATAAAGTACGTTTTTGCATCCGTAGCAATGGGATGTTTTCTCCAATTGCTGCGAGCCAGCTTGCTTCCACATGAAATAGAAAAGGTTAGAGTGCATCAAACTCTTGGTGTGACAGGGTTAGCTGGCATTTTTTATCTTGCATTACTCGTGGTTATAGATGAGGACTCAAGGATTCTTGCCGGATCTGCTTGGCTGGAAATAAAGGCAAAGTTCATAAAATGTTTTAGTCGTAATTGTTCCATAACTCGTTGAAAAGAGTTTTTAGGGTTTTTATGAAGGCGTCGTAATTTGTCCATAGAGCTGCAGTTTTCTTTTTGCCGTTTTCTTTCCGTATCAATAGAAGTAGTTGCTCATTGTCCGCTATAATGAAGGTTGGTATTTCTTCAGCGTTTTGTTTTGAATACCTAGCTTTTTTAAGTTTCATCTTCTCCATAAAGAAGCATGTTTTTGGGGAATAGCTTGTGAGAAGTTGAACGTTTACACCCTTTCTCGAGGTTTTTTCAAGCTTATCCAACAAGCCTGAATGATAAAAGTTTGCGATGTCGTTCTCCGAAATGAACGCTAATATCTCTTTTTCAGCTTTGCTGAGGATTTCATCCGCCTTTAGGCTTATTTGCTCCTCCCCCTCAAGAATTTGGAAAACCTCTTTTCTTTCAGGTTCAACTTCTGGTTTTGGCAGTGAATGCCAGATGTCAATGAGGTTTTGTCTCCTTTTTTCTAGCATATTTAGCTTCATTCTCTTGGTTTCAATGAGTATATCAATTGCCTTCTCAAAAGGTGTTGCTATGAATTTCAGTGGTTTTTCAAAAACCGAGGATACGAGACCCCTCTTTTCCAAGTCTCGAAGAATGCGGTAGGTTTCTGTTCTGTGAAGAGACAAAGCTTCGGAAATGTCGCTTGCTTTGTGTTCACCAGTCCGTGCCAAGTATATGTAGACTTTGACCTCGTTTTTTGATAGTCCAAGTCCACGGAGGGCTTTTTCGATGATGTCTATGGCTTTTGCTGGTCCTTTGTCTGCCTTTATGAAACGCCATAGTCCACTGTTTTCGTCGTAAAGTTTAATGATGCTCTCGGGTTTTTCGACGGATAACTCCATTTAAACCCCTTTGAACAGCCTACTCCTCTTCGGAATCGAGTTCAGAACTTGATTCGATTAAATCCATATTTTATACTTCTGAATTCAAAATCTGAATTAGAAATACATGTTCCAGCCTAAGTTTATAACTTGCATCTGAAAAACAGACATTAGAGGAGAAAGGAGTTGCGTATCAAAAGTTTGGGCGTATCTATAAACCTAAAACATTTTTTCGTCCCAAATAACAATCACTGGCTAAGACGACTCATCCTAGTTTTTGGCTTCATTTTATTCGACTATTTTTCAACGCTAGTTTTTTGCCGCGCTCCATATGAAGAAGCCAATCTTCATGCTAGGTTTTTCATGGAAAGCTTTGGCATACATTTGGGTTTAACCATTTTTGTTTTAGCAGCTAACACTCCAATTTACATACTCTTGACGCTTGACTCACATATTGTTAGGCTTCCACCACGAATAGCTGCTATTGCAGAAATTTTCACGGATCTAGCTTTTGCATGGTTTGTTGCAGGACTACATTTTGATGGAGGAACCAGCTGGTTCTGGTCGGCGCCCAGCTTTTTGAGGCAAAGTTTAGGTGCGGCACTCTACATTTTTAATGCCTTTATTTTTGTGAAGCCCCATAAGCCGTTTTATGATAACAAAGGCTCAGTGCGTAACAGAGCGCCACATACTAACCCTATTATTTTGTGAGATCCCCTTTTCCATTGCTAATTAGTCAATAGACTTACGTGTTGGTGGTTTAGCTTGGAGAGTACAGACGCAACAAGCGAAAATGCCGGGTCTGTAGCAAGTGAGGAAAAGGCGGTGGATGAAGCTTATTTCTTCCACCCTCTAGAGATTTCTGAAGGTGAGCAAACTTCAAGTGTTGAGGATTTTGAGAAACGCAAGGCAGATTTTGAACAGAAACTTCAAGAGCTTTTGAGAAGCATAAGTGAAGAAACCTTACAGCTCAGCGAGTTTCTAATGGAAGAAAATAGGCTAATAACAGAATTGTGCGGCTCTCTTAAACATATTTTGAAAAAACTCAAAGTCTCGTTTTATATTCCGCCGCAGGAAATCCCAATAAGGGGTAAGGTGAAGAAGGTTATTTTAAACAATGAATGTCACCTAATCCTCGTCTCCGAGAAGGGTGATGTACACTCCGCTTTTTTGGCCGAATACCCTCCAGAAATAGTTCTGGCCACCTTGCTTGTAATAATGCCCGAACTTGCAGAAGCGTTGATGCTGTATAGAAAGAGGATAAGCGCACGGGTTAACATTTTTGGGAGGATAAAGAAGGAACTAAAAAGTGTTGTGAAGGCACTCGTTGGAAGTCAAGGGACTGCCAGTGCAGAAAGAGAATCGATGGATGCTGTTAAAAATATGTTGAACAGTGAAAACGAGTCAGCTGAAAAGCCATAAAGGAGTGCTGGATTTGGATAGCCCGGCAACAGAAATTAGAACTTTTTATTCGATCAAAGAGATTCGGGAAATGGTTGAAGCTGAGATAAACCAGCATAAGGCTTTGCTCGACGACTATAGCCAATGGCTGGGCACACTGCTGAGAAGCCCAGAGTTTTCAAAAGATCCTGAATGGGCTAGAAGGGTTTCAGAATTACAGAAAGTTTTGAGGACGGGTGGCAGAAAAAGCGGGAAAAAGGGGGAGGAAAAACCTGCCTACTCATCTGATTGGGTTGCGTTCAAGGATTTGATGCTTTGCGCTGATGAGTTCGGTGAAGTGGAAATAATTTTTGAGGCTGTCGAAGAATTGAAAAACAAGGTTGATAAGCTTGAAAAGGCAAGAAACTCTTTAATCGAGCTTGAACGTTACAGTTTTGGGAAAAATGTGGTTTACGTAACATACATCCATGAAGGTGTCCCGGAGAAAATAGCCGTCAAACCGAAAAAGACGCCCGAAGGAAAAGAGAAATTCGAGTTTGTAGCAGATTTTTCGGTTGTAAAGCAGATTTAGCAATTAACTAGCGCTGAACTCTATGAAGGCTCTTGTGAACTTCTTAATTAAGTCAGATGGACTTTCCACCACGCAGTTTGTTCGAATGTAACGTTTAACGGCACTGCTGTTCACACCTATGCCGATTATGCCAACGCCCATTCGTTCAACCTTCCGGACGGCCTCCTTCAGCTTTTCCTCTGCGTCCTCATATCCAGCTGGGAAGAAATCTGAAACCACCACAAGCACTCTAGCTTCTTCAAGTCTGCCTTTTAAGGCTTGGGCTGCAAGCAGTATGGCGTCCGGAAGATATGTGAATCCTCCGTGAGTTAAGCCACCTATTCTGGCTCTCACTCGAGCATCATATCTCTCCGTGAAGTCCTTTATTATATAGAATTTGTTGTTGAAGGCGTACATGCCCCAAGAGTTCTGGTTCAAGATCAGCAGGCGGGCAACCTCTGCCAAGCATATGGCTATGCCTCTCACCTCGCCTTTGAACATGTTTAAGCTTTGGCTGGCATCTATAAGTATGGACCAAGCGTCTTCTCTTGTTTGCAGTTCTTCTCGGACAAAGATGTCGGTGCGTTGGCTTTTGCTAGCAATAACTTGAATGGCCTCTTGCAAGTCTACGAATCCGCTCTCTTGTTTAAAGTCTTCACCGCTTACGTTTTTAAGAAGCCTAAGTTGATGGAGAATGCGTCTAACTGGGCTGCCTAAAAGCGCTTTTCTCCTCTGAAACTCTGCGTAATCTTCTGTCGGAAAGGCAAACTCCTCAAACCGCGTGTTCTTCCCGGTATCCATATATTCCTTCAAAATTTTTAGTTGAGCATTTTCACGCTCCAACCAGCTTGTTATGGCTCTGTGGGCTTCGCCCTCGTTCCCTACGTTTTGCATGGCAAACTCAGATCCAGCAGCTTGCATCGCTTCAGCTAAGATTGGCTGAATTTCCTCTTCGCTGGGTATTTGCTCGTTGTAGAACATGTCATTTGTTCCATGGCTTTCCGCGTGTAAGAGAGATGGAACCTCAAAGGCTTGGCCGTACACTGCTAAAGCGTCGTAAATTTTGCTTGCACAATCTATTTTTTCGTCGGCCGTGGGTTTTTCTCCAATTTTATGTAGCATGGCGGTTATAGCTTCAACGTCAACTTGCATGTCGCTTTCAATTTCGCCCTTAACCTTCCCAAGGCTATACTTGAGGAGAGTTGAGGCCATAGCTTTTGAAATGTCGTTTGAAAGTTCCTCAACCCTTTTCATTCTAAGATAGGAAACTACATTTGCATAGACCGTTTCCGGAAGCATCCAGCCAAAATTCTTCTTCAAATTCCGGTCTATTATAGCATCCTCTACCAAGCTAACAACAAAAGCCGCCAAGTTAAGCTGTTTGCCCTTAGCCCATTTTGAGTAAACTGTTAAATCAGAAAGAAGCGCATGTAAACTTAAATGATAGACTGAGGCTTTGAACAAATACCATATAATCTTTTTGTGTGTCGGGTTTTGAAGATTGAACTTTAATCCTTGAAAGGCCACATTACTGGAATCCAATCTTTTGGGCTTGATTAAGTGTAGAACATAACCCCTTTCATCCCTACCCAAATATGGATACCTTAAATCGTCGTGAAGTAGGATTTTAATCTCATCATAGTGCTTCTTTGTCACCCGAAGCACCGTTGACCAAGCGAAGTCAAAAAAGTTCAATGTTTAAAACCCACGACCCAATTTATGAAGAGCTAAATATAGACTCGACAATCCGTTTGACTGCTGCTTGAATTTCCACGTCGTCGCTTGTCGTCCCAACAATTGTTTCAACAGCCGCGTCTATGGGCGGACAACCGTCAGCTATCAATGTCGCCCAGTTTATCAAATCTCCTGGGGACGGCCCATAAGGCAAGTCACCGTTTTTATATTGTCTTCGGAGTTCTGCGCCGACGCGAACTATTTTTTCAGCGGTTTTCATGTCCACGCCGCTTCTTTTTGCGATTAACTCTATTTCTTCTTGGGCTATTCTTTCGCCTACGCTTAGATAGTCAAAGTTTATCCAAACTGACATTCGCCGTCTAAGCGCTGCATTTAGAGGTTTTGTTCCAACGAATTCCGCCGAAAAAGGGTTCATCGAAATTATCAAGTAACCATAGGGATGCCTATGCACTATTTCGTTGTCTTTCTCCGTCAAGACTATGTGGCCTCGCGTGTCCAAGACTGGGTTTAGTCTTGACGCTATGTCTTGTTTCATCATGTTCGCCTCGTCCAGATAGAGGATGCCACCGTGGCGACACCACATCACTATTTGACCGTCAACCCAGTTCTCCTTTCCAAGGCCTATATATCTACCAAACAAGTCGTACGAGGATGTTTGAAGCCCACAGTTTATCTCCCATATAGGCAGCCCGCAAAGCTCGGCAATCAAATATACTATGTGAGTTTTTCCGGTTCCGCTAGGGCCCACCAAGGCGCATTGTTTAAAGTAATATAGGGCGCGAACTATCCGCTCAACATAGTTGAAACCTTTATCCACATATTCCGGAGTGTTTCGTGGTATGAGGGAACGCACCGATTCTGGAAAAACATAGCCAGGGTGAAGGTCATACTTGTCTATGCGGTACTTTTTTCTCAACTCAGCGTATCTTTCTTCATCGCTCGTCGCCGTCCTCGTTATTGAGACGGAGATTTTTGTGTCCTTGATGGCTGTTCTTGTCTGTTCCTCCGTAAATATTCTGGCATGGGCTAATTTTCTCTTTCCGCCCTGGAATCCAAAACCGACGGCCGCTATTGGTTTCTCTTCCAATTTCTGTTTGCTGTATGACAAAGAAGGCGTTCCCTCCTTTTCATTAGTTTATTAGTCTACATACGATTTAAATATTACTTCTTGCGATTCAATACACTTAATTAACACAGACTACAACAAAAGCTCAGCCAAAACCTCTTGCACTTGACTTTTGTTTTTGGCTTTTTTGAATACGGCTTTTCCGGTGTTGTAGAGGCGTATGGCGAGGTCTTTGTATGTTAAGTCGAAGATTATCCCAGAGATTGTTCTTTCGACTTTTGCTTTTCTTAGCATTTTGCCTATTGCCTCATCCTTTTTCTCGTATCTGAAGTGGACTATGACATCTTTCTCCTCCCCGCATGCTTCTTCAATCCTCGCTATGTATGCTTCCAAGCTTTGGTTTGGGTTCATAGAGCTTGTTCAATCTCCTTTAAGGCTTCAACAAAGCGGTCTATTTCCTCTCGAGTGTTATAAATATAGAAACTGGCTCTGGCTGATGACGGAATCCCGAGTTTTTGATGGAGGGGTTGGGCGCAGTGGAAGCCGCTCCTAATCATTATGCCATAGCTGTCCAGAAGCAAGGCGACATCGTGGGAATTTAATCCTTCAACGTTGAAGGGTATTATTCCACACCTCAACTTGGTGTCTTCAGGCCCGTATACCTTGATTTTTGTGCACTTTTTTAGGCGTTTTAGGGCGTATTCCATTAAGGAGCACTCGTGAGCTATCACGTTTTCCATTCCGAGAGCTATCAAATATTTTATGGCTGCTGTTAAACCAACAGCCCCACATATGTCCGGGGTTCCAGCCTCAAATTTCCAAGGCAATTCGTTCCATGAAATTGTGCATCTACGTGTTTCTAGGTCAAAGGAAACTTCCCTAATCATTTCGCCGCCGCCTTGGAAAGGCTCCATCTTTTCGAGGATTTCCCGTTTCCCGTAGAGGACGCCTATTCCGGTTGGTCCAAGCATTTTGTGTCCAGAAAAAACCAGGAAGTCGCAGTCTAACTCTTGGACGTTTACTGGCATGTGGGGCACAGATTGGGCACCGTCCACGAGGACAAGAGCGCCTTTTTCGTGAGCTAGTTTCGCCACAGTTTTCACGTCGTTTATTACGCCCGTCACGTTTGAAACGTGGGTTATACAGACAAGCTTCACTTTTGGCGTTAGCATTTCCTTCAAGGAATCGTAGTCCAGCGTGCCATCCGGTTTAACGTCTGCATATTTAACCTTGAAGCCCTTTATTTTCGATAGAATTTCCCATGGAACAATGTTACTGTGGTGTTCCATAAGTGTCACGAGAACTTCGTCTTCGCGCTTGAGGTTGCGAAGCCCCCATGAATAGGCGACGAGGTTTATGGCTTCCGTCGTCCCTCTTACGAAGACTGTTTCTTCTATGCTTTTGGCACCTATAAATTTGGCCGCCTCTTCGTGGGCTTTCTCGTAGAGTTCTGTGGCTTCAAGCGACAATGTGTGCACTGCACGATGGACGTTGGCGTTATGTTTCTCGTAGAACTCTTTCATGGCTTCGATGACTTGCCTCGGCTTTTGAGATGTTGCCGCGTTATCAAAGTATATTAGTGGGTGGTTGTTTATTTTCCGTTTAAAGATTGGGAAGTCTTCCCTAACCCTGTAAGGGTCAAACATTTTATGTGCCTTCTTCCGCCGTCCTCATTCTCTTCGCAAGGATTTTCGCCAGTTCCTCCTCTTCCAGTGCTTGTTTTTCCTCAAAAGTTAGCTCATCCGGCAACCATTCTGGAGTTTGCCCCTTCATTTTATAGTAGGCGCGGATAGCACGTCTCAATGCTCCGACAGCCAATATACCGCAATGAAATTTGACAGCTGGCAGTCCGCCCACTTCCTCAGCTATGCTTTTCCACGAGATTTTCCAAGCGTCTTCGAGTTTCATTCCCTTGACCTTTTCGGTTACTATACTGGATGTGGCGATGTTGGCGGCGCACCCATAACTTTCGAAGGTTGCCTTTTCAACGACATCTTGCTCGTTAATCTTCAAATAGAATGTTATCATGTCTCCGCATTGGGGGTTGCCTGCCACCGCTGAAACCGTTGCGTCTTCCATTTTACCCAAGTTTCTGGGGTTTCTAAACAGTTCGAGGATTTTTTGGCTATAGGGTAGGGGTACCCGCGACATGGCTACTCCACCACAGTTGAGCCCGTAATGCCCCTAAGCCTTTCAACCGCTCGGGGCAAAACCTCCAACACATAGTTGATGTCTTCTTCCGTATGGACACGTGTAACTTTCATTAGGATGCTGCCATGCGCCTCTTCGAATCTTCTGCCGATGGCGATTAACACGTGGCTCGGCTGTAATAGGCGTCTTGTGCAGGCGCTTCCGCTTGAAACATACACGCCATTCAGGCTTAACTCAATCGTTAGGGCTTCGCCTTCGCAACGGAGAAAACTTACGTTAACGTTGTCGGGTGCCCTTTTCTCGCCTTTAGGACCGTTAAGCCGCACGTCGGATATGGTGCCCATTATGCCCTCGATAAGTTTGTCGCGGAGTCTCCGCATGTGGTTAACGTTTTTCTCAAATTTTTCAAACATCAACTCAGAGGCTTTTGCAAAACCAACAATCAGCGGTGTGTTCTCCACTCCAGGCCAAAGCTTCTGGGTGCCAATTTGCCCCTCTAATATCCTTCCGATGTTTATGCCCTCCCTAACGTATAAGACACCTACCCCGCGTGGCCCCAATATTTTGTAGCTGCTTATTGTCGCCATGTCCACACCTGTCTCATGCACTTTGAAGGGGACTTTTCCATAGGCGTCTGAGGCGTCCGTGTGAACTATAGCGTTTGGGTTTCTGTCCTTAATTATTTCGGCTATCTCCTTTATGGGCTGTATCGTCCCAATTTCATGGTTCACAGTCGAGAAGCTTGCGAGAACCGTTTCGCTGTCCACAGCCTCTTTTAGTTTTTCAAGGTTTACGAAGCCCTCGTTGTTCACGGGAACCTTAACTACTGAAAAACCTTGCTGGAAGAGCATTTCAGCCACGTGCATCACGCTTAAAGGTTCAATTTCAGAAATCACAATTTTCCTACCTTTCCCTCGCAGCTGGGAAGTCGCTCCTAGCAGGGCAAGGTTGTTAGCTTCTGTCTCGCCCGGTGTAAAATTGACTTCTTCAAGGCTTTTGCAGCCCAAATAGCCCGCTATTTTTTGGGCCGACTCCATTATGGCTTCGAAGGCTTCCCATCCCGGCTTGTGGGTAAGCGTAGGATTACCATAGGCTCGCTTGTTAAAGTATGGGAGCATGGCCTCAACAACTTCAGCAGCAACGAAGCTTGAGTTTTCAATGTCTAGGTAAACTTCGTGTTTTAGCCCTTCATGGGCCTTAAGAAGCTGACGGACGTTCTCCACCATAACCCTTCAAGTCCACTTATACTCGCTACCCCATATAGGATTTAAGCTAATAGAAAAAGCTATTGAAGAATGAGTCGAGCTTTAACAGGTCATGTCTGCGCTGGTTCCAACCAACAAATACACTACTCTTTCCATGCTTTTCACATGGAAGAAGTTATGATTTTTCTATATCTTTTATCCATATGCATTTAATAAGGACGTTTACGTTACTTCGCATGGAGAAACTATAAATGAAAAAGAGCATCTGCTTGGTTTCAATTTTAACATTGTTCTTTTTGCTATTTATCGCAAGCGTGAATGTTGCTAAAGCTCAATGGAGCGCAATTAAGGAATCTGGTCCGGCTAAGGATGCTGGTTATGCTGTGACGACAAATTGGCACGGGATTGACGTACCAATTGGACAAACTGTGGTTGCAACCGCCGGAACAACAGATCTAAGTGTCACTAAAATTGAGTTCATATGGCGCGACCCATCTAACCGCACTATTTGGGTGGAAAGCCTCAATGTTAGTAAGCTTACAACGCCCGATGTCCCGCCAAATGTTCCTGACGAGGTCATTAAGTGGGCTAATCAAAATCAAGGCATAACCTACCTGTATGCGCAGAGCGTTCACAATCCAAATGCGACTGGCGATTGGGGTATTCAAGCGATATTTTACAATGCAACAAAACCCGTGGGAAACAAAAATGATAATTTTGTGGTCAAAAGAGCCACATCAATAAACGTCATTCCAGACGCGCCCGTTTTGGGCACCGCTGGCTTACTCTCAGCAATGGCCATAAGTCTTGGCTTATTCAGATTTAAACACAAAAAAGAATAGCGCTTTAAGCTCTTTATTGCATGCAATTATTAAACCGATTCCGTTATTGTGCAGTATAAGTTGAATGTTGAGATTTATCCACAAAAAGAGTGAGTGTTTGAGTATATGGTTTTATAGCTGATTTTCTTTCATAGATGGTTATGGTTAACACCGTAGGCGTCGAGAGTTTAGCCGAGTCTTTGCGGTTTCTGTTGGCTTCATGCTTTATGGTGCAGATGCTTGTTGGGTTTGTTGGGTTAGCTGTGCCCATTTACGCTGCAAACATGGGAGCTTCACCCTTGCTTGTGGGTGTTATAGGCGCTGCAGGCGGGTTAACCTACTCCTTCATGCCCCTTGCCGCGGGTTCCCTATCTGACAAGGTTCGAAGGAAAAGGCTCTTGCTAGAAGCACTGCTTCTTTATTGTTTTGCGTGTGCCATTTACCTTTTGGTTCAAACTCCAAGCATGCTTATTCCCGTAAAGGTTGTGGAGTGGATTGCCGTAGCCATCTTTTGGCCTTCAGCTGAAGCCTTGCTCACCGAGCTAAGCGAACACGAAATTGAAAGGAATCTTAGAAGGTTTAACCTTTCATGGGGATCCGCAGCCATAATTAGTCCCATAATAGGAGGGGCGCTCATAAGCTTTCTAGGGGTTAAAACGCCTTTCGCCCTTTCCTCGATGGCTGCTTTCACCTTAGCCCTAATTGCGGCCGCAAAAATTAAAGAGCCGCTGAAAGGCATGTTAAGCCTGAAGCATGGAGGCTTGCGGCTTGAAACCAAAGATGGCAAGAGCGGCAAGAAGCCTATTGCCGCCGCGGTGGTCTCCATCATTCTCTTTTCCTTCATAGGCGGGGTGATATACAATTTGTTTCCGGCTCAAGCCACAAGTTTAGGCATACCGGCCTACGAAATCGGCTTGATAACTTTTGCTAATGGACTTTTTAGGCTTGTAGCCTTCACTAAAGCCTACAAGATTGAGGCGAAAATTGGGAGAACTCGTGTGTTTCTAGCTGGTGCCTTAACGCTTGCAGCCGCTTCAGCCATATCAATTGCCAGTTCTACCACGTTGCTTTTTGCTTTATCCTTCTCGATTTTCGGCTTTGGGATGGGAATCCTTTACGCTTCGTCTATAGCACACATCTTGGAAGGTAAAAGCCACGCCAGAGGCTATGCTGCCGGAACATTTGAGAGCCTCTTAGGTGCGGGAACTTTTCTAGGCTCATCGACGGGAGGCTTAGCCTCAGACTACTACGCTCCTAACGCACCGTATATTCTATGCTTGCTCCTAAGCCTAGCCACAGCCTTGTTCCAAACCACCCATCTGCTCAAACACAACAGCAAACAATAGTAGCGTTTTAACGCAACACTTTAAATTCACATTGCTCAATTTTGCAGTAAAGAGCAAAATAGGCGTGTACTAGGTGAAGATTACAGAACTGCCGATTCCAGAATCCGTAAAAGAAGTGTTGATTAAGTCCGGGATTGTTGAGCTTTACCCGCCTCAAGAAGAAGCTATAAAAGCTGGAGCCCTGGAAGGACGAAACCTTGTTTTAGCAAGCCCTACAGCCTCGGGAAAAACATTAGTGGCTGAGCTTTGCGCCTTGAAACATGTTCTGGAAAAAGATGGGAAAGTCCTTTATTTGACGCCTTTAAGGGCTTTGGCCAACGAGAAGTACGAGGAGTTTGAGAAGTATTCTGCTATAACGAAGTCCGACGGCAAACGGGTAAGCGTTGGCATTTCCACCGGCGACTATGATAGTTCGGATCCGTGGCTGGAGCATTACGACATTATTGTGGCCACCAACGAGAAGGTGGACTCGCTTTTAAGGCATAAAGCCAAATGGTTGGACGAAGTCAGCCTCGTAGTGGCGGATGAGGTGCACTTGCTTAATGAGGTGGAACGAGGCCCAACGTTGGAGGTTGTTTTAGCTAGGCTTATGCAGACAAATCCGGACATCCAGATACTGGCTCTTAGCGCCACAATAAACAATGTGGAGGAGATTGCCGGTTGGCTCAGGGCTGGCTACATAACTACCGAGTGGCGCCCTATAACCCTAAAAGAAGGCGTGCTCTTCCATGATGAAATTCAGTTTAAAAATGGTGACGCCAGAAAGATAGAGAAGGAGGTTAAGAACCCAGCCATAAACTTGGCCTTACATACGGTGAAAACCGGCGGGCAAGCTTTGATTTTTGCGGTCACTCGAAAAAGCGCCGTAGCTTTAGCTAAAAAAACAGCCAAAAAAATAGAGGAGGTGCTTTCAAAGCCAGCAAAAAGGGCTTTGGAGCGGGAGGCTGAGCGGATTTTGGGCGCCGGCGAAAAAACAAGGATAAGCGAGCTTTTAGCTGAACTTGTAAAGCGTGGCGTAGCTTTTCATCATGCTGGTTTAGGCAGCGAGCACAGAAAAATAATCGAGGATTCCTTCCGCGAAGGCAAGATTAAGGTTTTGACTGCCACGCCTACGCTGGCTTTTGGCGTGAACCTTCCAGCCCGAACCGTCATCATATACGATTATAGGCGTTATGAGCCGGGGTACGGCTACTATCCTATAAGCGTTTTGGAGTATAAGCAGATGTGCGGGCGGGCTGGCAGACCAAAATACGACAAGATAGGCGAAGCAGTGATAGTGGCGAGAACGGCCGACGAAGCCGACTATTTGATGGAAAGCTACGTGCTAGCCAAGCCTGAACGCATATGGTCTAGACTTGCCGTCGAACGCATCCTGCGCAGCCATGTTTTAGCCACAGTTGCAGCTGATTATGCCCACACCGAAGCTGGAATCTACGAATTTTTCGGCAAAACCTTTTACGCCTACCAGTATGACGTGGCAGCCATTAAAGGCATGATTGCAAAAATCCTCAAGTTTCTATATGACGAGGAAATGATAGACGTGAGCGGTGTCAACATTTACGCCACAAGGTTCGGCAAACGCGTCAGCGAACTCTATCTAGACCCTGTTTCAGCGGTTATAATCCGCGACGCTTTAAGGCAAAAGCCTCCGCTCCTAACCGAGTTCAGCCTCCTTCACATGGTTTGCCACACCCCAGACATGGGACCAGTCCTCAGACCATCAACAAAAGAACTTGACAGTGTGGCGGTTTTCCTAGAAGAACACCGGGACGAGTTTATGGTGCCTGTTCCAGACGAATGGGAAGACCGCATAGCCTACGAGCAGTTCCTGGGCGAAGTGAAAACAGCCATGGTTTTGAAAGCTTGGATTGAAGAAGCCAGCGAGGACGAAATAATAGAGAAATACCGCGTGCAGCCCGGCGACCTATACCGAACAATCGAAAGCGCCAAGTGGCTTTTGTACGCCACCCACGAATTGGCAATGCTATTCAATAACAAGGAAATACCACCCC
>JAWAZC010000022.1:0-16371 GCA_038817995.1 Bathyarchaeia archaeon | reverse complement strand
GTGGCTATGGAAACGGCCGTGTGAAACCCGAAAGTGTAGTCTGTCCCAACCAAGTCGTTGTCTATTGTTTTTGGGACGCCGACGCATTTAAGCCCGTAATCCGCCATTTTATGGGCTACGCTTAAGGTGTCGTCTCCGCCTATGGCGATAACAGCGTCCAAACCAGCTTTAGCCGCATTCTCCATTATCTGTTCTGGGCCTTTCTCCCGTTTGAATGGGTTAGTCCTCGAAGTTCCCAAAATGGAGCCTCCGCGGGGCAAAATTCCAGCCACGGCATTCAAATCCAACGGCATGAAGCAGCCTTCCAACAGACCGCGCCATCCGTCTTTTATGCCTATTACCTCGTCGTTATAAGTCTGGATTCCACGCCTAACGATGGCTCTTATAACGGCGTTTATGCCCGGTGCGTCGCCGCCTCCACTTAAAACTCCAACCTTCACTTCAACGCCTCCTTTTAGGCTTTACCGGAACTACCAAACAAGCGCATCTTAGCCTTAACAACCTCCTTCATGGCTTCCTTCGCCGGACCCAAAATCTTCCGCGGGTCAAACTCTTTAGGCGAGTTAGCTAGAACTTCGCGAACTGTGGCGGTAAACGCCAACCGCAGGTCCGTGTCAATGTTTATTTTTGTTATGCCAAGCTCAATCGCCTTCCGGATATGGTCTTCCGGAATGCCCTTGGCGCCCGTCAACTCCGCCCCATATTTCGTGGCTTTCTCAATAATCCACTGGGGGACGCTCGAAGCGCCATGCAGCACCAGCGGCACGTCAACCTTCTCGCGGATAAGCCTAAGCCTCTCAAAATCCAGTTTTGGTTCACCCTTAAATTTGTAGGCGCCGTGAGAAGTTCCGATGGAAACCGCCAAAGCATCCACGCCCGTACGCCTAACAAACTCCTTCGCCTCATCCGGGTCTGTTAAGACTTTTTCCCGCTCCTCAACAGTTTTCTCCTCGACACCAGCAAGTCTTCCAAGCTCACCCTCAACCGAAACCCCCTTCGGGTGAGTCAGCTCCACCACACGCCTCGTCAAGGCGATGTTTTCCTTGAAAGGCAGATGCGAGCCGTCAATCATAACCGACGTGAAGCCAGCCTCCAAACATTTTTGAACTGTTTCAACATCTTCGCCGTGGTCTAGGTGAAGCGACATGGGAACAGACGCACTTTCAGCCGCCGTTTTAACAAGAGTCGCCAAGTACCGCAGCCCGCCATATTTTATGGCGCTTGGAGTAACCGCCACAATAACGGGCGATTTTTCCTCCACAGCGGCTTCCACAACCGCCAACAGGCTTTCAAGGTTTTGAATGTTGAAAGCTCCAACGGCGTAGGCGCCCCGTTGAGCAGCTAGCAAAAGCTCCTTGTTCGTGACAAGCATACGATTTCACTGCTAGTGATATTTATTGAATCAATATAAATTATTTACATAGCAGAAAACAGTATTCTAAATCAAAAGCAAGAATCAAGTTTTAACACTAGACTGTTCGTGTACATTTATGTTCATAAAGGTTTAAATATGTTCGTTTATACATCAAATAGCGTATATACGGATGGTTTAGCTGATGAGGGGTTGCGTTTGGCTCCTTAACCGTCAAAGAATTAAAGCTGAACTTTCACAAGATTGATTGGAAGTTATCTCCAGTAGAAGTTTTCAGCAGGCTTGTTGAGCAAAGTGATTATGCGTACATCCTAGAATCCGTCGAGGGTCCTGAAAGGCTTGCCGAATACTCTTTTGTGGGGTTAAATCCTCGCCTCCATGTAAGCGTTAAGGACGGAGCAGTTGAAGTCCACAACTTGGAAAACGACTGCAAGACAAGACATCACGTGGACGATCCAATCCCCCTTCTCAGAGCCCTTCTCATAGGGTTTGGCAGGTCAACCGCCAACGTGGCGAGGTTTATTGGAGGAGCTGTAGGCTACATTTCCTATGATGCTGTCAGATACTGGGAGCGTCTGCCCAGAAAAACCGTAGACGACTTCGGTTTTCCAGATTTCGAGCTTGCCGTGTATGATGATGGAGTCTTATTCGACCATAAGAGGGGGGAAGCCTACTACTATCATTATGGCGATAGCCGAATACGGGAAATCGAGCATTTAATCAAAGAGGAGCCAATCCTCGAGTCGCTCAGCTTTTCAAGCATGAAAACGAGCATTGAAAAGGAAAAGTTTGAGGAGCTTGTTGTTAGATGTAAAGAGTACATTCAGTCAGGCGACATATTTCAAGCCGTGTTGTCGAAGCGCTTCGAGTTCACTTTCCACGGAAGCCTCATACCATTTTATATGGCGCTTAGAAGGATAAACCCGTCGCCCTACATGTACTTCTTGAAGATGGGAAACCGCCAGATAGTCGGTTCCAGCCCAGAAATGCTTGTTAGGGTTGAAGGTGGAAACGTCGAAACCTTTCCAATAGCCGGAACCAGACCCCGCAGACCAGAAAAACCTTTGGAGGATGAGGCTCTGGCAAGGGATTTGCTAAACGATCCGAAGGAACGCGCCGAACACGTGATGCTTGTCGACCTTGCAAGAAACGACATTGGAAAAGTTTGCGAGTATGGCTCGGTGCACGTTCCGGAGTTTATGAAAGTTTACAAGTACAGCCATGTCCAACACATGGTTTCAAGGGTTGTGGGCAAGCTTAGGAAAAGCTTCGACTGTTACGATGCTTTGAGGGCTGTTTTTCCGGCTGGAACTGTTACCGGAGCTCCAAAAGTTAGAGCTATGGAAATAATTGAAGAACTCGAGCCTTTTAGGAGAGGACCCTATGCTGGAGCTGTTGGCTATTTCTCCTTTAATGGAAACGCTGACTTTGCCATAACCATTAGGACGCTTGTTGCATATGGAACTCGCGCCTACATACAGGCGGGCGCAGGTATAGTCGCCGACTCTATCCCGGAAAGGGAGTGGTTTGAAACTGAACATAAGGCTCAAGCCCTTTTAAGGGCGCTTCAAACAGCGTCGGGAGAGAAGCCCCCATGAAAGTTTTGATTATAGACAATTACGACTCCTTCGTCTACAATATTGCCCAATATATTGGCTGGTTAGGTGCAAAACCCATAGTCTACAGAAACGACGTTATCACGCTTAAAAAGGCGCTTAAAATTAAACCCGACAGAATCATTATTTCGCCGGGACCGGGAACGCCTGAAAGCCCCAGGTATTTTGGAGTTTGCCCCCAATTAATAAGGCGCATGAGCCCCAAAGTGCCGACGCTGGGCGTCTGCCTTGGCCATCAAGGAATCGCCTACTGTTTTGGTGGCAGGATAGTTAGAGCTGGCAAGATAATGCATGGCAAAACGAGCCTCGTGAAGCATGATGGGAAAGGTGTTTTCAAGGGTGTGAAAAATCCTGTTCTGGTCACCCGTTATCATTCGCTTGTAGTCGACAAGGAGCGTTTTCCAAGTTGTTTGGCGCCAACTGCCTTTTCCTTAGACGACGGGGAGATCATGGGTCTCCGCCATGAACAATACCCAATTGAGGGCGTGCAATTTCACCCCGAATCTGTAATGACGGAGGAAGGTTTGAGGATGCTCAAAAACTTCCTCGACGAATGGTGAGACCTTCATGCTGCGCGAGGCCATTGAGAAGCTGGTTAATGGTCAAAATCTGTCAAGCCGAGAAGCCTACGAATGCATGGTTGAGATAATGTCTGGAAAAGCCTCTGAGGCGCAGATTGCAGCCTTTCTGGTGGCCTTAAGGGTTAAGGGGGAAACCGTCGAAGAAATAGCGGCCTTTGCCTCCGCCATGAGAAGCTTCTGTCATGGAATAAAGCCGAACGTAAAAGGCCGCCTGGTGGATACTTGCGGGACGGGAGGAGACAAGATAAAAACCTTTAACGTGAGCACGGCAGCCGCGTTTGTGGTTGCTGGGGCTGGTGTCCCGGTGGCTAAGCATGGAAACAGGTCGGTTACAAGCCGAAGTGGAAGCGCAGACGTGCTGGAATGTTTAGGCCTAAACTTGGAGGTTCCTCCTAAAAGGGTTGAAGAGGCCATCGAGCATGTTGGAATAGGCTTCATGTTCGCCCCAGCCTTTCATCCAGCCATGAAGTATGTAGCCCCTGTGAGGAGAGAAATAGGCATAAGAACAGTCTTCAACATTTTAGGCCCGCTTGCCAATCCCGCAAATGCAAACGCTCAGCTGATAGGCGTTTACGATCCACGTCTCGTGGAGAAGATTGCCCAAACCCTCATGGAGCTGGGCCTTGAAGAAGCCATGGTCGTCCACGGAGCCGATGGATTAGACGAAATTTCCACGTTTGGAAAAACATACATAGCATGGCTTAGGAACGGCGCTGTTAAATGTTTAGAAGTCACGCCTGAAACCCTCGGCGTAAAAAGGGCTGCCGTCGAAAAGTTGATGGTTTCAAACACCCATGAAAGCGCTGAGATAATTTTTAAGGTTCTTTACGGCTGCATAGAGCCGGGCGACCCTGAATGGGACATTGTGGCGGTGAACGCAGCTGCCGGAATAATTGTTGGCGGGAAAGCTGACGAGTTTGCCTATGGACTTGAACTCGCCCGCGAATCCATTGAAAACGGAGAAGCCTACAAAAAACTTAAGGAGCTTGTGAAGTTTTGCGGGGGCAGCACTGCCAGACTAGAGGAGTTTGAAGAAAAGTATGGTTGACTACCTCAAAACTCTTGTAAAGGATGCTATCGAAACTGTGCGCAGCGGATACTACAGCCGCTTCTCGGAAAAACTTTCGATTACAACGCGCCGCAGGGCTAGTTTAAAAATGTCTATATTAAAATGCGATCGTGCGCCAGTAATCGCCGAAATTAAGCCCGAATCGCCATCCCGTGGGAGGTTGAGGCGAATATCAAGCTATGCTGAAGCGGCAAGGCTTATGGAAGCAGGTGGAGCCGTCGGCATATCTGTCTTAACGGAGCCAAAGCATTTCGGCGGCTCTTTGGAGGGCTTGGTTGAGGTTAAAAGGGCTACGCAGTTGCCCGTTCTAATGAAGGATATTGTTGTAGACCCCGTCCAAATTGGGGCAGCCTCTAGGCTTGGCGCCGACGCTGTTCTGCTTATCTACTCTATTTTTAGACGTGATATGGCTGATTATTCACTGAATGAGCTGATCAGGCTGGCGCACTCCCTTAGCTTAGAGGTTCTTCTTGAAACTCACACTCTTGAAGAGTTTCGGCTTGCCCTTGAAACGGAAGCAGATCTTGTAGGGATAAATAATAGGGATCTTGAAACGTTAAGGGTTGACCTAAAAACAACGGAGAGGATTCTAGCCAAAGCTAATCCCGGTGATCGCATAATTGTGAGTGAAAGTGGCATAGAAAGACCGGAAGACATACGCTTCCTAAGTAAGTGTGGCGCAAAAGCTTTCCTCGTTGGCTCGGCCATAATGCTTGCGGACAACATCCAAGAAAAAGTGAGAGAGCTTGTGAACGCCATATGAGCGAGGTTAAGGTTAAAATCTGTGGCATAACCCGTGAAGAAGACTTAAAAGCCGCTTGCCATTTGGGTGCAGACATGGTCGGTTTTGTAGTTGGGGTTCCATATTCGCCTAGAAACCTAAGTCTTGAAAGGGCTGAACAGCTAATTAGGCTCGTGCCTGCCCACGTTAAAAGCGTGCTGGTAACGGTGCCCCAAAGTCTAAGCCAGCTTGCGGAGATTTACACGCGGCTTAAACCAGACATTGTGCAGATTCACGGGAACAACCTCGGCGACTATGACCTGCTACGCAGAACCTTTCCAGAAGCTTTCCTTGTCAGAGCTCTGGCGGTAGACTCCAACGTTATAGCTAAGGTTCTGGAAGCTTTGTCATTTTTCGACGCGTTCCACGCTGACACTTACCATGCATGGAGACATGGCGGAACGGGGATAGTTCACGATTGGAGTTTAAGCCGAAGGCTTAGAGACACCATCTACCCAAAACCATTAATATTGGCTGGCGGGCTCAACCCATGGAACGTTAAGGAAGCCATTAAAGCCGTTAAGCCATACGCCGTTGACGTTTCAACGGGTGTTGAATCAGAACCCGGAGTCAAAGACCACATGCTTATGGAAGCCTTCATAAAAAACGCGAAAGAAGCCTATTGAAAACTTCTTTAAGACAATTGGATTTGCCCACGGGCCGGCGAAAATTTGGTTTCCGAGGGGAGAAAGGAGAGAAGGGAGTCCAAAAACCGCGATTTCGCCGAACCCGTTTTAGGCTCTCCCCCGCTCCTTCGAGGAAGCGGTAAAGAAAAAGCAGCAATATAAAAACTTTACGTTTTTAAAGTTTGAAAATTTAGCAAAATAGACGCGGTTCACTGCAGCTTTAAAGTTTCCACAATTTCAGCTATGGCTTATGTTTTTATACAACTTCATATATACAACAATTCTGAACCTTTCTAGCGAGGGATTAGGACGTGTCTAGTTCTAATGTTGTAAGTTTGAGAGTTGCTGAGGCACGCAGCCGCGACGTTGGAAGAGGCATCGCTAGGCTTGATCCAGAAGCCATGGAAAAACTAGGTTTGACTCCTGGAGACGTTGTTGAAATTTCTGGTAAACGTAAGACTGTTGCTATTTGCTGGCCCGGCTACAGCGAAGATGCTGGCAAGGGGATTATCCGCATAGACGGTTATACACGGAATAATGCGGGTGTAAGCATTGACGAGAAAGTCACTGTTCGGAAGGTTGAAGCCAAAAAAGCTACAAAAATAACGCTCACGCCCACGGAGCCTCTGCGAATCGAGGGCGCCGAAGACTATTTAGCCCAGCTTTTGGAGGGACGCGTCGTTACAAGGGGAGACTACATTCCAATTGGAATCATGGGACGTAAAGTGGACTTAATGGTTACAAGCGTTCAGCCTCCAGCCCCAGCCGTCATAATAGCGGCGGACACACAGATCTCCATCGGCGAAAAGCCGGCCGCCGCAGTGCGGGAAGTCCCGAGGGTAACCTATGAAGACATTGGCGGGCTGCAAGAGGAAATCCGAAAAATTAGGGAGATGGTTGAGCTTCCATTGAAGTATCCGGAGCTTTTTGAGAGACTTGGGGTTGAAGCTCCCAAAGGTGTTTTGCTTTACGGGCCGCCTGGAACCGGGAAGACTCTGCTGGCTAAGGCCGTGGCAAATGAGACTAACGCGGCTTTCTTCAGCATAAGCGGCCCCGAAATAATGAGCAAGTTTTACGGCGAAAGCGAGGAGCGCCTAAGAGAAATTTTTAGGCAGGCAGAGGAGAACGCGCCAAGCATAATATTCATTGACGAAATAGATGCTATTGCACCTAAACGTGAGGAAGTAACAGGCGAAGTTGAAAAAAGAGTTGTTTCGCAACTTCTAGCCTTAATGGATGGTTTGAAGCCCCGCGGCAGAGTTGTCGTAATAGGCGCAACCAACAGGCCGAACGCCATAGACCCAGCTTTGCGCAGGCCTGGCCGTTTTGACCGTGAAATCGAAATTGGCGTTCCAAACAAGCAAGGTCGCCTCGAAATATTGCAGATTCACACGCGGGGCATGCCGTTAGCTGAAGACGTGGACTTAGAGAAAATAGCAAGTGTCACCCACGGGTTTGTGGGTGCAGACCTTGAAGCTTTATGCAAGGAGGCGGCCATGCGGGCGCTGCGCAGGATACTCCCAGAAATAGACTTCGAGAAAGAGACTATTCCAGCCGAAATATTGAATAAGATAACGGTAACCATGAACGACTTCATGGAAGCCTTGAAAGACGTGGAGCCCTCAGCCATGCGGGAAGTTCTCGTTGAAGTGCCAACCGTTAAATGGGAGGACATAGGCGGGCTGGCAGACGTTAAACTCGAGCTTCAAGAGGCTGTGGAGTGGCCCCTCAAGTATCCAGAAGTTTTCGAACACTTGGATGCTAAACCGCCTAAAGGTATACTTCTCTACGGGCCTCCGGGAACAGGTAAAACCCTGCTGGCTAAAGCCGTGGCAAACGAAAGCGAAGCCAACTTCATAAGCATTAAAGGTCCAGAACTGTTGTCCAAGTGGGTTGGCGAATCCGAAAGGGCCGTGAGAGAAGTATTCAGGAAAGCCAAGCAAGCCGCGCCGAGCATAATATTCTTTGACGAAATCGACGCAATCGCGCCTGTTCGGGGCGGAGGCTACGGCGACTCCCACGTAACCGAGCGGGTGATAAGCCAACTCTTAACGGAAATGGATGGGCTTGAAGAGTTGCGGGGAGTTGTGGTTCTAGCAGCCACCAACAGGCCGGACATTATTGACCCGGCGCTTTTAAGGCCTGGAAGGTTTGACAAGCTTCTGTATGTGCCGCCGCCAGATCTCGAAGCAAGAAAGGAGATTCTCAAAATTCACCTAAAAAAGAAGCCTTTAGCCGAAGACGTCAGTATTGAGGAACTTGCTAAACGAACGGAGGGCTATACTGGCGCCGATTTGGCAGCTGTCTGCAACATGGCTGTTATGCTGGCGATAAGAGAACACGTAATGGCAAACAAAGATCCAGAAGAAGCGAAGAAAAACGTTAAAAACATAAAAGTGGGCAGACGCCATTTCGAAGAAGCGTTGAAAAAAGTTAAGCCCATTTCCCAGAAAGAGCTGGAAATGTACAAGCGAATCTCAGAGGAATTCGCTTCAAAGGTCAAGTAAGCGCTTCAAGAGTGTAGAACCCGTCTGTAAACTTTTCGACGCCATGTTCCCTCACTAGCACGGTGTCTTCTATTCGAATGCCTCCAAAACCGACAATGTAGATTCCAGGCTCGACTGTTATAACGTTGCCCGCTGCCAGCCGGTCCCTGCTTTGTTGGCTTAAAACCGGGGGCTCGTGAACTTCTAGGCCCACTCCATGTCCCAAACCGTGAACAAAGTTTGCGCCATATCCAGCTTCTTCAATAATTTTCCTTGCAATGGTGTCTATGTCCCTTGCTTTGGCCTTTGCTTTAACTGCTTGAACAGCTTTTTGCTGTGCCATCTTCACTATTTCATAAAGCCTTTCCTGCTTTTCGGATGGTTTTCCAGCCACAAGCGTTCTCGTCATGTCTGAACGGTAATAGCGGTAGCAAGCGCCAATATCAACCACAACAAGTTCGCCTTCGCGGATCTGCTTGTCTGTGCAGCCTCCATGGGGAAAAGCAGACCTAAAGCCCGAAGCCACTATGGTTTCGAAGGCCGTTCCCCAAGAGCCTTTCCGCCGCATGGCATACTCAATTTCAGCGGCAACCTCAAACTCCCGCACGCCCGGCCGCACCGCCTCATAGGCAGCTTTCATCCCTTCGCATGTTAGTTCTCCGGCTTTACGCATAAGCTCGATCTCGCCGGGGTCTTTGACTTTGCGAAGCTCCCACACAAGCTTGCCCATGGGCTTAAGCGTCGCTTTGCCACGCAAACGCCTCGCCAAACCCCGATAACTTTCAACTGTCAAACTGTCAAAGGCAAGTTTTTTAATGCCGAATTCCACAGCTTGAACGGCAACCTTAGCCATCAAATTTTCATCGCGTCCAACAAGCTCAACACAGAAGCCTTTTCCCTCGGCTTTGGCCTGCTCATAGTTAACGCCATAAACATACAACATGTTCTCGCCATCTCTAGGAAGCAGGAGGCAGGCAGCCCCGGGAAACCCAGCAAAATAAAGCATATTAGCCTCGTTTGCAATTAGAAACCCGTCGAATCCTTTCCCATCAAAAGCCTTTTTTCTCAAGAGTTCTACTCTTTTCAAGGCTATTTATCCTTCCCCCCTCAGAGAGCAAAATATTGCCTACAAAACACCACTTATAAGGCTTGTTGAAACAGCTTCGACGTCTAAAGCCTAAAATGGGGTGAAAAGTTCTTTCCTAGCCGCCGCTAACTATGGACATCAGTATAACGTGGTCTCCATGTTTAAGTTTTGTTTCAACACCACTGCTCAGCTGGTTAAGCAGATAACCATTAACCGTAATTATGAAGCTCTGTTTAACGTCTGAGCCCCCCGGCTCATAAACGGCTTTCCTGAAGGGCTCTCCATACTTCTCCGCAAGCATCGAAAGCAAATCGCCAAGCGAAGCGCCATCAGCAACCTCCAACTCCTCCACTCTTCCGCTGTGGATTATCTCCTTAATATGTCCTATATATTCGACTTTAACCCTCAAACTCGCCCGCTCCCTCTATTAGAAATAGAGCCTATGATTGTCTTATATTTGTTTAGGAGTTTTGATAAATGTGAGGGCGACGAGGAGGCTTAGTTTTATCGTAGGCAAAAGAAGTTAACCGTAGATATCTTGCGGGTTAGCTGTTCTCATGATGGTGTGTGGTAATTTGCCTACAGTGTTGTCCGTTGAATATTACCCTTTCTGGCTTGTTCTGTGCAGTGCGTGAGCTGCCCCATTATTCATTGTGATTTCTGGAATGATGGTTGCTTTTACAACTCAAACAAAGGGACATGGGTTAAAGTATTTCTTAGCCGGGGAACCTTGCTGATAATTGTTGGATTGTTTATTGAAGTTTTCATGCTCGGCGGTTATCCCTTCATGTTTTTCTAGATACTCTACCTTATTCTGAGTCTTGGACCAACGACACCCTGTTGTTATAGGGCATCGCGCGTGGCTTTAATCCGGGGCATGTTCGTTACTAGCGGCCGTTAACATTTCGGTTTAAGTTTCACCGCTTTTAAGTTCAGACGCATATTGTTTTTGGGTTGGCGTGAGAGCGAAGCCTACGACTCCGTTTAAGCGGATCGTAGCCGAACAAGAAATGTGAGGTTTACATTTCGCTGCTTGACTGCTTTAAGAGTCTGATTAGGCGCACGCTTTTCTTAAGTGGCTTAAAGAATAGGTACGTTAAGGAGGCATTTTTGGGGCTTTAATTGCTAATTTTTTTCTCCATGTGAGCTTTGTGGCCTTTAGTTTTCCAACTATTCCCGTTATTCCGCTTGGCATGAAAAGGATTATGACTACTAAGAGTGAACCGTAAATTGTTAGGTAGTATTGAGAGTAGTTCATCCGGATGTATTCATTAAGCAAGGACATCGTTACCGCTCCTATTATAGGACCATAAGCTGATCCAATTCCGCCAAGTAGCGTCATAACAGCGGGCATAAAGGAGTATTGAATAACATCAAAGGCCAACTGAACGTTCATGGTTGGGTATTTTATAGTAGAGCCTGCTCCGACAAGACCCATGCACATTGCGCTAACCGCAAAGCCTATTATTTTATACAGGCTGGTGTTTACGCCCACGTGGGTGGCAGCGTCTTCACTCTCGCCTATCATTCTTAACGCAAGGCCGAATTTAGATCTACACATGAAAGCGATCAAAAGAAGTACAGCAAGCGAAGTTGCCAAAATTGTATAATATACCAAGGTGGGATTCAAATATTTCACAGGGATAGGTATTTGAAAGACAGAGGCTCTTGTCTGCCACCATGAAATAATACCTATAACTAGCGTACTAGCCCCGAAGGTAGCTATGGCAAAATATATTCCCTTTAGTCTCAATGCTACCGAACCAATAGCTAAGGCTAATGCAAAACATATTAGCCCAGCTACTAGTATCCCGGGTAATATTATAATAGCTGGATGTGGTGGGGAAATTCTTTGCCTTTCTAAAAAGTCAAAGTACACAGCCATGAAATATAGTCCTATTCCGGTAAAAGCTGCGGACCCAAGTGTAATATATTTTGTGAGGCCAGAGAAGAAATACCAACTCATTGAAAGCGTCGCCATTATTATAATGGTTTGTAAAATCCATAAATAATACCTTGATAGAAAGTATGGGGCATATGTCAATACTAGGATGAGGGCAAATGCTATTCCCATGAGAATTAGCTTAACACGAGAAATTTTTGTTAGGTTCTGTATGCCTTTCACTTTCAACATATGCTATCTCCCGAATAATCCTTTAGGTCTAACTAGCAGCGTTATAATGATGAAAGCGTATACGACTGGCATGGATAATTGGGGAGAAAGCAATCTACCAGCGATAAAATAAATATTCCCGATAAGAAAGCCTCCAACCAGGCTGCCTATGAAACTTCCCATACCACCTACAACAATAACAGCCAAAGCAATAAAAGTATACATTGGTCCTGAGGTGGGACTTATGTCCGGAAGAATCATGGCTAACAGCGATCCTCCAATGGCGGCCATAAAAATACTTAGGCCGAAAGAGATCATATGAACCTTAAAGATATTAATTCCAACTACCTGAGCGCCTGTTGGTTCTTGAGAGGTAGCCCTCATGGCTAAGCCGGTTCTTGTGAAGCGCAAAACGATATACATAAGTACGCTGAAGGTTACAGCTATAAATGCAGCTACTATTCTGCTCAACTCTATTTTTACTCCTAATATCGTTATGATTTGTTTGAGATAAGGGGTGGATGGGTACGCTAGTTTGGGGTAATATTTGACCACAATTTGCATCATATCCAAGATGACATATAAGAGACCAAAACATGCTAAAAGTGATAAGGCCTCAAGCTCTTCGCCGGATTTGGATAGGCGAACCATTCTTCGAAAAACAAGGAAGTAAATTAAAATTCCTAGGGCGAACATTATTGGTCCGCTTATTGCCATGCCAACCAACGGATTGATGTTGTAATATTTAAAGAGGAAGGCAGATATAAAAGCCCCAAGCATCATGAATTGTCCGTGGGCTAGATTCAATATTCTGGTAACACCGTATTGAAGGTTAAGGCCGGCGGCTACCAGCGCATATATTGCCCCATTAACTGTCCCTAAAATGATTACGTCCCACAAAATCACACCTCCACTTTAAAGATGGAATGTAGTCATCACCAGTTTGACGGCCAGTCTTCTTAAACATGGACCTCAACCATGACTGTTTACATACTGTCTTGCATTAGCATTATTTAAAAATTGCGCTTAATTATGGGGATGTAAAAGGTGAGAGAAGCAAATAGAAATTTAAGTTAGTTTAGGGCTTCTGCAGCTACTGTAATTTTGCGTCTTGGATTTCGTTCCTTAAAGCAAAGTATTCCTATAAGATAACCGTCGAAACGAGAATTTTTCTGCATAGACAAAGCAGAAAAAAAGGGAAGCTAGTAAGACACTACTCCACCGGACGGAGCAATTGTTCCGAAATACCAGCATACTTCAGCCACGTCAGCTATTTCTATCACACCATCGCCGTTCACGTCAGCCACCGGGTCCCATCTTGGATCTGTAGGATCGGCGCCATATGGATAACTGACCCTTGCTACGTCTCCTATTTCAACCGCTCCATCTCTGATAAGGTCTGGAATTTGTGCCCAGCTCCATGGGAACTTCGGATAGATTATCCAATCTGTTGATGCTTGTTGTGGAGGCCAGATGACGTCCATCATGACTTCGCCTTGCCACTGGGTTATAGTTCCGTGATCTCCGACAATTGGGCCTTTGCCCTCACTTTGTCGGAACTTGTAGGATATTGGTGGCTTTCCAACACTGGTTGTCCAACCTCCTAGTGTGAGGTTGAATGTCCAGAATTCAAGGGCATCCCTTATCGCTGCATAGTTTAGGCCAACGTTTTCGACAGCTTGGAAGAGGGCTTCAACACCCATGTAGAAGTCTGCCGAAGCTGGGAATGGTAGGAACGGAAAACCGACATGTTTAGTCGAAACTTGCGGGTGTTTTACTCTGGCCCAAGACCAGTATGGTTCTTTATCGTAGGAGTTGGCTGGGAAGCCGTTGTAATACATTATTCCAGCAAACTCTCCGTAGGTGAATCCGAAAACTTGGTAAACGAAGAATGGAGTTTCCAGCGCTGGGCCGACCACGATACCCTTAAAGTTAATGTCTTTATCAATGCACTGACGTATAAAACCGGCAACTTCAGCATAGCCACACATTATGACTACATCGACATCTTCATTTACAAACGTATTTATCCAGGGATCTGTCCAGTCCGTAGGCGGATTCTCCGAATCATAGTCCAAATCCTCCCATATCACTGTGATCCCAGCCTCCAAAAGTTTGTCTCTTATTGCCTCCATGTGTTCTACGCCGTGTTCATCATCGCGGTAGCCAAACCCAACCTTGTCAATCCTCAGACTAGGATTCACCTTGGTGTTTATGTGTTGGATGACCTCTACAAGTTCTTCTGCGTCCTCGCATGGTTGACCAAGTGTTACGAAGAACCAGTTCCATACATCGTTTTTCAAGTTGTTATGAATTGTGTTTGATCCAACTGTTAGACCAACCAGCGGGACATGCGCTGCCTCAAAATATGGAATTACCTCAACGTTCCTCGCTGTGCTCCACGGCGCAAATATAAGTTGAATCTCACCCCTCTGAAGCATTTCAAGAAGTATTAGATAGTTTGCAATGGTCTTCTCAGCAGTATAGTCGTCGACTAACATTAAATAGTCAACGGGTAACTTCTTTCCATATTCTGGCACATAGAGGCCGCCCGTAGCATTGTAGTCGTCAATGAGCATAAAGTAGTAAAGATGATGCATCATAGCAGTAAGAGGAATAGGGCCACCCGCATTCAGCGGCATTGAAAACCCAACAATTATCTTCTCTAGCGGATGTGCACGCGCTGGTTGAACGCTGAGCACCACTATAACCAGCATTGAAAGCACTATAGCCGCAACTACTTTCTCTCTCATTCTTTCTCCCTCAAATTTTCCGCAATTAAAAATATCATAAAGGTGCTTATAAAGGTTTATGAAACATTTTTCCACTAGCCAAATAATGCAAAAGCCAAACAGGTCTCTCATCTCTTCTGCTAAGAGCCCTAGAGGCCCGTGCCAAGACCTGTCTCCTCGAAGGTTTAGCCAAAATTCCATAAAACATTAAAGAAGAGCCTAAAAGACAAAGGAAAATTCCAAATCCAAGGAAAGGATAGAACACCTTAGGCATTTCCGCCTTAAACACTATATTGCCCGAAAGGCTTACCGGATATGCTTCCTCATTTAATATCTCCAAATACAACCAACGGGCATCAGCAACAATATTATTAGTTACATTGATATTTGTTGCGTTGAATGCAAGCCTTTCTACGATGCATGTTCCGCTATAGTTAAGAAATATTTTTAGCCAACTCGCCTCGTAATAGGGGTAAGGTCCCCATGTAGGAATTTCCTTAGGCACTACCCTTCCAACAACAACCCTAACAGGGCCACCAAAAGCAGTCAAGTTCAACTCTAAGAACCAAGCAGGAATTTCCCCCCGCTCAAAAAGCTTTCTAAAATTTATATTCGGGCCAGACACACGTTCAAAAAAGAGAATGCCATACGTAGCATTTTTGTTTGGAACTAATGTAAAATGTTCCTTAGGCTTCCACTCATCTAATTTCTCTTCCTCAAAACGCTTTTCATTAACTAGAAAACCAACAACCACGCCCAATATTAAGATTAAAAGACCAACTACAACCAAAGCTTTTCTCATTACACATCACACACTACTTAACCACGCCTAAATATTAACTTTAATCCCTCCAACGACTTATTTGGACACAACTGGATATTGAATAAATTAGATTTGCTTGTAAGCCGATTTAAATGTCCATGAAAATTAAGAAAAAGGGGGCATTTGAATTGTTAAAGCCGCTTGCGTTTTAGATGTATTTTAACTGCTACTGCTGGAGGCACCGCGGTTAGCAGGAACATCACCCATAACGGTGAAAATTCTGGAATTACCCCCGTACCGATTATGTAAACCGTGTTAGTGCCGCCTGGAACATTAAAGGATAACAGGGTGTGGGTTTCGTTTAAAGCTGTAGCTATAACTTCAACTTCATCTTCTCCAACTTGAACACGCCATCCGTCCTCAGCCCATATAAGGTTGTTTGGAATTGTTATGTTAACGAAGCCTACTGCTCCTGCGGTAATATTAAATTTGAGAAGGCATTGGGATATATCCAATTGTACTGGCGATATTGACCCATTACTTAAGGTCGCAACATAGAAAACCGCCGAATCTACCATGATTTCATGAATGAGGAATTCATGCATTTCATAGTAGCCATGACTTATATCACATGGTATTTCATGTCCTTCCACGTCCAATAACAGCACATTATCGAGAACCAGCGTGGATGCTGCTGGAGGCCGCGAAGTCGTATTGAAGGATATTACAGCCAACGTTCCACTCCCATGCGGAAATTCGACAGGGTCTTCTAATGTTATATTTACTTTAACAGAGTTGACGTTTATTTCGCAGTTGAAGCTTGTGTTTCCAAACTGGGATAAGAAAGGCCCCTCAGTTACACTTTGTGCTTCAATTACTGCACCATTGTATTGTAGTTCAAACTCTACATACGTAAGGTTCCATAAACTTTCAAGATCCTCGATGGTAACGTTTATTGTGAAAATTTGCCCAACATATAATGATATGAAGTAGGCAGGGGACACTGTTAGAGATGGCTGGGGTGCTGGTGGACTGGTGTATGTGTATGTTGTTCCTCCGTAGTTTAGTGTTATTGTTTTTCGGGCTGAGTCCAATATTTTTGTGCGTAGGGCGGGTGAGGTTTCGCTTGCTATGTCTAGTCTTAG
>JAWAZC010000021.1:0-19532 GCA_038817995.1 Bathyarchaeia archaeon | reverse complement strand
TCCATGTGCACGTCATATTCGTCCACTGCACGGAAGGGCGAGCGCACATGCTGCTGCAAAGCCAACAGAAAACTCATGGTGGCAGTTGTCCTTTCGCCACCGCTTTGAGTGTAAGCGTTCAGCGGCACTGGTTTACCGCCCTTAAAGCCAACGAGAATTTCAAGTCCTGCAGCTTCAATATCATGCTCGTTTACAAGTCTGACCTCGCCAATCGCTTGCACATGCGCCAAAATCGTCTGATATTCAAGGTTTACGCGGTCTAGGAGGCTTTGGATTACAGTTCGCCAAGCCTGCATCCGCGTCTTAACTTCTTCTAAGGCTTTTTCCCTGTTTTCAGCCACAAGTCGCGCCTTCTCTTTAAGCTCTAGGTAAAGTTGTGAGTAAGACTCGTACATGCGTTCAACGTCCTCTGAAACACCAGCCAGAGCGGCCAAATGCCCGTCTGTCATGCGGATCTCGTCTAGAATTTCGCCGACACTTTTGACAACGGCTATTCTTGGGCCAGTTTCCTCAGCCTTTTTAAGGGCTGCATCCAACTGAGCTTTCGCATCTTTAAGCGCTTTATCCAACTCTTCAATGATTGTCTTCACGTTTTCCACCCTGTAATTCAACAATGCAAGCTTAACCCGCGTATCCAGAATTTGGCTTCCAACTTTATCTATCTGCTCCTCAAGAATCTTAGCCTCTAACCGCTTCTTGTTCAACTCCTCATCCAGCTTAGAAATTTTCAGCCTTGAAGCTTCCATAAGCTCCTTTAAGCTTTCGACCCGCAAAAGTTTCAATCGTTTTCCACTGCTGACTTCGTTTTCCAGAAGGGCTGCTTCATTCATGAGTTGCTCGCAAAGCAAGATCGTGGCTTGGTTTCCAGCCCTCTCTCGTTCAAGGCTTATCACCTTGTCTAAAATATTCTTCCATTCGCCTTTCAACTTCTCAATTTGACTTTGCTGAGTTTGGAGCTGTTCTTCGGCTATTTTGGCTTCAGCTTCAACCTGCCTTAGCAGTGCCAACTCTTTTTCACGTTTGGCCTCCAGTTCCTCCACAATTGTTTCGCGACGGTTCACATCAGCCCATGCAAGCTCTCGCTCCAAAAAGCGTCTCTTCGCCATCAATTGCTTCTTTTCTTGAAACCTCTGGTATTGCTCCCGCCAATAGTTGAGCGTTTGCTCGGCAGACTCCAAAAGCTTGTTTATGGACTCTTCCTGGCTTAGTATGCGAGTAAGCTTTTTCTGAGCTTCCAGCACGTTCTCCCGGTAGGCTTCAAGCCCAACAGCTGCCTCAACCATTCGAAGCTTTTCCTGCGGCGAAAGCACCGTAAATTGTTCAACCATATTTTGATGCATGATAATAAGCATGTTGTCTGGATCAACGCCCAGCTTGGCCAAAAGCCTTTCCACATCCTGCTTTGAAGCAGCCTTGTTCTCCAATTCAAACCAGTACTTACCATCTCGCCTCAAAACCCGAGTCAGAAAAATCTGGTCCTTGTTAAACTTTGGAACAGGACGCCTCCCGCCTCTCTTAGAATTATCCAAAATAAGCGTCACGCGAGCTTGGTCTTTTCCCCAGCGGATCAAGTCGCTCAGTTTTCTGGATCTTTCAGTGTAGGATTGGCCGAGAGCCACAGAAATAGCCAATAAAAGCGAAGACTTCCCGGCACCGTTAGGTCCGCAAACCACATTAACGCCGGGTTTAAGGGGTACCCTAGCATACTCATAACTCATAAAGTTTTCAAGGATCACCTCGCTAATCAGCAATGATCACATGACCTCTAGCGTCTCTTTATGCAGTATAGAAAGAGGTTAAAAACTCTTATTAAACGATTAGGCAACTGCCAAAAAGAAAAAGTCGAAGATGCGTCATGGGTCGTCAAAATTCTGCTAAAATGTCGTGGAAGAAAAGGGGGGGTTGATTTATAGTTTAATTGGGCCCAAGCGTTTTTCGCGACGTTTCAAGAACGCGCTTTCCACACCGGTTACGACGGCCATAACGGAGACGCTTCCGTGCATTTCTTCGTCAACCCTTGCGCCCCAGACAACTTTTGCTTTCGGCGGTAGAGAACGCTTCACGATTTCAGCTGCGTGGCTAACTTCAAAAAGGGTTAGGTCTTCGCCGCCTGAAACGTGTATAAGTAAACCGCGCGCTTTTGTCACATCTTCAATGTCTAGGAGGCGCCCGTTTATCGCCCTTTCAACAGCTTGTTCCACTCGGCCTTCTCCTGTGCCTTCACCTACGCCTATAGAAGCTAGGCCTGCTCCTTGCATTATGGCTCTAAGGTCTGCGTAGTCTAGGTTAATTAGGCTGGCCGTGGTTATTGTTTCGGTTATTCCCTTAATAAACTTTCCAACAGTTGTGTTCGCGACGCCTAAGGCCTCCTTGAACGGAAGGTTCCCAGCGATCTTGACAAGCCTATTGTTGTCAATCACCACAACAGTGTCACATGACTTTTTGAGGCTGTCCAATCCTTTCTTGGCTATTTCCATACGGGCAGTTTCAACCTCAAATGGAAGTGTAACCACCCCTATGACCAAGCGGGGAATCGGTGACTCTGCGAACCTCCGGCGCAACTCCTCAGACAGCGCAACTATGGCGCCTGTCCCGGTGCCTCCTCCTAGTCCAGCGACCAAGAATATTATGTTTGCGTCTGCTATTTCTTGGATAACTTTATCTGCGCTTTCGAGTAGAGCTTTTGCTCCAAGTTCGGGGTATCCGCCGCAACCAAGCCCCTTCGTGAGGTTTGCACCTATGAGAATTCGTCTGTCGGCCTTCGTTATTCTGAGATGGTTTGCGTCCGTGTTTACCGCCACAAGTTTGGCTCCTACTATACCCTTTTCCTTTATCCATGTTATTATGTTGGACCCTGCCCCGCCGAGGCCCACTGCCATGATGGTGGGTTGAGCCAGCTTCGCGAACTGTTCAATTTCCTCTTCCTTCGCGTAGGCAGATGTTGGAGCCTCTGTTTGTGGGATAACCGCCATTTCATTCTCACCTTTCTGTCTGTAGATAAGTGCGACGCACAAACTAATAAATATTACGTCTTACGAATTAAGATATATCTTATTTTCCAGAATACCCCTTATAAACAATCTATTCTACTCAAAGTTCGGGAACAACATGAACAAGCTAGAAATAATGGAAAAATTCATGTACACGTTCGTGGGAAACGGCCTCCACCTAATAATAAAGGAGCAGGACAACAGCTACCTTGTACACACGATTGAAATCATGCAAAAGGTAGACGAGGCATGCATAGTGAAGGAAATTCCCGTGGGCGACTATTTCCTTCACATGGTTGCCGTGGACAAAAACGGTCAAGAAGCCTCCATAATCTGCAACTGGAGCCAGGAGCTTCTGCAAAATCTCCTAGAGAGTTCTAAAATTGCTAGAGAGGCTGGTTGTTCAAGTATCATAATGTTCAGAGAGCCTGTGACCAATAATTGGCTGATAGTTTTCGGCAAATCCAAGGAACAACGTGAAAAAGCGCAAACAACATATATCACCTAATCAGTGTTTTCTGGTTCTCCACCCTTATTACGCAAAGCTTTAGTTCTTAACAATAACGTAACAACTAGTGATGCCTATGGTTGTAGCTGGCAAGGTTTTCAGGCTTTCGGAGACACTTCCCTTGGATGAAATTGCTTCTAGGCTTGAAGGTTACCGCGTCGAAGAGCCTTACGAAGAAGGCGACCACCGTTTCACACTTATAACCGAGATAGTCGGGCTCACGCCAAAACCCGAAGAGAACGTGCTAAAAGGCGTTTTCTCCCACGACTATATAACCCACGTTTTTCACAGAGGGAAAGTTACCCCTCTGCCGCGCACTATTGAAGCCTTGTTTAGCTTTTCCCAATTTGAAGACGCAACACTGCTAACCGTTGTTGAAAAGAAACGTTTAGCCAATTTCATAGCAAACAAGCTCAGCGAAATCCTCTTCTACAGAGTGGGCGGCATAATAGAGGCGCACATTCCACCAGAAACCCTCCGCGAGTTCCACTTAAAAAATCCAGAAGACACGAAAATCACTTTTTTTGACAACGTTGACATTCCAAACGTGAACAAGCTTTCGCTTTATGGTCCAGACTTGATAAACACTTCGCTTTTTGAAGATTACTGCAAACACGGCGACCTATGGTATATCGTGGCAAGAGCGCGAGAATATGGCTACGTGGTCGGCATAACCAGAGACGCTTCAGTCACGATATTTAACTTAACAGATAAGGAGGAGTATCTCAAATATATGGTTAAGGAAATCTACCCACTAATTTTAAGTGATAAGTTAGTTTAGAAATTAAGAACGCCTTAATCCTATGTTTTGAAAAAGCAAATTTGGTGACCTATCGTTTAATCAAACCATAAGTCTTATAAAAAATGCGATGTTAAGAAATGTCGTAGGTGTTTGGAATGAGGAAAAAAGTCGTTACACTTTTGCCGGTTCTAATGCTGGTAGCTTCGGTGCTGACGTTAACTGCTCCTGTGTCGGCGCAAGAGGTTCCTAATGGACCATGGGTCGATGAAGTTGTTTTCTTCACTGTGGCGAATCAGCCCACGGCTAAAGATATGCTGGAAGCTGGGCAAATGCATGCTTTCTTCTTCCCTATAAGTGATGCAGACGTCTTCCAAGCCGTAAAAACCTCAACGAATCTGTGGTACACATTGTCTTACGGAAGCTACAACGAACTAACATTTAACCCTGTTGGACCAGTATTTCCAGCAACAGGCAAGCTTAACCCGTTCTCCGTTCCACGGATAAGGGAAGCTATAAACTATTTAGTCGATAGGGAGTATATAGCCAACGAGATTTGCCGTGGCCTTGCAGTTCCAAGGTATTTGGCGATTACTCCATCATTTCCAGACTATGCTAGACTTATTGATACCGCTAGATTGCTTGAAATGCAGTATCACTATGACTTTCAAAAGGCTAAGGAAATAATAACTACGGAGATGCTGAAGTTAGGTGCTACACTAGAAGATGGCAAATGGAAGTACAATGATGAGGATGTTACATTAATCTTCTTAATCAGGAAAGAAGATGAACGAAAGGACATGGGAGACTACATCGCTACACAACTTGAAAAGTTAGGCTTCACCGTGGATAGACAGTACAAAACTTCGGCAGAAGCTTCTCCCATATGGATTGGAAGCGACCCGGCTGAGGGCAAATGGCATCTCTACACGGGAGGATGGGTCACAACTGCTATAAGCAGAGACCAAGCAGACAACTTTGACTACTTCTATACTCCAAGAGGACGCCCAGACCCGCTTTGGCAAGCCTATAAGCCAGACCCAGAATTTGACTACATAGCATATCGTCTAGGTATACGTGACTACTCTTCCATGGAGGAACGAAACGAGCTAATGGCAAGAGCCCTCGAATTATCTATGAAGGACTCTGTCAGGGTATGGTTAGTCAACCGGGTATCTCCATGGGTGGCAAGAAATGAAATATCTCTAACCGCCGACCTTGCCGGTGGCTTTTATGGATGTTGGATATGGCCTCACACAATAAGGTTTAGGAACCAAGTTGGCGGAGTCGTTAAAATAGGCACCACAATGTTATTAAACGATCCATGGAACCCTGTGGCTGGCTCTAACTGGATATACGACCAGATGATAATTCGCGCGACATACGATTCATCTCTATTGCCAGATCCATTCACGGGATTATATTGGCCAAATCGTATTAAAAACGCCGCAGTCTACGTGGAGAAGGGAATACCTGTGACAAAGACCCTCGACTGGCTTACATTAGATTTTGTTGATGAAATCACTGTGCCAACAGACGCTTGGTATGGATGGAATGCCACAACAAAGCAGATAATAACAACTCCCCCGGGGACAAGGGCGAAGGCAAAGGTTGTTGTAAGATATGATGATAACCTGTTTAATATCAAATATCACGACAACACGACAATGTCCCTGGCGGACTTCATATTTAACTTCATCATAACTTTCGATAGGGCGGATCCAGCAAGCCCAATATATGACGAGGCTTATGTTCCAACGTTTAAGAGCTTTAGAGCGAACTTCAAGGGCTTTAAGATTATAAGCCAGAACCCACTTGTGTTTGAATATTACACGGATACAATCTACCCAGACGCTGAATGGATCGTGGTTGATGCTGCAGACGCTTTTGATCCTGAAATGACGTATGGGCCTTCACCGTGGCACATGATAGCCATCGGCTGGCTGGCGGAGAAAGATAATCAGTTGGCTTTTAGCTCTGCGAAAGCGAAAAAGCTTAACGTGGAATGGATGAGCTATATTGCTGGGCCAAGCTTATCTATACTCGCTGATAAGCTTGATTGGGCAATAACGAACCAGTTTGTTCCCTACGAGGAAGTTTTGCTAAACTACACGACAAAAGCAGAAGCTGTTGCCAGATACGAAGCATTGAAGGCTTGGTATCAAGCGAAAGAGCACTTCTGGGTCGGCAATGGGCCGTTCTATTTGGACAGGGTATATCCAACAGAGAAACAAGTGGTCATTAAGGCAAATAGAAATCATCCAGATAAAGCAAACAAGTGGGCTGGCTTCGTTGAGCCAAAGATTCCGGAGGTTGGCATTACAGCACCTGCAACCGTGACGCAGCAGCTCCCAGCGAACTTTACGATAAACATCTCGTATAAAGGACGAGCCTACGAGACAGCAAATATCGACTTTGTTAAATACCTTATCTTAAGTTCTAAAGGTGAGGTAGTGGCTTCAGGAAATGCTGAACCAATCGCAAACGGTGTTTGGCGTGTGCATTTGTCCTCTGGGGACACATCAAAAATACCTGTAGGCTCTAATGTTATTCAAGTCTTTGCAGCATCAAAACTTGTCAGCATCCCAGGGTCAGCGGAGAAAAGCTTCCCAGCAGTGACGTTAGGAGATTACCTCATCCTAGAGCTAGCTAGACAGCGCGCTGAATATGAGGCAAGCTTAGCGGAACTTGGTGAAAGCATCCAGCAACTGCAAACGCAACTCAATAATGTGCAATCGTCAATTTCCTCACTGAACAATATGTCCATCGGCGCTCTTGCAATTGGAGTGGTGGCGCTAATAGCTGCCATTGCAACAGTAGCAATAGCAAGGCCCAAGAAGTAGTCCTTAAACTTCTCTTTTTCTTTACCTTTAAAGTTAACGGAAACGTATATATCTTTGTACATAAAAGTTTTTCACCACAACAACTATGGAAGAGTACCTGAGAAAATGAAACGTGAACTGCTCGCGTTTTTAAAATACTCAGCCAAAAGGGCAGTTACCATAATGGTTGTTGTGGCACTTGCGGTTTATGCCACAATAATTATTGCAAATATGGGCGGATACGTGGACGAGATAATAAAAATCGAAACCCGTAACAGCATATATCAAAGTGTATTCCAAAACCCAGCGTACCAGAGTCTATCCACAGAGGAAAAAAGACAAATGGCTGAGGACCTCTACCAGCAGGAACTTAAAGCTCTCGGGTTGGACAGGCCTTTCATATTTAGGAGTGTAGGATACTTAACTTCAGCCTTAAGTATGGAACTTGGCAAAGCCATGTATCTAACTAGCGATTCCGGGTCAAAAGCCGTTAGAAACATTATAGTAGAGAGACTGCCATCCACCATATTATTGTTTACAACCGTAAACTTGATGCTATTCTTTCTCTCTTTAATAGGAGGACTTTTTATATCTAGGAAGTATGGGAGCAAGCTAGACAAAATAGTGGTTACCCTCTCTCCTCTCTCCGCGATACCAGGATGGTTTTATGGAATATTCTTAATATTAATTTTCGCATCGTGGCTAGGTTGGCTTCCCTATGGAGGACTTGTGGATGTCCCACCACCAACAAATCCCTTTGACTACGCCTTAAGCGTTTTAAAACACATGATTTTGCCTGTTTTTTCATGGTTGCTTGCATACTCATTTATCCAAGTATACACCAGAAGGACGTTTTTCCTTATGTTTTCAAGCGAGGACTATGTGGAAATGGCGAAAGCGAAAGGTCTTCCACCGCGTCTCATAGAAAGAAGGTACATACTTAGGCCAACTCTTCCGCCAATAATAACCGAGTTCGCCTTAACATTAATTGGTTCATGGATGGGGGCAATAGTCACAGAAAGAGTGTTCAATTGGCCGGGCATAGGCACCCTTTTCTATCAAGCCGCAAGCATGATGGATTCTCCAGTAGTAATAGGCGAAGTAACAATTTACGCATACTTATTAGCAATCACCGTGTTCATATTAGACATAGTTTACGCGATTGTAGACCCTCGGATAAGGGCGGGAGTGACTGGTGCATGAGCATAAAACGGTTGAAAGAAACGTTTAAACAGCTTATAGCCTACAAATCTGCAGTAGTTGGACTGTGTATTCTTGGCTTTATCATGGGATTATCCATATACGCCGTGATAACAATTCCCTATGAGGAGGCTGTGAAAGCTTGGCGTCTAGGGGAAGACGTTTCAATAAATAACCCGAGAAACGCGGCGCCAAGTTGGATTAACTTTTTTCGTCAGAAAAAATTGCCTGAAACAATGGTGATGGATACTTTAAAAAGTGGAAGCAATGCGAGAAAAATAATAATTCCAAGAGAAACCCTAAGTGCGCTTCGAATAGAATTTTCATTTGAATTTAACTATGACGACTTCCCAAGCGAAATAAATCTCTTCCTGACATCGAAGTACAACGAGGCAGCACCCTATATAACCATCAACTGGACGAAACCCAACGGCGCAACGATTAGACTTAAAGAACTGGTTGTCAAAGGGACGGATAGATACTACATTTCAATAGACAACGAATTAGCCAAAAAGTTACGTTTATATTTAAGTGAAAAGGTCGGGCAAGAAATACCCTATGAAATACCGCCACACATGTCTCTTTTCGCAGTTGAAGACGAAAGCATACTTAAACCGGAAACCGCGCAGGTTCTCAAAGGCAAGTACCGAATGGTAATTGAAGGAATACTTTTCGGAGGAGAATCAGATGTAGACGCCAGACTTGTGGTTTATGGAAAAGTCTTCGGCTTAGCGGGTACCGACCATTTGAGAAGGGATTTGATGATCGGCCTCCTGTGGGGTGCCCCCATCGCAGTTTCCTTCGGTGTTCTAGCCTCGGTTTCAATCTCTTTTATACAGATGATAATAGCTGCGGTAAGCGCTTGGTATGGAAAATGGGCTGATATGTTGTTGCAAAAAGCTACGGAATTTATGATGATCCTCCCCTTCCTACCGATTCTAATGATGATATCCATTTTTTACAAAATCAGCATATGGGTTCTTCTAATTGTAGTTATAGCTCTAAGCATATTCGGCTCCGGTGTAAAAACATACAGAGCGATGTTCTTGCAGGTGAAAGAGCTTCCATATATTGAAGCGGCTCAAGCTTACGGAGCTAGCAACTTTAGAATAATATTCAGGTATATGATTCCAAAGGTTTTGCCTACAATAATACCCTCTCTAGTGCTTTCAGTTTCAGGCTTCGTTTTCCTCGAAGCAGCCTTGGCCATACTTGGCCTAGGAGACCCCGTGGCTCCAACGTGGGGAAAAATCATAAACGACGCCTATGATAAGGGCGCCCTTTACCAAGGATACTATTATTGGGTTCTTGAGCCTTCCCTTCTTTTGGTTCTAACGTCTTTAGGTTTCGCTTTATTAGGGTTTGCTCTTGACAAGATATTTAATCCTAAGCTAAGGGAAATGTAATGGTTAAATCACTGTTGGAAGTTAAAAACCTTTGCACATACTTTAGAACCACAAAGGGTATAGTTAAAGCTGTAGACAATGTTTCGTTTTGTGTAGAAAAAGGTGAAACCATCGCAATTATAGGAGAATCAGGTTGTGGCAAAAGCTCTCTAGCAAAGTCAATAATACGTCTTTTGCCTCGGAACGTCCATACCTACATAGGCGAAGTCTACTTGGAGGGTGTAGACTTACTGAAACTTGACGAAAAGAAAATGAATGAAATAAGATGGAAAAAGATTTCCATGGTTTCTCAAGCGGCCTTAAACTCTCTAAACCCAGTCATTAAGGTGGGGCAACAAGTTGCAGAACCACTTATAATTCACGAGGGGGTAAGCAAGAAAGTAGCCTTAGAAAGGGCGAAAAAGGCCCTTTCTATGGTTGGGATCCCGGAAAGCTTTGCCGATAGATACCCCTTCGAACTTAGTGGTGGAATGAAACAGAGGGCAATAATTGCCATGGCTCTAATCACAGACCCTGACATAATTATCTTAGATGAACCTACCTCGGCATTGGACGTATTGACCCAGGCAAGTATTATGAACATGTTGAAAATAATTAAAGAGAAGACAGTTAAAACTTTCATATTCATAACCCATGATATTGCTATTTCCAGCGAGCTTGCAGACAAAGTGGCCGTAATGTATGCTGGTCAAATAGTTGAGCTAGCTAACGCAGAGAAATTTTACAAGACACCACTGCATCCATATTCGATTAAACTTATGGCGAGCGTCCCGACGTTAAGAACTGACAAAAAATTAGAATTCATTCCAGGGACTCCGCCAAGTTTAATAGATCCGCCAAAGACTTGTAGATTTGCTGAACGATGTCCTTGGAAATTTGAAAAGTGCAAAAACGAACCACCCTTAGTCATGGTAAATGACTCCTATGTAAAATGTTGGCTTTACGAGTCGAAGGGGAGATAATGGAAGAAAAAATTCTCCTTTCAGTAAAAGAACTATGTAAATGGTTCGAGTTGAGAAAAGGACTTTTTGGAAAGGCTGGATATGTTAGGGCTGTTGATGGGGTAAGCTTTGATATCAAGAAAGGTGATGCAGTTTCATTAGTAGGAGAAAGCGGTAGCGGAAAGACAACACTAGGCAAAACAATTCTACGTTTATACGAGCCAACTAAAGGAAAAATAATTTTTGAAGGAAAGGACATAACCAATCTTAAATCTAAACAATTGCTGGAATATCGAAGAGAAACGGGTTTAGTTCAACAGGATCCTTATGGTGCACTTCCACCATTCATGACGATAAAACGCGTGCTGGAGGAACCGTTGGCAATTCATGGAATACCAAAGTCTGAAAGGATTAAGAGAATCTATAACGTTCTAGAAGAGGTCAGACTTACACCTGTTGAAGATTTTGTGGGCAAGTATCCTCATATGTTGAGTGGTGGACAGCAACAAAGGCTAGTAATAGCTCGTGCCATAATATTGAACCCGAAGCTTATTGTTGCGGATGAACCGGTTTCAATGTTAGATGCTTCTGTGAGAATAGAAATATTGACTCTACTAAAAGAACTTCAGAAAAAGCATAGTTTAAGTGTAATTTACATAACTCATGACCTCTCGACAACTAGGTATTTCTCTGAATGGATATACATAATGTACGCAGGCAAAATCGTGGAAAAAGCTCCCACCAATACCTTGCTTAAAAATCCTTTACATCCATACTCGCGAACTCTTCTCGATGTGATTCCGGATCCAGATGCCGAAAATAGATTTAAGATAAGGGATATCCCTCCGGGAGAACCTCCCAACTTGGTTAACCCTCCGGAAGGATGTCGTTTTCACCCAAGATGTGCGTATTTTAAGGATGGATTGTGTAACGAAAAGGAACCTGAAGAGGTTGAGGTTGAAAAGGATCATTTTGTGAGATGTTGGCTTTATGGTTAAACTTACATTAGAAAAAGAAATTCTAGAGATAATCTTGGGTGCATTCCTAATGTTTTTAAGCTTTCTTTTGACCCTCTTCTCAGTCATTAGACTCATTGAACCCAGCTTTATTCTTATGTTTCTGCTTTATTCGTTGTCGCTTGTTGGACTTGTGATTGGATTACATGGGCTTTATACTTTCCTCTTGGCAAAACGCTCCTCAGGTGAACCATAAACTTTTTCGGGTTTTGTCTTAGTCATTTTTACTCTGTAAAGCATGAATAAAGCCGTTCCCAAAATAGTTGGTGTGATGATGGCTAAAAGATAAAAAAGAGCTGGTGCTTGGTTAAATTCATGTTTTAGAGGATTGCCAATTAGGGGATAATGGTCAACATTTTTATCATCAATGAAGTGTGGCACGTCTCCTATGCCATCACTTCCAGGCCGATCTTGGTTTTTACCACTTTTTATGTCTGTTCCAACGTAATTGCTCCAGTAGTTTCCACCTTCTGGATAACCGTTATCCCATTTGTTTGGAAAGGAATAACATTTTGCTTGTTCCGCGTTGTCTATAAAGATGTTATGATAAATACTGTTGTTTGTAGCATACCAGATTTTTATCCCGTAAAAGTTTCGGCTTATTCTGTTACGTATTATAAGGTTTCTTACAGTGTTATAAAGCAAACTCATAGCATAAAATGTGTTCTCTACATGGTTATTAAGGATCACATTGTCTGAAGAGCTGTAGAGTTTGATACCATATTCATTTTTCTTTGTTTTTCCCATTATAACGTTCTCGCTTATGAAATTGTTGCCAGACCACGCTAGGCTGATACCGCTACTGTTGTCCGTTAAATTGTTTTTTGCTAAGATATTTTCAGGGGACCAGTCAAGCATTAGACCATGCATATTGTTTGAAAAGGAGTTTCCAGAAATCTGATTTTTCGAGGAATTTTTTAAGACAGTTCCGCACCACAAACCGGAGAAAACGTTTTTGATGACAACTATTCCCGTTGCATTTTCAATCCAAACACCAAAATCGCTATCCATGATGGTGTTTCCCGTTACAATACAGTTTTTTGAATCTTCAATTTTGATGGCATAGAAAAACCCGGTTATGTACACATTTTTTATCGTGACATTTTCTACGTTGAATAATAATATTCCAGTGGAGTTAAGAGCACGGTCTCCTTTAAGAGTGAAATTTTTTCCATCGATTATTATGTTGCTTTTTTGAACAATTATCTCAGCGTGGATCTCTTCTGTAAAAGTGTAAGTTGCATCCATGCTTGATATGGATGCTGTAGGAGGATCTATGTTTCCGTAGGATCGAATGATTATGAGTTGGTCTGTTGCGTGCACAAATTGCGTCAACGCAAGCGTTCCCATAAAAATGAGAAATAGGGCTGTTACAATTTTTTGCAACGTTGCGCCACTAAAAGATAATGTCAATACATTAAGATTTAAGGTTTTGACTTTACTTTTCAAGTTTCTTCTTTATGATCTCAATAACCTTTTCAGGGTTGGCTCTTCCTCTGACTTCTCTCATCACAGAGCTTACGATTATATGGAAGGATTCTTTTCTATATTTTTCGACAGTTTCCTTGTTTATTCGTATAGTTTTTTCAACGATTTCTTCTAGCTCCTTCTCTGAAAGCATCTTTAATCCTAAACTTTGGATGGCCTCATGTAACGTTTTTCCTTCATGTTGAGCAAGCCATTTAAAAACTTCAGTTAGGGCTTCCTTTGCTAATTCTCCAGAGGCTACTGCTTTGAACATTTCGAGAATTTGGCTTTCTGAAACATTCTTAGTTTTAACGCCCTCCCTTTTCAAGGATTTCAATGTTTCTGTTAGAAAGGCGGCAATGGTTGTGGGTGGAACTTGGCTTTCTTTTGCGACTTTTTCGAAGAGTTCTGTGCACTCCGAGTCTATAAGCTGTTGGGCTAGTTTCTGGTTTAGGTTGTATTCTTGCATTAGTCTTTGAAGTTTTTGTTCCGGGAGTTCTGGTAGGTTTTGGCGGATTTTGTTTATGTATTCCTCTGTTAATTGTATGGGTGGTATGTCTGTTTCTGGGTACATGCGGGCTGCTCCGGGTCGAGGTCTCATGTAGCGGGTTGTGCCGTCGGGATTTGCAGCGCGAGTTTCCTCCGGAACACCTTTCAAGGCTTCACAGGCTCTTTCTAAAACGGCTTTTAAGGCATCTTTGGCGTTTTCCGGCGCGTCTGCAACAAACACGACAGCGTCGGTTGATTGGGCGCTCACTGCTTTCCTTAAGGCTTCAACTTCCTGTGAGGTTATACCATAAGCTGGAAGCTCATCTGTATGGAATATTCCGCCGACGCGGCCCCAGAAGCGGGCGCGGTCAGCCATTTCTGTTCCGAGGCGAACGCCTGGTATGAGTTCGCGCTTCAGGAAGCCTTTGAACCCTGGAAGTTTCACCGCTAGGACTCGTTGGCCTTTTTCTATGGCTTTTCGAAGGACCTTGCAGTTGGTTTGCTGGAAAACTTCTGTTACGTCGAAGAATTCTTCTTTTAGGTTTTCTGGGCGAACCCCTGCTTTGGCGAGTTCTTGGCTGATTTTTATTAGGTTGAGCTGCCTTTGCACCTCGTATTCGACGACAAGCGGTATAAGCTCAAGTTCTTGAACGCCCTTAATCTCCGTTAGAGCTCCGCCTTTTATGGATATATTTAGGTCTTGGCGTATTGTGCCTAGTCCCCGTTTGACTTTCCCGGTGGCGCGGAGTATTTTGCCTATGGCTAGGGCTACTCCGCCAGCTTCCTTTGGTGTGTTTATAACGGGGGCTGTTGCCACTTCTATAAGGGGTATGCCAAGCCTGTCTATGCGATAGCGTATTGTCGTGCCTTCCTCGCCTGTTTTGCGGGCAGCGTCCTCCTCTAGGCTTATGTGTTGGATTGGCACCGTTTTTTCGCCAACTTTTATTGTGCCGTTTATGGCTATGACGCATGTGCGCTGGAAGCCCGTCGTGTTGGAGCCGTCTATGACTGTTTTGCGCATGACGTGGATTTCATCCACTGGAGTAGCCTTCATCATTAGGGCGGCTGTTAGGGCGATTTCAACGGCTTCCATGTTGAGCGGGTGGGGTGGCTCCTCATCCATCTCCACTAGGCATGAGGTTTGGCTGTTCGCTTCGTAGAGGATTTTTACGCCTTTTTGGAATTCGAAGTAGGCGGCGGGGTCTATTTGGCCAAGCTCGCTTTGAGTCGGCCTCAAACGCCTAAGGAAGGTGATTTCCGGCTCTTCTTTGAAGAGTTCTGGTTTGCAGTGGCAGAAGAGCTTGGTGTGAGTGTCTAGTTGTTGATGGACCTCTAAGCCCACTTTCAAGCCTAATTGGGCGTAGTCCAATTTTTCGTTCATGGCTTGTTTTCCTCCGAAATGTAGAGTGAGCGTGTGGAATATTCTCCGGCGATGTTTGTTTTCAAAAGCTGCTTGGCTTCGTCGAGGTTGTCTGTTTGCCCGTAAATCCACATGAGTTTGACTGTGGCTGTTTCCGCCAGCATATCCTCAAGCGGGATGACACCCAACGCCAGCAAGTCCCGTCCAGTATCATAAACGTTCATGTTTACACGTCCCCAAACGCATTGGGAAGTCATAGCCACCAAAACGCCGCTGTCCACAGCACGTTTTATCGATTGGAAGAGGCTTTTCGCCACATGCCCCAGTCCAGTACCCTCAAGCACAATTGCCTTGTAGCCCTTATCCACATACCAGTCTATTATGGCTGGATCCATGCCCGGATAAAACTTGACGAGTGCGACTTTATCGCTGAACTTTGGCTTAACAACAAGCCGCCGCGACGAGTCTCGCTTTTGATAGTCTTCAGTAAGCATTGTTATGTTGTTTTCCTCTATTCTTGCTAAGGGCTGAGTGTTTATGGATTTGAAGGCGTCTCGGCGGCTTGTGTGGCACTTTCGGACCCGAGTGCCCCGATGAAGCACTATGCTTGTGTCGGATACTGTTTCATGCATAGCTACGGCTACCTCGGCGAAAGGCGCCCGAGCAGCGGCTAGAACAGCTCCAATCAGGTTTGTGGCCGCGTCTGAGCTGGGGCGGTCGGCTGAACGCTGGGAGCCAACAAAAATAACGGGGACTGGCAAGTTTTGGAGGGCGAAGCTCAGGGCGGCAGCCGAATAACCCATAGTGTCTGTTCCGTGGGCTATGACAACACCATTCACACCTTCAGCAATTTTTTCCGCCACAGTTTTCGCCATCATCGTCCAATGGGCTGGCGTAATGTTTTCACTGTAAAGGCTGAACAATATTTGGGTGTCTATACGGGCAATATCCGCCAACTCTGGCACAACACTGTAGAGGTCGCTGGCAGATAAAGCGGGACGAACAGCACCAGTCCTGTAATCCACACGACTCGCAATTGTGCCACCGGTACTGATGATGGCAACCCTTGGCAAGGCTGGATTCTGCTCAGGCAATGGCGGAGCAACAAAAGCCGGCTTTTCACCTCTCCCAATCTTTTCCACTTTAGCGTCGGCGGTTAGGCGAACACCAATGTTGTAGCCGCTCCGCAACTTAATCACAATATGCTTGTCATCGTCATACTCTGAACGAGGAATGAGAATGCCTTCATACACTTGACCGCCTTTAGTAATACGGATTAAATCTCCAACCTCAGCTCCAATGCTCTGGAGAACTTGAAGGACTAAACCTTTATATCCCGAAAGATTTTCTTCATTGTTCATATTCAATTCTCCAATCTCTTTGACATGTATGGCCCATCGTATGCGTATCCAAATCGCTTGTAGTATTGTTTTGTGCCTAGGGCGCTTATAACAAGTATCTTTTTGAAGCCATATTCTTGACGTGTCATGCGTTCCGCCTCAGCTAACAGAACCGAACCGTAGCCTTTGTGTTGCCATGCCTTGGCTAGACGTTTGCCAACTGGCACGAGTGGCCCGTAGACGTGGAGTTCGCGGATTATGCTGCATGGCTCCGCCTTTACCTCTGGTCTATGCGCCTTTTCCGATGGTATTCTCAACCGCAAGTAGCCTATGAGCACGTCATTTTCCGTGTCCTCGGCTGAAATGAAAACTTCCTCGCCCTCAGATGCCTCATAACGCGTTGTTAAAATCTCTATTTTCTCTAGGTCTGGTTTTACGCCGTCCGCCAATAGGCGGTGTCCAACTTCGCGGCATCTTATGCATCGGCACCGCAATCCACCCTCTTTCAGCTTTTGCTGGACTAGTTGGCGGAGGTTGCTCATTTTAACGCCCGCCACTATGAGCGGTGCTGGTATGTCGCGTTGAACCCGCATGATTCGAACCCATGGTGGAATCATCTTCTTGACTTCCACGATTAACTGGGCTGCCTCCTGGGTTGTGTAGGGCTGATATTCGCCCCGCAAATACCACTCGTAGGCTTTCGTGCCCTTCAAAACGAGGCACGGGTAAATCTTAATCATGTCCGGCTTATAGGCTGGATTGGTGAAAATCTCGCGGAAAACAGCCAAGTCCTTCTCCATGCTTGAGCCGGGCAAACCGGGCATCATGTGATAAACAATCTTAAGCCCAGAATCCTTCAAAATGCGGGTAGCCTCAACAACATCTTGAACAGTGTGTTCTCTTCCAACCAGCCGATAGATTGCATTATCCGGATTTTGAACGCCTAGCTCGACGCGTGTAACACCCATCTCCAGCATTTTGTCTACATGTCGCTCTCTCGCCCAATCCGGGCGGGTTTCCACAGTTATGCCGACATTGCGGATTGGGCTTGTCTCCGCCAGCTGCTTAGCCTCATCGAGGCTTTGCGCGTCTACACCGTTCAAAGCGTCCAAACAACGCTTAACAAACCACGTTTGATAGTCTTCAGGCGTGGCCGGAAAAGTCCCACCCATAATTATAAGCTCAACTTTGTCCACCTTGTGGCCGATGGCCTCCAACTGTTCGATTCGGCTTTTCACCTGCAAATACGGGTCAAAGGAGTTTTGCAAACCGCGCATGGCAGCAGGCTCAAAACCAGTATAGCTCTGGGGCACCCCATAAGGCGGGCCGCCTGGACAGTAGGCGCACGGCTCCGGCTGGGGGCACGGGTAAGGTTGGGTCATGACGGCGATAACGGTTACGCCTGAAATGGTTCTGGTTGTCTTCCTCCGCAAAACCTCTAAAAGCTTGGTATTTTCCTCCGGGGTCTTCAAAGCCGCTATTATTTCGGGGTTTGATGGGATCTTTTTAAGCCCGTGTTTGGCGGCAACCCGCATTTTGACGCGGTTAACGTCGTCTGGGCTAGGCGAAGGGATACGCATTAACGCCTCTATGATCTCTCTGACAGCCTCTTCCATCATTAGGCAAGTTCAACCAAAATATTTTCTAAGCGGGCTTATAAATAAACATAAACTATGAATACGCCAATTTTCAAAGCCTTTCATAGACGATTTTTCCATCGACAACCGTCATTTCCACCTTGATTTCGCGTATCCTATCCGGTGGAACCTTAAACGGGTCTTCAGAAAGCACGGTGAAATCCGCAAACTTTCCAACCTCAATGGTGCCCTTTTTATCCTCCTCGAAAGAGGCGTAAGCTGCATTAACTGTGTAAGTTTTCAGAGCCTCCTCCACAGTTAGGCTTTCCTCCTTAAAGATGGGGCGCGCTGCAATGGCAGCCCAAACACCCTGCAGCGGGCTTATTGGCTCATAGGGGCAGTCTGAACCAGACACCACAGTTATGCCCACCCTCACCAGCGTTTTGAAGGGATAAACCCAGCGGGCTCTGTCTAAGCCAACGCGCTCAACAATCCAAGAATTTGAAACAACAAAATTCGGCTGAATTGAAGCCACCAATCCAAGCCTCTTCATGTGCTTAACAAGCTGCGGATTAAGTACCGAGCAGTGTTCAATCCTATGCCTATGACCTACGCTTGGGCATTTCTTAAACGCGTTTGAAAAAGCCTTTAAAACGGATTCTATAGCCCTGTCGCCTACCGCGTGAACCGCCAACTGCCATCCAGCCCTATGCGCCTTCAAAACAATACTATTCAGTTTTCTCTGGGATAAGCGCATGACGCCTCTTGTTTCAGGATTGTCAGAGTAAGGCTCCTTTAAAGCTGCTGTTCCAGCCCTAAGAAAACCATCCGCAAAAACCTTAACAAAACCAAGCTTCAACAAGTCGTCACCAAAACCAGTGGACAGCCCAAGCCTCACCATATCATCCAAAAGCTTGGCTGGAACGCCCACATAAACCCTCAACGGAAGCCTGTCTTCCCAACGAAGTTTTTGCAATACGCGCAGCTCTTCACTGGAGTCGATAATCCAGTGAACCCCAGTGAGACCTTCCTCCACAGCTTTTTGACAAGCCTTAACACATACATCATACAAATCCAAGGCTTGAAGCTGCCGCCCCAAACTTGTCATGTGAGCATGGCAGTCTACAAAACCCGGCACGACCGTTCTGCCCTCAACATCCACCACCCTAGTTTCACCGTCAACATACCTACTAACCCCATCATTAGAACCCACAGCAATTATCCTGCCGTCTCTTACAGCCACGGCTTGAGCCCTAGGCTGTTTAGGATTAAACGCCACAACATTGGCATTCAAAATGACTAAGTCAGCGGCAAACATGCATCAAAATAAACTCGACAAATATAAAAGCTTAAACCCAGTTCTGCCCAGGCTTCCTCTGCAACAAAACCCGCTTCTCATAGTTCCGCCTATTCCTATACCTAGGCGCCGGAGCCTTCTTCGGCAGAGGCTGAATCTTAGGCGTCTGAGACCTAACCTTACCAGCCTTCGAAAGCGAACCATGCGTGGGCAAATACAAACACCTCAAAAAGTTATAAACCCTATAGCAACTCTTAAACCTTTCCAAACAAAAACTACAACTCGAAGCACACGCAGGGGTAGCCAAGCCTGGTTAAAGGCGCAGGCTTCAGGAGCCTGTCCCGAAGGGGTTCGTGGGTTCAAATCCCACCCCCTGCACT
>JAWAZC010000020.1:7269-20739 GCA_038817995.1 Bathyarchaeia archaeon | reverse complement strand
GCCGAACCAACCTCGCCTATTTCGGCATAACACCAGAAGGCCTCATCGTGGCGGATGCAAAAAACCCGCCGGTAAAAGCCGTAGACTGTGTCGTGGCGGATCCGCCCTACGGGAAAAGCGCCACAACACTCAAGCGGACAACAAAACAGATAATCGAAGAATGCTTAAACGCGGTTCACGACATGCTCGGCAAGGGCGGGCACGTGTGCATGGCGGCGCCAAAAACGGTTGGCATAACCCAAATAGGCAAAGCACTGGGCTACAAGCACGTGGAATCCCACATGGTCTACATACATAGAAGCTTAACCCGCGAAATCGCAGTGTTCAAGAAGACTTAAAACCCATTCTTTCCAATTTCTCAAAAAGCATCTCTACGGCTCCTTAAGTAAAAATTTACGCTTTCTTGCATATAGAACTATGATGGATATTGTTGGTACGATTAGGCCGATGGCGGCGGTGAATTGTATTGTTAATCCCCATACGTCAAAGGCTATGGTTGCAAAACTAGTCAGTATTGTGCTCCAAAAACCCCACTTCTGTCCCGCTAACAAGCCAAGAGCAGCGATGAGCCCTAAAACGCCCAAAAGCAGAAACATGGCAAAAAGCATGATCGATGTTGTTAGCGAGATAGGCGTATCCAGAAACTGGCCCATTCCCTCTGGTGTGCCGACCGCTACAAAACAAAGTCTACCTACAGACTGAACAATCCATAAAAAGCTGACAAAAACCACTATCTTGTCCCTTGCCATGGAAGTCATCATTCCTCACGTTCCCTTTTAAGCTGGATAGCTATGTTCTTGCCGAATTCCCTGCATTTCGGCAACTCATCTTCTAGGATGGGCCCCTTAATTCCCTTAACTTTTATTGATAAGCCAGCAACCACGCGTTTAAGGCCGGGAGCCTTTTCGTTTATTCGCTTCTCCATTTTCTTAACTGCCTTCTCGAAGTCCCCACCCGTATAAGTGTCAAAAACAGCGTACTTCATTCCATCCAACCTTAAGTCCCCAAGCTTGTCGATAAAGCTCCTGACGCCTCTTGTAGGCCCGCCGACGTGATTTGGAGAACCAATCAATATTGTGTCATAGAAGGGGATTTCCTTCAAGTCTACATCCTTCAACTCTCTTAGAGAAACCTCAATTCCATCATTTTCCTTTATCCCTTCGGCGATGGATTCTGCAACGCGCTTGGTGTTGCCATAACGCGATTCAAAAACTATGAGCACCTTCGCCATAAACAACCAAATCCACTTAAACGTTCTCACCCAACCCCTTAAAGCTTGCGATTAGGCATAAAGCCTAACAAGGATGGGGGCAATATATTCTAAAAGGTGTAGTGCGCTCTCATGGACTTGAAAGTTATCTTTTTAGGCACAGCTGGGAGTGTTCCAACTCCTAAAAGGAGTTTGCCAGCCATTCTAATCAAGCGGAAAGGCGAGCAGCTGCTTTTTGACTGCGGCGAAGGCGTGCAAAGGCAGATGGTAATAGCGGGTGCCAGTTTCCACAAGGCGACAAAGGTTTTCATTACGCATATGCATGGCGACCACGTTTTAGGCTTGCCGGGGCTAATGCAAACCATGGCACTGCATGACCGAGACAAGCCGCTCATTATTTATGGTCCTTTGGGAATCAGAAAATTTGTTGAATGCATAAGGGAAACAGTGCAGTTCGGCCTAACATTCCCGATAGAAATCCACGAGGTTGGCGAAGCTGGCGTGGTGTGTGAAACACCCGAATATGTTGTCCAAGCAATTTGGGCTAACCATGTAACGCCAAGCCTAGCCTACGCCTTAGTGGAGAAGCCCCGTCCCGGAAAATTTTATCCGGAAAAGGCTAAGGCTCTAGGGGTTCCGGAAGGTCCGTTGTGGGGGCAGCTGCAGCGAGGAAAAGCCGCTAAACTTCCGGATGGCAGAACTATAAAACCCGAAGACGTTTTGGGCTCACCGAGGCCAGGAAGAAAAATTGTCTATACGGGCGACACTAGACCTTTTGAAGGTTTGGCAGAATTTGCAGCTGGTGCAGACTTGCTTATTCATGACGCTACTTTGGGCGACGAGTTGGCTGAGAGGGCTGCTGAAGATGGGCATTCCACGCCAAGTCAAGCGGCTGAAATGGCCAAAAAAGCTGGAGTGAAGAGGCTTGTCTTAACTCATATAAGTGCAAGGTATGAAGATGCCTCTGTGCTTTTGGAGCAAGCCCGCAAAATCTTCGAGAACACCACCGTGGCTGAAGATTTTTTAACAGTCGAAGTTCCATTTTCAAGCGAGTAAAACCTTGAGCTTTTCAATGCTTTCTTGAACGTTTTCCACAGACTCTACAACCACCGTTTTGTTGTAGGAAATCTGCCTTAAAAGTTCGGCGAATCTTTCCCAGCTTATGGTTCCGCGGCCAACGCCTAAGTGTTCATCTTTCCTTCCCATGTTGTCATGGGCATGAATATGCACGATCTTGTCTGGAAAGGTTTTTAGGAAAAGCTCCATTTGTCCATTAATGTTCGCGTGACCCACGTCAAAGGCTAAACCAATCTTTTCACCTGTTTCATCATAGAACCTTTTGAAATGTTCCACATTTTTCATTAGAAAGGGATAAGGCTCCGGGACATTTTCTATGGCTATTTTCACGCCATGTTTATCCGCGATTTCACCGAGCGTTTTTACGGTTTCACAGTTTCGAACCCAATCTGCTCCAGGGTAAAACATGCTTATGCCCGTTCTTAACCCCGGATGGAAAACCCAGACGTCTGCCTCCAAGAGGCTTGTAAGCTGTATCGATTTTTCCAGCCGTTTAATCGTGGCTTTTAGAATGGGCCTCGACAGTGAAGCAATGTTTATGTCCGCGAAGGGCGCGTGGACGGAAAATTGTAAGCTATAGTTCTTCCCAGTTTCCTTAAGCTTTAAGACTCTCCTCTTATTTAGCGCGTGCAATCCGTCATCCACTATTTCCACATGATCAGCCGACACATTCACCAAGGTCTTAATCACTTTGTTGAATGGTTCACTTAAACGGTAAAGCATTGAAACTCCAACTTTTATCCTTACCAAACAAGTTCACCGTAATTCGGAAATTGGCTTGCTTCTCCCTTTTATAGCTTGGTTTGTCCCCTCTAAAATTTTAACTTCGCTTTAAAGATTTTAGTTGAGCAAAGTTTTTATGGTAGTCATATTAAGTAGTCACCAATAGTGGTAATTTCGTGAGCCCACAAGGAGGGCTGCTAAATGTCAAAACAATCCCTTAAACCGCTCAACATTGGAAGAGTTATGACCTTCGATGAAAACCAAAAAATCTACGGCCTCGCTGTGGAGTTGAAAGTTGAACAGGGAAACCTAAGAAAGCTTGCTGAGTTTATGGACAGCCTTGGCATAGTAACCCGCTATATCCAGGTCTCCATGGAGGAAGCAAATAAACCCGTCATAAACGCCATAGCCTTCCTAGACTTTACAAAGGCTAAAGCTACACCCAAGGAAGCTCTAGAAATCCTAACAAACAGCTACAATTTCATTAAAAGCGCGAAAATTATAAAGCCTCAGGGAAAAGGTGTGATTTTCGACGATTATTTCTTTCCGTCTGTTGCTGACGGCGAAAGGGTTGTCGTTTTTAGAAGAAGGACTTACGAAGCTCTATTTAACGGTGTGAAGGAAAAATTTGGAACGGCCGGTGAAGCCATGCTTTACTATCAAGGCTTCAGCATAGGTGCTGAAATCTTCGACCACTACGCGAAAATTGCAAAGTCGAATAAGGTTGAAGACTTGGTTGCTGTGGCTAAAGCCATAAACATGACGATGAGCTGGGGAATAATAGACGACGTGAACGTAGACCAAGAAAAAGGATGCGCTAGACTAAAGATTTATCAAAACTTTGAGTGTGAGCTGGGCAAGGGTAAAGGGAAACCTCAGAGCCAATTTTATAGAGGCGCCATCGCTGGGGTGTTCGCTCGATTCTTCGGGAAAGACGTGGAGGTTAGGGAAACTAAATGCATAGCTATGGGTGACCCGTACTGCGAATTCGAAATAAAAACGAGGTAAAGTTTCTTAAAACTTTTATATTTACGATTAAATTCCAAATTGAATTGAAAGGTAGGGGCGCGTAGGCGCCTATGACAGGTGAAGGTAAGGGCAAAGTTGTGGACAGGGGCAAGAAATACCGCAAAATTTTCATTTATATACCGAAAGAGGTTTCATCAGACACCAGTTTCCCCTTCAAGGTTGGAGAAGACGTGACTGTAAAAATTGACGGCAAAAGACTCGTGATAGAAAAGCGTAATCAAAATGTAAAAGCCAACCCTCGTTGAAACTGAACATTTATACCTTTAACCGCAACTATTTAAAGTGGGACTGTTATGGCAAATGAAAAAGACATAGTAGAGTTTCTCAAAATGCGGGAGGCGGGGGCTTCCCTAAGCGAAATCGCCGAAAGCCTAGGTATTCCAAAATATGGGCCAAACTCCGCCTACGCGCTTCTGCAAACCCTTAAAAACAAGGGGCTTGTTGAACGCCGTGGCGAGCTATGGGCGCTCACGGAAGAGGCGAAACCTAAACCTGTTGAAAAGCCGCCGGCTGAAACACCTGCAGCAAAACCTGTCGAAGAGCCGAGGCCCAAGACCGAAGCTGCTGCCGTGGCTCCTGAAATTGAAGCCTTGGTTAGGGCTATGGCTCAAACTTTGGCTGAAGCCATGAAGACGGCTAGGATGCCGGCGGATGAATGGGAGCTGGCCACAAAGCCCATGACCGCGGAAATACATGAGGGCAAAGAGAAACTAGAGAACCTTGTGCTCCGGCCAGACGCGGCTGTTGAAGCCAAAAAGCCTCTGCTTGGTTTTCAAACGGGCACTTTTCTCGATGAACTCTTTTTGACGCCGGAAGGAAAGCCATTAGGCGGGATTCCCATATGTGGACAATTCGCCATAACGGGTTTACCGGGCGCCGGCAAATCCATCCTTGTCGAGGAGATAGCTGTCCGAGCGGCAGCCTCGGGCAGAAAGGTGCTCTACGCCACGGCTGAAGACACCTGGAAGAGCGCTACGCCCCGTTTCGACTTGCAATCTAGACTCAAGCAGAAAGCCGACATTTTAGGGTTGGACTGGGAGAAGATCCGCCAGAACCTTTTCGTTTTGGACACTGTGGCTTTTCCAGAGCTTCGCGACTGGAACACTTTTGCGGAAACCTACCGCTATGTAGCTGAAAAGGAGAAAATTGAACTAGCCATAATAGACTCTGTTACAGTGCTGGAATCTTATCGCGGCGCCCTAAAATACCGCGTCATGGAGTTAGCCCGCTACAACCAAGTGCACGGCATAACAGCCCTCTTCGTGAACCAGCGTAGCTCCGAAGTTTGGGACAGCTATGACATGGCTGGAGGAATAGGCTTAGCCCACAACTTGGACGGAACAATCATTGTGGATTACGGACGTGTTTACTGGTATGACCAGCAAGTAGACTTGGGCGTTGAAAGAGGCGAGTTCGTCCGCATAGTCCGCGTTTTAGACTGCCGAATGTGCAACTTTGAACGCCGAAGAATAAGGGTTGACATAACGAAAGACGGCTTTTTAAGGGTTGTTGAACCATTACCCAAGGCGCCGCAAATTGAAACAAAATAGCAATAGCTGGCAGAAGCCATGTCAATTGTTAAGCCGCCAACCCTAAAGGAGCTTATTGAAACCTATGGTTCCCCAAAGGAAGCTATATTAAGGCTTATCGAAGCTGGCTTCACACCTGAACAAATCGAGTGGCGGACAGGCATACCATACTATTTGATACGCCTCTACATGGAGGACGTACAGCCCAAAAAAGATTTGCCTTTCGCGAAGATTGTTGAAATTTACGAGCGTCTGGCAGTTCTACGCGGTAAAAAGGGCAAAGAAACCGAGTTGGCAAAGTTTTTCCAGAATCCAGCCTTGCCGCTTGAGGTTAAGGCGCGCTTCGCCCTTGGGACATTAACTGACGAGAGCCTAAAAGTTGGGCCGGGCTTAATTGAGCGGAGCATAAGCTTAGCCACGGGCGTTTCTTTGAGCGAAGTTAAAAAGCTCATGATAGATTATGGCGAACACGGCGAGGTTGCCTTCCTCCTTAAGAAGCCTTCTGAGGCTGTTCTATCCGTCAACGAGGTCTACGAGGCTGTTAGGCTGTTGCCGAAACTGAAGGGCGTTAGGGAACGCGAGCTTTATGTTTCCAGCCTCTTACGGGTAAGCACACCGTTGGAGGCAAAGTATATCGTTCGGCTTCTTTTGGGCGACTTGAAGCTTGGCTATTACGCGAGCACCGTCATGCGGGCGGCGGCTAAAGCCTACCAAGTTCCAGTGGAGTTTATCCAAAACGCCTGCGCCATCATGGGCTTGGCTGAAGGCATAAGCCTAGCCTCCGAGGGACTGCTCAAGCTCGCAGAGGTAAAGATGAGGCCTGGACAATTCATTAAGCCTCAGCTTGCCCATCTTTACGAGCCGGACAAGGTTGTTTACCCAGTCAGAGCCGAGTACAAGATTGATGGAAGCCGCCTTCAAGTGCACAAGTGGGGCACTCAAATATGGCTTTTCTCGAGGCGTGGCGTAGAGAAGTCGCAAACACTGCCAGAAATCGTGGAAATAGCAAAAACTTTTAGGGCTCAAAGCTGTATCGTTGACGGCGAAGTTTTCGCCGTAGACCAGAATGGCAACCCTTTGCCCTTCCAAGTGATGCTTGAAAGAACCGTGCCACGTGAACTCACACCGGAAGAACTCGCTGAAAGAATGGCTAAAGTTCGGGTCACCTACAGGGCTTTCGACATCCTTTTCCTAAACGGGAAAGATCTTATCGGCCTACCGCTTTCTGAGAGGCGCAAATACCTTTTGGAGGTTGTTCCGCCGGAATATTTGGCTGAGGGCGTGGAATGCCAAAACGAGGTTGAACTTATGTGCTTCTACGACGAAGCTTTAAGGAAAGGCTATGAAGGTATTGTTGTCAAAAACTTAAACTCGCCCTATGAGATCGGACAGCGCACCTACACTTGGCTGAAGCTAAAGCCGGAACGTGACACCATAGACTGTACAATAGTGAAAGCACTTTACGGAAAGGGAAAACGCGCCGGCCTGTACTCGTCGTTTCTGCTGGCGGTCCGTGACTCGAAAGAGCGAAAACTCTACACCATTGGGAAGGTTTCAAACTTGCCAGAACAGACCATGGATGCCCTTGCAACAATCATCGAGCGGACGAAAACGGGCGATGACGATGAGGGCGTTTTCGTAAAGCCAACCGTTGTTGTGGAGGCAACTTACCAAGAGATTCAGGAAACAGACGAATACACAAGCGGCTACGCCCTACGAGTGCCAAAAATAGTAAGGTTCAGAACAGACAAAACTGTCGAAGAGATAGACACCATCGAAAAACTCAGAAAACTGTATGAACTTCAATATGAACGCTTTCCAGTACAGACCATCTAGACTGTTATGGTTTTCTCCGAGCAAGAGAAACTGCGAAAATTAACATGTTAAAGAACGAGTCGTCCATTAGAATATTCTTCTTAGCGGGGTTTGATGTTGTATCAAGCCTATATCGGCTGTGCTTTTGTTTTGCTCTTTGCGAGTTCCTATGGCTATTTCAATGAACTCCTTCACCGTTTGGTTTGTAAAGTTCCATGTGGGTGTTCCGTACCGCAGTCCAGTGCACGTCGAGTCCGCGTAAACATAGAGAACTTTGCCTAAATATGGGTAGGCGGCTTCTCTCGCGTATCCATATTTTGGAGTTGTTAGGATTTTGAAAGGCCAAAGTTTGCATGCTGTAGGTTTCATGTGCTGTAGTCCGCATAAATGCATGTTTGAAAGCCTATAGAGGAATATGCATGAGCCGTCGCTTTTCCGCCTTAGGTAAAGCTTGCTTAAACCTGTGGCTGTCGTTTCTACCCCATAGTTTTTGACTATGTTTAACCATTCCTGAAAGCTTAGGACTACGCTGTAGGCTTTGCAACATAAACCGCATAGGTTGCATCTCCAGTCTGCGATGTACTGCCATGGAACGAACCACATGGTTTCTGGACACCAAGGTTTCTTTTCTAAAAATTTGTGATGAAAATATGCTTCATTAAAAGTTTTATTTTTGTGTCCCTTACACAGAACGCTTTACCGTTAAACTTTTTTATAGAGGTAGATGGTGTGGGATGGGTATCCAAGCTTTGGGTTTTCGCAGAAATTCTCAACTTTAACGGGCTTCCACCCGACGATTTCATAGTCATGTGAAATCACGCGGGCGCCGGGTTTAAGCTCCGCCTCAAGTTTTGGTTTTATCTTCTCATTGGCGCTTGTGGTCAAATACAAGAAGACCACGTCAGCCGAGGATAGATCCACGGTGAACATGTCGCCGTGAACTATGGTCACCCTGTCTTGGAGGCCTTCCTCATAGACGCTGCTTAAGGCTCTTTTGGCGAGATCTTCGCGGAGTTCAACGCCGACGGCTCTTGCACCGAACTCTTTTGCCGCCATTATGACGGTCCGTCCATCCCCGGCGCCTAGGTCAAAAAATACTTCTCCGGGTTTTAGCTGTGCCAAAATGAGCATGTGGCGGACAACCGGAAGGGGAGTTGGAACATATGGGGCTATAAACAGTTTAGGCAGCCTCCCATCTAGAATTTAGCAGTGCTTCATCTCTATTTTAAAACTTTCTGGTTTACGTCACGTACGTTGCCTTTTTGGGCGTTGGACGCCTAGACTCTCCACACTTCATAGCGCTTTGGGCGCACAACTCCAAGTATTTTTCCTCGTCCCCGGCGCCAACAGCCTCAGCTGCTTTGCGGCAAAGCTCGCTGGGCTCTTCGCAACCTTCTTCTCTGCATAAGCCTGAAATGTAAAGGCAAATGTCGTGCACGTCTTTGGGCTCAAGGACCGCCCTGTTTGTGCGAATTAAAAGGCAGAGCTCCCTTGCCAAAACACAGTTTTTTACGTATTTGATTCTATTCAAGACCTCTTCACGGAGCCTTCTTCGGCTTATCTCCAAACTCTTATCTCCACACCTTCTAGAGCGAAGTGCTCACCGAGATTAAGGCGGTCTCCCATTTAAAAGTTGTTGTGAGTTACAGTTGTTTCACCAGAATCTTTTGCTTATCGCTTTCCGTTCCGCCTCCAAGACGAGCTCATAAAACTTGTCGTCGAGGTGTGAACTTTTTTCAAGAACTTCTTTCACGTCAGAGGGTTGAACCTTTCTGGCACAAAGAGCCACAGCCGCAGCTTTTCCATATTTTTCTATAAGACGGGCGGTTTGGACAGCTTGCCTTCGCAGTTTTTCCTCGCTTTTAGTCAGTTTTTCACCCCTTTTTTCGATAAGCGGCAAAACCTTCTCCTCTTCTTCCTTCAATAGTCCTATGGCTTCGGAACCACACTTTGGGCATTTAGGTTTCGCGGGCAAGTCTTTGACACGGATCATGTCGGCGTAGCTCCAACAGTTTGTGCAGACAAAAACACAAGTTTCGTTCAGAAGTCTTGCCCTTGCAGATTCGACAAGCACTGCGCGCATACGTTCAGGTGGAATCAAATCCGTTTTCATGCTTACACGTTCTATGCCAACCCGTGCAACCGGTGTGGCTGTCCCGCAAGTCTCCACCTTCTGGACGGTTATTTCGCCTTGGCGTATCTTCTCCAAAACTTGGACAAGCCTTTCAACATCTAAGTCTTTGAGAAAGACCTCTTTCAAGGCTTCCTCAAAAATTGGGGTTCCCTCAAAGCTTTTGAGAAGCCTTTGGAGGCTCACGTTGCTGAAATCTGCCCACTTTTCAAGGGCTCCGAAACGCCTCGCCACGTGAATTAAACGTCTCTTGAAAAGCCCAGTTTTGACTGTGGTTCTTGTTAGGCTGTCTCTAACAGTTTGCCCGTTCATGAAAGCCATTTCACTAAACAGTTCAATGATTTGGTCTGACGTTGCCGCGCCCATGGTTTGTATGAATATGCGGTAGGGGTCGTGCTGCACGACAACGCCGTAGCCAATCCTTTCGGAAAGCAACTGTCCAATGAGTTGGGCTAAAGCCCTATTGGTCAGAGAGCCAAAGTGGGCGTGAACAATGACGAAGTCGTCCCAGTCCTCAATTAGTATGCGTTCATCCGTAGGCACGGGCAGCCCGGCGGAAATCTGCTCGATGGTTTCGGCTAGAGCGTCTAAAACGGTTTCTTTATCGGCTGGGTACTGCTCGCTGAGTTTGGCGGCAACCTCCTCGGGTGAAGCGCCCTTGTGCATTTGCTCCTCAACAAAGCCTCTTATGGCTCCGACTTCCTGCGCCACCTCGAAGGGCACTGGGATTTCTTCGCCTATCCAGCTTGGAATAGCCCCTGTCGGGTCGTCTACGGGCTTGACGTAAACTTTGTCGCCTGAAACGTGAACGATTCGCCATGGACTTCCACGGATGATGAATTTTATGCCGGGCTTGCCGTACTCCGCCATAAAGGCTTCATCCAAAATGCCGACGGCAGAGTCTGTTGTCTCATCCACAACCAAGTACTGCTTTTCTTCTGGAATCATGGAGAGGTTGTCAAAGTAGTATTCAAAAAGCGCCTTGGTTCTCCGTGGTTTAAGGGCGACTTTATCTTCGAAGGAGACCCATGCTAGCCGTGGGAAACGGTCGTGCATGTACCGCAAAATCTTTTCAATATCCTCCATGGTCAAGTTGGTGTATGGGTATGCTCTTCTAAACATTTCAAGAATTTCGTCAAACTCCAACCTCTTCTGTTTCAGAAGCAAACCAGCAATTTGGTGAGCTAAAGCATCATAGGGCTTAGGTGGAATATCAACTGGCTCCAGTTCTTCCCGCAGGGCGCGTCTGGCTATGGCCATAGCCTCAAGCGTGTCGTCGGAATCCATGGTGACGATTATTCCTTGGGCTATGTGGCCTATCCTGTGGCCGCTTCTTCCAACCCGCTGGATAAGCCTCGTAACTTGGCGGGGGCTCATGTATTGGATGACTAGGTCTATGCGGCCCACGTCTATGCCAAGTTCTAGGCTGCTTGTGCACACTAGGCCTTTGAGTTCGCCGTTTTTTAAGCCTCTTTCGGCGGCTATGCGGGAGGGCTTTGCCAGAGAGCCATGGTGTATAGAAACTGGGAAGTCTATGTCCCAAACCTTGAAGCGGCTTGCCAAAACCTCTGAGATAGCCCTTGTGTTCGTGAAGAGCAGCACAGACTGGTGGCGGCTAATATAGTCGCGGATAACCCTAAGCCTCGCCGCCACCTCGGGGTGCGTGTAAAGCCTCTCCGCCAACTCAAAATCTTCGGGCTTAGGCTTTGGAAAAAGAATTTTCAAGCGCATTTTTCTGGCAACTGGAACCCGCACAATCTCCACTGGACGACCGTTTCCAACAAGGAACTGGGCTACTTTTTCAGGACTGCCAATGGTGGCTGACAACCCTATAACTTGGAAGTCTCTGCCAATTATGGCGCGGAGCCTTTCAAGGCTTAGGGCTAGCTGACTTCCACGTTTGCTGTCAGCCATCTCGTGGACTTCGTCAATTATCACCCAGCGCACATGCTGCAAGTGCTGCCTCATAACCCAGCCGACCAGAATCGCCTGCAAAGTTTCAGGAGTCGTGATCAAAATGTCAGGTGGGCTTCTCGCCTGCCTTGCACGTTCACGGGTTTCAGTGTCGCCGTGCCTAACAGCCAACTTGATGTCTAGGTTGTTACACCACCATTCGAGACGCTCCAACATGTCACGGTTTAAAGCCCGCAGAGGCGTTATGTAAAGCACCTTAATGCCCGGAGGCTGGGGCTCCTGCAAAAGCATGCTTAAAACGGGTAGGAAGGCGGCTTCTGTCTTGCCGGTGGCTGTCGGCGAAATGAGCAGAACATTTTTTCCCTCGAGGATTAGTGGAATGGTTTTTTCTTGGGGTTCCGTTGGTTCTGAGAATCCCCTCTGCTCAATCAAGCGGCGAACAGGTTTAACTAGAAGGTCAAAAGCGTTTTTAGGCTGCTCTTTCAAGATGCGGTTAACCTCAAACGCCTATAAGATAGCGGGAAGCCAAAGGTAAAAGCATTTTGCAGCTACCAAATGTTTTGCTCAACACAAAATATATGACTGTCAAACTCTAAACGAGACCAGAGCGAGGGGCACAAGCCGTGAATGAAACCATTGAGGTTATAAAACGTAGGAGAAGCATACGCAAGTTTAAGCCGGAATCAATCCCAGACGCATATTTGCAGGAAATTTTGGAGTGTGCCATACTTGCGCCAAACGCGCGGAACCAGCAGAGATGGCACTTCACAGTAATCCAAAACAGGGAAATGCTGAACAAGATGGCGGATCTCATGAAGGAGAACATGCTGAAGTCAGGTATAGAACCTCTGATGCAAAGGGCGAAAGACCCCAACTTTAACCCTTTCGGAGGCGCTCCCACGTTGATCCTAGTCACGGCGGATAAAACGGCTCGCTTTGCCGAAATAGACTGCGCCCTAGCCGCCGAAAACATTTTGATAGCGGCTGAATCGCTGGGCTTAGGCTCACTCATAATGGGTTCTACTGAGCTTTTGTTCAAGTCAGAGAAAGGCGAAGAACTGAAAAAAGAGTTAAGTGTGCCCGAAGGCTACGAACACGTCTGCACAATAGCATTGGGATATAAGGATGAAAACCCGCCGCCAAGGCCTCGGAGAAAAGACGTAGTCAACTATGTAAAATGATGCAACGTCGATCAATTTCTCGATTAAGCTCTGCCTTTGCCATCGTACCGGGCAAGCTCTTTTGGTGAACTCTCATCACCTAAACTTCTCTTTTTCATTTGATTAGGAAGTCAAGCAGCATCATAACGATGAAGCCGGCGACGAGGCCGAATGTTGCTTGTCTTTCAAAGCCCTTCCTGTGGCTTTCGGGTATCATTTCGTCGCTGACAACAAAGAGCATGGCTCCAGCTGCAAAGGCAAGTGCCCATGGCAGAACTTGATGGAGAACAGATACAAGCGCAACTCCTAATAGTCCTCCGACAGGCTCAACTAGTCCGGTTAAAGTGCTGTATCCAAGAGATTTCCGCCGACCATATCCTTCCCTTAACATGGGTAAGGCTACGGCCAAGCCTTCAGGCATGTTTTGAAGCCCAATGGCCGTTGCAACCACGAGACCCGCCGCTATGTTTCCAGTTCCAAAACTCACTCCTACAGCCAAACCTTCTGGAAAATTGTGAATGGTGACGGCTAAAACGAAAAGCCAAACCCTCGAAAGCCTTGAAGAGCGTCCTTCCGCCTCCAACAATGTTGGATGAAAATGGGGAATAAAACGGTCTGCTAAGTGCAATGCAGCAGCGCCCAAAACTAGCCCGAGAACTGCAACCCATATGCCGCCGAAATCTATGGCTGGAATTAAAAGGCTAAAGAATGTGGCTGCAAGCATCACCCCGGCGGAGAACCCGAGCATCACATCCAACAGCTTATCCGATACGTTTTTGGTAAACAAAACTGGAAGAGCTCCAGCACCCGTGGCTAGACCAGCCAGCATACTAGCCGCAGAGCCAAACCATACGGTTTCCAAACTCATACAAAAGCACGACC
>JAWAZC010000020.1:0-7169 GCA_038817995.1 Bathyarchaeia archaeon | reverse complement strand
ACCGAAGCTGCGATTTTCTGTTGCTGAAAGACTTCTCGCCACTCAGTTAATTTGCCCATTAGGATTTCTCTGGCTTTTGCTGGTTCCAGCACATCCCAGAACATGTTGCCTCCACCCCTAACAATTGTGGGCCTAGCAGCTCCACCTCCAACTATCACACCTCTTCCAACAGCTGCTCCTCCGCCCACATACCCAACCTCGAGTCCAGTGGTTGTTACGAACACCAGTGAGCCGCAGTTGAATAGCCTCGCCAAAAGGCCTTGCATCACATGTACGTCCCTGATTTGGTCGAAGGTTATTTCTCTAGTATAGTTTCCGAAAAACCAAGACTTTTCTACGCGGACAGACTTTTCGGTTATAAAGTACGTGTAGGCGTTCTTGTTGAAATAGTAAAGCACGAAGAAAACGAGGCAGAAGGCAAGCCAAAACGGGATAAGCAGCGGAACAAAGAAGAACAAAGGGCTCAGAAGAAGACTGACAACCACGAAGACGATGGCAAATTTGACAAGCGTCTTCTTCATGAAAGGCTTACCACTCCAAAGGACGGACAAACAGCCCACCACCTACGCAAAAATGTTGCAATCAGAATATTTAAAATGATTGCAACAAAATGTTAAGGCCCATAAGGTCCTTGCAGCTTGTCCAAAATTTCCCGTCCTATTTCTTCCTCACCTATCTTGAAGGTGTCCGGCTCCTCCCGCTTAAGGATTGTTTTCAATGCTTTTGCGCTAAGCTGCCGGATAAGCTGCAGAATCTCCCTTCTAGCGTTTTCAAAATGTTTTTCAAGAAGGGCCCTGTTCTTATACATGATTCCTGCAAGTGGGCAAATCTTCTCCATCTTCAGATACCATTCAATCTTGCCAGTTTGAACGTTGATGTCGAAGGTTATGGGTCCAGCGACGCATGTTTCTGGCTTAACCGGATGCACAATGCATTTGCGTGTAGCTTTTTCGTAGAATATGCAGTAGCCATCCGCCGTCTCTCTTGGAAACGTGTATTCACCGTGAACAAAGGGCTCATCGACTTGAATGCCGCGGACTTTCAAGTATTCTTGGATTATTCTCTCGCGTTCCAACGTTATTGGTGGCCGTGCATCCCAGCAACAGCTTATCCTACATGAACCACATACGTTGAAGAAATTTTCCTGTCTCTCTTCTTCGGCTTGCATGTGCATGCGCCCCCTAAAATAGCGGCTCATTGTCTTCTAAGCATTTTAAAAGTTTTGAATAAACGTCTATAATCGCCTCGTTTAAGCCGGTTTTCTGCATTCTGATAAGAACCTTTTTTCTGATAACATCCGATAAGCTTCCATGTTCGATGCGTTTTCCTATTATGCTAAGGTACTCTTTCTCCTCGACCGTAGCGTTTTCCCAAGCAATTTTCATGAAGCATTTGCACACATGCTTGGCTGTTGGCCCGTTTGGATGAAGTACTTTGGCTTCTAAACCACTTTTTACGACGGCTTTAAAGTCTTCAGCCAAAACCTCTGTCGGCAAGAAGGGTAAAAGAGGCTCATCCGCTTTCATCAAGCCTCTAAGCAGTGCTCTGACAAAACAGCTTAAAGCCACATCAGCCTTCACGCATTCCTGCTCGTCCATAACTCGAATTTCAAGAGCCTTCCGGTCAAAGCGTATTATGACGCCCCGCGAGTTAACCCAGTCCTTGTTAAGAATGCATGGGTGGGCGCCGGCCTCAGCTAAATCCTTGGAATAACGCCTAATAACGTCGCGCCTATACTGCCTAAAGGATCGGACGTATTCTGGGACAACTTTTCCGACCACAGATGGCACTTCCCGCTGATTTTCCATATAAAAGTGGAGGCGATTATCCACATACTCGCCTAAATGCCCCTCGTAGATGGGAGATGAAGCCGAAACTGCTGGAAGATAAGCGCAGACGTTTGCCAGCAAATTGTGCATTAAAATGGCTTTTTCTTCACTTGAGTATGGAAGGTTAAGCTGGAAGCTTTGGATATTGAGCCAGCCATGCTGTCTGATGTTGAAGATTTGGCTAAACGCCTCGTAAATCTGCCTGTGGCGGTGCGGCCAAACAGCGGTTTCCCAAAGCCTAAGCGTTGGATGCATCCCTGTGCCCAACAGTCTTGCGCCATAACGCCTTCCAAGCGTTTCATTAAGCCTCAAAACTGCCTCGTGCATGGTTTCATCGAAGGCCCTCGGCGACTTAAAAGGCTCGTTGGGCTTAACCTCCATAACGTGCAGTTGAAGCTCCTTACCAAAAGTGAAATTGCCAAGCTCCACGAAGTTCACAACACGTCCATAAACATCCTTTATGACCCTATCCACGATGGGCAGGGGTTTTAAATTTTCGTCGACAAGTGAAAACTCGTGTTCTGGACCGAGAACCTCTAGGGTTCCGTACGTACAGACAGACCTCTTTGAAAAGTTTTGCTATAGCCCAAAATATAAGCTTATAGCTTCAAACGTCAATGCAAGCCTTTCAAGGTCAACAGTTAATTTTAAATATACTGAAGTGTTTTAGCGATTCTCTGTTGTCTGGTGCCTCCTGTTTGCTGGTCGTCTCAAACATCGACCTAAAAACAAACGCGCCCATAACGAAACTGTCGACATTCCTCAAGTCTTCTTTCAGAGGTTTTGTTCTCAACATAAACAACGATTACCGATACATGAAGATGGGTTACTATGTTTCGCTTCACGCTGAAATCTTGGGCAATGATGTTATTCCAACAACAGAAAACGCTGTGGACGTCTATAGACCGCCAATCCTTTTGACCAGAGCGGCAAAAAATGGGACGCCGACCACGCCGTTTATCGTCACGGATTCCGTTAAGCAGATTATGGCTGAATTTGCTTTTCCAGTTGTTGTTTTCGCCGTTAACCCCTTCTCGTTTAACGGTTTTCAGATAGCCAAAAACAGGACCGCCCTTTATAGGGCTGTTAAAAGCTTGAGCATGAACTACCGTTATGCAGTTTGCGCTCATCCTCTTCGAGGCGAACTGGTGTCTGTTAAATGTTTCTTCGGCGAGTGCGCTTCTGAAGATGACGGTGTGAGGGCTGTTGCGAGAAAGGTCTATGAAACTTTCAAAGTTCCGGTGTGCAAGCTTTATGTCCAACGCTTTAATGGAGGAGCCCATCTATGTGGGCTTCAACCCCTAAAAATGGGGGAGCTTACGCCATCCGATGTTGACTTGCTTTCCAAAATGGTTTCCCGGTTTTCCGGGAAAGGATGGTCTGATTGACGCGAATAGCATGTTTTGTTGAAAAATACAATTTCACATACTCATATGAAGCTGAGGCTCTGCAAACGTTTAAGGAGACAGCTCAAAAACTTGGTCACGAGTTCCACTTCATGTTTAGAAGTGGGCTTTCCGAAATTCCAAAGTACGAGGCAGTTTTCATTAGAGCGACCACCGACCCGCTTTACACTGCCTACTTGGTTTCAAAAACGGCTTGGGAGTTAGGCTTAAAGGTTGTCGACGACCCGATTTCCATTAGGATTTGTGCCAACAAAATCCACCAGTACCGCCTCTTCGAAAAACATGGCGTGCCGTGTATTCCAACAATTTTCCTCAGCAAGGAAGAGTTTCACCATAGGCAGATTGCTGAAATCTTCGAAGTTTTCGGCAAGCCTGTTGTGATAAAGGCGCCTTACACGAGTTTTTCTAGGTATGTTGAGAAAGTCTCGTGTGAAACAAGTTTCCGCGAAGTTGCCAAACGCTTCTTTAGGCGGTCAGACTACATTGTCGTTCAGAAGTTCATGCCCTCCAGTTTCGACTGGCGCGTAGGCGTTTTAAACGGCGAGGTCTTATACGTTTGCAAATATATGATGCCAAAGGGCAAATGGAAACATGGCATGAAAAAACGTGGAAAACCAAGCTTTATGTGGGGAAGAACCGTCACCCTAAAACGGGACAACGCGCCTCAAAGGCTTAAGGAGACAGCCCTAAAAGCCTGCAGCATGATTGGAAAAGGCCTTTACGGTGTTGACATTAAGGAGGTATATGGCGACTACGTAGTGGTTGAGGTTAACGACAATCCAAGCATATACAAGGGGCAGGAAGATCTCCGAGACAAGGACATCTACGAGAAAATCATAAGGTTTCTAGCGGAATAGCCCTTTTCAGCCCAAACATTCTAGCGTCGTGGTCTTGCAGAGTTGGCATTTTTCGATATCAAACGTCGGGTCCAGCGTTTTGTGCATGTTGCACAGCAAGCCTTTGGCGCGGGCAGCCTTACATATTTCGCAAGACATTAACGTGTACTCTTTGTGGGATAACCCCTTTGCTAGGGCATCAGCCATTTTCTCTATCAAACCTCTAATTTCCATGTCTTTTTCCAAGTCTAGGGCTTTCCCACGCATTTTTCTGTTGTATAGGCTTATGGCGGGCTGGCTTACGTCCAATAGTTTGGCGGTTTCCACCTGTTTTAGGCCGTATTTTGTCATTAGGTGTTTGGCTAGAGCGGCTCTTAAAGGCGGGAGCAAGCCTTTCACGGCAACTTCGCATGGCAATAGCATTTCGCTTATTCCTCGTCGTGGTATTTTGGGGAAAGGTATAAATATACTTTATTACAATTGTAATAAGGTGACATAAATGCTTGAAAGAAACATTTTGAAATTGGCGGAAAACGTTTACTGGGCCGGTGTAAAAGATTGGAACCGTAGACTTTTCGACGCATTAATCCCGCTTCCAAAAGGAACATCCTATAACGCTTACCTCGTGATTGGCGAAACGGGAAAAGCCCTAATAGACACCGTGAATCCAGGCTTTGAAAACGAGCTTATAGAGAAAATTCGCAGCTTAGCGAATCCGGAAGATTTAGACTATGTTGTTATGAACCATGCGGAGCCAGACCACGCTGGCGCCATACCACAAATCATGAAAATTGCTCAGAAAGCGAAACTCGTAGCCTCAAACAGAGGCGCGGAAATGGCTCAAATATACTATCATGTTCCACTGGAAAGAATCAAAGTGGTGGCTGACAACGACACCATAAGCCTAGGCGGCAAAACCCTCCGTTTTATCGAGGCGCCAATGCTACATTGGCCTGAAACAATCTTCACCTATCTAGAAGAGGACGGGATACTGTTTCCATGCGACTTTTTAGGTGCCCATCTGGCTAGCGGCGTTTACAGCGACGAAGTTGAAGACTATTTAGTGCATGCCCAGCGATACTGGGGCGAAATAATGATGCCATTCAGAGCCATGGCGCAAAAAGCCCTAGAAAAAATTGCCAGCCTTAACATTCGCGTTATAGCGCCAAGCCATGGTCCTATTCACAGAAAACCCGAGCTTATCTTAAACGCGTATAAGCGGTGGTCCGCCGGTGAAACCCGTCCAAAAGCTGTTATAGCCTATGTAAGTATGTGGAACAGCACCGACGCCATGGTTAAACAGATGGCTGAAACTCTTGCCTCAGAAGGCGTGGAGCTAGCTTTCCACAACTTAGCCATAACGGATGTTGGCGATTTAGCCAGAGACCTTGTGGATTCAAAAGCCATTATTTTGGGCGCACCCACAGTCTTGGGCGGGGCCCATCCACTGGCCGTCTACGCCACATACCTTTTCAAGGCACTGCGTCCACCAACAAAGTATGCAGTTATCCTAAGTTCTTATGGTTGGAGTGGAGGCGCAGCAAAACAGATCCAAGAACTGCTCAGCGGCTTCAAGATCGAGGTTGTGGATGCGCTAGAAATTAATGGTCCGCCAACAGAAGAAACCATGCGGCAGATTGTTGAATTGGGCAAGTCTTTAGCCCAAAAAATAAAGGAGGAAGCCTAAAATGGGTGGAGTAACCGAGGAAGACCGTAAAAAAGTTCTTAAAGAAATTTTAAGGCAGCTTCATGAGGGTGTACCTCCAGAACGGGTTAAAGAGCAGTTTAGGCAGTTTCTTGAGGGCGTAGGCCCGCTGGAAATCGCCAAAATCGAGCAGGAACTCATAAGCGAGGGTATATCACGAGAAGAAATTCAGAGGCTCTGCGACGTGCACTTGACAATATTCAGAGAACAGTTGGAGAAGCAGCGCCTTGAAGCAGCGCCAACTAGTCCTCTCGGCATTCTTCTTGAGGAGCATAGTATGCTTCAGCAGATAACCCAAAAGCTGGGCTTGCTGGCTGAAAAAGTGCAAGGCGCCGAAAATATTGGAGCCTTAAAAGAAGAGTTGGCGCAACTTAGGCATGTTGTCGAAGAGCTTTTGGACGCTGAAAAACACTATTTGCGGGAGGAAAACGTCCTCTTCCCGGTTCTGGAGAAGCATGGAATAACTGAGCCGCCAGCCATAATGTGGATGGAGCATAACCAGCTTAGAGAAAAGAAAAAACAGCTGAAAACCCTCTTGGAGAACGCTGAAAACATAAACTTCCAAGACTTCAAGAGAAGGCTTGGCGAACTGGCGAACGCCATAAACAATGCGTTGAACAGCCACATTTTCAAGGAGAACAACATACTGTTCCCAGCAGCTCAACGTGTCGTTACAGAGCAGGAGTGGACGGTGATGCAGGCAGACTTCGACGAGATTGGCTACTGCTGCTTCACTCCAAAACACTTAATAAAGAAGCCGGTTGAAAAATCAACAGCTGAGGCTAAGCCCATAGCTGAAGGCATGTTACAATTTGAAACTGGAACATTAACTAAGGAAGAGGTTGAAGCCATCTTGAATACTTTGCCAGTGGATATAACCTTTGTGGACAAGGATGACGCTGTCAAATTCTTCAACAAGGCTGAAAAACGCATCTTCGTGAGGACAAAAGCCATCTTGGGCAGAAAAGTGCAGCTTTGCCACCCACAGAAAAGCATCCACGTGGTAAACAGAATCCTAGAAGCCTTCAAGAAAGGCGAAAAAGACGTGGCGGAGTTCTGGATACAAGTTGGCGGCCGTCTAATCCACATAAGGTATTTCGCCGTAAGAGACAAGGACGGCAAATATTTGGGCACGATGGAGGTAACCCAAGACATAACAGACCTAAAGAAAATCGAAGGCGAAAAGCGGCTCTTGGACTGGGAAGGCTAAAGTTGAAAACCGCCCTGTTCGTCTGCGTAGAAAACAGTTTTAGAAGCCAAATTGCCGAAGCTTACTTCAACAAGTATGCGCCGAACGGGTGGACTGCTGTAAGCGCCGGTTTAAAGCCTGCTGAAAGAGTTCATCCTAACGCTGTCCGGCTTATGCTTGAGGAGGGCATAGACATAAGCCACA
>JAWAZC010000019.1:0-22293 GCA_038817995.1 Bathyarchaeia archaeon | reverse complement strand
TTAAGGTTCTATTAGTTCTTCGTTTATCCACCATGCTTTTTTCTTGCCGGCTTTCTCGCCCGGATAATATTCTATTATTGGTTTGCCGAGTTGTTTCTTGGAGTTTTTCATTATCCGTTTTAGCCTGTTTAGGACTAGCCAACGGTTTGTTTTTAGATATTCAGCCAGCTCTGGGGTTGTGGCGCCTTTGTAGTGGATCAAGTATTCTACTATTTTGTGGTCTAATTCGTCTAAGCAGAAGGTGTGAGGGTTTGCTTCACCCCTCTCGTATGTGAGGAGTTCTAGGTCTGCAAGGTATTTTCTTATTTGTGAAAATTCGGCTTCAAGTTTTTCCAGTCTCTTCTCAATTTCGAGAATTTTGTCCGGTTTAGGTGTTTTTTGGAGTTTTTCGATTATAGCGTCTCTTATGAAGTTGCTTCTTTCGCCTTCTGGAATCCGTAAGGCTAGCTCTTGGTAAACTTCTTCTGGAATTTTTACGGAGATTATTCTTAACTCGTTCATATGTGTTACCACTATGGTTTATGTTGAACTATTTTCTATTTCTTTGGGAAACTTTTTAAAAGCTAAGCTTTAAACCCTTTAACCGTGTTTGCCTAGCAGAGTGATAGTTCATGGCTAAGAAAACCACGATTTCCGTTATAAAATGTGATGTGGGCTCCCTTGCTGGGCACCATGTTGTTCCGAAACCGTTGCTGGTTATAGCTGAAAAAAACCTTAGAAAGGCGAAGGAAGAAGGCTTGATAAACAGTTACTACGTGTTTAATGTTGGAGACGACGTTCAGCTTCTAATGGTGCATGAAAGGGGTGAATCTGACACAGAAATTCACAAGCTTGCATGGAACACTTTCCAAGAAGCCGCCCACAAAGCCTTGCAGCTTAAGCTCTACGGAGCCGGACAAGACTTGCTTAAAAACGCTTTCAGCGGAACAGTTCGAGGTTTAGGCCCCGGTGTGGCGGAAATGGAAATCGAGGAACGCAAGTCGGACCCTATAGTGGTTTTTGCGGCGGATAAAACTTCGGCTGGAAGCTTCAATTTGCCGCTTTTCCGCATTTTCGCAGATCCAATGAACACAGCTGGTCTTGTGATAGATCCAAACATGTCCGGAGGCTTCAAATTTGAGGTTGTGGACGTTCAAGAAGGGAAGAAAGTTGTTCTGAAATGCCCCGAAGAAATGTACGAGCTTATAGCGTTGATAGGCACGGTTGAACGCTATATAGTATCAAGGGTTTGGCGTGCCAGAGACGACTTAATATGCGCTTCCGGCAGCGTGACAAAGCTTTCGTTGATTGCCGGAAAATATGTGGGTAAAGACGACCCCGTATTGATTGTACGGGCTCAGCACGGTTTGCCAGCTGTTGGCGAAATTCTCGCGCCTTTCATGCACACCTACTTTGTGGCGGGCTGGATGAGGGGAAGCCACTGGGGACCCATGATGCCCGTTGGGCTTAAGGATGCCCGATGCACAGTTTTTGATGGTCCGCCAAGGATTGTGGCATTGGGGTTCCAAGTTGCTGATGGAGGTATAGCGTGTGACGATGAGGGTAATCCCATGATATCAGATCTGTTTGCAGACCCAGCCTTCGAACTTGCAAGAAAGGAAGCTTTGAAACTTGCCGCCATGATTAGGCGTATGGGGGAGTTTGAGCCAGCTCGTTTAAGCGTTCAATCTATGGAATACACGACGCTGCCACAGGTTATTGAGAGGCTTAAGGAAAGGTTCACACCTATTTAGACGCGGTTAAGGCTTGTCGCCTCATCTTAGCAAGCTCTTCACAGCGGTTCTTCACGATTTCATAGAGTTTTCTCCGAAGATTCTCTCCGGAAAGCTTCCTCTCCCTAAGTATGGCGGTTTTCCTAGCTAATTCTATATCGCCGATTCCGTTAAACCACGCTTCGAAATCGCCGCGGTATAGGTGAAATTCTATGGAAGAACTGTCGACTTTTTGGATTTTTTCGCAGAAATCGTTTAGGCTAGAAGCAAACACGCCTAGAGGTTTCCCGATGTCCGCGTAAAAGTAGAAGGCTTTTTCCATAGGCAAGTAGGACAGTATCTGTTCTGCCTTTTCATTATCTATCTCGGGCAGACCTAGAGTTTCTCGCCCTTTTTTTGTAATTGCGTAGTACCCTTTTCCAAAAGTTTCCACATAGCCCATTTTTGTCAATCCTATCATGTGCATCATTACCGTTGGAAAGCTTAGCCCTATTTCCTCGGCTACTTCCATGGGTTTTACCGGTTTACCTAGCATCCAAACAGTCTCAAGAATAAGCTTTTTAACTGGAGATAGACTCAAAGCAAGCCCTCAACACTTATTTTAAGTGTTGGGTTTTTCAATTTTTCGCTATTCCCGGTAGTTGCAGAGTCTGTTGAATCGTAAAATCAACTTTCCAAAACCAACAAACTCCTTATAGAAGAGCCCTTCATGAAATATTATTTGAAGGGTTTAAACCTTGCCCGTGGAAAGACTGTCAACAGGAGTGCCCGCCTTAGATGAGATGCTTGCAGGTGGAATTCCTAGAGGTTTCTGTGTGGCGGTTACCGGTGAGCCGGGAACCGGAAAAACAATCTTATGCATCCATTTTATTGCGCGGGGCATTGCTGATGGTGACAAGTGCATTTATGTGACAACCGAGGAGAGCCGTGAGTCTATTATCACGCAGGCTGGACAGTTCGGTTTTGATTTTGCCAGCGCTATAAAGGATGGGAAGCTTGTTCTGATAGATGCTTTAATGGGAACTGAAGATCAGTGGACTATTAAGGCGTTGACTGTCGAAGAGCTTGTGAACAAGGTTATTGAAGCGAAAAAGGCTTTGGGTTATGGAAGAGCCCGCTTAGTGATCGATTCGCTTTCAGCTTTTTGGCTTGACAAACCTGCCATGGCGCGGCGGCACTCCTACTTTGTGAAGAAGGTTTTGGCGAAATGGGACTTCACTATTCTGGCAACTTCACAGTATGCCATAACTACCTCAGAAGCCTTCGGCTGGGGTGTCGAGCACATAGCCGACGGCATAATTAGGTTTAGACGTTTCGTCCGTAATGGCGTTTTGAGGCGTTATTTGCTTGTGGAGAAAATGCGGCAAACGCCTCACAGCCTCCAAATGCATGAAATAGCCATTGAACATGGAAGGGGGCTTGTCATTCTTGGACCTGTTGAGGAGCGTAAAGAAGACATAGCTCTACCAAGGAGGGTTATGGAGAAAATCCAAAGGGCGCTGGAGAAGAGGGAGCTTGAACAGCCATCAGAGCCTAATCCGTGAACACTATTCCCGAGAGGATGTGCAGAGGGAGATAGCGGACTTTTGCGTTGGAAGGTGGGTTGCAACCCACTGCATAAACGAGAAAGGCGAACTTGTTTTTCGAAGGTATTTTAAGGGCAAACCACTGGCAATCAGCCGTACTGGCGACTTGCGGGAACTTCTAGAGGAAATGAATTTTCAAGTTAGAGCAATTTACGCGTCAGCTAACAAATACCGCTCAGTAAAAACTGTGGAAGACGTTTACACGCCTACAAATGTTGTTCGTTGCACGCCTACGTGGGATGTTGACAGCACCCTTCAAAATTGGCGGAAAACCCTAACCGTCGCCAAGCGGATAATCGCCTTTCTTGAAAGCGAGGGCGTAAGAGACTCCGTTTACTTAAAGTGGTCTGGAAATGGCTGCCACATTCACATTCACGAGGAAGCCTTTTCCGAAAAGGTCCTAAGCAAGGCGCATCCTTTAGACCTAGCCTACGCCATTGTGGAGTATGCAAACCTCCACGTTTTGCCAGAAATTTCTGGAAACCTGCATGTCGAGGGCGTGACTGTCGAGAACAGAATGGACGCCGGAAGAGTTTTCACGTGTCCGTTAAGCCTGCACCGCGAATTGGAGACTGTTTGCATTTGCCTAAAGCCAAAAGACGTTGATGATTTCTCTCCTGAATGGATAAAGCCGCAAAATTTTAGACATAATCCTGCGTGGCGAAGCTTTCGAAAGGGAGAAGCCGACGACCTAGCAATTAAAGCCTATGAAACAGTTGGAGGCTACCCGTCCCCATCAAGAAGGAGAAAGCCTAAAAGTGAAAGGCTGGATCAACAGATAATCAAGTGGCTTAAAAAGTTTTAAAAGACCACAGCCAACATTATTTGTTCGGCATGCTGCCTACCTCCTTATATATTCGAAATGAAATAACGCAAATAAGCCTGTACGTCTAGAAGTAAGCGGAAACGGGAAAATTATGAAGATGGCTGTGCTTGTCTACGAGTATCCACCGAAAATTGTTGGTGGTTTAGGCACGTACGCGGCTGAAATCACGCGAAAATTTGTCTTAATGGATCATGACGTAACAGTTTTCACCATGAACGATGACGAGGGCAGCCTTCCAACGAGAGAGATTTGGCGTGGCATAGAAATCCACAGGCCATTACACATTGACATTTCGGATTCTCTGCCCGACGTGGTGGCTGAGGACGTTAAAAAGTGGGGTAGAGGCATCCAGCTTTTCTCGAAAATTCTAGTTTACAATTATTTGAGCGCCTCGAAGCTTGTAAACGAGCTTATAGCCAAGGAAGGCTTCAAATTTGATATTGTAGTCGCCCACGACTGGCTTTCGGTTATAGCTGGCATAACCATTAAAAAGGAGACGGGTTTGCCGCTGGTTTTCCATGTCCATTCCACAGAGAGGGGACGAACCCTTGGAAACGGTTCAGAAGTTGTAAGCAACATTGAGCTCCGCGGGGCTCAAATCGCTGACATGGTTATCACGGTTTCATACGCCATGAAGGATGAACTCATAAAGCTTGGTTTTCCAAAAGACAAAATTGAAGTCTGCTATAACGGCGTTGACCCGCAGAAATATGATCCTCAAACGATAAGCCAAGACCAGATAAAGCGTGTAAGAGAGTTTTATGGCATAAAGCCAGAGGATCCCATGATACTTTTCATTGGAAGGCTTGTTGGCGTGAAGGGCGTCGACAAACTTGTGATGGCGATGCCCCACATACTACAGAAGATTCCAAACGCTAAACTGGTTATTGTTGGCTTAGGCGACCTGCAAGACTACCTTGTCAACCTTGTCCGGATGATGAAGCTCCAAGACCATGTAAAGTTTAACTTCCAATTCCTTCCAGAAGAGGAACGCATCTTACATTACGCTGCGTGCGACGTGGCAGTGTTTCCAAGCCTCTATGAACCGTTCGGAATAGTTGCACTAGAAGCTATGAGCATGGAGCGCCCCGTCGTGGTTGGCGCGGCGGGCGTTAGTGGAATGCGCGAAATAGTTATCCCCGTGGGCGAGGAACAGTGCGGCTTTCATATTAACCCACACAACCCAGCCGACATCGCGTGGGGAGTGGTTAGCGCCTTAGAAAGCTCTGAAAAGAAAATGTGGCTTGGCAAAAATGGTAGACGTCGAGTCTTAAACGAGTTTACGTGGGATAAAATAGCTGAAAAAACCATAGAACTTTATGAGCGGGTAATAAAACGCTAAAATGGTTGTTTTGAACTTTTAACAAGCGTGGAAATCCGGAGAAAAGTTGCGAGGGAAGCCGCCAATCTCCTCTATTTAGGTGTTGAAAAAGAGTATAAGCAAGCGAAGTTAAGGGCAGCTAAAGTTTTAGGCGTAAATGTTTTGCCAACAAACCTTGAAGTGGCAATGGAGCTGGACAAGATAGCCGAAGAAAACGAAGGCAAAAAACGTCAAGAACGCCTTGTCCAAATGAGAAAGGAAGCCCTAAAACTCATGAAGATCCTAGAAAAGTACAGTCCCGTGCTCGTGGGAAGCGTCTGGCGAGGCACAATTCACCACAAAAGCGACATAGACATAAACGTTTATCATGATCAGCCAGAGGAAATTCTAGCCTTGCTGGGGCAGAAAGGCCTCAAAATACTTGAGAGAGGATGGATAACCATGACTAAAGGTGGCAAGTGGCAGCGGGCTTACCGTGTGCTGATAAAACTTCCATCAAGCGAAGCAGAAATATCAATTAGAAACCCAGCTGAACATGGGGCTGAAGAGAGATGCGAAATTTACGGGGACATAGTTTCTGGGCTCACGGTTCGCGATTTGGAGAAGGTGCTTTCAAAAGATCCCACCCAAAGATTCGTTCCTTTCTAGGCGCATCCGTTCTACCAGACATTTAAATATTAGATCAGCTTTTTGAATAAGATAGAGCTGTTTGAAGGTAATGATGTGGAATTCGACAGGGAAACCTTCAAGAAGCTTTTCCCAAACCTAGCGAAGGAAATGGAGCTTGGCGAAAACAAGGTTTCAATAAACTCCATCCGTACAGACATGGAGGAAGGCGAAAAAACAGCTTCTGGAAAAAGGAGAAATTGTGTTGACCCCTTTGCCAACTATAATCCCGACGTCATAGACTTTTTGCGCCGATGCGACACGGAAGAGCAGGCTGAAGAAATAATCGCCTACATGGAAAAAAGAGGCGAAATAACCGGCGAATACGCCGCCAAACTTAGAAAACAACTCAAAGAAAAGGGCGTGAGAAGCTTCGGTCCTAAGAAAGAGGAAAACTATTACCTGAAACGTAGCGGTCTAGTTTAAATTTGCTCTTGAGGCACGTTTTCCGGTGCATAGCCAGTATAATACTTTAAGCCGTACTTTTGCAGTTTCCGAACTACATGCGGATACAATATAAGCTCTTCAATCTCGATTTCCTCTGCCAGTTTTGGGCTTATCTGGCTAAGTCTGTCAATAAGAGCCTGAAGGCTTTTTCTCGTAGAGAAGGAAGCCATAACAGAGGGATGGCAACTCACGCCCACATCCACGAGCCTTTGAAGAGCTTCAAGTTGAAGCTTAAACCCTTCGGGTTTGGCGCCAGTTAGCATTGCAAATTCCTTTTCGCTGCATCCTTTAAGCGAAACTCTTACATGGATAAAGTCGTACCTTGCTAGGCTTTCAGCGTAGCCTTCGTCGTGGGCTATGGGTATACCGTTTGTTTCAAGAATGAAGTTGTATCCTTTCCCTTTTAAGTTGTCTAGTACAGCCAATAAATGCTCCTTTCCAATAGTTGGTTCGCCGCCGCTGATCCTTAGCAAACTCAGCCCGCATTTTCTTGCAAGGGATATGAGGCTTTCAGCAACCCGTTTTGGCGTGTAAAATTCGCCGACGTTGGCGGGGCGGTTGGCTACCGCGTCTGAAACCCAGCAGAAACGACATACCAACCCACAGCCAACACAGTCTGCTGTGACAATTCCGCCATACCACCTCGCTGACCTTATGCGGTAGTATTTTCTCTCCTGGCCTTCCAATCCTTGACGTGTCACAAGTTTTTCGATGGCCATGTGCCTTTCAACTGGATTGTAGGTCAAAGTAAACCGTTCCGAAGGTTAAGCACCAATTTGAATGTTTATTTTGGAGAATTTAAATTGTTGTTTCCCAAATTCTATTGGAAGAGGTATATGCTATTAAAGGCTGGTAAAATCTTTAGCAACCGGGAAATTTCAAGGATCTTTAATGTTTGCACAAGACGTGGAATAAGGTACAGTGGAAATTTAAAAGTCGGCGTTAGCCACGTAGTGTTAACAACAGTTTTGAACAAGACGCCAGAAGAAAGTGTTGAAAACCCCTACAAAGACAGGTTTGAGGGCGAAAGCCTTCTGTATACTGGTGAGGGAAGGTTTGGCGACCAGCAAATGACTAGAGGAAACTTGGTTCTAAAAATGCAGATGGAGAAACGTTTCCCAATTTTCGTTTTTGAAAGGAAGGCGCCTGGAAAATACGTGTTTCTTGGACAATACAATGTTGTTTCTGTTCAAACAGAAAAACAGCATGATGCCCACGGAAAAATTAGGAACGTCTTCATATTTAAGCTCGAAAAGGTTTCTGATAAAATTCTCTTCCAAAAACTGTAAAAATAAATAGTCCTTCGTTGAATATTCTAGAAAGTCAAACTTTCAAACGAGCGGAGGAGAACCTTTGAAAAAGGGGCTGGTCTTTGCTGTATGCGTTATTGTCTATACAATTTTGGCGTTAAACATGCTTTGCGTAAAGAATGTTCGGGCAGAGAACCCGTACAGTGTGGAGTGGGTTGACCATACGGTGGAAGTTCTCACCAACGGCTACATTTTAATAAACGACACAATAAAGGTGAGCGGGACGCCGCCAACCAATTTTCTGATAGGCTTTCCATATCGTTACGGTGCGCATGTCTTGAAATGCTTAGCCTTTCCAACGGCTAGCCCAACACAAGAGTGCTACAATGTCACGGTCAATGTGCCGTTAGAGGGACGTGTGGGCTTTTATGGTGTTAGCATAACTCTTGAGCCGCCGCCGAACGACGGTGTCTTCAGCGTTTACTTTATACTCTCGCAAAACCTTCTGAGGCAAAGCGCGGCGAACACAAGCCTCTTTACTTTGGACTTTCCAGCCTATCCAAGTTTAACGGTGAAGGCATTATCATGTAATGCTTCGCTGGCTCTGCCCTCAGATGCAAGGTACGTCTCTGGCACAGTGTCTTCATTTAACTATGCAAGCGGCAGAGAGCTGCAAGCATTCCATTATGAAGAGGCAAACGTTACATTTGCCTTAACCACCAAAAAAATACAGCTTTTCACCGTGGAAGAGCTTAGGCGCGAAATTAATATAAGCCCGATGGGAGAAATCACGGTTTCGGACAGTTACTACATCAGGAACAAATCGCCGACAACGGTGTCTTCCGTCCAAGTTGTTTTACTGCCAAACGCGTCCGATATAACTGTTGAAGACGAGTTTGGAAGAAAAGGCGATGAGCCACAGCTGATCGATGCAAAAACAAACCTTTACGACGTGAGATTAACCTTTGCCGGGCGAACACTGCCTCTGAGAAGCGATGAAGCTGCAAGGTTTATCGTGAAATACAAAATTTCAAGCAGTTTCCTTTCAAAAAGCGGACAGTATGGTGAACTGATTCCACTGCAAATGTTTCAAAACGTCAAGTACTATATTAAGGATGTTTGGATCACGTTTACCTTTCCAGAAGGAGCGAGAGTGATAAATTTAAATTATACGAGTTCTCCGTCAGACACGATTTATGGAGTTGTCAGGGAAGTTTTTCAAGAAAAAGTCATACTACGTGAGCAGGGTGCACTTTTGCTAGACAATTTAACAGTGGGCGTTTCCTACATTTACAACCCTCTTTGGCTTTCTTTCCGTCCGACTCTGTGGGCTTGGGCTTTAGTTACATTTGCATGCGCCGTTATTGCCGCTTGGAGGAGAGTTAAAGCTCCGCCGAAAGCCGTGGCTGTTACGGTTCCGCTGGCAGCTGTAAAAGTGACTCCTGAAATGTTAATGTCTTTCATCAACTCCTACGAGGAGAAAAGAAGGATTTATGCTGAAATAAAGTCTCTTGAAACCGCTGTGAGTAGAGGGCGAATCCCACGGCAAAGGTATAAGGTCCAAAGGAAGACTCTGGAGGTTCGCCTCGCAACAATCGAAAGGAACCTAAACGAGCTTAAGGGGAAACTGAGGACCGCTGGTGGGAGATACGCTGGTCTGATGCGTCAACTGGAGGTTGCAGAAACAGAGGTTTACGAAGTTGAAGAGGACATCCGAAGCATAGAAAGCCGCCACAGAAGAGGCGAGATAACCCTAGAGGCGTACCGTAGGCTTCTCGCAGACTACCAGCGTAGAAAAGAGAAAGCCGAGACAACTATAGATGGAATCTTACTGAGGCTACGTGAAGAACTCCGCTGACAAACCTAAAGATTTTTATTTTACTCGTTAAATTTGATTGAAATCTAGCCGAAGAGGAGGGGGAAAATGGTAAAAATAGTGGTTGACAACCACAAGTGCACCGGATGCGGAACATGTGTCGACACGTGTCCAGTGGGTGTTTACGAAATAAAAGAGGGAAAGTCTGTTCCCGTTAAAGTTGAAGAATGCCTTGTCTGCAGAGCATGTGAAGCCCAATGTCCAGAAGGAGCCATTCAAGTAATCGAGTAACACCATTCCGAACCTTTTCTCTATTCTAAAATTGGAGCGCATGGGTGCTCTTAAAAATTCTCTCCAAGTATCGTTTTAGGGGCAGATTTTGGCTTTTAGCCAATCTTTTGAGGGCTTTCTCCACTCCAGTAGCATATTGCACAGCCTTTTTAGGCTTGTAGGCTATTTGCCTTGGTAGTCCAATTTTTTCTGCCGTTTTTCTGAGCACGAGCTTTCTAAGGTCGTCGTCTATAGGGTTTATCTTCATGTTTAAGGGTAAGCTTAGGGCAAATTCCACAAGCGGAGGAGAAGCAAAGGGCAATCGTAATTCAATGTTATGGAAACTGCAGACTTTAAAGTCTCTTTCAAAGTTTACTTCATGCATTTTCGCTATATCAGATACCATGGCTTCTTCGGCGGCGCTTTCGCCGAAACGTGTGCAAAGGTTTAGGTAACGCCGATAGCCTCCGAAAAGCTCATCCGCCCCCTGCCCAACTAACAGAATTTTAAAGCCGAGTTCTGCGGCCTTTTCAGCGGCCCAAAAAATTGGTATGGCTATGCTTGTTTTGAGGGGATCCGGGTCTTCGATGCACCATAAAACTTTGGGAAGAACGTTTTCCACGTCCTCAAATCGGTATAAAAATTTGTGGAAGGGAATGTCTAGCAGGCTTGCCGCTTCTTCAGCTTGCAGTGTTTCACGCTGGTTTTCTAGGCTTACATGAATTAGGTGCACTTCAATATTCGCTTTCTTGGCTAGGAACGCTATTAGACTGCTGTCTAACCCTCCTGAAAAGGCCACTGCAACCTTGTTTAAGCCAGCTGTTCTTTCAGTGATTGACTGCAACAGAAGCCCTTGAAGCTTTTCCACAGCCTCTTCCTCAGATATCGGACAAACGAGCCCTCGGGGAGCCTTGACAAGCCTCGTTTCGAAGCCTCTCCTATTCGCGGTCAACAAGTGTCCAGGTGGAAGGGACTTTACATCAGCTACCCCTATCCTCCAAAGGGCCTTGCGCTCGGACGCTACGGCAAAAAATTCGTTGTTTTCTCCGTAATATACGGGATATAAGCCCAACGAGTCTCTGCCAACCACCAGTTTGTCGTTTCCAATAGCCAAAAAGGCAAAGAAACCCTCAAACTCTTTGACTGCCCCTTCAATAATGGCAGAAGCGTCGCCAGCTTGAAGTTTTTCGTCAATAAAGGCCTTTAAATCTTCCATTGGAGGGTTGTAGATTCTTCCGTCAAAGAGGACTGCTGACTTTTTAGACCGTGTTAGTTTGGGCGTGTCTCCAGTCAACACCTTTGTAAACACGTGGCCTAAGGCTGTTGAAGATTTAAACTCTTGAGCTGGCAGTTTTTCTATGGAAGCTTCTACGGCAGTTTTATTTGGCGTAGCTAAACAAAATGCATCTGCGCCTTGACACCCCAAAACTTCAAGCATTAAAGCTACTTTTTGAGCTGCATTTTCTCCTTTTTTGTCAAGAATCGTTGCAACAGCCTTCATTGAAATTCAGCCTTTCAGCGTCATAACCTATTTCTCGCATTCACGGTTTTAACCATTTAAAGCCGAATCAGCCTTTGTGGTTGCGCGAGGCACTGAAACTGGAAAAACATTAATCTTCAAAGTTCCTATCTCTTAAAGAGGCGAAGGATTTGCCTATACTTCCAATTGATACCGGGCGTTATGGCACCCCTGAAATGAGGCGGATTTTTGAAGAGGAAAACCGTGTCCAAAAAATGTTGGATGTGGAGGCTGCCTTGGCTTGGGCGCACGCCCAAGTTGGCAACATACCACGGGAGGATGCTGAACGGATTATTGCTGCTGCGTCGCTTGAACATGTGAAGCTTGTCCGCATAAAAGAGATTGAAAGGGAAATTAAACACGATGTAATGGCGCTTGTAAGGGCGTTGGCTGAGGCTTGTGGTCCAAGCGGGGCTTACGTGCACTTGGGAGCTACGAGCTATGACATTGTGGACACGGCGACGGCTCTCCAGCTGAAAGAGGCTTTGGAAATAATTGAGCAGCGCCTAAACAATTTTGAAAGGGTTTTGATGGAAAAAGCCCTACGCTATAAGGACACTTTGATGATGGGGCGAACCCATGGACAGCACGCTTTACCCACCACTTTGGGCTTCAAGTTTGCGGTTTGGATGAGGGAGGTCTCCCGTCACATCCAGAGGCTTAGGCAGTGCCGCGAACGTGTGCTTGTTGGAAAAATGAGCGGAGCCGTCGGCACGCAGGCTGGCTTAGGCAAACATGCCATGAAAATCCAAGAGCTTGTCATGCAAAAGCTAGGCTTGAAGCCAGCGGACATTTCCACACAAATCGTGCAGAGAGACCGCCACGCCGAGCTCATATGCCTACTTGCTTTGATTGCCACAAGCCTTGAAAACTTCGCCACAGAAATCCGTGAACTCCAAAGGCCAGAAATCGGCGAATTGGCCGAACCCTTCGAGGCTGAAAAACAAGTGGGAAGCTCAACAATGCCTCATAAACGGAACCCGGAAACGTGTGAACGCGTATGCGGATTAGCCCGCATAGTCCGAAGCCTCACCATACCTGCCTTAGAAAACGTGGTAACTTGGCATGAACGCGATTTAACTCAGTCCTCGGCTGAACGCTTCATAATTCCCGAAGCCTGCATATTGGTGGATTACATGCTCTACTTGATGACAAACGTGGTGGCGAACATTTACGTGAACGAGGAGCGCATGCGCCAAAACATAGAATTAACCCAAGGAAGAGCCATGTCTGAAGCAGTCATGATAGCCTTAACAAAGAAGGGCTTGAGCCGACAGGAAGCCCATGAACTGCTTCGAAAATTGACGATCAAAAGCGAGACGGAGAAGGTTCCCTTCAAAAAAGTTTTGTTGGAAGACAAAATTGTGAGTGAAAAGTTAAGCGAAAAGGAAATCGATGAAGCTTTAAACCCGTGGAACTACATTGGAACAGCCCTAGAACAGGTTGAGCTTATGGTGGAAAAGACGAGACAGGAACGGGAAGAAAGGGGATTAAAAAGCTAAATTAACCGTTCAGTGAACAAACCCCACACTCCATTTACTATATAGTATGCGCCAAGAAGGGCTACAAATGCTCCTAAAAGAAGCGCTATCTGTTTTTGCCTAGGGTTGAGCAATTTGCCATACTTGTGAATTACATAGGATATCGAAGTATAATACGCGAGGTCAGCAATCCAATGTCCAGCCGTGACGGTTGCTATGCCCATGTTTCCTAGAAGTTCATAACCTTGAAGAAGTAGGGCTAAGCCAGCTGAGGCCCACCATGGAGGCTGCGTTGGATTGAAAGCCGTGTAGAAGATACCGCCCAAAAGCGAAGAGTCAATTTTTGAACCTTCAAGTTTCACGTCACCTCTGCTTCTAACCATTAAAACGCCCATAAGTATAAGGACGGTTCCGCCAACAGTGTAGATTATGGACTTATACTGCTGCATTATGCCGCCAAGCCCGTGAAGAATTAAGAAAATTATGAGCGCCTCCCAGATCACGTGCCCCGCGATGATAAAGTGGCCTGTCACCTTACCCTTCCTTGTAGAGTCAAAAATTACATAGGCTAGGAGGGGACCCGGAATTAGGGCTCCTCCAAGACCTACCAGAAAGCCTATAAAAAACAAAGCCGCAACTTCAAATAACAAATGTTTTTCACCACTTAGCCATAAGAGGTAATCATTTACACTCAACTTATAAGCTTGCCTTAAACTCTAGTTCATGGAAAAGAATGTTTGGTAGCCCGGGGGAGATTCGAACTCCCGTCAGGGGCTCCAGAGGCCCCCATGCTTGACCGCTACACCACCGGGCTTCACGCATCTCCAAGCATTTAAGCCTGGTTCTCGATAATAACTTTAACGTTTGTATTTTAGCACGAATACGCCTGTCGTGGCTTGGCATCCAGAGCATATAAAGAACAAAGTTTCAAACCCTATTTTAGTGATTATCACCGTGGACAGTAGGGCGGCAACGGCCTCCGTGATGTCATAAATAGATTCAAACATTCCCAGAATGGTGCCGCTTTTCCTTTTCTGGCCTAGGTCAACCATTAAAGCTAATATGGATGGACGCTGGAACGCGTAGGAGATTGCGAATAGAAACTCGATTAGGTATAGACTGGTTATGTTTGGCACGTAAATGTAGCCCAGAGAACATAGTGCACCCATCATTACTCCCGCAAAGAATACGCGTTCTTTGCCATAATTATCTGCAAGCCTTCCGGCAATCATCTTGAATACGGCTGCAACTCCACAGAAAAGCGCGTAGAGAAGCCCAACATCCATGACTGTAGCTGAGAACCGGTTAATGACAAAAATCGGGTAAATTGGACCTAGCAAGCCGACTCCTATAGAGTATAGGGTACTCAAAGCTAAGGCAAGCATGAGCGTGCGGGATGACTTCAGCATGCACGATTCCTCCTGCTGAAGCCACCGCGGACTTGCAAATTATTCCGTATGCGTTCATTTCACACATTTCGGAGTCGGCTTGCCTCCCAAGCGGGTGAGAGAATCCGACTGGCACGTAAAAATAAACTTTTTGGTGAAGTCTTTAAACCTCCTTACGTTCTTGGCATAACAGAGACATACGGCTAATTCTTTGCCAAGATGTGTGTGCGAGGGTTTTTGGACCGGTTGGTCGCTTGAAAGCACAGCTGCAACCAGAGTTAGCTTTAAAACTAGCCGCTATGGGAAAAATAGGATTGTTGCTATAGAAGCGAAAAGTCGGTGGATTTTATTTTTCCTTTGGTGTCTATTACAACCTCGAAACGTTCAGCCCACGGGTGTCCCTCAAGATCTATCGGACACGTCCCCCTAACGACCCAGTAACCATCTCTCTGCTCAACTGAAGAAATATCAATCCTCTCGGTTTTCTTCCTCTTTTTCAGAAACTCGACGGCTATTTTTTGGGCGTCTTCCCGCATTAAAATTTTCATGCATCATCCCCTTTAAGCGTCTCTATTCCGATGAAAAATGGTTGGCATTAAAAGTTATGAATGCAAAATCTTTAGCCATGCTAAACAATGCATTTCTACTTCAAGCCTTAATGGTTTAGTTGTGAAACGTTTTAAGGTTAAGCTTGTAAAGTTTAAAGAGCAAAGGTTGGCGCGTAGTGTTTGGACGATTTGCTCAAAGCCATTTTGTTAGGAATAGTTCAGGGCTTTACTGAGTGGCTTCCCATATCAAGCACAGGACATTTAAAAATCTGCGAGATCCTTCTCGGCTTGAAGGTTCCGTTGCTTTTTGATGTAGTCCTGCACGCTGGAACATTGGTCGTTGTTTTAGCCTTCTTCAGAGGTGATCTTAAGGCTGTATTGAAGGCGCTTGCACGTTTAGAATTTAAAACTGAGCATGGAAGGCTTATACCCCTCATAATTGTTGGAACCGTGCCAACAGCAGTTATAGGATGGCTACTCTACGAATTTTGGAAGGACTTTCTTCAAGAACTTCCAACTGTAGCCTTAGCGTTTATTGTTTGTGGCATTTTTCTCTGGTTGGCGAAAGTTGGGAGAGAAGGCTCCACGGATATTCGTCCTTGGGAAGCTTTTCTGATTGGTTTAGTGCAAGGTTTGGCTGTTGTTCCGGGACTTTCAAGAAGCGGGTTAACGATTGCTGTTGCACTTTTGCTTGGAATTAGACGCGAGAAAGCGTTCAAGTTTTCCTTTCTGCTATCGGTTCCAGCAGTTATTGGAGCTTTAGCCTTAACACTTTATGAGGAAAGCTCCATGCTTTCTGCTTCAAGTTTCGGTTCGTTTGAAACAGCTGTTGGAGCTACCGTAGCCGTGATTGTTGGCTATTCAGCATTAAAACTGCTCTGGAGGGTTTTGACGAAGGGAAAATTTCACCTATTCGCCTTTTACTGTTGGGCTTTAGGCGTTTTCATGCTTTCAGCCAGTTTTTACGGCATTCTCTAACCATTTAGGCTTGCCGTGAAGAAAATCCGTCAGGAACTTTGCAAACTCACTATTTCTTGAGTAGATTTCAGCTATTTCTTCGTTTACATAGATTTTAAAGCCTTTGCTCAGTGTTTTGGCTATGTCTTTGGCAACGCCTGTGCTTCTACCACCATCTTTAAGCTTTTCGTTTAAAAGCGAAACAGCATCCGTATATTTTCGCTTAACTTCCACAACCCATCTTCCATCTTCAATGTATGGTCCAGAGACTGTTTCCGGGTTAGTGGCGTGTTTAGCCAAAAACCTTTCACAGTCCACGATTTTTTCCAGCGGTGGTCCAAGATGCTTCTTGACATGTGGGAGATGACGGCTTTCAAGCTCAAAAAGCAAAACGTTTAGGTTTTCCTCGTTGCTCCAAGCAGCGCACCGCAGCATTGTAAAGTCGTTTGTTTCCAAAAGTTTTGCCAGTGAACGCTGAGACTTGTAAAGTTGTCCCCATAAAACATCTGGAACAGCCTCCACCATGCCAAAAACTATGAAAACAAGTGCGGAGCCACGGTTTCGCAGTGTCTCATTCAAATTTTTAATTGTTAGTGGTTTTGTTTCGGGCGGATAGAAGAACTTTAAGCTTGGATTTTCTAGGAATGCGCGGGCTGCCGCCACAAAAGTGTAAAGTTTTTGTGACTGTACAGCTGAGGCGACGTTCCGTCCCATGTCCACTGGGTCAATTATCACTAAAGGCTCGTTGAAAAGCAGTGGCAGTTCATCCTTTCTGCCCTTGTAATGGTTTTCAATATCTATGACTGTTCGCTGTTCGTGTTGGGCGAAAGCCTTCAAAACGTTTAGAAAGGAGCCGTAATGAATTATGAGAAGTTCGCATAGGTATCCGCTGAATCCACCCACTTTTATTTCTGCGCCATAAACGCCTACGCCTTTCATGAACTTTTTTAGAAGGCGAACTTCGTCGCGCATCCGGGGCTTTAGACGTTTCTTCACGTAGTCTGTATGGTAAGGAGTGCGGTCTGTGGCGCTAAGCCACTCTCCGGGTTTGGTTTCATAGCACGGCACTATGTTGACGCGGACCCCTTCCACGAAGGCTTCTAGGTATGGGTGTTCCGCAAACCTTTCCACTTGCTGTGCGCCTTCTGTAGCTTTTCTGGCTATTTTTAGGGCGACTTCGCCGAGGGTGGAGCGCGGTATGCTCCGAGGCAAGCGCATGAAAATGTCTATGTCGGGTTCTCCGCTGAGCCATGTGTCCTTAGCCACAGAACCCTCCAAACGCACGGTTGCCTTAACGCCAAAACGCTCCGCCGCTTCTGTAACACTTTTTTCCAACCTTCTTGCCAGATCCTCTATTTTTCTACGTTCCTCCGGCTTGGGAGTTATCTTTTCCAGAACAGTCTTGCAAACAGTTTCTAACATGTCCTGTGCTTGCATAGGTCAGCCCGTTTTTACCCTTCTGGACAATACTCCCTAAGTGTTGTGTAAATGGGGCCTTTCGACGTTAGGTCGCTTCTCTTAAGCCTCAAACAGTTAGCTTTTACAACACCAAACTCAAAATTTGCATTTTCCATTAAACATTTGGCGAGTTGCGCCTTGCTACGTCCAGACCTTACACGAGCGATGGTTAAATGAGGGCTGAACCCTTTTGGATCCGGAGCAAAACCCAAGCTTCGAAGGAAAGGCTCCAACTGTTCGAAGATGCCTCGAAGCTGGAGGGCGCCCTCTCTAATCCCAGCCCAAACAACCCGAGGGTTTCGCTGGTTTGGGAAAGCGCCTAAACCTTGAATCTTGACCGTGAAAGGCGTGAACTGGACTTTACGCATTCCCTCGTAAACCTTATCCACCATTGTTGGCGTGATGTTGCCTAGAAAACGCAGGGTTATGTGAATATTCTGGGGTTCAACAAACTTTAAGTCTGCACCGGTTCCGGCCAAAATCTTCTGTATTCTTGTGATGTTTTCCAAAACATTGGGGTCTTCAATGTCGAAGGCTATGAAGCTTCTTATAGTTCCGGGCATTTACGATTCCTTCGCATATCTTTAGCCAAGCACTTTCATAAATGCTTTAAGCAACATTATTCAAGCTTGTGGGTTAAGTCGCTTACTGGCTCACTTCCTCAAACGCCTACCTGAAAACTTTGAAGGCCAGGTAGGCTGCTATGAATGTTATGCCGCTTGTTAAGAACACTTGCTGGAAGCCAAACTTTTCAGCTATGAGGGGACCCATTAAAGAGCCGCAAGCTCTTCCAAGTCCCTCCATCGCATTGTAGGCTCCAACTTTTTCTTTGGGTAGTAGCTCCATGGACAATGCTATAGTGTAAACGGCGAACAACGCGTAGAGAAAACCCAACAGAAACAGTACAATACCCACCACGAACGTTCTTAAAATGGAGACGTAAGTGGAGGTTATCAGCAATAAGGATAGCAAACCTCGGAACAAGGCGACTCGACATATTACTGATTTTTCTGCATTAATGTCTGGATAACTTCGCATGGTCATGAAATATCCAATGATGCCCCCCACGGAGTTTGCTGCAAACAAAGCGAAAACCATGCTTTCAACATAGCCCAGCTTACTGGATAAGATTATTGCCATAGGCGTGAATAGGATGTTTGTAGCTAACGAAAAAAGCGTAAAGCCGATACAGAAGGCTTTAATATTATCAACCTTAAGCTCCATCCAAACCCCGCTGGAAAGCCTTGAAAGCGCCGATGCACCTTTCAATGTGAGGTCAACTGAACGCTCAATGGTCACCAACCTCCTCTCAATTATGAGCAGGGGATCCAAAACGAAGACAAGCGACAATGCAAAGGCAAGGACATGTAAACCGCTACACACCAGCAAAGTTAAAACTACACTAAAATTGAATACTGCCATGAAAAATCCCGCGAGCAGCCCTGCAAATAGCCCAATTTCCGTAAACCCCCTATACCATGCAAAGGCTTTCTCCCACTCCTCGCGAGTGTAAAATTCGGCAATCAAAACGTTTCTGGGAGGCTCATGAGCCACGTGGAAAAACCATAACAAGACGTATAGAAATGTTAGGAGTTTGACGTCTACTGTGAGCGTGAAAAGATATAGGCTGATGGCCAAGGACAAAAAGGAAAGAAGAATGTACCGCCTATAACGGCCTTCTTTCTCGCATGCATATCCCCAGAGGAAAGATGATGGAATTGTGGCTAGAACCGCAAACATGGACATGAAGCCAAAATCAACAAGAGAACCGCCTATGGAAACTATGTAAAGCGGAAGAAAAACTGACAACAAGCCGAATGCCATTTCATGGAAAACGAATGCAAGCCACCACATAGGATAAGGGTAGGCAAGGGTGATGGGATAAAAAGTTTGCTCCAGCAGCATCAGCCATGTATGAACGATGTGCCATCTGGCTTCGTAAACGCTTTTAACTTTTGAGAGGCATTGCTATTAGAAAAGCGGAGAAGGCTTTAATTGAGCAATAAAAAGCTTGTTGTTGGTTTGGCTGGAATGCCAGGTGCTGGAAAATCCGTAGTGGTTAATGTGGCAATGGCTAATGGCTATGGCGTTGTTGTCATGGGTGACGAGGTGCGAAATGAAGCCAAAAAACGCGGTTTGGAGCCGACTCCGGAAAACCTTGGCCGAATAATGTTAGAGCTTAGACGCTTGGAAGGTGAGGCTGCGATAGCAAAACGGTGCATTCCAAAAATAGCCGCAATGACCGAGAATAAGGTTGTTGTGGACGGCATAAGAAGCCTAGCTGAGGTTGAAGAGTTTAGGCGGAACTTTCCAAAATTCGTGCTTGTGGCAGTGCACGCCTCGCCGGAGACAAGGTTTAATAGGCTTTTCCATAGACGGAGAAGCGATGACCCAAAAAGCTGGGAAGTCTTCCATGAAAGGGACATGCGAGAACTTAGCGTGGGGCTGGGAAACGCTATAGCCCTAGCCGAGTACATGATAGTTAACGAGGAAGGGTTAGACGCTATTAAAAGACGGGCGGCGGAGGTTTTGAGGGGGATTGAAGCTAAATGGATGAGGTAGAGGTTTACGTTGAAGTGGAAATAAACCCAACGGAATCCGAAGAAAAGGTGAAAAGGGCTGTGGAAAACGTTTTCGGCAGCATCCCGGTTCAAACAAAGCCACTGGCTAAGGGAAGCTTACTAACCGCGGAAGCAAAAGGTCTTGAAGCTCTAACAAAACTTTACAATTTGCTGCGGAGGGAACGCATACGCGACGCCGCTCGAGGAGCCCTTTTTGAAGGCGTAAGCGGGAACACCATAACCTTCTACTTGAACAAACAGGTGGCCTACGCTGGACACGTTTCGTTTTCCAAGGCTGTAGCGGAGTCACCTCTAGGCCCAATAAAAGTGCAGATTAAATGCGACGACCCAAAGCAGCTTATTGACTGGTTAGCGCCCAAAACAACCCAGTAGGTGTGCACGTTAACGGTGATCTAGGTTTGTCTGCTAAAGCGACAATAACGGATAGAGGCGCCGTGATCCTCGGCAAGAGCGTGGCATGTGACGCCTTCGACGAGTCTAAGCCGCTGCGAATCGTTACTCACGCCCATGCAGACCATATGATTGGTTTACAGCAAAGCCTACGCACATGTGAAGAAGTGGTGATGACGCCAGCCACAAAAGACTTGATTGACGTTATGCGGGGCCCCCTATTTCTTATGGGCGGGTATGTAGAAACAATTGATTATGGCAAAAACATTCGTTACGGCGATGAAACCATAACTCTTTTCCCGGCAGACCACATTTTGGGTGCGGCTCAAGTGCTCGTCGAGGACGCGGAGGGCACAAGGATTGTTTACACGGGCGATTTCAGGCTTGAAGGAACACCCGTGCTGGAGGCAGATATCCTAGTGATGGAAGCCACTTACGGAAGCCCAACATGCAGGCGCCCCTTCAACCGAGATGTTAAGGATATGCTAGTTTCCATAGTGGAAGAAGGCTTAAAACACGGCTCAGTTTATGTTTTTGGATATCATGGCAAACTCCAAGAGGTCATGCAAATCCTACGCGAGGCAGGCCTTAAGGCGCCGTTTATAGCTCCTGAAAAAGTCTTCCAAGTTTCAAAGATTTGTGAAAGGCATGGCATGCGCATTGGCCGCTTACACAGACTTGAGGAGAAAGAGTTCAAAAGCATGCTTGAAAAGAACCAGCCTTGTGTGGCTTTCTATCATATGAGTTCGCGGGGTAATGTTGGACGGGGAAACTTCTGCGTTTACGTGAGCGGCTGGGAGTTTGACTTGCCATGCCGCGAAATCGCCGACAAGGAGTATGTGATAGCCCTCAGTGACCACTCAGACTTTGATGGCTTGATGGAATACGTGAGGCGCTCTAAGCCTAAGCTTGTAATTACAGACAACTTTCGAATTGGTTACGCCGAAACTTTGGCTAGGCATATTCAACGGCGTTTCAATGTTTCGGCTGTGGCTCTTCCTAAGCGTTGATTGTTTGTATTAAGTATTACTACACAAGATTTATCTTCTATTCTGCAATTTATACTATTGAGTTCGGATACAGACTCCGAACTCGCATGACTTAAATAAAAAGAAACCAGACCCCTCGGATGCGAAAAGGCATGCCCTCCCCACTACAACCAGAGTTCTTCGTATTAGTAGGTATAGACCTATTCTTAGCAATGAGCCTTTTAACGTGCCTCTTGGACCGCCATTTTCCGTGGCAACTTCCCTACGTTTACCAGCTGGCAGCCTTGGCGGGCTTTGGCCACCTCATAGTGAGCCGAGAATTTATGATGTCTTTTGGCGAGTACATGCGCTTTTGGTACAGCCTCCTATATTTAGCGGTTGCCCTAGCCAACATAGTGGCCGTAAACATTTACATAGGAATAATCAAGAAACTCATGAACTACGCCAGAATCTTCATGGCAGCCGTCACAGTTCCATCGCTAACCTTGGCAGTTTTCTTCTTAACCAACTATGCAGAGGTGGCGGTTCACCCGCTCGTGATGGTTCCTCAAATGGGCTGGGAAGCCACCTTCGTGGGCATAGTTGCCTTCGACACGCTGGTAGTGGGGCTGGGCACATACGTGTTCTTCAAACCACGATGGTGGTACATAGCCCTAGGCGCAGGCACAATAATAGCCGCAGCAGCAGCCTACGCCATATACAAGCCCACGTGGGGAGAGGCAGCCTTCATCGCATCCGCCACAGCCCTAGCCATAGCCTGCGCCATAATCCTAGCCCTAAGCGCATACATCCTCGTAAAAATCTGGATAGAAACCCTAAAAGAAAGGAAAAAACGAAAAGGAGGTGAAACAACAAAATGAAAGGGTTGAATTATAGAAAGATGCTAAAGTTTGTAACACTGTTAGTCACATCGCTGCTGATAGGGACTGCCAGTGCAACCGTATATAGATATATGTACATTCGGGGCAGCGGTGGTATCACAATCGGAGGACTGAAGTGGGAGCCGGGAGCTAACTTCCCGCAAGGTGCATCCGTTCAAGGAGCTTACGTCAATAATCTAAACTTCTCAGTGCCCAAAAATAGTATA
>JAWAZC010000018.1:0-22363 GCA_038817995.1 Bathyarchaeia archaeon | reverse complement strand
ATTATTTTTGCCGAAGGGGAGAGGGCTTGCATTCAAAGTTTAAGTATTCGTTGTTCTCTATGCTTTTACTAAGTTTCTTAATGGCTTGTGTGGTTTTTGTATATCCTGTTAATGCTGCACCTTGCGCCTACCTTAAGGTTTCTTTGCCCGAAGGCGCTTACCACGGTTATGATGTGGATCCCTGGCTTTCTGAATGTTGGTTTTTGAATTTAACCGGGGCTGTTCAGACATTCCTTGTTCGAATCAACAATACTAGTAAATCGTTGCGGTCTTATGACACTCGTTTGGTTATTGCGCTTAACGAAGCTGGCTATAACAAGCTTGTTTCGCTTGTTGTAAACGGCACTAATGTGCCTAAATCTGCTTTTAAACGGGGTACACCCAAACCCTATAAGATTTGGACTTGGCCTTCTGGTGATGTTTATCCAACCTATTTTAACGATACTGTAATTAATGTTGGTTTGATTCCTAAGAAAGGCTTCAAAACATTAGTTGTTTCTGTGTCGTTTTCTGATCCCACAGGTGTGAGAATGCATTTTGACGCCTATGGGATGACGCAGTACTATAGCATCATCCATAACCCAGTTTCTGCAGATTCCACGGTTTTCCTTCAAGCAGGGCCCCCGCCACCACAGCCGCCGTCCGCTGTATTCACGTTTTCTCCGACTTATCCCGAGGCTAATGAGCTTGTTACTTTTGATGCCTCTGGAAGCTATGATCCAGACGGCTATATTGTAAGTTATACTTGGGATTTTGGCGACGGCAACGTCACAACAACTACAAACCCAACAATAACCCATAAGTATGCAGCTTTTGGCGATTACCTCGTGACCTTGGCGGTCAAAGACAATAGTGGGTTAACCGACCAGGAGACAGCGACAATCCATGTTAGCCAACGCCCAGTTGCCGCATTTACATTTTGGCCACCGGACCCGCTTGTCCATGAGCTTGTTACTTTTGATGCCTCTGGATCTACGCCCGATGGAGGAGTGATAATTAGCTATGCTTGGGATTTTGGTGATGGCAACATTACAACAACAAGCAGTCACATAATAACCCATGCATACTTAACACATGGAACCTTTACGGTCACATTAACCGTTACTGACAGTGAAGGAAAATGGGACATTGCGTCTAAGCAGATAACTGTTGAGAAGGTTCCCGTAGCGGACTTCTGGTGGACCCCCTATTATCCGCAGAGGGGTGAAACAGTAATCTTTGACGCTTCAGCCTCCACACCCGACGGTGGCGAAATAGTCAGTTATGCTTGGGATTTTGGTGATGGCAACATTACAACAACGGATAATCCGGTGATAGCGCACGTTTACAGCGAGGCTGGCGACTACATTGTTACACTCAATGTTACTGACAGTGAGGGAAGATGGGACATTGAAACAAAAACAATCACTGTTGTCTTGCGCAGATACTATTTGACAGTTAAGACAGACCCGGTGGGCGTGGCAACAATTCTGGGAGAAAACTGGTATGACGAAGGCACAGAAGTTACACTTACAGCTCCAAACACTGTTCCAGTTTCGGCTGGTGTGCGTTACAAGTTTAGCTATTGGGATGTTGACGGCGTGCCAAAAACTGGCAACCCAATAACCGTTGTTATGGACGCTAATCACACAGCCACCGCCCACTACGTCTTGGAATACTATTTGACGGTTCTCTCCCCCTTCGGCACAGTGGGCGGGCAAGGCTGGTACCCGAGCGGCTCAACAGCCTACGCAACACTAAACACGGGCTTAGTTGACCATGGAAACGGAACCCGCAGAGTTTTTGTAAGCTGGGGCGGCGATGCCTCTGGAACAAACTATGCCCAAAGCAACCCAATAGTAATGAATGCGTCTAAAACAGCCATAGCAAACTGGAAGACTCAGTATGCTGTAACTTTCACGCAGACTGGTTCCGATGTTGCTCCAACAGTCACCTATACAGCTGAGACAGATCCAACGGAAACAGTACCCTTCACAGTTTGGGTCTTAGCTGGCTCCCAAATCACATATGCCTACCAAAACATTGTTCTAGGGAATGTTCCGGGAGTGCGCTATACATTAACCGGCGTTAATCCGCCATCGCCACAGATTGTAAATGCACCCTTAACCGTAAGCGCCTCCTATCAAGTGCAATACTATCTGACTGTACGCACAGACCCGCCAGGAATAGCCACGATTCCGGGAGAAGGCTGGTACAACCCTGTGCAAAGCGTTGAACTCACTGCGCCAACAGTGGCGGGTTACACATTCCAATACTGGGACGTTAACGGCGTATCGCAGGGAAGCGGTGTAAACCCAATAACAGTGGTTATGAACGCGCCGAAAACAGCCACAGCCCACTACACAGTCGCAGCGCCAACCTACAAGCTGAAAATTGAGACAACCGCTGGCGGCACAACAAACCCTGCGCCCGGTACATACACTTACGCGGCTGGCTCGCAGGTTCAAGTTACCGCTATTCCAAGCAGCGGCTACATCTTCGACCACTGGGAACTTAACGGAACAAACGTTGGCGCAGCAACAACGTACACGGTCACCGTGGACAGTAACTATAACTTGAAGGCTTTCTTTAAGGCAGCTCCGCCACTGCTAACGGTTTCAATAAGTCCCATGTCCGCTTCGATAGTTGTTGGGCAACAAGTAGCCTTCTCGTCCTTAGTTAGCGGTGGAACACCACCATACACATATCAGTGGTTTGTGAACAACAACCCAGTTCCAGGAGCCACATCTAACAGCTTCACATTTACACCCACAGCGCCCGGCATCTATTACGTAACGCTAAAAGTTACAGATTCAGCGGGCAACACGGCCCAATCAGAACCGGCGCGTGTAACGGTCTTAGCGGTTCCTGTGGGCGGTTACTCAGTAGCCCTAGCCAAAAATGCTCCAATAACGCTGGCGATGATATATGTCATGCTATTAGGATTGTTCGGCGCGCTCTTAACCTTAGCAAAGCGCAAGAGAAAATAACCCTTTAACCTCTTTTAAAATCTATCAGCAAAAACAACCAGAGGCCGCTTTAAATTATGTCGGAAAAGGACAAAAGAGCCAGAAAAGTCCAAGGAAAAGAGTCGAAGAAACCCTTACTGGACAAGAAATTGTTGACAATTTCAATAATGCTAGCCGTTGTCATAATTTTCGGTGCGGTTATTTGGAGGTTTCTCTCGCAGTCTTCAGAAAGTGAGGTTAAGTTTTCACTTAAAGCTGCAATAATTGACCAGCTTAGTGAGGACGCAAATCTTCGCAATCCGGCTTTTGTTAAAGAAATAACTGCAATTTTAAATGAATCCGGTTTTTCAGTTTCTTACCACAACTATACAGAAACCAATGTCACCTTTTTTAGGGGACTTGCAAAAGCCAACTACGGCATAATCATTTTAAGGGTTCACGCAGCTCTGCGTGAAGGCGATTCAACAGTTGATTTTTTCACCTCTGAACCTTACAGATCCGATATGTATGTTAAAGAGCAAAACGAGAGGCTTCTGGTCAACGGCACAATATTCTATCCTACTAGGCGGCATTATTTCGCATTTTCGTCGAAGTTTGTAGAGAGATTGGAGGGCACTTTTCCCCAAAGTATAGTTATTGCCATGGGATGCCAAACTCTGAATCAAACGGCTGGTCAACCTATGGCGAAGGCATTTTGCGATGTAAAGAAAGCAAAAGTGTATATCGGCTGGTCTAGCTGGGTCTCCGTGCAGCATTCAGATGAGGAAATAATAAAACTGATGAAGAGACTTCTGAGGGAAAACAAAACTATTAGGGATGCTGTAGGAAACGCGAGTCAAGATCCTTATTGGGGGGCTTATCTCAAATTCTATCCAGAATCTGCCAGAGACTTAAAAATATTAGATTTGATTGGAGAGGCGAGAATTTCAACATATCTGGTAAAATTTGCTATGTTTGAAGGCTTTTCTATTAATCAGATAGAGTCTGTTAACCGCTTCAATTCTTTAGCCACAGTTACGTATAGTTGGTTTCGAAGGTTTTCTCCGGTCAAATTTGCCCTTTTCAATTTACCTATCTCTTCAGCTAAGAATGCATCTTCTAAGACATCGTTTATCCATCTTTCGAAGTCTCCGCGGTATAGGTGAAACTCCAGCGATTTTACGTTAACCTCGTTTATTTTTTCCATGAACTCTTTCAGTGAGGAGGCACTTTCACCCGTATAGTTTCCTATTGAAGTGAAGAAGTAGAAGGCTTTCTCTCTTGGAACCGTTTTTAACGCTTTTATTTCTAGTTTATCTTTCACTTCCGTTTCTCACCTTAATTCTACTTGTTTATTTTCATTGTTTGTTGTTGGTGTTAACTTTTTCGGATCATTCACTATTAAAGGTTGAGTTTCCTTAAACTTTTTCGTGATCACAGAAGTTCTTATTCGTAGGACTCCTGGAAGCGGTGCAACGGCGGTGGCAACAAAATCGTGGAGGCTTTCCTGATTTTCAGCTATGACTTTGGCTATTATTTGAAGTTCCTCGGACAGGGATGTGTAGACTTCAAGGACTTGGGGGATGCTGCAAAGCTTTTCAGCGACTTTTTCGCTTTCCTTTGGGTCTGTGTAGACGGTCATGATGGCAGTTATATTCCTCGCTCCAGCTTTCTCCGCGTCCACCAAAGCTGTGTACTTCTTTATAATACCATAGTTTTCCATGCGCTTTATTCGATCATAAACTGTGGAATGGGCTATTCCAAGACGCCTCCCTATTTCCGTGTATGTTTGTCTCGCGTCCTCCTGCAGTAGCTCTAAAATTTTGATATCTATTGAATCCAATGTAAAGCTGTTGTTTTTTACTCTCAATTCAGACGCCTTCTTGACTTATATTGTTCGGTTTTCGAATATATTTTGTTTATCGTCGGAGAAATGTGGAAAAATGATCCTAAATTCCGAAAAGTTTATGATTAGATTACGTTTACGCGTGGTCTCGGATAATTGTTTGAAAAAACTCTATTTGCCTACAATCTTTCAATTTTTAAACCTAATTCCTACATTTTTGCGGATAAGCTGACAAATAAATTTAAATTTGTGGATAGAAGATTATTCTATAGGATTCTTGTAGAATTAGTGGTGCTTAAAATGAAAGTTTCACAAGTGTTGGAGATTCTAAGAAAATTTAAGGAGTTGTGTAAACTTCGTGGCTGGAGAACTACCGAAAGCGAAGATTGGATTGAAACTGAGAATGAATATCACAGTTTTCTCTGGGCTAAGAGTGTTCACCCATCATCTTTTAAGAGTATAGTTATTAACAGAAAATGTGTGGTTCGTGAAGGCTTATCTTATCGTGTTGTTAAGGCTTCGTATATAGCGTGGCTTTTCTCTGAAACCCCGCCTGAAAATCTTGTTAATATCTTCCTTGAAAACCCAGATTTTTCGAAGAAAGTAGCATTATACGACTTAAGCCCGATAATGAAGGGGGAAAACGCTTGCCTTAAACTGAATCACACGGATAGCCCGGTTTTCCGTGAGTTTGAACGTTTTCTTGAAAGCGAGTTTGGCGTTAAGCTTGAAGAGTATGCTTGTTTAAAGCATGGCTTGGAGAACACGCTAACTGAAATCACATAGCCCGAGACGATCAAAGACTTGATAAACAGAAACACAGCATAATATCTGACTGTGGGTAGGCATGGCTGAAGAGGCAGAGGAGATTAAGCGACTTCTTTCCTTTAAAAAAAGAGTTGAAAAGAGAATTGAAAGGCTTGAATCCGAACTTAAAGAACTCCAAACGGTTCTTGAAACCATAAACTCAATCTTGCTGGCTAAGGGATTTAAACGGGCTGATATTGTCAAAAAACCTCCGACAGCGGAAGCCGTGCCGCCTGCAGCGGCAACGATGGAAGAGGCAACTCAACCGTCTCCGTATATCTCGGCGCAAGTGCCTGTAGTGGCGCCTATGCCAGAGTTTAAAGAGGTTGTATCTCTGAAAACTGCATCGGGAGAGCTTCTTGCCAAACTTTATGTTGGAGACAACTTTCTAAGAATAGTTCCAGCGGAGGACAAAAACTTCAGCGTGAACACGCCGCCGTTTAACCAGTTTCTCGTTGAAAGGGTTTTAGCCAAAATGCAACAGAAAGACAGCGAGCTGGTCAAGACTGGGAAACTTAAGCCAGAAGAAATATTCACTTACAATATCATAAGGGAAGGCGATTTCATCCGTGAAATTCACGTTAAAAACTTTGACTCTGAACGTTTGAAGGAGCTGAAGTCAAGCGTGAAATGGACTTTAGAAAAAATGTATGAGAAAATGAGCCGCTAAGGCCATTTTCTGTCAAAATAAATGTTTTTGCCTTTCGCTGAAAGCGGTATCCCCATGGCGATGGTGGCTTCTGCCATAAGACCCATTTTTAATGCAGCCGCACCCACGCGGTACATTATCCTATTGTCAATGTTGAGGAGGCTAGCTATTTTCACAGCGGAGCCCAGAGCTATTCCAAGGTCTAAAGCCTTAAACAGGCATGTTGGCCCGACGAAATCTTGACCAGTTTTCTTTTGGGCTTCTTCAAATTCCATGCATGACCCATAGCCGCACGCACCGCAGTTAAGTCCTATACTTTTGTTGCCCCTAACCCCTATTAGGACTACGGCTTCTGAGTCTCTCACGTTTTTTGCGTCACGTTTAAAACCGTCAATCTTTCTTTCTTCAGCTATTTCCTCCATTTTTTGAGCAATAGCCTCCTTTTCTTCCCCGTAAACAACCAGTGTTAAGATATCGTCTATTCCCGCTGCTTTCGGTGCTGTTCTTGCAGCGACTTGCATGAACTTGGCAACTTCAAGAATTGCCCCTCTTTCTCCATTTTCACTCTCAATTTTTGGGCACATTGCACGCTACCTCTTGCACTTAAGTTTAAAATTTACGGAATTAACAGTTTTCCTAAGTTGAGAAAGCCTTCCTTAAAAGTTCAAGGACAACGTTCAATTGCCCAGTGTACAAGCCTACTGCAAACATAGTAACCCCCAAAAGCAGAAGCAACGCGCCTATTACGCGACGTTCTGAAATCTCCATGGGCTTTCACTCTAAATACTTCTTGAGACTGGCTTCCACCCGGCTTTTTGGAACGAAACCAATTATTCTGTCAACCTCTCTGCCCGACTCAATGATTACTATGGTTGGGATACTGAAGACTTGGAATCGATCCGCTGTTTTGGGGTTTTCATCCACATTGATTTTCCCAACCAAAACCTTGCCAGCAAATTCTTTGGCCAACTCTTCAATGACGGGCGCCATCATTCTGCAAGGCATGCACCAGTCCGCGTAAAAGTCAACTAAAACCAACTTGTTTTTGCTAATTACATCGTCAAAATTTGAATCTGTAAGGTGGACCACTTGGGTGCTCAAACTCTTTTTCTCCTGAACTCTTTTCAGCAGTTTGTGGAGCTTTCTTTCCCTTATGTGCTTTAGTTCATCATCTTCGGCGGATATAAACTCTTCGTGTTCACTGTCCATCCGTTTTGTCTCTTCCTTTTAAGGCTTCCATTACTGTTTTGATTTTTTCATAAGCCTCTTCTGGAGCTTCAATATCCAAAGTGGCTTTTTCGAAAGGGCAGACGCTGACCCCAGAAGCATCCAATATTTGTTTCACAAGCTTTTCCCATTCGAAATAAACGCCGTATTTTTCAAGAGTTCTTTTTGCACTAAGGCTTAGGGTTACAGCGTAAACTGCCTTTACTTCAGCATATATGCACAGCAACGCCACGGCTTTTCCGGCGACTTTGTCTGCAACCGAAGCACCTTTTATTCTTTTTCCGAGTTTTTCCAAGGCTTCTAGGAAAGTGGAAACTCCTTGGCCTCTGCTTTCAAAAAGCACATCAGCATTTTTCACCACTACAAGCGTTAAATCTTTCGTGTGAAGTTCCTTTTTAGCTATTTCCAAATCCTCTTTGTTGCCCATTTGCAGCGGAAGATGATTTAGGGCGCCGCGCTTTTATCTGTTTCCACATCAAACATTTGGTCTTCCGGCGTGTTGGCTAATGCCCAAGCAAGTTTTTCGTTTGATACGCCTTCCAATAGCTGTTGCCTCAACGTTTTCACCAAGTGAGGTTTCACGCGAACTTTTAGGATTTTGTTTCGGCTTTTAAAGACTGCTGTCATGTTGCCGTTGGAGTTCCTTATCTTGAGCCTTCTGTTTCCAACAGTGCAACGGGTTGTCGCTTGGATGCCGTCGAGGATGCATGAAAAAGGAGTTTCTAATGGAAGTTCTGCAAAAACCCGCAGGTCCCATTGATTGGCTTGGTTCAAGTTTAGAGCTTTCTTCGCCATCCTTGCCATTTTCACACCTATAACCAGAAACGGTCCAAGGTGCCCGTGAAGCTTTTCAGCGTTTTTGACATCCAACATCAAGGCTTCTCTATCGTCAAGCACCTTTTATCCCCTTCACACCAGCCCTTTCAAGAGCTCCGATCACCGGTATAGCCGCCGCCAAGCCTATCAACCCGCCTACCAAGTGCCAGATGCCCCAAAAGGTCAGCGCCCGCTCCAGCGTCATGCTCATGAAAATGGCGCCGATGATCACTCCTGCAAAGTATGCAGACACCATTGTGGCTATAGATGTTACCGCGATATTGTATGGTTTAAGGCGGATTTCATGTCTACAGAGCGTCATTAAAATGTCGAAGAGTATTGTTGAGGCAAGAAAGCCCCACATCTGTGTTGAAGGCGGCCTCAAAGCCATCACTATTAAAGAGCCGATTAGTCCGACCATTGAGGGCACACCCATTTTGTTGGAGACCCACGTGGCCAGCAGTAGAGTAAAATAGACGGAGAAGTCGCAGAGTACGGGCAGTCGGAGCAATGTGAAACCTAACGGTCCCACCGTCAGGTTTAGAACAACCCACATGGCTGAAAAGGTGGCTATCGTTGCGATGTCTGAAGTTTTGATGTACATAGTCATTTCCGTAATACTTTTGAATAAAAAGGTAATACCAAGCTCCATAAAAACTTTATGCTTCATAACTAAAATCCTTAAATAGAGTGATCCTTATGGCTAAAAGGGAGAAAATAGTGCGAGTGAGCGTCACGTTCCCTCCTGAACTCCTAGAAGATTTTGATGATGTTATTCGCAAGATGGGCTACGAAAACCGTTCAAAAGCCATTCAGGACGCTGTTAGGCTTTTCATTTCTGAGCGTAAGTGGCTTCAGGAGGAAAAAGGACCCCAAGCCGGGGTGTTAATGTTGTTGTACGATCATGAAGTCAGAGGTTTGGAGGATGCTTTAACGGACGTGCAGCACAATTATGCCAACATAATATCTTCAACAATGCATGTCCACTTGACTGAAAGAGACTGTTTGGAGGCTATCGCCGTCAAGGGGGATGCTTCTGAAATACGGAGGTTGAGCGACGAACTTTCATCGAAAAGAGGTGTTAAACTCCTCAAAACAATGATTGTTTCTCTCTAATTTGCCATGCTTCACCGACTTGTTAATTCAAACATTTTTTCAATGGCTTTTCGCGCTTTGCTTGCTATCGGTTCGGGAACTGTGACCACGTGTTTCTCCTCTTTAAGGGCTAGGTAAATCCTTTCGAGAGTGTTCAGCTTCATGTTGGGGCAAATGGCACCTTCATAAGCCAAAATGAAACGTTTGCCCGGATTCTCCTTCCTCAAACGGTGCAAAAGTCCCTCCTCGGTTGCTACAATAAAGGTTTTCGCTTGGTTTTCCTTGGCATACTTACACATTTGAGATGTGCTGCCCACAAAGTCAGCTATCTTCCGCATCTCAGCACTGCACTCCGGATGAACCATAACAACAGCGTCTGGATATTCCATCTTTAATATCTGTACTTCCTCTGGATGGAAAAGTAGGTGAGTTGGGCAAAAGCCGCGTTCAGGAATTGGAATAACCGTTTTGCCGGTTTTTTCCTGAACATACTCAGCTAAGTTTCGGTCTGGTCCAAAAAGCACGGTTTCAGCGTTTAAAGCATTTATAACTTCTACAGCGTTTGCAGAAGTGCAGCAAACGTCACAATAAGCCTTGGCTGCAGCAAGTGTATTAACGTACAAAACCACCGGTACTAGAGGGTAAAGCACTTTCCACCTTTTAATCTCATCAACAGTTAACATTTGAGCCATGGGGCAGCGGGCTCCGATTGAGGGCAGCAAAACTTTCTTGTTTGGATTCAGAATGGCTGCTGTTTCAGCCATAAAGTCTACGGCTGCAAAAACAATGATTTCAGCGTCTTTTTCTTCCATGGCTTTTCTACTGAGCTCCACACTGTCGCCCACATAGTCCGCTATGTCTTGAACCTCCGGCCTTTGATAGTTGTGGGCTAGAATAACCGCTTTCTTTTCCTTTTTAAGCGTCAGTATTTTTTTGACAAGCTCCATTCAATTTTCGCCTTTGAAGAGTTTCAAAAGCGCAACGTCAGATATATTTCTTACCAGCAAAAGGTCTTCAATAGTAAGCGTTAAAGGAACCCTTAAAATGTTATTTTTTACGGCGATGAAAAGGCTTCAGTTTTTCGCAACAACGGTTATAGGTCTGGAAGATATAGCAATAAAAGAAGTTGAAAGCTTAGTGCACACCAAAGCTTTTGAGGATATTGGCCGCATAGTCTTCGAAGGCTGCGTATCCGACATCTACCTTTTAAACCTTAAAGCCAGAACCATAAACAAGTTTTTCGTTCAGCTTTGCCACTTAAAGTTTGAAAAGCTAGAAGATATCTACAAACTTGCCAAAAGTTTGGACTACACATGGATAATTGATCCAAGCCAGTCTTTCGCTGTTAGAACCCAGAGAATAGGCGTTCACAACTTCACAAGCATGGATGTTTCACGGGTTGTTGGGCAAGCCATAATAGATTCATACGCCAGCACGGTAGGCAAAAGGTTAAAGGTAAACCTTGACGAGCCGGACGTTGAAATCTACTGCCTTGTAAGAGCCGACGAGTTTCTCATGGGCATAAACACAACTGGAGCTTCTTTACACAAGCGCCACTACCGTGTTTACAACCATCCGGCAGCGTTAAAACCGACAATTGCCTCGGCTATGTTGAAAATAGGCGGATGGCCTTCAGTCAACTCTTTGCTTGATCCCATGTGCGGCGGTGCCACAATCCCAATAGAGGCAGCCCTAGAATCTAACAACATTCCACCCGGCAAATGGCGAAGCGACTTCGCTTTTCTTAAACTTAAACTTTGCAGCCAAGAAGAGTTTGAAAAGTTTAGAGCCGAAGTATTGACAGAAGAGCTTAAAGAGCCAAGAAAACCCTCCATCATATACGCCATGGAGAAATTTGCAAAGCACATGCAGGGTGGTATTGAAAACGCAAAAAAGGCTGGAGTGTACGAAAAGATACATTTCCAAATGGGGGACGCCACCCGCGTCGAAAACTATCCGAACGTGGATTTCGACTTAATCGTTGTGAACCCCCCCTATGGATTGAGGGCAAACCCAAAAGAAGGCGTTCGCAGGCTTTACGAGCGTTTTCTCTGCACGTTGAAGGCAAAATTTCCAGAAGCAACTCTTGTCTTAATTACGGCTGCCTCGAAAAGGTTTAGGGAAGCAACGGAAAACGCAGGCGTGGCAGTGGTAAACGAACGTAAGGTGTGGCACGGCGAACTCTTGACAAGTATATTCACATGCAAAATTTAGCGTATTTTGAAGTTGGTGCGGCGGGCCGGATTTGAACCGGCGAACCCCTACGGGAGAGGATGGCTCATAGGGGTCCAGCCGTTAAACACCAATCTTGAGTCCTCCGCCTTTGACCTGGCTTGGCTACCGCCGCCCAAATTTGAAAATAGATAATTAAGATTTAAGCATTACCCGCTCCCTGCACCATTGCTTTACGCAACGTTTTCCAGTAAAACCGCTAGTGAGCGTTTAAATTTTAATATGGCTTAGGGGTTAATCTGAATTTTCTGATGAAAAAGTTTATTAGTAAGCTGTGTAGTTTTACGAGTTTAGCTTCAATATATCGGAGACTTTTTAATCTGGATGACCCAATCTGGAGGAAATTGAAAAGTTTGAAGGGTTCCCCATTACCCCTAAACCGTCTAATTGAATGTTGTAGTTGTGAGGTTGTTAAAAATGGCCAAAGTTGAGTTTTCAAGGGAAGACGCTAACATATTGTTAAGAGCGTTTTTCAAAGAAAAGGGGCTTGTCCGCCAACATTTAGACTCATACAACGAGTTCATAGACCACGGTTTGCAAGAAATCATAGACGAAGTGGGCGAAATTCCAATAGAGGTTCCAGAGTGCCCCTACAAGGTTAAGCTTGGACAGGTTTGGATAATAGATCCGCAAACGCGAATAAGCGGTCCCTACGTGACAGAGGTTGACGGGACAAAACATGAAATCTACCCTATAGAGGCTAGGCTCCGCAACTTGACTTATGCGGCTCCCATCGCCCTTGAAATGACTCCCGTCGTGGACGGCAGAGAGCAGGACACTGAACTGGTTTTTATTGGAAACATACCTGTAATGTTAAAGTCCAAGCTATGCTTCCTGTCGCAGCTTTCTCGTGAAGAACTTATCGCGTGCGGGGAAGACCCTGACGATCCAGGCGGCTACTTTATCGTGAACGGTTCTGAACGTGTAATAGTGGCTATGGAAGATTTGGCTCCAAACCGCATCATAGTGGATATAGACGAGAAAGGCGCGACACCAGTTTATCAAGCCAAACTGTTCTCTACAACCGTCGGTTTTAGGGCTCGAATAGAACTTAAAATGAAGCCCGACGGCGCCTTATACGTTACAATGCCTGGAGTGCCAACTGATATCCCGTTTGTAATTGTTATGCGTGCACTGGGACTGGAGTCGGACAAAGAAATTGCTGAAGCCGTTTCGCTTGACGAGGAAATACAAAGCGAGTTGGAACCTTCTTTTGAAAAAGCTGCAGGGGTCGACACTGTTAGAGAAGCAATACTATACATTGGTAACCGCGTGGCCCACGGGCAAGTTGAGGAGTATCGCATACAAAAAGCTGAAGCAGCAATAGACAAAAACTTCCTACCTCACTTGGGAAGAACAAGCCAAAGCAGAAGAGACAAAGCCATATTTTTGGGCGAAATGGCTTGCAGAGTCATAGAATTGAAGCTTGGGAGGAGAAAGCCAGATGACAAGGACCACTTCAAGAACAAACGTTTGAGGCTTGCTGGTCCCCTTTTGGCAGACCTTTTCCGTGTGGCTTTCCGAAACCTCGTAAGGGACATAAAATATCAACTTGAAAGGATCGGAGTAAAAGGGCCAATAATAACTGTTTCCGCGGCAGTTCGTCCAGGAATAATCACTGAAAGGCTTCAACATGCATTAGCAACCGGAAACTGGGGAAGAGGACGTGTTGGTGTAACACAACTTTTGGACAGGACAAACTACCTGTCAACGTTAAGTCACCTACGGAGGCTTCAGTCACCGCTCAGTAGAAGTCAACCAAACTTCGAAGCGAGAGACCTTCATCCAACCCATTGGGGACGGTTATGTCCCAACGAAACCCCTGAAGGGTCAAACTGCGGTCTCGTTAAAAACTTAGCATTATCCGCCTGCATCTCCGTGGGTGTGAACCCTGAAAAAATTAAACAAGTTTTGTACGGTATGGGTGTCACACCCGTTTACGAAGCAAATGAAACTTTGAAGCGTTATGGAGCAAAGGTTTTCGTTGATGGAAATATTGTAGGCTATTGCACCGCTCCTGAAAAGCTTATTCAAGAGTTTAGGCGCAGAAGAAGAACGGGTGAAATATCCACAGAAGTCAATGTAGCATATTTCCCAAAAGGGACTAACAGTGATAGGGACGAGGTTTATGTAAACTGCGACGAGGGACGTGTGAGGCGTCCTCTACTCATAGTCGAAAATGGTGTCCTCAAGCTTCAACGGGAGCACATTGAAAAGGTGGCTAGAGGCGATTGGACGTGGGAAGACCTTGTTAAAAACGGCATAGTCGAGTATTTGGATGCGGAAGAAGAGGAAAACGCCTACATAGCCCTAAGCCCAGAGGAACTGACTCCGGAACACACGCACATGGAAATTACAACTTACACGATTCTGGGAATATGCGCTTCAACAATACCCTATGCTGAACATAACCAGTCGCCAAGGAACTCCTATCAGGCGGCAATGGCAAAACAGGCGCTGGGCGTTTATGCCACAAACTTCCCATTCCGTGTGGATTCAAGATCCCACATCCTCCATTATCCGCAGGCTCCTTTAGTTGAAACAGCCCTCATGGATATTATGGGTTACAAGCTCCGTCCGTCTGGGCAGAATTGCATAGTGGCAGTTTTATCCTACGAAGGCTATAACATGGAAGACGCTTTAATATTCAATAAAGCCTCAATAGAACGGGGCTTAGCCCGCTCCACGTTCTACCGCATATACGAAGCTGAATGTCGTCAATACATGGGTGGACTAAAAGACAAGTTTACTATACCAGAACCAGGCATACGAGGGTTCCGAGGCGAACAGTACTATAGGCTGTTAGAACCCGATGGCATAATCAGTCTTGAAGCGCAGGTTTCCGGCGGCGACGTCCTAATAGGCAGAACAAGCCCGCCGAGATTTCTTGAGGAATATAAGGAGTTTGAAGTTAAAGGGCCCTCCATGCGGGACACGTCGGTGGACATGAGGCCCTCTGAAACAGGCATTGTAGACGCGGTTTTCATAACAGAATCGGGCGAGGGAAGCAAACTTGTAAAGGTCAGGGTTCGAGACCAGAGAATCCCAGAGTTAGGAGACAAATTTGCTTCTCGTCACGGCCAAAAAGGAGTCATCGGGCTTATTGTCCCACAAGAGGACATGCCCTTCACAGAGGATGGTATAGTCCCGGACATAATAATAAACCCGCATGCTATCCCTTCAAGGATGACTATTGGACAGTTTGTTGAGTCCATCGCTGGCAAAGTTGCAGCTTTAAGGGGAAAACCCGTAGACGGTACACCCTTTTCGAATGAGAAAGCTGAGGAATTAAGAAAAGCCTTAATAAAGCTTGGTTTCAGCCATACTGGTCGAGAGGTCTTCTACAACGGTGTTACGGGCGAAAAGTTTGTTGCGGACATATTTGTTGGGGTTGTTTACTACCAGAAGCTGCACCACATGGTTGCAGACAAGATACATGCTAGAGCTAGGGGACAGGTGCAAATGTTGACAAGGCAGCCAACCGAAGGAAGAGCAAGAGGAGGAGGGTTAAGGTTTGGGGAGATGGAGCGAGACTGCCTAATCGGACACGGCGCAGCCATGCTTCTTCATGACAGGCTTTTGGAGGAATCGGACAAATACACACTTTTTGTGTGTGAAAATTGCGGTTATATAGCATACTACGACATTAAACAAAGGAAATATGTTTGTAGGCTGTGCGAGGATAAAGCAAAAATATCGCCTGTCACAGTGTCTTATGCCTTCAAGCTTCTCTTGCAGGAGCTTATGAGCCTTTGTATAGCTCCTAGACTGAAGCTTAAGGAGAGGGCCTAAAATGGCGGTTGAAGAACTAGTGGCCCAAAAAGTTGTTGACGAAATTCGCTTCGGAATTCTTTCTCCACAAGAAATACGCAAGCTCTCCGTGGTTGAAATCCAGACACCGGACACTTACGATGAGGACGGCGCGCCTATAACCGCTGGGCTTATGGATGGGAGACTCGGCACCCTTGAACCAAGGCAAAGATGCAAAACATGTGGGAACACCGCGGCCCGTTGTCCCGGCCACTTTGGCCACATCGAGCTTGCTGTTCCCGTAATTCATATAGAGTTTGCACGAATAATCTACGACCTTTTAAGAGTTACGTGCAGAAATTGTGGGAGGATTCTCCTATCAGACGACGCCATTAACAAGCTGAAGGCCAGAATTGAACGAACTCGCCAACTCTTGGGGGCGGTTCCAGACGAAGTTTTTAAACGGGTTATTCAAGAGATCAGGGCGAAAACGTGTCCCCACTGTAATGCACCACAGTTTAAGATAACTTTTGAAAAGCCAACCAAGTTCAGTGAGGAAATACCAGGCAGCGGTTCTCAAGTTTTGACGCCGAGCATGGTTAGGGAGAGGCTTGAGCGCATACCAGACGAGGACCTTGAACTTTTAGGCTTCGACCCAAAAAACGCCCGACCAGAATGGATGGTTCTTCAAGTATTGCCCGTTCCACCCGTCTATGTTAGGCCATCTATAACGCTAGAGTCTGGCATACGTTCAGAAGACGACCTAACCCACAAACTTGTAGACATCATCCGGATTAATCAAAGGCTGAAAGAAAACATGGAGGCTGGGGCACCAACCCTCATAATCCAAGACTTGGCAGAACTTCTCCAATACCATGTTACAACATACTTTAACAACGAGGCTTCTGGAATACCACCAGCCAGACACCGTTCAGGCAGAGCTCTAAAAACGCTTTCTCAGAGACTTAAGGGTAAAGAGGGCCGCTTCAGAAGCAACCTTTCAGGAAAAAGGGTTGACTTCTCAGCGCGCACAGTAATTTCTCCAGATCCAAACCTTGATATAAATGAGGTTGGCGTGCCTATTGAAGTTGCAATGCGGTTGACGGTTCCCGAAAAAGTGACGCCGTGGAACATTGATGAGATGCGGAAGCTTGTTATAAACGGGCCGTTCAAGTATCCAGGTGCAGCCTATATTATTCGTCCTGATGGTAAACGCATAAGACTTGAATTTGTTACTGATCGTGAGAAAATCGCTGAAGCCCTTGAACCCGGGTTTATCGTTGAAAGGCACCTCCGCGACGGCGACATAGCCATCTTCAACCGTCAACCATCACTTCATAGAATGTCCATAATGGCGCATTACGTAAGGGTTCTACCATACAAGACGTTTAGGCTTCACCTCTGTGTTTGCCCACCGTACAACGCTGACTTCGACGGCGATGAAATGAACTTACACGTCCCACAGAGCGAGGAAGCTCAAACAGAAGCGCGGTTACTGATGCAAGTTCAGGACCAAATACTTTCTCCGAGATTCGGAGGCCCAATAATTGGGGCGATAAGGGATTTCATAACGGCCGCCTACATATTTACGAGAAAGTCAAACTATCTCACAAAAGACGAAGTTTGTAGATTGCTTGTTGCTGCTGGATACGAGGGCCCCCTGCCCGAACCTGAAATTAAGGATCCACAACCTCTCTGGAGCGGCAAACAGATTTTCAGCCTGTTCCTTCCCAAAGACTTTAACTATGCTTTGAAGGCGAACATCTGCCATGGATGTCCTAGGTGTTTGAAAGAGGAATGTCCATACGATGCTTACGTTGTGATTAAGAATGGCGAACTAAAATGTGGCGTAATTGACAGGCGCGCCATAGGCGCAGAGCAGTCTGAAAGTCTCCTGCATAGAATAATAAAAGATTATGGCACAGAGGCTGGACGCGAGTTTTTGAACAAAGTCACAAGGCTTTTGAAGCTTTTCTTGACCATGAGGGGCTTCTCATACTCCTATGAGGAGCTTGTTCTTTCACCTCAAGCGGAAAACAAGATCAGAAAAATCATGGAGAAGGTTGAGAAAAAGATAAGCGAACTCATAGAAAGCTACCGCAATGGCACATTGCAACCTCTCCCGGGGCAAACCCTTGAAGATACTTTTGAAATCTATGTTATGGACGCGTTGGCAAAGGCGAGAGATGAAGCCGGCAAAGTTGCAGAAGAAGACTTTACCCTTGAAAACGCTGGCATCATTATGACGCGCACTGGTGCAAGAGGATCAGCTTTAAATATTGGGCAAATGAGTGCGTGTGTTGGACAGCAGTCAGTTCGTGGTAAACGAATAATGAGGGGTTATATAGGCCGCGCATTGCCCCACTTTAAACCCGATGATCCCACGCCCAAAGCGCGGGGCTTCGTTTACTCTTCCTATCAAAAGGGGCTTGACGCGATAGAATTCTTCTTCCACGCCATGGGAGGAAGAGAAGGTTTAGTAGACACGGCTGTTCGGACACAGCAGAGCGGTTACATGCAGAGGCGTCTGATAAACGCGCTTGAGCACCTCCGCCTAGAATATGATGGAACCGTGCGAAGCTCTACAGGTGATATTATCCAGTTCAAATACGGCGAGGATGGTGTTGACCCGGCTAAAAGCGACCACGGAAAAGCTGTAAATGTCAGCAGACTTATCGAGCAAGTAAGAATTGGAATGGAGAGGGGCGAACCAGCCCCCGCTGAATACATTAAACAAAAGCTTAAGGAAGTTGAAAGCGAGCTTACCCCTCTTCTAGTAGAAGAGCTGAGGCAAGGTTTAAATGAAGCCAAACTAAGCAAAGAAGGCATTGACAAGGTTGTAGAGTTAACCGTTGAACATTACAAGCGTGCCCAAATGGAGCCCGGTGAGGCTGTAGGCGTAGTTTCAGCTCAATCCATTGGCGAACCGGGCACACAAATGACGCTTAGAACCTTCCACTACGCCGGTGTAAGAGAACAAAACGTAACCTTAGGCTTGCCGAGGCTCATAGAGATTGTGGACGCTAGAAGAGTGCCGTCCACACCTGTCATGGTTATTTATTTGGATGAAAAGCACAGGAAGAGCCGCGAAGCCGCCGTAAAGATTGCACGGAACATACTTTACACAACCTTAGAAGACATTGCACAGGCAATCTATCAGGATCCGGTGCGCGAAGAAATCGTTGTGGAACTAAGTAAAACCATGATGGAGGACCGCGGCGTCACGTTACAGGAGCTGAAAGACAAGGTGAAAATAGCGAACTGCAACGTAAAGATTAGTGGAAACCACATCCACATCAAGCCCAAGAAACCAGAAGTCCTCAAGAAATTGTTGAACAAGGTTTCCGCCCTCTACATCAAGGGAATCCCGGGAATAAAGCGAGTGCTGGTGACAGAGGAGCATGGTGAATGGGTCATCAGAACTGATGGTTCTAATCTCCCCAAGGTCTTGGAAGTTTATGGCGTAGACGCTACAAGGACGACAACCAACAATATTCATGAAATCGCTAAAACTCTTGGAATAGAGGCTGCGAGAAACGCGTTGATACATGAGGCTAAGAGCGTTTTAGACGAGCAAGGCTTAGACGTTGACATACGCCATGTCATGCTTGTGGCGGACATGATGACGTTCACGGGTGAGGTGCAACAAATAGGGCGGCATGGCGTGAGCGGCAAAAAGGCCAGCGTTCTAGCCAGAGCAGCCTTTGAAATAACGGTACCAAACATTGTTGAAGCGGCGGTTCGCGGAGAAAGCGACCCCTTGGAGGGCGTGACTGAAAACGTTATAGTTGGGCAATCCATACCCGTTGGCACCGGACTCGTGGAATTGTTCATGTCCACGTCTGAATTTAAGGAGGAAAGCAATGAGCGGCATTGACATAGACAAGGCTATAGCCACGGCAGTAAAAACCGGAAAAGTTTACTTTGGAGCAAACTTCGCCATACAAAGCGCAAAAACTGGGAGGGCAAAAATGATCATAATAGCCTCCAACTGTCCCAAAGAAATTCGCAGCGACCTTGAATATTACTGTAAGCTTTCCCGCATTCCCTTGATTGTTTACAAGGGCACATCAACGGACCTTGCCATGGTTTGTGGAAAACCCTTCATTGTTTCGGCGTTAACTATAAGAGAGCCCGGTGATTCAGAAATCCTTAGATTAGTGGAAACTGAAACAGAAACAGAGTCCGGAGGAAGCGAATGACAAGCGGCATAAAATTCACAACCACAGAAATGAAATATATAGCCCTCTTCGAAAGCATAAGCGGTGCCAGCGTTAAAGACTGTATAGTTGACGAAGAACAAGGCCGCGTAATCTTCGTTGTTAAAGAAGGCGACTTGGGCGCAGCCATAGGAAAGGGCGGAAGAAACATAAGGCTTTTGGAGCGCATGACGGGCAAAAAACATGAAATAATTGAATACTCAGACGACCCTGTCCAGTTCATTAAAAACGCCTTAAAACCAGCCACTGTTCAAGAAGTTAGAATAACAGAGAGGCCTGACGGAAAAACGATAGCAGTGGTAACAGTTCACCCTCGGGACAAGGGCGTCGCCATAGGCAAAAACGGTAGAAACGCTGAACGCCTCCGCATGCTTGTAAGGCGTTACTTCCAGATACAAAACGTTAGCATACTCTAAAACGCTCAAAAGGAGCTTTTGGGGGCGAAGTGCTTGAAAAGAAGTTTAAGATTTGTTGCTTACGTCCTCTTTTCGACATGCACCTTAATCAGTTGGGTTCACGCTGAGAAAAGTTCCATCACAGACCAGTTTTTGGGAAGTCCCCTTTTAGCTTTGGTCGCTATAATGGTCGTTGTCTTTATAGCCTTTTTATACCGCAAAGTTAGAAGGTAAAACTCACTTCGACAGAAGAAGTTCTATCAGTGCTTTCTGGTCTACTTCTGCGTGTGTTCGCCAGTCTAGGTACAATTGTTCGTTTTCATCTTGGGAAATATAACCATACCTTATGTAACGGTCTATGTTTAGGCTTGCCTTCCAGCCGGGCAGTTTTTCACGCAAAAGTTCTTCCACCTCTTTGCGGGGCGCTTTACCTTTTTTCGAGATTATGTAGGCTATTGTTATGGCTAATCCAGCCAAGTCGTCTATTCGCCATCCAACCATCTTCGCCTCTTTAGGTGTTAGGTCGCCCCGCAACGTTATGTAGAATCTCGCCTTGTCCAGTTCTTCCAACGTCGGTTTTTCAGAGCGCGGTTTTTCCTTTTCAAAAACGGTTTTAACTTGAAGGTCTAAGGGCTTCAAGTATTCGTCCAGTATACTAAGCACCTTTGGGTAATCGGAACCTAAAGTTTTGCGGAGCTCCCATCCTTTTACACCGGGCTTTTTGTGGCGACGGTAAAAGAGCATGTGGACGGCGCGTTTAATTTTGCTGGCGTAAACAGCTTTTCGCTTGCTCATTTGGCTTTAACCCTTTCCCTCCATTTTTCCCACTCTTCACAAGTTATGGCTATGGGCAGCGAAACTAACTGCTTTTTGGCTGTTCGCTTCTGCTGTTTTTCGAACGGTTTGATGAATATTTCTTCCTCTAAAGGGTAAACCTCAAGAGTTGCGTAGCCATAGGTCACGAGAAAACTTGTCAAGAAGGCTCTGTAAACGGTTTCCTCGTAGGTTTCTGCTCCAACAAAATCCCAGTACCGAATTTTGCCGTTCTCACCTCTCTCCGCCACCGTCCGTTTCAACTCGTTCCAAAAGCTTTCCAACTCTTCTGTGAAGGCTTTGTCTCGCAAAATCTTAAGTCTTAGAAGCTCCTCGCGGGAGACGGCACCACCGGTTTTTTCTGGCGATGGAAATTCTTTCCATCTATCCTTCAATGGTGGAAGACTTTCCCAGTAAAGCAGTGCCTCCTTCAAGCTGTGGAGAGAAATCTGTTCAAGCTCAACAATCGGATGCCAAGCCCCAAGGAAAGCTTCCACAATGGCTTCTTTATCCAAGGCTTTTACTTTCTCTTCTAAGAGAAAGGGATCCGTGTAAAGGGTTGTAGAACGATGCTTAACCCATTCACTTTGAAGCTTTATGACTGAGGCGAGGCGGTTTATGACTTCAGCGTCCAAACATAGGTCTTCGGGCTGTTCCCAGTCCGGGAAAAACTCCCTTACAACCCTTATTATTTCGTCTACATCAACCAAAAAGGGGTCAAGACTGCGCTCCTCAACAGCCTTGCACATATCAATTATTCGCTGAAGCTTTTCTCGCCCGACTTTGGCGCGATCCTTTTTCGACTGCATTAGGCAACCTCTTTAATTATTGATTTACCTTCGACGTTCTGGACTGTAATAACATGAATATCATCTTGCACAAAGGTCACTTGGCTTGGAGTTATCACCACATACTGAGCGTTTGCATCTTTAACTGTTGAAATGAGCATTTGGGCTATTAGCTCACGGTTTTTCGGGTCCATGTGCACGTGCATGTGCGTGTTTGCATTTGAGTTATAAGTTTTTTGGTGTTTGTTAAGGTTGTGTTTGGTTGGGTTTGGTGGTTTTTGGGTTGTGGGGTGGGTTGTGGGGTGGTTGTTTTTGATGTTGTTTTAAGGTTGTTTTTGGCTGGTTTCTTACATTGTAAAGATTGTGTTTGCATTTAATTTTATATATCTGAAGTGTACAAGTGTAGAAGTGCAAAAGTGTAGGAGGTAGGTGTGGTGTCCAAGATTGCGACGGGTTTGGATGTTGGGCGTGTAGCTGGCAAGATGCAGACGAAGGCAACCGAAGCATTGAAGGGCGGAGACATCTGGAACCGTGAGTTTGCCAAGGGTGTGATGAACTGGAGCTATTGGATGCGCATTATAATGCCATACCTGTATAGGGCTATAACTCCGGCCATGACCCCAGAGCAGCGCCAAGTAGCCGTTAAGGAATACATTAAGCGTGTGCGCAACGGCTTGCCGCTGTTTCTGATTCAGTGTGCTATGGCTGCAAGCGAATATGCTATGACGGTTGTTCCAGTTCGTGCTATGAGTCCATACAAGGTGATTAGTCCAGAGTTGATTGTGTAGGAGGCGTGGA
>JAWAZC010000017.1:0-25029 GCA_038817995.1 Bathyarchaeia archaeon | reverse complement strand
TGGATTCCCTGCTTCCCTTCCTCTGCATTAACCAAACAGCAAAATTGAGAAGTAAGGGAGGTCTCGGAACCGTAGGTTCTGAGCGGTTCGTAGGTTCAGTAAAAGCGCCGCCGGTCGGACTTGAACCGACGACCGACTGGTTAACAGCCAGCCGCTCTACCAGTCTGAGCTACGGCGGCACTTTCACAAATGTTTGAGCTTTAAACGTGTATTTTAAGTTTATTTTTGTTACGTGATTCCGGCTTTTCTGGCTTTGCGCATTATTATTTTGACGAATAGCCTATATAGGGTTTGCATGGGTTTTGCATACCACCTTCCGGCGAAGGATCGGCTTATTAGGTCGTCTATCCAATAGAAGTCGTGTTTCAAGCATTTTATTAATAGTTCTTCGTGGAGTTTTGTCATTTGGGTTTCTTTGAACCATTGCTCGTTTTTTAGTCTGCCAAGCGGCACGAAGAATAGGGGGACGATTAGGCTTCTGACATGTTTGAGATCTTCTACGAGCTCTATTGTCTTTATCAAGTCGTTTTCTGTTTCTTCTGGCACGCCTACAATAAGTGTACATGCTGGAACAAGGTTGTTGTCATGCATAAGCCCCATCCCTGTGCGAACGACTTCCGGCCACTCTTCAGGCTTGAAGGGATGTGCTTTGGCGGGCATAATTTTTTTGGCGAGTTCCGGTGAGCCTGTTTCTATACCTATTTCGGCGCCCCACCACGACTGTTTTTGCAGTATGATTTCAGCCACTTTTTGAAAGAGTTTTGGCTTCAATGCCACAGTCGCTAGGGAACAGTGGCTCCAGCTTAAATTGCCCTCGCATTTTTTGACAACAGCTTCGTGAAGCTCGATAAGTTTTTCGTCGTCTGGTGTGGTGCTCTTTGAACCGTAAAGCATAACGTCTTCGGCGTGGAGACAAGCCGAACAAGAGTAGCCGCTTTTCATGTTAACATCTATCTCTGCCAGAACCTTTTCGATGGGATACCATCGCAGTGGTCGAAGGGTTACACTGCAGAACTTGCATCCACGGCAACAGCCCCTTCCAATTTCCACCAAACCGTTAATGGACGGATATACGATGTTTGGAATTTCCTCAAGCCTTGGCGTCTCTTCAACGCTTACCTCATAGTATTTCGGAAGTTCCTCGCCGTTCAAGGCTGCTCTCACGATTTTTCCTATAACTTTTTCAGCTTCGCCGTCGATTATGCAGTCAATTCCATGCTCTTCCACAAATTTTTCTCTATAGCGGAACTGCCAAACGCCGGGACCGCCAACAATAATTTTTAACCCACGCCTCTTAGCCCTCTTAATTTCCGGCCTTTCAAGCAGCCGCCTGAAATGCTGGGCGAGGAAAGGCTCCTTCTTCAATATTGCGGCGAAAGTGCTGGAAGCCGGCCCAAGCCCGAAAGGATCCATAACGTGTATGCCTAGAATCTTCGCATCGTCCAAATATTTCCAAAGATGGTTTGGATCAACTGTTAAAACGTCGAAACCTTCATTTAGAAGCTGAGCCTCAATCTTTCTAAGCCCATAAGGAGCCGCTACCGGGACACCATCAGCGGTCTTTATTGGTGGGAAGAATAGGAAACTGTAAAGCCAGTTGGGTATAACGTTTGGAGGGGCGCATGTTCCAAAGCCTATAAACTCGTTGTGGTGGTAATCGCTCATTAAGGTACGATCAGCTGTCAACAATATATCAACCATGAACCCTTCTCCGGTCGAGTATTTAGAATTTTAAAACATTTAACTTTTGATATAGTTTTTGTCGAGCAGTGAGGGGAAAAACAAGCGTTGCTGCGCTACTTCAGTGAATGTTCTTCCATCTCTTGAAGTAGCTTCTTGGTTCTAGCTTCCACAAAAGCAGCGATTCTCTCCACAGTGAGTATTTCCTCTGCTTTTCGCTCTGCAAGTTTCTCCTCTACAACGTTGATCAGTTTCTCAAAGTTTACGGGTTTCATTAGATAGGCGTCTGCACCGAGGTTGAGAGACTCAACAGCATTTTCAAGGTTTGGATATCCTGTTACCATTATTTTTATCATCTTTGGCGTTGTCTCCTTGAGTTCCCTCAACAAGAAGGTTCCCTGCATGTCTGGTAAAACTATGTCAAGCAAGGCAACGTCATAGACCTTCATCTTCGACTTTTCTATTGCTTCCCTTGCAGATACGGCTTCGTCCACTTCGTAGCCTTCGCCTTCGAGGATCAACCGCATCATCTTGCGTATGTCTTCATCATCGTCCACCACTAAAATGCTGGCCTTCCTCACGGCAGTTTTCACCTCCATTTCGCGAGTTTAAACGTAACTTTGAGTGCTTAATGATGTATGTTTCCCTAACCTTTTCAACCCATTCAGAAAATATTATGGGGCCTTTCTCGTTAAACTCTAAACCAAACTTTTTGCACAAAACTTCTATTACAGTCCTTTCCAGTATCGAAACAATGCCGATGCCAGAAACACGGCGGAAACGCATTCCATACCCTTCAAACTCCAAAATTTTCCTCAACTCTTCGAAGAAGAAGTCTGGATCTTGAGGAATCTTTGACAAGATGAATCCCTTCCTCCTTAAATAATCATAGAAGATTTCAACGGTTCTATCTCCAAGCGAGTACCGCAAAACTTCATCAATCGTTCTCACCAGAATTTTGTTGAATCCTTCCAAAGTTTCCACATGTACCAGCCTTCTGAGCACCCCCAGACCATGACTTGCAAGTGTTCAGTAGTAGATTCAGCATCAAAAGTTTTATCGATCCATAATACATATTAAGGGTCCTTTTGGAGCCCCATGCTTTAGGTGGTAAACAGCAAGAGAAGCCTGTAAACTAAGCCGCCAAAGAAAAGCGCGAAAGTTACATTCACAATTGTTATAACTGCAGCTTTTTTCAATCCAAATTCCCTTAGAAGCGCTGCGATAGTTGCTATACATGGAATGTAAAGCATTGTGACCAAAGCGAAAACAATCATTTGCGCTGCCGAAAGAGTTTCCAGCGGAACAAGTTCAGAAAGCAATATCAAAGCCAATTCTTTCCGCAGAACACCAAAAATTAGTGGTACACCGGCAACTTTCGGAAGGCCAAGCCAGCCGCTTATTATGGGACGTGCCCCCGCAACAATGTACCCTATGAAACCAGTCGCATCTAAAATCGTTATTGTCAAGCTTCCAGCAACTATTATCGGAAAGGCAACGCAGACAAAATCCTTTGTTCTGCTCCAAGTTTTCGCCAAAACATTCTTTACTAAGGGTCTTTTATATGGAGGCATCTCCATTATTAAGCCGACTGGTTCCCCCGGCAGCACTTTGAAGGCTATTCTTCCTAAAACAAAAACCAAAGCCAAGTCAAAGATGTACAGGGCAAGAGCTGCATGCAAACCGACATACCTTCCAACAAGCCCAAGAATAACCACCGTTCTTGCAGCGCATGGAACCAAAGTGACAACGAAAGCGGCGATAAGACGCTCCCTTTCTGTTTCCATGATTCTGCAACCTATGCACGCAGGAACGCTACAACCATACCCCAAAACAAGCGGGATGAAAGCCTTCCCATGCAAGCCCATTTTATGCATAAAATTGTCCATGAGAAAGGCGGCCCTTGGTAGGTAACCGCTGTCCTCTAATAAGGCGAGAATTATGTAGAATGGCACGATGTATGGTAATGCTATAGTTATTCCCGCTACGATCCCGCCAAAAACCCCGTTCACTAGAGGCTTTACGACTTCTTGCGGCAGAAAAGCCAACAGTGCCTCGATATGTGTCGAGACATCGCTAACCACTGTTTCCAGAAAACTTGAAAGGAAGCCTCCACCGATAAAAATTAGGGAAAACGTGGCTAGAAGGATGCCTATTAAAATTGGGTAGCCTAGAATTTTGTGGGTTGTTATCGTGTCGAGTTTCTGCTCCAAACTTATCCTAGGCGGTGTTATTGTGACTGTTACTTCTTTGGCTATTTTGCTTGCAATGGAGTACCTTTCAGAAGCCAATATTACCGGAGATTGTTCACCATGCATTTTCTCCAGTTCTGCCGCCTGCTTTTCTGCGTACTCTAGAGCTTCAGTTCCACCTGCATAGTTTTTCACTTTACTAGCAACATCCTCATCCTTCTCCAAGAGTTTAATGGCAATCCACCTTGCCGGGTAAATGGCGCACATTCGAGGAAGCCTCTTTTCAACAAGCTTCTGGAGTTTCTGCACTCTCTTTTCAACTTCGGCGCCAAACCGAATCTTTAACGGCTTAGGCTTTATTTCGCCGCTTGCCAAAGCCACGACGGTTGTCAAAAGCTCATTTATGCCGCTTCCAGTTATGGCAACCGTGGGGACAACCGGTATTCCTAAAATTTCAGAAAGCTTTTCCACGTTTATGCGGATGCCCTTTTTAGCCGCAAAATCCACTTGGTTTAGCGCCATAACCACGGGTGCTTCAAGCTCCAAAAGCTGAAGCGTAAAATAGAGGTTACGCTCCAAGGCTGAAGCGTCAACCACGTTAATTATTACGTCGGGCTTTTCGATGGCAATGTATTCCCTGGAAACAATCTCTTCGATGGAAAAGGCGGAAAGCGAATATGTGCCCGGCAGATCAATTACACGTATAGTGTAGCCTTTGAAATGGAGGGTTCCCTCGGCTTTTTCCACAGTCTTTCCAGGCCAGTTTCCAATAACCTGATTTAAGCCTGTAAGCTGGTTGAAGATGACACTTTTTCCCACGTTGGCATTTCCAGCTAAAGCTACTCTCAGCCTTCTAGCCATTGCCTTCATCCTTAAGCGGTTTAACCAGCACCTTCGAGGCTACGCCGTGTCCAAGCGCTAGAGTTACACCTCTAACTTCAACTTCAACAGGTCCGCCAAATGAGCCCTTCTTGAGAAGCTTCACCTCCGTGCTTGGCGTCAAGCCCATTTCGGCAAGTCTTCTAACTAAACCGAAACCTCCCTGAGTTTTAACTATGATGCCCCTTCCTCCCTCAGCCAAATCTGTTAAAGTGCAGAGTTCCTCTTCGTTTTCTCGTAATCGTTTCCCACTCCTAGACATTCGCCGCGTTCACCTCAGCAAATCTAACCCAGATTTTTTCGGCGTCCTCACGGTTCACCGTATACTTTTTTCCGTCTATGCGCAAAACGAGTTGCTTCTGCCGTGTTTTGACAATTTGAATCGGAACATTAGGTTTTATCCCCATGGCAGCCAACAAGACAAGAGTCTCCCTCTTTTCGTCGACAAGCCTAACAACGATGCATGTTTGGTTATTAGGCACAGCGGTCAGCGGGAAACACTCGACATCCTCTATTTCGCCGTCTCTAGTGGGTATTGGATTTCCATGGGGGCAGAATCGCGGATAGCCCAAGCGTCTCTCTAAGAGAGCAAGCACATCCTCTGTTAAGGCATGCTCAAGCCTACAGGCGGTTTCATGCACTCCGCTCCAGTCAGCCTCCAAAAGATCTGTCAGCAGCCTCTCCGCAAGTCTGTGCCGCCTAATAATGCTCAGAGCAAGTTTCTCTCCCTCAGCAGTAAGCCTTACCCCTCTATAGGGCGTGTGTTCTACGAGTCCGTGCTTCTCAAGGTGAGCAATGGTGTTTGTTATGGATCCTGGAACAACGTTTAGCTCCCTCGCCAACTCCTTTGTTCTGGCAATCCCGTTTCTCTTTTGGAGCTTGTATATGGTTTCTATATACTCTTCAGCCTCGTGGGAAAGCTCAACGGTCAATTCTTTCACCCAATTTACGAGCACTCGTAATTTAAAAACGCCCTATAAACATTTCGGAACCCGAAAATAAACGAACTTTAAATATTCATAAGGCAAGCATTTAAAAACAACACTAGCATCATGTAGCTTGCAAACAAATTAACTTGAAAATCCATCATTTTCAACGCTTAAAAGAGGATCCTCAGTATCGTCTTGAACATAAAAGGGGTTTGCGAAGTATTGAAAAGGTTCGTATGTTTTATATGTGTAAAAATTTCGAAAATAACTTTTTACACAGAAATATGAAAATAAAAACATTTCAAAGAAAGAAAAGTATGAAGTTTGTTTAATTTCTTTTGAAACTTGATCTGTTTTAAAGATGGATCGTTTTACGAAGTTTTCAGCTATGCAAGTTTCCCCTCGCCTTTCAGCGAGCCTCCAAAACGGTGTTCCTTGAAATTTTCATCTTTACGGCGGCCTCTTCAAAAGTCAGTTTTCAAGCTCAACGGAAAGGAAGGTAGCATTATCATTCGCCTGTTTCACCCATCACGTGGATAATCACAGTTCTTCTCCTTGGGTGCACGTCTGTTTCCACGAACAACAAGGATTGCCATGTTCCAAACTCAACCCTACCGTTCACAACGGGTAAGGTTTTGTCTGGCGGAAGCAGGACTGACCGCAAATGGGAGTGAGCATTTGAGGGGTGCATGTAACCGGCTCCTTTAGGAACCAACTTTTCCAGCAAAGCCTTGATGTCATTCAGCAATCCATACTCGCTCTCAGTTAGGATTAGAATCCCAGTTGCATGGGGCGCGAAAACGTGCACTATGCCGTTTTTTATGCCGGAGCGGGCAACCGCCTCCTGAACTTTGTCAGTTAAGTCTACAAATTCGATTTCGCCCTTTGTAGAGAAAGTGTAAGTGGTACTGTAAACTTTAAAGCTCGCCAAGGTTTTTCACCACTTATTCAAGAACCTTTGCCATTATGATTTTATCTATGTAGTATTCGTCTTTGAAAAACCTTTTTGGATTCCTCCCGGTTTCCACAAACCCATTTTCCTTGCGTACTCCTCCAAAGTTTTCATCATATCAGTTCCAATGCCTATGCCCCTGAAGCTTTCTTGAGGCTATCCCTATAACACCCACATGCCTCGAATAGCCAGCCCTCTTATAATTTCTGAATTGGTCACCAAACGTCCATCTACCTCTACCGCCATGCATAAGATTTCTCCTCTCCGCCTTGAGGATGTCAGCCTTCTCTACAAGCAAGTTGATAAATTTCAAAAGGTCGTCAAGATCCTCCCACTTTAGGGTTCGCAAAATAACTCTGTGGTCGTCTTTGGCAACAAACTCCCGAATAGCTTCTCAGTTTTCATATTCCTAATGAAGCCTCGAATGGCATGCTTTTTAGCATTTAACTCTGTTGATGCTTTTGTATACTTGGTGAGCCACGGTGAAAGAAGGAAAATTAAGTAATACCTTTTTCACCAATTCAACTATTAAGTAAAAACATAACACGAAAAACGCAAAAACATTAACCACTTAGCCTACACCATGCAATTCAAGTTTGCACACACACGCCAAAAAAGCCAGAAAAAGCCCTCTTTTCAGATGTGTGCATCATGTTAGTGAAGAGTCCACAGCAGGAAAGTGCTGATAAGATTGTATACAAAAGCATCAACCAATGAATCACTCAAATCATTATTTGACGTAAATTTCGCGATGCGATGCTGGAGGAGGGTCAATCACTTTGGGAAGCGTCTCACTGAAGCTGTCGTTGGCTAGGGGAAATCGAAGTTGCGTCGAAGACCTGCTGCTCTGGTTTGGCATGGAGATTTTCGTCAGTTTCTTTAGGAAGCATCGGTCAAGTCCATGCCTTGGGTTTGGAGGCTCAGTTGAAAACTGATTAAAAGGCTCCTTTTGCTATTTGAAGCTTTTAAATTGAATTTTCCGTTTTCGCAGTTCTTGGCGGCAAAAATGCAGGTTAATTCATTAAGCTTCGGTTCAAGTTTTTTCCCTTTCTTATCAAATGGAGATTTTTTGGGATTCTTGTTGGAAAAGGAGTTTTTCGTTTTTCGAAACTTAGGCTGCCATGTTTTCCGCTTTTTCATATTGCCGTTTCTGGAATAACCCTATAATTACTCACAGTGGGCATTGTGGTTGAGGATGTGGGGAAGGTTGAAGGGATTTGACCGTTGATTATTTTGGGAACGATGTGGAGATTCTGGAGCGAACAGTCAACGGTAGAAAGGTTAGGATAAAATGGGACTGGGGGAACTTCAAAAGCACCGAAGGCTTCCCTGTAGATGACAACTTGATAAACTGGGTTATCGGGCAAGACCAAGCATTGAAAGAATGTTTTCTCTGTCTTGACGAATGGGTTCACAAACTCAAATGGTTAGAGAAAACGAAATGGTATGAGCAATGGAGCAGCCCTGAAAAACCTAAACCCTCGGCTAAAAACGTCATAAGCCCCGGACCATACCTTTTACTTTTGGGAGACCCGGGCACCGGCAAATCGCTTATTGGAAGAGCTTTAGCCGAAAAGTTGACTCAAATCTACAGGCATGAGGGTATCAAACTTTTCGACGTTCTATGCTGGAAAAATCCAGCTCTCCCAAGCCAGCCGAGAATTTCCATTCACCCGGCCGGAGAGGGTAAAAAGATTATCCAGAGGGAGCAGCTTAAAGAGCTTAAAAGAAAATTTGTTACGAAAGTTGGATTGAAAGTTCTGCAGGTATTCCTCATTATTATGGGCTTGTTTTTGATGAGTTTGGGATTCTACTTTATGTATCAGGCTTGGCAAACTTGGAATGCTAACCCAACGTTTTTGGGAGAACCTCTACAGGAGTACTATAACCATAACTTTACAAACTACTTCATAGAAAGGATTGTAAGTTTTGTACCATTAACTTTCATACCCGGTGGAAGTCTAATCTTTTTTGGAGTCTTCATTTGGTGGTTCTCTCGTATAGGCGGCTTTAGTGCTCTTAGGGGAATTGGCGGTGCACAGCAGAGTGATATACCAAAACTTATAGTGGATAACAGCTCTGGACGGGCACCTTTTGTTGATGCCACGGGCCACAGAAGCGCGCAGCTTTTTGGTTCAATAGCTTGGGATCCCTATCAGACTGGTGGATTAGGCACCCCGGAGCATCAGCGGGTCACGGCTGGAGACGTTCACATAGCTTCTTTTGGCATATTGTATATTGACGAAATAAAGAACCTCGATCCTGACGAGGCTGTAACGCTCCTTACGGTGCTTGAAGATGGGCAACTGCCTATAACCATGCGTGGGCGGTGGCATGGCGGCGACACGGCGGCGATGGCTGTTTCCACGGAACCAGTTCCAGCCATAACTTTTCTCGTTGGAGCTGGAAACTTTGACAGCATAAACCAGATTCACCCAGCATTGATGGATAGGATTTATGGTTATGGCAAAGTTGTGAGGATGAATAATGATATGCCTAATACGGTGGAGAACAGGCGTAAATATGTACAGTTTATAGCTCAAGAAGTTAAGCGCTTCAACCTGATACCTTTTAGCCGCGAGGCATGCGAAGAAATAATCGACGAAGGTAGGAGGCGCAGCAACAAGAAAGACTCCTTAACCACACGCTTTAGGCCGTTAATTTCCATTATCAAGACAGCGGCAACTCTCGCCATGAACGAAGGCTGCAAGGTTGTTGAGAGACGACACGTTCGCGAAGCCATAGAACACCACTGCAAAACCATTCAGAGACAAATACTGGAGCATGAAATGAATGAGCGTGGCAAACTTCTCGAAATAAAGCCTGAAGGTGTTAAGCTTGGGCAAATCTACGGTTTGGCTGTTGTTCGAGACCCGTACAGCGGCGAGATGACTGGAAGCGTCTTATGTGTAAAGGCTACCATGGTTAAGCGGAGCGACCTTCCAAGAAACTATCCAATTAAGGGCTACTATAAAGTGACGGGAGTAGCCAAGGGTCAAACCTTTATAGCTGACAGCATAGCCAAGGTCCGCAGCGTAATCCTCCAAAAATACGGTATAGACATAGCCCAAGACTACTTCACTCACATAGACTTCGCTCAAGCATATGGTGTGGACGGCCCATCAGCCGGCGTTACAATGGCGATTCTGTTGTGCTCATTGATTGAGGGTAAACCAATAAGACAGGATGTGGCCGTTACAGGAGAAATAAACCTTGGCGTTGGTGATGCAATACTGGTGACCGCGGTTGGCGGGGTTCACGAGAAAATCAAAGCCGCAGAAGCATGGGGATTTAAGAAGGTGATTATTCCGAAGAAGAATTACGAGCACTCTATAGACCCGAAAGACTATAAGATTGAAGTTGTACCTGCCGCTACATTGGACGATTACTTGAAAGAATGTCTAGTGGAAGAGGCGACAATTAAGGTTTCAGCCCGAACGCGTCGAAAACCGAAAATTTAGGAGCTGAAACGCGAAACAGCTTTAACCATGTACCCATAACTAGGTTTTTAGTGCCGTTTTCAATGGCCAGACAAGTTGATATAAATGCTATCCAAAGATGGCGGAGAAGAGGTTTTTACAGCGAGAACGCCCTCGTAAAGCTTTTACAAAAAAATGGATATAACGCTGTCCGCATACCAGTAAGCAACCCAAGCCTAAGCCCGCTGCCAGACGTAATCGCCAGAAAAGGCAGCCACATTTACGCCTTCGAAGTTAAAAACGCTGGGTATTACGCGTATTTCCCAAAGCAGCAGATAGAAAAGCTCTTCAGATTTCTTGAGGAACTTATTCCCCTTGACAAAGAGTACAAACATGCTGTAGTGGCTGCCCACCTCGGCAAAAAATGGGTTTTCAAAGAGATTCACTGGAATGACTGGGAAAACGGAAAACTTCCGGAAAAAGTTAGAGTTCTAAAAAGAGATAGAGGAAATTTCAAAATTAAGTAGCTTAAATTCTTTAAGACAGCGAAACAAATAAAATCCCCCCTTTTGAGATTCAAATAACATGGAGATGGGAGATAAACATGACATCGCAGATTCAAGGAATAATCGTCAATTACCGAGTTGGACCCAAAACACAGAGGTCAAAGGAATGTATAATTCAGTTTCCCCATGTTAACTCGGTTTCCGAGGCCAGTAGACTAATCGGACGTAAAGTAGCGTGGGAAAATGGGGACGTCAAAATAATCGGAAAAATTGTGAGCATTCATGGTAAAAAGGGGCTTGTTAGAGCAAGATTCAGGAGAGGACTGCCGGGGCAAGCCCTAGGAACAACGGTTGAATTAATTGGATAATCTTTTGAAGTTCAAAACTTTTCCAACTGATTTTAGCTCTTTTTGTAAATCTTACCTAATTTTTCGTAGTAAAAATTCTTGAAATAAACATTTTTATTTTAAACATTTACCTCGAAAGAACTTCTTGATTACCAAATTGAACAATTTTTGTTTAATTTCAAGAATTATACATTCAGAATTTGTTAAAAATATTTCGAAAAAAACCGTACATGGATTTTTGTTTTAAAAAGCAACCAACATTTTAGTCACGCGGTTAATTTAACTTTCCTTTTAAATAAGGATTTGCCAAAAATTGTAATCGTGTGTTGGAGGGAGTTAGCAACGTCTGAAGACTATGTTTCAAAAACTCCAACATCTAAAGTTTTGTATGAACGTGCTAAGGAGGTTTTGCCAGCTGGTGTTTCTTATGCAATAAGGCATTTTGAGCCGTACCCGTTTTACACTGCTAGAGCTAAGGGATGCAAGCTTTATGATGTTGACGGAAACGAGTATATCGATTTTTGGCTTGGACACACCGCTCTTATTCTTGGGCATAGCCCACCAGCCGTTGTGAGAGCCGTCAAAAAACAGCTTGAAAAGGGGACTCACTATGGTACAGCGCACGAGCTGGAAATAGCCCTTGCAGAGCAAATTTCCAAAATGATTCCGACAGCTGAAATGGTTCGATTCACAAACTCTGGAACTGAGGCTAACATGTATGCTGTGCGCCTCGCCAGAGCCTACACGGGGAGGAGGAAGATCGCCAAATTTGAGGGTGGATGGCATGGAGGCTATGATGCTTTGCACAAGGCGGTGAAACCACCTTACAACCTACCAGAATCCGCCGGCTTAACATCAGGGGCTTTAGAAGACACGATAGTTTTGCCCTTCAATGACGTTAAAGGCGTTAGAGAAAGGCTAAAGGGCAACGAAAACAAGGTAGCAGCAATAATCATTGAGCCTGTTCTTGGATCTGGAGGAGCGATTCCAGCAGAAAGGGAGTTCCTGAAGGAGTTAAGAGAGTGGTGCGATAAAAACAGGACGTTGCTGATAGTTGATGAAGTGATTACGGGTTTCCGTCTAGCCCCCGGTGGAGTTCAGCAATACTTCGGCGTCAGACCGGATATAACAGTTCTTGGAAAAATCCTCGGTGGAGGCTTTCCTGTGGGCGCCCTTTGCGGTCCAGCCGAAATAATGGAAAGACTAGATCACACCAAATATCCAAGGCCTTATTGCTCTTTTCATGGCGGAACTTTTACGGCCAACCCTATAACAATGACCGCTGGCTTAACAACATTGAAAGCTCTCGAAGACGGCCACTTGATAAATGAGTTAAACAGACTTGGAGACAAAGTAAGAAGCCAAATAAGAGAAATCTTCGAAGCCAAGGGTGTAGACGTGCAAGTCACTGGAGCTGGCTCATTGTTCTCCGTTTACTTTACAAGAGAGGAAGTTAAGGACGCTAACACCGCCTTCAGAGCTGACAAGAGAAAACTTATCGAGTACCATTGGAGGCTCCTTTTGAATGGCATATTCTTCCTTCCAGCCCATTATGGAGCTTTATGCACAGCTCATGGAAAAGCAGACATCAAAAAACTCTTTATGGAGACGGAGAAGTTTGCCAAAAGCCTAATTTAGTTTTGGGTAAACCATTTCTCAGCATTCGTTCAGCCTTTTTCAAGTCTAAGGGTGTGTTAATATTGAAGAACACTCTAAGTTCCGGGTCAAACTGTTGGAGAACAAGCGTCGAAACGTAACGTATGCCTCGAAGCTTTTCAATCATAGAACGCATGTCAAGCTTACCCTCATTCAAGGCTTTTTGTGTAGCTTCCATGGCAGGCTCGGTTCGATAGACTGCGTGTAACGGTTCAATGTAACCGTTTGGCCAGCGAGGGATCGCTGCGTTTCTCCCTATGCAGAGTTCAACGAGTAAGGCGAGAACATCTTTGGAAACAAATGGAGTGTCACATGGAAGTAGAAGAGCGTATTCCCCGTGGGCTTCGCCAAAGCCTGTCAAGGCTCCTACAAGAGGGCTTCGTACATCACATTTGTCTACGACTATTTTTACCGTTGAACCCAGAACCTCTGTGTAAGCTTTTGCTTGCACATCAGAGCTGACAACAATTATAGTTTCTTCAACAAGCTCTTTTGTAATGTCCAACACAAATTTTATGAGAGGCTTATTAAGAAGCACGGTTAATCCTTTATCTGAACTAAAACTCTTAGAAAAACCTCCAGTCAGGATCACTGCAGACTTGTCCAAACTTAAACTTTCCTATCTAAATGACGTTTGGATAGTTAAAACTCTTAAGCTTTGCTCGACATGGCATAGGTTTAGACGGGGATTTTGTCCACTTTAGCTGCGATGTCCCCAAGGATTCGTGTGAACGGATGGTCTGGCTTCTCGTGGACAAACATTACTTTGCCTTCAGCTCTAGAAATGTCACAGAAACAGGGTATAACGCCCAAAAGAGGAACACCGTAAATGTTTTTGACCATGGTTTGAAGTTTATCTCGTCCGGATGTCAATGCGTCGCTATACATGACCTTGTTTAACACAAGCTCCGTTTTCTTTTCGAAAAGATCGTAGAGGTCCCGTAGCATGCGTTTGGTTCCTTCCACGTCAGAGTTGTCTTGTGTAGTAGCTACAATCACGAGGTCAGCGGCAACTATGGCGTTTATGGACGAGTACTGAAGCCCGGGGCTTGTATCAAAGAATATGTAGTCGAAGCCTTTCGTATTTAGGAGGGAGTTTCTAAGCGAGAGCAGTCTTCCTAGGGCGCGCATTTCCCATTTTCTGTCCTTTGAAGACATGTCCCGGATGGCTTCAATAGAGGGGTTGGCTAAACCTACAAAGAATGTCCCTTGACTTCCTATTTTGCCGCTTAGGTCCATCAAGACCTTGTCTATTTCGCATACACCGTTGAGGTAATCGTTGATCCAATGATCCACCTTGCTTACATTTAGCAGTGTAGAAAGGCTGGGTGCCCTGAAATCCAAGTCCATAAGGCAGACTTTTCTTCCAAGTTTGGCTAATGACACTGCCAAACTAGCTGAAATAAGAGTTTTTCCCGTTCCACCCTTGTAGGAATGTACGGCCACTACCTTGCCCATACACTACCCCTGACCTTCCTTATCCACGTAGAAGTAGGCTTTCCTTCCTTTCCGCTCTTTTTTAAGGTAACCCATTATCACAAGTTGGTTTAGGTATGCGCTTTCAACAGCTCTTGCTCTGCGGGTCTGTTTGGCAACTTCGTCGGCGGTGGCTCGTCCCAACCTACAAACAGTCATAGCTGTCTTTCTTAAATGGTCAGGCATGGAAAGAAGTGTCATAACATCTAGGGGGGCCTCTGGGCTTAATGGTTCGAACCCTTTCCGTCCATGTTTTTGGAGTTCAATCATTACCTCCATTTTCTCGTTTAGCTTTTCAAGGTTCTCTTTGATCTTCTCAAGTATCTGGATAGGCTTTTTACCTAAGAGTTCTCTGTTTGAGCTTGACAACTGTGTTTCCTCTTGTTTTACGGGTGTACACTTTTTAATGGGGAAAAGTGTTTATTAAGTATTACGAAACACTCATAATGATGTAAACAGCTACAAAATCAATTAAAACCTAAAATTCATATGAGAGATCAGTTCGTTAGATGGGTAAGCTCTACATGGTAGGGAGTGTTCTGCCAACTTGCAAAAAGTATGAAAAGTTTTGTGGGTGTTGGCTAGTAGGGTACAGGGGCCTTGTTTCTGGCTTCTTCTATTATCGGGAGAATTTGTTTTAGTTCTCTGAAGTATTTGAGAACTGTTATGCCCCTTGGAGTTATGGCGTAAACAACCCGTTTTTTGCCAATTGTTCTTTCCTCGACAAGGTTCTGCTTTATCAGAAAATCAAGGTATTCTTTCAAGACGCTGCAGTTTACATTAGCCTTGTACATGATGTGAGTCAGTTTTAATGGGCCCCTGTGAGCCAATACTTTAAGGATATCAATGTACATTTCAAGTTTGGAGCGTCTCATCATCCAAACCTCTTGATATTTTCCTAAACCCATACTTTATATAAAGCTTTTATGGATTGAAACTACGTCTTTTTCCTCTTTAGTCTCCATTAGTAGCCCCTTTTTGCTTGTGCACGTTTTAACACGTTTATTCTATTCTGGAAGGCTGTGACTAGGTCATCTAGCAATATTTTTTGAAATTCTGCAGACAAGCCAGCAAGGTTTTCTTTGAAAACTTCAGCCATTTTGGCTTTTATACGTCTTCTTTGTTGAAGGGTAAGTTCACGCCTCAAGGACTTTCCTCCAGAGCACGAGACAGAATAGGCTAAGCATATTTAACTAACTTATGAACTCGAAATCTAGATTCAGAATCCATTTTGCTGCAAGGCGCGAATGTCAATTTTGCGCTTACACTGTACTCTTAAATTTGATAGCCCTCTCTAGGTTTTTCGTATCATGTGAAAATGGGCTGCTTCTAAAAGCCATTTTCGCCTCCCCTCCCCCTCTATTTCTTGGAGAAGGGGGCAGTTTCGGGCTTAATTATGCTATTTTGTTATTCTAAGAGTTTCTTGTATCGTTCAAATTCTATTTTGGCGTAGATTTTCCTCAACTCGCTTATGTAGTCTGCGAATTTGTAGTTTTCTTTCAATTCCATTTTAGCCTTAACATTTTGGCATAGGCACTTTAGAATTAGCTTTTCCAATTCTTCTGCTGCTGGTCCGAAAAGGTTTTTCAGGCAGTTTGAGAAGATTTCTGGGTTTTGTGCAATGTCTAAGGGCTCAATTGAGGCTGCCATTTCAAGGTATGTCCAAACGGAAAAGACGAAACGTTCGGAGAAAACAGACCTTAAAACATAATCTACAGGTTTTGTTAAAAGTTCATCAAAAGTTAGGAAAGCACTTTGTCTAAATAAAACGCTCAACTGTGCCACCTTTCCAGCTGCCCTTCTAAACGTTCACCTCCCTTTTGGGCGGTAGGTCAGCTTATCCCGAGGTGGCGGTTTATGCTCTGTGAAGCTTTTTGTATATGGCTGTAACATTCGTTTGGATGTTTGGGGCTGGTGTGCCTTTGGTTATGGGGCGTTTCTGTATATGCCTATAGCCGCATTCACATTCGAATCCAACGATTTTTCCGCCTTTTTTGATTTTTCGCCATTTAGTGGATTGGCATTTGGCGTTTTGTCTGTGAATTTTCCATAGGACTTGTGCTTCTTCCAGCGTTAAGGGGGCGTAGTGTTTCGCCAGTGTAAAGTACCATACAGCATAGCCTAGGAAGGTGACCCAAGCGGTGGCTGTTAGGATTTCTATCATGTTATTTTACCACCATCCTTTTCATGTGTATTTTTGTTCTACATATATTCAATATGTCCTTTTTCGGACATATCTGTGTTAGAAATATTGAGACTTCAGATATAAACATTACTTAAAAAATCGGATATTCGAGTTTAGAACTGTTTAAGGATGTCGCTTTTATCCATCATATAACCGCAATAGTGACACTTTAGAATCAGCGGCTCCTCGCTTTTTACATAAAATTTCGACTGGACAGGCTCGTTGCTATTGCTTATACAGGCGGGGTTTGCACATTTAACGATGCCCTCAATGACGCTGGGAAGTTTTACCCTCTGTTTTTCGACAACCTTGTAATTGCGTATAATGTTGATGGTGGCGTGCGGTGCTAACAATGCGATCTTGTGAACTTCTTGGGGGTTGAGTTCTCTGCCCTCAATTTTGACTATGTCTTTAACCTTGAAACGTTTGCTTGGCACATTCATTGCGATGGTGATTATGCGGTTTTCTTTGCCAGTTATTCCCAAAATCTTGACGACATCCAACGCGTGGCCGCCTGTAATGTGGTCTATAACGGTGCCATCCTTGATTTTCGAAACGTAAAGCATTGTCTCGCTCATTTTGCTCTCGCTTCCAAGAGGCTTATAGAAAGTTTTTAAGAATAAAAGGTTTAAACTTGTTCAGTTTTGCTAACAACCTGTGTGTTTGTGAAAAGCTATTTAAGTGCTACGTGAAGCTTCAGTTTAGGGTGCAAAGTTGGAGTTTGCTGGAAGGGATATAATATCCATCCGTGACTTCTCGAGGGAGGAGATTGACTACGTATTGAAGATTGCCAGCACTATGGAACCTTTAGCCCACAAAGGCTCAGACATGCTCAAGGGGAAAATTCTTGCCACACTATTTTTTGAGCCGAGCACTCGCACTCGCCTAAGCTTTGAGGCAGCCATGCATAAGCTTGGAGGCTCCACTATAGGTTTTGCGGAAACTGAAATAGCGTCTGTTCGAAAAGGCGAAAACTTGGCTGACACTGTTCGCACTGTTGAAAATTATGCTGACGTTATAGCCATAAGGCATCCGCTCGAAGGCGCGGCGAGGTTAGCCGCAGAATTCGCAAAAGTGCCGATAATTAATGGTGGAAGCGGTGCTGAGGAACATCCGACTCAAGCGCTTTTAGACCTTTACACGATTCTGAAGGAGAAAGGCACCATAGATGGCTTAAAAATAGCTTTAGTAGGCGACTTGAGGTATGGTAGAACCGTGCACTCTTTAGCCTACGCCCTCTCCAATTATCATGTAGAGCTGTTTTTAGTTTCGCCTGAAACCTTGAAGATGCGACGAGAAGTCCTCGAAGAAATAAAGGATAAAATTCCAGTAAGAGAGGAGACAAACATAGCGAAAGTAATTTCAGACTTGGATGTTTTATACGTGACAAGGATTCAGAAGGAACGCTTTCCAGATCCAGCCGAATATATGAAGGTTAAGGGCTCTTACAAGATAGATTTGGAACTTTTGAAAAACGCAAAAAAGGACATGATCATTTTGCATCCATTACCCCGCGTGGACGAGATAGCTCCAGAAGTGGATAACACTACACACGCCCGCTATTTCCAGCAGGTTTGGAACGGCATAGTTGTGCGGATGGCACTGCTTGCACTGATTTTGGGTGCAGTGAAGTAGCGGTTTAGGGATAGCGTCTAAGAACCGTTAAAGTGCTGATAGAGCCGCAGTTTGGACACTTGTGAAGGGCTCCGGGCATGCTTTTGCGGCATTGGCTACAATACGTTAGATTGCGGTTGTACGTAAAAAAGGGTACGCCGTAGCTTTCAGCGAGTTTTCTTGTTAAGGAAAGCAGTGTTTCAACATCGTGTCCAGCTTCGTCAAGCTCTAGGACTGTTAGGTTTCCTCCATCAAGCTGTTTGTAGTACTCTTTCTCAGCGGCCAAAGTTTTCAAAGAGTCCTCCAAGTTTTTAACGCTTAACCTATGGAAGGAAGAGTAGTATGGTTTGTCCTTTGTTCCATGGAATCGGGTTTTTGCAACGCCAAACCGCTCAATGTCTTGTTTGGCCAACCTTACAGAGGCTTCTTTGGACGGCATAATGGTTAACAGTGAACGTCTACTGCGTTTCTTCTCGGCTTTTTGAAGAAGTTCTGAAGCATACTGCACAATTTCAAGGGCAATTTTTGAAGAACCTTCATTCTCGTGAAAACTTTTCCCGCCAAAAGCCTCCACAGCTTCTTCCAAGCCGACCAAGTTCACTATACGTGCAGAGTTTTCCAGCCTAAAATATGGGTCACCGTTAACTGTTTGGAAAAGAAAGCCCCGGCCATGCTGCCTTAACATTCTAAATTTGATTTCTAGGGCTCGCGTTGCCATCTCGAGCCTATCCCTCAAAAGGCTAAAGAACTTGGCTTTGTCGCCTTCGCATTCATAAGCTATTCTTGGCATATTGACGGCAACAACTCCCAAAATTCCGGTGCGGAGAGTATCTGGTTCCCAATCACCTGTGAAATCCGGTTTAAATTTGCATCCGCTGGTTGAGAAAACAGCGTGCTCGTCATTTTCGCCCAAAAAGCTTGAAAAGTACAGGGCGTTCCCCTCTATGGCTAGCTGATGCGCCATAAACAGAACTTCCACAGATTTTTCATTTTTAAGTGCCTCGGAACGAAGTTTAACGTTAATTTTGGGGTTTAAAACTGGTTTTGTGGCGCTTTCTTCCACTAAAACTTCCAGAATAAGCCTTGCCAAAAGTAAGCATTCATCTTGGAAGTCACCGTAAACTCCTGAAACTTCCACCGCATCGACCTGTTTTTCTGCAAGGAAACTTGGAACAGTCAATTCGATGTTTATGGATGCGTCGACATGTTGGCTTACGTTTAAAATAAACTGCCTTAGAAGCTCTCTAGCACGGTTTTTTTCTAAGCCCCTTAGGAAAGGCGCTAAGAATATGTTGAAATATTCGAGGATTTGTGTGCTGCTAACTTCTTTAGACGAATGTAACAAAATGTTTAAGGTCAAGTTTAGGGCTGACTCCAAACTTTTTGGGAGACTATTAAAAAACGGGAGGGCATCCGCCTTTTTGAGGAAGAGCCTTAAGTCATGTACTACTTCATTTGGCTTTAAAATCCAATATCCAAGCTCCTCCAAGTGAATGTCTCCAGACAAATGGGCGTCCGCCACGTCTCTTGGAAGCACGTTTAAAAGGGTGTATTCTCCAAGAACGTTCTTTCCAAACTCTTCACATAGAGAAAAGGAGCTGCGGGTGGTTTTACCTTTAACAAGCATGTGTGAAACATCGTGTACAGGAAGCCCTAAACGGGTAAGTTTGTGACGGTATTCCTCTAAGCCCTTTTCGATGAGAATTCCATTAACCACCTCCCTTATTAACGGGGCGGTCAAATATTTGGTTCTAGCCTTCAAAAGGCGTTTTTCCGCTTCTCTAGCCACCTTCTTAGCCTGTTCAACCGGCATGTCCGCCTCCTTCACAAGGGAATCCACGATTCGGTTGACGTCAAACTCCTCAAGGGTGAACCGTGAAGTGCGGACAAGAACTTTTTGAGGCTTTAAACCCTTCTTTTCAATTTCCTCAGCAACCTCAAGCACCATTTTGCCCAAGTCTGTTAGACGGTACTTTTTAGAATCCACGTCGGCTTCAACCAAACCAGCCTTAAGCAAAAACTTCAAGTGGTAAGCGAAACGCCCCGCATCACGGCTTGGACTCATCTTCAAAAGGTTCATCAACTCGGTATAGGAAAGCTCATTCTTGTCGTAAAGAAGGTTTAAAATTTGAAGGCGGACGGCTGAAGAAACAGCCTTCAAAACGCGGATACCATGCAAACGCTGATGCTGACTGGACACTGTAGGCTCTCCTCCCCCCCAACGGCAGCAGTCAAGTCCGGGCGAGGGTTTTAAAGTTAAGAAAACACCTTTATTAAACCTAACCCAAAACATACAATGAGAGCGCACGCCAAAAAAGGGGCTGTCGGCTAGCTTGGTCTAGGCTCTGAGCCTCGGGCGCTCGGGACCCCGGTTCAAATCCGGGCAGCCCCACCAGTTTTAAACCATTTTCCATACAATATTTGGAGAAAGCTTAACGCAAACTTGTTAAGCGTCCTTTGGACCCTATACATACTGAACAGTTTGTGAGAGGATGCTCATGAAATGGGAGTACATATTGGTAATTGACAAAAAGTTCATTGTGGCTCTTTTCCTTGTTGCATTAGCCTTGGGCGGAGGTTTTTCGTTAGTGTACTTGGATTTAAAAACAAGCCTAAACACCCTGCAAATGGAGTACGCTGATGTTTCAGCTCGGCTGGAGACTCTTCAGGGCTTGATAGAACAACTTCATTACAGCCAGAAACTCAATTTGACAGCGGTCCAAATATACAACATGACCAGAAACTCCGTGGTTCTCGTCGTAGCCGGCAGCAAGTCAGGCTCCGGATTCGTTTACAATATTGGGACAAACGGCGAAGGATATCTGATCACAAACTATCACGTTGTAGAAGGGGCTGAAAATAACGTTAAAGTGACGTTCTTCATCGACGGCAAACCCGTTCAAGTCAACGCAACTGTTAAAGGAGAAGACATTTACAGCGACCTAGCTGTTTTAGAGGTCCAAAATCTTCCAGAAGAGGCGAAACCGCTGCTCCTAGGCGATTCAACAAGGCTTTTGGTTGGCGAGCCGGTCTATGCCATCGGCAACCCCTTTGGCTTGGAAGGTTCGATGACAGCTGGAATAGTCAGCCAGCTTGGCAGAGTTATAAGGCTAAGCGAGTTAGGCGTGCCCGAACCTTGGGGAAAATATTCCATAGTTGATATTATCCAGTTTGACGCCGCCGTCAACCCAGGCAACTCTGGAGGACCGCTGCTCAATAGTCTAGGCCAAGTTGTAGGTGTAACTTTCGCCATAGAAACGGCTGAAGGTATAAAGGCTTTCATAGGCATAGGATACGCCATCCCATCCATAATAATGAAAAGAGTTGCAGACGCAATAATTGTGAACGGCACATATAGCCATCCATGGATGGGCATAACTTATGACCCCAGATATGTAGGAGGCGTATTAATAACTGAAGTAAATGCTACTGGGCCTTCTTTTGGAAAACTGAAACCTGGAGATGTAATCGTAGAAGTTGATAGTAGAACGATTAACCGCGCCGAAGACTTGGTAATCTACTTGGAAAGATACAAAAGTCCGGGGGACACCATAAGCTTAAGGGTTAAAAGAGGCGACGAACCCGCATTTGTGACCACGGTAACTCTTGGGGAAAGACCGAAATAAGCGAACGCTTACTTAAAACTTCTGGACGAGGCTGATAAGTGTTAGGGCAGTAGTCATTAAGATTGCGGTTGTAAAGGGCAAGCTAGGCAAAGCGCTGTAGAGGATTCCACCAACATATGGCGCCAGTATTGAAGCGAACATGCTTATTGTCTGGGGTATGGAAACCCATTTAGCCCTTATATGTTCTGGCGCCATGGGCCCAATTATGGCGCTCATTAGAGGCCACACGGTGTAGGAGGCACCCATCAAGAAGGACGCCAACGCCAAAAGGTAGAAGTTTCCTGTCAGAAGCGTGACAGCCAATGAAAAACTGCAAAGCATCATTTGGACGGCGAGGGCGAATTTTTTCCCGTACTTATCGCCGAATCTGCCCAGAGCAATTCCCAGAAAGGCTGAGCCGGCAAAGGCTATGGAGCCCAGTAACCCTATTTCAGAGTCTCTGTAATGGTATGTGTCTGCCAGAAATTTTGGAACGAAGGGGCGGAACATTATAATAACAAACATTGTCGCTGCGAAAAAGGCTGAGATTGCCATGAGTTTTCGGGTCTTTAGAAGCTGCACTGTTGATGGGTGATCGCCAAGTTTTTTGTGTTCAAGTAGTTCAGCGTGCTGACTTCTGATAAATGCCAAGATGGTAGTTGCCAATGCATACAAAGCGAAGGAGATGAGGAAGACTGTTTGCATGTTAAGTTTCTCTGCCATGTATCCGCCAATAGCGGGCGAGAAAATGTAGCCGAAAGACCAAGCTGAGGATATGATTGTGAAGGTTAAAGTGAGCTTGTTTTTGTCGGCCGCTGTTACAATGTAGGCTGTGCTTGTGGGCCCGCCAAGCCAAAACCCCCAGAGAATCATTCCTGGAATCATTTGCATCCAATCCTTTGCAAAGGCGAAGATGAGTGGTGCTGGAAGCCATGCAGCCCATCCAGCTATCATGATTTTTTTCCTGTCATACTTGTCGGCAATCGCTCCGGCGGCCAAAAGTGTTGAAGCTGCTGTCAGGCTTGTTAGGGCGTACAGTATGCCAACGTCCACGGGGCTTGCTCCTAAAGCCTCCGCCATGTATTTAGGCAAAATGTAAGCGTAGAGGCCGTCTCCAAAGGCTCCTATAAGGTTTGAGATGAAAATCAGCCTTAAGTCTCTATTTAAAACCTTAAAGGGAACGCTGAGCCTTGGGGATTTTATTCTTGCAGCTGTCGTCAAAGGTTTCCCGTTTGGTTTTTGGCTTACATTGTTCACATCCAGAACTATTAGGTTTTAGGCGTTAAACGTTAAATAAGGAGCGATCCAAAAACGGCGGTTTTAAGTTCTTCGGTCAATTATGTCAAGGGCGTCTGGACCCGTGCCAATTAAAACCACGGGTATACCCACTTGCCGCTCAACTTCCCTCACAAATTCTTTGGCTTCGACTGGCAGATCCTCGAATTTTCTTGCACCCTTGCAGCTAGGATACAAAGCGTCCAGCTTGGTTAACGCTGCTTGCGTGGCTCCATTTATCACGGCTGCCCTTCTTGCTATTTCGAAATCAAATGGGGCTGAACGCCTTTCCCGGCCGGTGCCAGCTGCGACCTCGAACCATCCCCGCTTGATTGCCTCTTCTTTCGGAAGTTCTCCGGGTAATGGCCCGGCTCCAACCCGAGTCATGAAGGACTTAAATACCACGAGGACTTCGTCAACTTTTGTTGGGCCAACACCCGCCTCTGAGCATACAGCTGAGGCACTTGTGTCCCTTCCAGTCACGTATGGATATGTCCCAAAAAACAGGGAAAGCATGAACCCTTGAGTCCCCTCCAGAACAACTTTTCTGCCGGAGTCTATAGCGTTGTTCACTTCTAAAGCTACATCGGTTAAATACGGCCGCAGCTCCGGGATATCTTTAGCCAGTTTTGCTGTTCTGCGGACACGCTCTTCAATGGCAGGCCCGACGCCCCAACCCGTCGTGCCTATGCCTTTTAAGTGGGCGCTTGTCTTGTCCTGTTCAGAGTGTTTTTCCTCAATTATGGATGCTTGATGGTCTATGCCTATACGGTTCTTAACGTTTGTTAACTCTACTTCCTCGAGAAACTTGGCAACGTGAACGTTTGCTCCAGCGCCAATAAGTAAACGGCACTTTTCATAAACAAAGGATGCCGGAACCATATGAAGTGCGTAGCGTTTTCCCTCAAACCAAACAGTGTGCGCTGCGTTAACGGAACCTGTTCGCACACAGACGTCTACCTTATCTTTTAAAGCCAGATAGGAAATGATTTTGCCCTTACCCTCGTCTCCCCAGAAACCGCCAACTATAACCATGCATGGCATGTTTGCTCACGTTTCAGAAACCATCAAAAGCCTAATTTAAGGTTATTTTAAAAAATCATGTTAAAGGAACATTTAGCTGCTCTGCTTGCCGCTGGCTTCGATTAGATTGATATCCAAAAGTTTTGCCCAAGCAATACTCCTAAGGGGTATTTGAAGCGCTCCAGCCTTGCCATAAGGGGTGCATTTCACGAAAACCTCGCCCTTTAACTTGTCCCTTCGAAGCTCGGCAACCTGCACGTTAACTATAACCGAGCCGTCTTTAAGGTGGAGATTGACATTTTTCCCAAGAAAAGACCTAGCCACATTTAATGTGAACCCCTTCATGCTCATCACCATTCCAAGTCCTTTTCAGCTATTCTACTCCAGCAGCGCTTACAGATGGGCAGTTTTTCACCTTTAAAAACAATGTAAACTTCAATATCCTCGTTTTTACATTCTTTGTCCCATGGGTTTCTACAGCGCTCCATAAAGGTTCGCCTCCGGTTAAGAGCTTCCAGCATTGTTGCCTTTTAAAGCATACTGTGGATCAGCAGTCCAGCACCGTGGAGAGAGATAAGTTAAAGTGAAAGTGTGATGATTTCAGGAGAAATCCTTTCCTTGAAAACTGTCAACAAGCCAACCGTAGGCTTCGTAATGAAAGGCGGAATCGGGTTTGTTGGGCTGCCGGGGTTTATAAATAGGATTTCACTTTCCCACCTTATGTTTGGATGATGCGTGTGTCCATACACAAGCACTTGAAAGCCGTTTTGTTTAGCTATCTCACGCATCTTTCCCATTCCAAAAAGGGTTCCAGGGTCATGCATAACTCCTATCTTCCAGTCGAAAATTTTAACAGAGTTTATTTTAGGAAGTTTACCCCGAACTTCCGGGCCATCCATGTTCCCGTAAACAGCCAAAACGGGGGCTATCTGCTCTAGATTATCTATAACCGTTAAGTCCACCAAGTCGCCGGCATGAATGATGTAGTCAACATTTTCAAAAACCTCGAAAACCATCTTAGGAATTTCTCGAGCGCGAACCGGTACGTGAGTGTCTGAGATAAGCCCTACAACTTTTGTCGAGCCTTTTTCTTTCATTTGCCTTAAAGCCGTTTCTTGACCAAGCATCACGCAATCCCTTTTAAAATAATTTCGGCAGTCCGCAAATAAATTTTAAAGCTTCAACCTAGTTCTCGGCAAATTCAGGGTCGAAGCATTCATAGGCAGCCGTGGCCGTGTTGCCGGTGAAGGTCGATGCACCTATTGCGCCCAGTCGTAGAGTTACCGCCTCT
>JAWAZC010000016.1:0-29277 GCA_038817995.1 Bathyarchaeia archaeon | reverse complement strand
CAAGGGTAGGTTAGCCACGTGTTACTGAGCTGTGCGCCGCGCCTCCACCGTGGCTTGGAGGCGCACGACTAGCATGTCTTAGTCCCACCCCGATAGCAGTGGGGTCCGGCAGGATCAACCGGAGTTACTCCGGCGACCAACCGGAGACGCTTATCGGGCTACGGCCGCAAAGCCGACTGGATTTAGAGGGAGATCACACATGGCCAAAGCCCATTTCAGACCTAACATGTAACTGTCAGGTCCACATTTTTGTGCCCGCAAGTGGAGGCCAACCGTCCTCATCCCCTGGGCGTTAAACGCCTTTAAGGTTGGGGTTGTGCCGCCGCCGGAAATGCGGGCAACTCTGCTTTCACCAAGATAGATGTGAAGGCTTTCAAGCGAATATAAATGTTTCTGCACACCTTAATATGGATTATTGCCCGTTGATCAACAATCTTCGATAATTTTTGGCAACTCCTTTAGGCTTGTTATAATCTTGTCTGGTTCAACTTTTCTGAATGGTTGAGCGTGCCAATCCGTTGCAGATGTCTCTCTTGCGATAAGAATTGTTTTCATTCCAACCTTTTTGGCGCCTTCAATGTCTATGTCTGGTGTGTCGCCGACAAAAACGGTCTTGGAAGGTTCCGTTCCAATTGCTGTTAGGGCTTTTTGGAATATTTCCGGGCTTGGCTTGCGCTTATTAATTTCTGCCGAAATTATGATGGTGTCAAAGAACTCTTTTAATTGGAATTTTTCAAGCAATCTCCTAGCACATTCTGGCAGTGCAAAATTGGAAACTATGCCAAGCTTATACTTTCCGTAGAGCTCTTTTAAGGCTGTTGTGGCTTCCTTGTCCACTTTAACGAAATTGCTGAACTCCTCCGCGAAAGCATCGGTAGCTTCGACTACAACTGGGTCTGTGGGATTGCAGTTATAGCCAAGCCTCTTTAGTGTTTGCCAAACTCGAACCCTAAAGTGTGGTTCTTCGAAGCTCCTGCTTGTCTCTATGTATAGATTGTCCCTCACCTCAAAATAGGCGCGTTTAAATTCTTCGAAAGACACGGTGACACCGTTTTCAACCAGAAAACCGTAAAGTTTCGTCAGGCAAGGCAGGTAGCAGGCATTGCCACCTTCTATTATGAGGAGAGTGTCAAACAAGTCGAAGAGTACCGCTTGAACCTTCAAGGCTACCCTAAGCACGGTTAAATAGGTTATAGCTTGAAAATCTTTTTGCACTTTACGTCAACAGCTTTCTCAGCGTCTCCGCCTTGTAAAAGACTTTTACGTGATTCACGTCAGTTTTCCCAAAGGCTTCCACCAACTTTTTAAGTGTTTGCGGTTTCCATGACCCTTGGGGGTCTACGATGGCTATTAAAGCCCCAAAGGCTTTGTTTACTCCCGTTTTTACGGCTTGATTCCTGCCGAGCCTTGCCGTGTGCCGCACTATTTTTCCGCTGACATGAGGCCATTTCCTTTTGCACTCCTGTAGGGTTGCCCACGCCATTTCATAGGTATAGTCGCTGCTTCCATCATCAACCACGATGATTTCGCAGAAACCCATGTATTGGGCCGCTCTTTTGAATAGGCTTGTAAGGAATGCGGTGATCAGCCTTTCACAGTTATAGGCTGGAACAATTATAGAAACTGGTGGCTTGAAAACGCTTTTTGACTGAGACTGCACCTCTCCTTCCTCGCCAAAAATACCGGCGTATTGAAAGATAAACTTGTATTCCCGCTGGAAAAATATTCCATTCCAGAGAAGGAACACAACGGCGAAATACAGATTGAATTTTTAGAAGGCTTAAATAGGCTTACAACAGTTTCTTGATTCTTAGAAAAGACGGAGAAAACCTTTATGGAAGATCTTTCAAAGTACTATGTCCTCCTTAAAGATCCGACCCGGCGGAAGATAATTGAAATTTTGGGCAGTCAAGAAAAGATAGGGTTTAAGGAACTTCGCGAAACATTAGGCGTTGGCGTTGGCACCGTTTACTATCATTTGGACATGCTTTCAGGCTTTATTGAGCAGGATAAGCAGCGTAAGTATCGGTTGAACGCGAGGGGGCAGATGCTTTACAGAGTTTTGAAGGATGGAAGCGTCCCAGCAAGCCTTGCGATGGGCGAAACCCTAAGCCATCGGGCAGTTAAATGGCTTTTCCTTTCCCCCGTGTTCGCTTTAACCGCTAAACCACACATGTTTTTGCCGGTCTCCGCCGCCATCCTGGTTTTTGGCGCTTTAGGCGTCTCTATGGCTGGGCTTGAGCCAGCCCTACTCTTCTATTTTGAAGGGTCCATGCGCAGCCCAACGAGCTTAGCTGTGCTTTTCATCTTCAACTGGATAGGCCTGTTTCTGTTCGCGGAAGCCCTAGCCATTGCCCTTTTTAGGCGAGTTGGAAACGACTTGCAGCTTTTCGTGTGCTTGGGGTTGGCGGCGCTTCCATTGGCAGTTTACCCCTACATATATTTGGCCGTCCCAACAGCACTGGAAGCCCTAGCCATATACAATTGGGAACTAATGAAGACCGTAAGAGACGCCATCCTTGTGGTTTTGCAGGTTTGGAGCATACTGCTGGTTTCGGCGGCAGTCTGCCACGGAAAAGGCTTGAGGCTGGACAAAGGCGTAATCATAAGCCTAACAGCCACATACGTAAACATAGCCGCCCTACTCATGCTCGGAAAACTCGCCTAGAAAGTTTAAGGCTTTAGAGAATTTTACATAATCCAGTGGATTACCTAAAGATTTTTAAACATGTTTTGCACTTATTTGAGTACGTAAATGTAGGGGAGAAGGGAAATGATGAAGTTATTCAAAAAGGTCTTAGTAGTAGCCTTTGTAGTTTCATTGGCCGTGTCTATATTCTCGCCAGTCCTTGCATGTGTTGATTCTGCTCCTAGAAAGATCCCTCCGATAGTTTCTACTGATTGGCTACAACTTAACCTATGCCGTAAAGACCTCGTTATACTTGACATCAGAAACCCAGACGCATATGGTGATGGCCACATTCCCGGAGCCATAAACGTCCCAGCCTGGGGGGTTCCTGATTCTGAATGGTTCATAAATGATCCCTTTACAGTTCCTCCTAACGTTCCATGGATGGAAATGCCGCCGGTCAATGACTTGTTTGCGTTAATTGGTGGTGCTGGCATAACTAAGGATTCTTGTGTTGTTGTTGTGGGTAGCACAAGTGGTCTACTGCTCCCAGAAGCGCCTCTAGCCCTTTACGCTACTGCCACCATTACTAGAGTCGCCATAACGCTGCTATATGCTGGTGTTAGAAACGTTGCCATCCTAGATGGCGGATTTGACAAATGGGTATACGAAGGAAAACCAGTCTCTACGGAACCAGTCATACCTACACCAGTAACATATGACGGTAAAGTGAATGAAGAAATGCTTGTTTCAATGGATTATGTTGCGAGCAAGATTGGCAAATCCGTCATTATTGACTGTAGAGACGAAGGAGTCTACAAATGCATAGGGCTGGAGCCTTGGTGCGCATATGTAGGGCACATTCCAACCGCCAGAAACTTGCCAACTCCATCCCTATGGGACATTAAGACGGACGAAAGTGGAAACGCGGTCTACATAACCTATAAGAGTTGGCTTACACTATTCATAATGACATTGAAAGTTATCAAGTGGGAGTGGTATAAAGAAATAATCGTCTATTGTGGTGTCGGCGGATACGCAAGCACAATGTATTTCATACTAAAAGAAGTGCTCAGATACCCCAACGTGAAATTCTACGATGGCTCAGCGCAAGAGTGGACGCACGCCGACATGCCTGTAGAATGCTAAATAAATCATCTCCCTCTATTTTTTCTCATTATCCTCCGACAAATTGGGCTTTTGTTTTGAAACAGTCTAGAACTCAAAGCAAAACTCCAACCTACAAAGTTCGATAGTTCTAGAACTCTTTTTTCGCATTGTTCGAGGTTTATGGAAGCGTTTTTCTTAAAAGCAGGTTTAGTATAGTCTATTTCGGTGAAAAAGCATGAAAAACACGAGAAAAACAATATTGGCTTTGAGTTTAGCTTTGCTTTTAGCTGCGCCAGCGCTTGCAGCTTTAAGCCCAACGGTAGACGCGGATGACTTTGCGGAAAAAATCTCAAGCTTAACCTTAAGCTCACCATATCTATGGAGGAACAACACATGGTACAGATTTGATTCCCCCTTGATAACATTGATTTTCCCAGCTAGGGGTACAAAACCCATGTTCCTATGGTGGTACACAAACGACAACAGCACAATATATGTGGTGAAGTTTCAAGGAGTGATCGAATATTTAGCTATAGACAAGCCCTATTATAGGCATAAGTTCCACGCAAATAGCACCACAATAAACGCAACATTATGGAAGGACCGCATCGAACCAGCCCTGCGGCAAAGGTATATGTACGGTAAGTATAGCCAAGCAGTAAGCGAATTTATAGGGCTTTTGTTCAAACTGCACAGAGCCTATTTGCCTTTCAGCGCCTGCAACTGGACGCTTTCCGGACCGGTGTTTGTTGAGGGGAAGGGCTATTGGTCCTTTAACTTCACTTTAACGAGGGTTTACGGCCATCCAAACTTGGAGTTTGCAGAAAACAATATTGAGATTAGATGTCGGTTCTACAACACTACAACCACCGAGATACCTGACTCCGCCGAAGAGAACTACAATTACACGGTTGCGGCTGGGCAATTGAAATTCGACTTTGTTGTGAAGCATTGGGAGTGGAACATAGACAAAATCAACGGCTTCCTTGAAAGGTGGGGTCTCACAATTCCAGAAAGCCGAACAGGCTTAGCTCTATGGATTAACATGGCTTCCATAAAGCTTGAAGATTTAGAATGCGCCGAAAACGAGGTGCGTTATCAAGCGGAGCACCAAGTGGAAACAAGGTCTCAGATGCGGGAAGCAATCGTTAATGGTGAACGCTACGCAGTAGACAAGAATGAAACAAGTCACGATGAGAATCCAGTGCAGGCCACACTGCAGCTTAGAGAAAGGTTTAGGGAACGCATAAGGCTGCACTTTGCCCGCGGTGAAAAAAATGTTCCAGTAGGCTTCTTGGAGTTTGTTCCATGGGCTAGGTTGCTGTATCCAAATGGCACAACCTATGACCATGTGAATGTTACAGCGTCTTACATCGCCGCTGGCGGTCACTTGAGGCTGTTCATTTGCTATCCATACTTTGAAGACTACATGCTAGAGCATGATCCAACCATAGGCTTGGCATCAGCTCCAATAATTCCAGAGCTGATAACCGCGAAGCTGTTGTGGATTTTGGTCGGCGCTACTGTGGTTGTTGGTGTGGCTGTTGCCGCTGTGAAGTTGCTTAAGAAGCCCGTCAACATCCTGTCTGTCAAATAGCTTTTCCCTTTCTTTTTCTGTTTTTGGGCATATTCTGTTTTTGAAGTAAAAGCTTATTATTGTGTAGCACTACATACTATTTGGGTTCACATGAACTTAAGGGGAGAAAACAGCGACGAAATCCGCTGGCAAGTTGTAAAGGCCATGCTGGACGAGTTTCCAACATTAAGAGAGAGGGTTAAACGTTACATAGAAGAGCGGCAGCGTAAACAATAAAACGTTTAAATGTGGTTTCTCTTCAGCAGGTGAGCTGGTGGAATCCTAACGTTATCTTTTACGTTTCCATTTTCCGCCTTTAAAAGCTCTGTTATTTCGCGGTAGCGTTGGAGAAACTCCAAACCTTTCGGCGTTGCCCTATAGATTTCCTTGCCGCTTTCAATTTTCTTGTCAACTAAATTTACCTTCTCCATGAACTTCAAATAGTCGCTAAGCTGTGTAAAGCTCAGGTTTGCCCTATACATTATCTGGGTTTTCAAAACACCGTCCTTGGCTATCTCAAGGATTTCTGCAATGATGTAGAGTTTGTCCCGCCTCTTCTGCTGAGAGTGGGGGCCCCAAACATTCATTTCTACAAAACCTCTTTCACACGTGATGAAAAGTCGCGAAGTGTGTTTTAAGCGGTGTTTCCATGGGCCAACTATTACTGTTCTTGTAATATTTTCTAGAAGATTCTTCTACATGAACTCGGTGCAGCAACGCTTTTCTCGAAACAGTCTTATTTATGTGAGCCAGGAAGAATAATTGCGAGAGGGAATCAGAATGCTTGTCGGTTTGATGTCGGACACTCATGATTGTTTGCCCATGGTGGAAAAAGCCATTAAAAGGTTTAACGAGGAAGGCGTTGAACTTGTGTTGCACGCTGGAGACTACGTGGCACCCTTTGTCATTCCAAAGTTCAAGGATTTGAAGGCAAAGCTGATAGGGGTTTTCGGCAACAACGACGGAGACCGTGAACTCTTAAAGAAACGGTTCAGCGAGAACCCAAAACTAGAAATCCGTGGAAACTTTGCAGAAATAAGAGTGGGCAGCGCAAAAATAGCGTTGTTGCACGGGCACGAAGAAGAACTTTTGAAGGCTTTAATTGGGAGCGAAAAATTTGAAATTATTGTCCATGGGCATACCCATAAGGCGGAAATCTACAAAAGCGGAAAAACAACAGTGGTAAATCCCGGAGAGGTCTGCGGCTACTTAACCGGCAACTCAACAGTTGCGTTACTCAACATTGAAAAGCTTGAGGCAAAAATAGTGAATCTATAGGCTACCTTAGGCTTTTTCCACTCTAAGCCTTTCGCCTTCTTCCACCTTTTCAAGAACTTTCGGGTCTCCGAGAATCTTGCCGACCACGTTCACTGGACTGTAAGGCTTTATCACGTTGGGAGATGGACTTGAAAGCGTCGGCCCAAAGAATAAGCATAGGGCTGGGCCTTCAGGCCAGTAGGCAACATCACCATAATTCACCACATCTTTCGCTCTCTCAAGTCTCACTTTAAAGGGTGCTTCAAAATAGATTTCTTTACCCCAGCACTCTGCTCTTGCCTCGAAGGGCAAAGCCTTCATCAGGGCTTCGGCTGTTTTGGGGTTTTCGTTGAAACGAATTTCACATTCAATGGTTAAACCAGACTCAAATATGATTTTTATTTTTTCCTTCCGCTCCATACAATCCATCACCGGCTATTCTTTCGTTAAGGTTAGTAACATTTTCATAGACTCCTCCTATATATATCGAGAACGTTTTTCTCTCTTATCTGTTGTTCTCTAAATTTTTGTCTTCCCCCTCCGTCGTCAGGTCACAGTTTATTAAGTCGCAGCAAAAAATGCTGCCAAAAGTCTCCTTTGAAACCCTTGAAAAGTTGTTGAATTTTTGCCGCGCATCGTTCATATTTTTCCGTTTCGTTTGGAGGCTATTTCGCCCATATTTTAAGCCTATTGACATTACGGCTCCAGTTAAGGCTCCGTATACAAAGCCCATTCTGCCCATTCCGGCACCGAACCCGGTAGCTATTCTTGGAATATATTCACATTCTATCTTTTGGGCTTCCGCAAAAGTTTTTAGAACCGCCTCTGAGCGGAGGTAGCCTTCTCTAAACCTTGAAACTGCTTTTTTAGTGATTTCTTCCTCTTTTTCCATGGCAATCCTTATGCTGTTTTAGGATATGGCTATGTAAACTTTCTTATCGTCCAAGAGATATTCATGCCATTGAGCTTCAACTTCGCTTTGATTTTTGTGAAGTTGCACTTTTTTGGCACGAACAAGCTCCGCCATCTCGTTCACGTATGGTTCGAGAAGCTTCATGCCTTCATCATCAAGTCCAGCTACATGAACTGTTTCAAGAATATCCGTGGGCACGTAGCCTAACTCTTTCCTTAAGGATTGGATTCTTCGGGCTATGTCGCGCATGAGACCCTCGCCAAGAAGCTTCTCATCCCTATAGACGTCCAAGTAAACAGTTATGCCCTTTCCAGAGGCTTCAACCCATCTCCCTGCATCAACTTCAGCCTTGACGTCTTCTGGAAGGGTCTCTGCGTATAGTGCCTCTTTCACGTTTGCAAGTTCCAAAAGGACTTCGTTTAGGCCCTGCAAAGCTTTGCGGTCTTTTTCGGAAGCCACAACCAACATTTTCCTCAGGGGCCATCTCCGCTTCAGTTTGGCTTTTTGGCGTGCAGAATAAACCAGCGAAACACACTCCAACATCGCTTCAAACTCTTCCTCCAATGTTCTGTTGCGGAGGCTTTCATCCACCTCTGGCCACTTTTCAAAGTTCACGGATTCCGGCAACGTGGGGTCGAGGCGTCTGTAGATTTTCTGGTACAAGGCTTCGCATAAGAATGGTGTCACCGGATTGAACAGGAGCAGTGTTGTTTTTAGCACGTGCCATAGGGTTGTGTATATGGCCAGCCTACGGTTTAGGGTTTCAGGATCGTCTGTCCAAAGCTCTTTCCTAATCATTGGCACGTACAGGCGGCTAACTGTTTCAACGACGAACTCTTCAATTTCCGCCAGCGCCGTGTTGAACTCGCATTTTTCCAGATTCGCCGTGTAATCACCTACAGCTTTTTGAAGCCTTGAAAGAAGCCAAAGGTCTGGTTTCTTGAGCAAACCGTTGTTTTTAGCCCATTCCAGCTTGTGTTTCTGTGGATCGAAACCGTCGTATTCGGCGTTTTGTACAAAAAACCTGTTCAAGTGATATAGGGTTGCCAGCACTTGGTATGGGCGGCGGTTCATCTCGTTCAAGTCGAAGTTCATAAAGTCTATGGGCGAGCATTTTCTCAGCATGTAGAACCTACAAACGTCGGCTGAAGCCTTTTCAAGAAGCTTGTTCACCTCTATTATATTGCCTAGGCTTTTGCTCATTTTTCTGCCCTTAGCGTCTTGGGTTAATCCTTGGAAAAGGAAAGCCCTGTAGGGAGCCTCTGCCTTTCCAGTCAATATCACATGCTCCAGCAACAGCGAGTTTGCCCACCCTCGAGTTTGGTCTATGCCTTCTGTGAGGAAGGCTACTGGCACGTATTTGACGAACTCTTCGTCGTTAAACCTTGCATATGGCGATGCACCACTATTGTGCCATGTGTCTAAGACGAAGGGCTCTCGGTGCATGATGCCCCCGCATTTCTCGCATCTTATTTTTACGCGGTCTATCCATGGCTTGTGGAGTTCAAAGTTTGGCGGAGGCTTTTCCAAGGCTTTTTCGACAAGTTCCTTCTTGCTTGCTATGAAGGTTTTTGCTCCGCATTTTTCGCAAACCCATATGGGCAGCGGAGCACCCCAAACTCGTTCTCTTGATATGCACCAAGGCTTGCCCTCTTTTAAGAAGGAGAGGAAACGGTTTTTCGGAGCTTCGAAGAAGTATTCGACTTTCTCCGCTGCAGCTACAACCTTGTCGTTTATGCGGTCCGTTCTCAAGAAGTATTCGCGTCTAGCGAGCCAAACCAGCTTGTGGTGGGAACGCCAGCAAGTTGGATACTCATGCCTTATCTTGCCGGCTTTTACAAGCAAGCCTCTTTTGCGCAGTTCCTCAATAACCATGCTGTCGGCGTCTCTTGCAAAAATGCCTTGGAAAAATCCTGCTTCGCCTGTAAACTTCACCTCATCGTCAAAGGGGGCGAAAACTGGAACACCCCTCTTTTGGGCAGCTACGAAGTCTTCTTCGCCATTGCCAGGCGAGAGATGCACGACACCGGTGGCGGTATTTACGTCCACAAAGTCTTCACAGACAACCCTATGCACTAGAGGATGCCTGTCGAGCTCTGCCTGTTTTGGAATCAAATCCTTGAACGGGTAATCGTACTTTGAGCCTTCTAAGCCCTTGCCCATGACCGTTTCGACTATCTTATAGTCTTTTATGCCAAGCTCTTGCATCACTGGTTCTACGCGTTGCTTAACCATTATCCATTTTTCACCGTCAACCTGTACTTTGGCGTATTCGGCTTCAGGGTGTACCGCCAACATTAAGTCTGTTATAATTGTAAATGGCATTGTTGTCCATACTAGGAAGTACTCGTCCTGCTTGTCGGCTAACCTAAACTTGAAGTAGAGGGACGGATCTTCCACCTCCACATATGAGCCTTCATAACCCACTTCAGCACTGCTTAGGCTTGTCTGGCAACCGGGACAATAAGCCACCACGTAGTAGCCTTCTTCTAGGAGACCTTGCTCCCAAGCGCGTTTTAAGTATTGCCATTCCCGCTCAATATACTCGTCTCTATAGGTCCAGTAAGCCTTTTCTTGGTCTATGAATATGCCGAGCTTGCGGTCGGCTTCCACCCATTCCCTATGATAGCGCATAATAGTCTTCTTACACTCTTCCACGAAGCGTTCTTCGCCAACCCGCTCCAGTAGTTCCCGCTTGTTCTTGACGCCCAACAGCTTTTCCACTTCAAGTTCCACAGGCAAGCCTTGACAGTCCCAGCCAGCCCAGAAAGGCACGAAATAGCCCTGCATGGTTCTCCATCGGAACCACAAGTCCTTTATCACGCGTCCCCTAGCATGGCCCACGTGAGGTATACCGTTTAAAGTTGGAGGACCTTCAACCCAGCCTAAAACACCAATGTTACTTTTTTCACGATATTCCATCAGCTTCGCTCGTATTTGGTTTTTCTCCCAGAACTCGCGGATTTCCCTTTCAATTTCAAGCGGGCGGTAATCCATGCTCAATAACGTGTTAGAATCAGCTTTTGATTTGGCAATCACCTTTCACCACAACACACCGCAAACACATCAAAAAACCAAGCAAAATATAACTTTTTTGAAGTAGTTCCTCTAATTTTTCAACCAACAAATTAACGAATAAAGAGACAACAATACCACAACAACCTCCACAACCACGAAGGCCTGCCACGCGTAAAATGGGTTTCCAGTGATAAAGGGATACAGCACCCAACACATTTCCCGATGGGTGAACATGTCTAGGAATATGTGACTGAAACCGCCGAAAAGACTTAACAAGTATATGTTCCGCAGCGGATACCTAACTTTCACTGGTTTAAGCTTAAACCAATTATAAAAGGCCCATAACCTTTTTTCTAAAAATTGTTCAGCAAGATAGACCCCGAAGGTTACTAGAAGGGGGTATATGGTTAGGCCTAGTGTGAAACCATGCCAAACTCTGTGATCTAATGGTTCTCCCAAAATAATGTAGTATAGAGGTTCAAGGTCAATGAAGGATGTTGAAACCGCTAAAGCCAAAGGGTCTATACGTTGTTTATCCCTAAAGTAGAGGAAGAACAAAGCTAGCGGATGGAACGGTGTGAGAGGCATTGAGCATACATCCGTCAAACCGGTACTCTTTTTCCGTTGAAGTCACGTTTCCAGATGCCAAACTCGCCTTTAACTGTTTTCAACTGACCTATATTGAAGACTGGACCGTCTCTGCAAACGCGGTATCCGCCAAGAACACAACTTCCACATATACCGATTGCACATCGCATAATCCTTTCCAGACTTGCTTCGGCGTAAACGCCAAACCTCTCGGCAGAGTCCAAAACCACCCGTGTCATAGGCTCTGGACCACAAATGTAAACCGCGTCGAGCTTTCCTTCTTCCAACGCCCTTTCTGCAAGGGTTGAAACCAAACCTTTCAAGCCGTAACTTCCATCCTCGGTGGCTGCCAACACGTTTTCTTCTCCGCAAAAATCCCTAAACTTGTCCAGGAAAATCAGCTCCGCTTCTGTTTTGGCACCCACAACTACGGTTATTTTTGAAGTTTTTTGGACGGCTAGTTCTTTGGCTAGGAAGGCTAATGGTGCTATGCCAACGCCTCCTCCCACAAGCAGCACGTTGCCCCGTCTAAGGGGGGTGAAGCCATTTCCGAAGGGTCCCCGCACTCCTATCCAGTCGCCCTTCTTTAAGGCATGCAATGCCTCTGTCGCCTCTCCAACCCGTTTAACAGCTACAGAAACCATCGCCTTTTCACGATCCACACCATAGACGCTTAGGGGAATCTCGTCTACTCCAGGAACCCACAGCATCAAGAACTGGCCGGGCTTCGCTTTGGCGCAAAGCCTATCCTTAAACGTGAAGGTTTTCACCGTTGGGCTGACCGTCTCCACGTTTAAGATGCGCGTTAACCGATGCGCGTTAGCTGCGGTGAGCCAAGCCGACAATCTCGTTCACGCTCCTAAAGCCTTTCCTTTTGAGGTAGGAGTCTATGCCCCCAGCCACAGACTTGAAAATGCTTGGCCCTTTTAGGGCCATGGCTGTTCCAATTTGGACTGCTGAAGCCCCGGCAAGCATAAACTCCACAGCATCACGCCAATTAACTATGCCACCACATCCGATTACTGGCACTTTGACTCTTTCATAGATGTCATAGACGCATCGGACGGCAATCGGTTTTATGGCGGGACCGGACAAGCCGCCCCTCTTGTTGCCGAGGATCGGTTTGGCTGTTTCAATGTCTATGGCCATCGCCTTAACAGTGTTTATGGCTGTTATGGCGTCCGCCCCGGCTTTAGCAGCGATTTCAGCTATTTCAGTTATGTCTGCAACGTTGGGCGAAAGCTTGACAAAGACGGGTTTATCCACGGCACTTTTGACCTTTCTTACCACCTCTGCCAAGACTTTTGGGTTTTGCCCTATCTCGGCACCCGTCTCCTTAACGTGGGGGCATGAAACGTTAAGCTCTACGGCATCCGCCCCAGCCTTCACAGCTTTTTCAGCCACAACCGTGTATTCCTCAGCTGAAAAACCATAAACGCTAACTACCAATGGAACCTTCAAAACAGTTTTTGCTTCCCTAATATCCCGTGTAAACTCGTCTATTCCCGGGTTTGGAAGTCCCATAGCGTTAATTAAACCACATGCAACTTGAACAACTGTTGGGTTTGCGTAGCCGCTTCTGGGCTTTAAGCCAACAGACTTTGTCACGACGGCACCCGCACCGCCCTCTGCTACACTCTTGAGCGTTTCAGCCGAGTATCCCAAAATTCCAGAAGCCAGCATGATAGGATTGCCGAGGCTTAAACCGGCTAACTCAACCTTTAAACGTTCACTGTTCAATGGCTTTTCACCATTGAAGCCTCTGTTATGCTTGTTGTTTTCGAAAGATAAACTTTCGTTAACCGCCGTTTTCAGAATCCTTTATCTATACAAGTTGCTAGATACTGTCATGACTGAGGAGAATACTGATGAAGGCAACAGTCCTCCCAACACTGTTTGGAGTTTTAGCCTTCGACGAGAGTAATAGGCTTATAGCTCATTCGCTTTTCCCCAAAAAGCCAGAGGAAGCGGCAAAAACCATAGTGGAGATAGAGTCTGGAAAAGCCGTAAAAGAAGTTGCAGACCTAATAGCCCATCTGAAAAACAGCGGTTATACAGCTTTCGTTTTTGAAAACCCCGCATTGGCGGCTGAAATTAAAGAGAAGTTTGCCGTTTCAACCGAGTTCTTGAAAGTTTCAGACGCTGGACAAATTCTACGCTCTAACATTGAGAATTATGCGATAGAAACCGGCTTCGTCAAGGACTATGAGGAGTTTCAGTATTGGATGCACAGTGTTTCCGTAGAAATAGCCAAACTAAAAGTGAAGGGCGCTGTCGAAAAAAGAGACCTACTTGTTGCTCAAGCCATCCAAACATTGGACGACCTAGATAAGACGATAAACCTTTTCATGAGCCGCGTTCGAGAGTGGTATGGCGTCCACTTTCCAGAGCTTGACCGCCTTTTGGAGAAGCATGAAACCTACGCCCGCCTAGTAGTAAACATCGGGAATCGTGAAAACTTCACAGCTGAAAAACTTGAAAAAGAAGGGCTGCCAAAGCAGAAGGCTAAACAAATAGCTGATACCGCCAGATCCTCCATGGGTGCGGACCTCTCGGAAAGGGACCTAGCCCAAATACAGGCTTTGGGTCGAACGGTGCTAAATTTGTATGACTTGAGAGAATCTCTGGAAAAATACATAGACAACGTTATGGAGGAGGTCGCTCCAAACATAAAAGCATTAACAGGAGCCCTTTTGGGCGCCCGCCTTATTGCTTTAGCTGGCGGTTTAACAAACCTTGCTAAGATGCCAGCCAGCACGCTGCAAGTGCTCGGCGCCGAAAAAGCCCTGTTCCGTTCGCTTAAAACAGGAACAAGACCGCCCAAGCATGGAATAATCTTTCAGCACCCTTATCTGCATGAGGCGAAAAAGTGGCAGAGGGGCAAAATTGCAAGAGCTTTGGCTGGAAAACTTGCCATAGCCGCCCGAACAGACGTTTTCGGAGGCAGATATATCGGCGAAGAGTTGAAAGCCGACCTTGAAAAGCGGGTTGAGGAAATCCGCCAAAAATATGCTGAGCCTCCGAAAGCTTCGAAGGCTCCGGAGAAAAAGCCTAAACCGAAACGTGAAAAGAAACGGTGGAGGCGGAACCATGCAAGTTAAACCTCACCCACGTTTCCAACAGGTCTACGTGGTCACACTAGATGATGGAACCGAAAGGCTTGCCACAAGAAATCTTGCACCGGGCAGAACTGTTTATGGTGAAAAACTTGTAAGGTTTGAAGGCGCTGAATACCGTCTATGGGACCCCTTTAGAAGTAAGCTTGCAGCCGCTATCTTGAAAGGCATAAAAACGGTTCCAATAAAGCCAAGCCACCAAGTGCTTTATCTAGGCGCGGCTTCAGGCACAACCGCCAGCCACGTCTCTGATATTGTGGGCGAAAGAGGACACGTCTATTGCGTCGAGTTTGCGGCTAGAGCCTTAAGAGAACTTGTAAACAACGTTTGCCCCTACAGGCTTAACATAACGCCTATACTGGAGGACGCGCGTTTCCCAGAAAGATATGCCTATTTCATCCGCGGCAAGGTGGACGACATTTACTGCGACATAGCCCAACCTGAACAAGCGAAAATCTTAGCGGACAACGCTGACCTATATCTTAAAGATGGCGGTTGGATAATGTTGGCTGTGAAAGCCCAGAGTATAGACGTCACCAAAGAGCCATCTGAAGTTTACAAGCGGGAGCTAAAGATTTTAGAGAGTAGAAACTTCACCATAGAGGATGTTGTGCACCTCGAGCCATATGATAAGGCTCACGCCATGATAGTGGCGGAGTTTAAAGGTTAACATTACGAAAAGTATATAATGCTTATATTGAAGGCTGCTTTTGAATATTTTTGTGAAAGTCCGATGAATTATCGGGAGACGGAGAAAATAAGGACGGCGGAAGCCATACTTAAGGAGGGCGGATTCACCGTCTCCCAAAGATGTTGTTCTAGGCCAAGCTGTTTCGACGTAGCCGCCAGAAAAAATGATTCTTTAATTTTAATCAAAGTGCAACGTGATATTGGATGCGTTTCGCCCTATGACTCCTTAGAGCTTAGGATTATAGCCGAACAAGTCTCAGCGGCTTCGCTTTTTATAAGCGAAAAATCCCGGGACAAACCATTGGAGGACGATACTGTTTACTCTAGATACAACGTTTTAGCCGTTACACCCAAGACATTTGAAAACATTGTTTTACGGGGCATATACCCGCTGGTTCAAGCTGGACCGGGTGGATATTATGTGAAGATAGACGGGGAAGCCATTAGAAGGCGAAGGCAGGAGCTGGGCTTGTCCGTCGGTGAAGTAGCTGAAAAGATAGGTATTTCTAGAAGGACTCTTTACGGTTACGAGAAAGGTATGGCGAAAGCCTCGGTGACGGCAGCCTATAACCTCCTCTGCACTTTAGGCGTTCCTGTGGCTAGACCAGTCAACATTTTCGAAGCACCTAAAAGCCGTCGTAAACCGTTCGTGACAAGGGCTAGGCAAATATTCACGCGGAACAAGCTCCTCCAGAAGATTTTCAAGAAGCTAGCAGGCTGTAGTATAGTGGCTGTCAAGAAGGCACCCTTTGACTTTGTAGTCACTGTTCCAGAGAAAAACGTGAAGATTATTGGCGGAGTGGCCAGCGACCAAGAAGAGACGCTGAGTCAAAGGGTTGAGGAAATTCTAAGCCTTAGCGAGATTGTTCAAGCTCACCCGATTCTCATAACGGATGGGCGGAACCTCTCGTTGGATAAAGATATTCCATGCGTCAACGGCGAAGAAATATCCAAAATAAAGGGCCCCGAAGACCTATGCAAAATCTAGATAAGCCTTTTCTGCTGAGCGTCATTTTCGTTTCTAACTTTTTTGGCTGGTTTCCAGCTTTTCCTAACAAATTCTGGATAATCTTTAAATGTTTTTAGGCAGCGACGTAAAAACTCCATTGTTTTTGGATCCGTGGGGTAGCCGCATCCAAAATCCCCATATTTAGCCTTCAACTCGGCTATTTCGCGGTCACGTTCCACCTTAGCTATTATAGAAGCAGCTGAAACCACTGGATACTTTCGGTCCGCCTTGTGCTCTGAAACCACTTCAATTTTGAAGGGCAAAAACTCTAAGATTTGCTGTTTAAAGCGTTCCTCTAAAACGTCTGAGGCGTCCACATAGGCTATGTCTGGCCGGAGAAGCTCAATTACTTTGGCCATGGCCTGCGCCTCTAACCAGTTAAGCCTATGAAGTTTCCTGCCTCTTTCAACAACTTTGTCAATTTCCGCTGGAGAAAGCTTCACAATATAATGTTTTTTGGCTATACGCTTTATCTCGACGGCTAGGGCTTCTCTGCGGCTTGGCGACAAAAGCTTGGAGTCTTTAACGCCTAGCTGAACAAGTTTCGGTAAGTCTTCACTGTCAACTAGGACTCCGGCAATGACAAGCGGTCCTATAACGGAGCCGCGTCCCGCATCGTCAACGCCTGCAACCAGCATCCGCGAAACCTTCGTTTACTCTTGTCTTGATTGTCTGTTAAAGGTTTTTAGGTTATGGTTTGCGCTTGGCGCGAAATAGAATATCGCAATATTTAATAGGCTTTCAGCAACTATTACCATGAGGCTCATAAGTGGGATTTATAGGCGATGTTGCCAAAGTAATCGTTATAGCAACCGCAGTTTGCTGGCTCTACCTAATAATAGAAATTTTTAGTGATGGAGCAGTACGCTTTAGCCCTATTTCTTTTCATCGGCTTGCTATTTCCCTCATCCATGATTCTTTATGAGTATAGAAAAGCAAGAAAAGCGAGGAAAAGAATATTCCGTAGTTCACCGTTTATTTGCTGTTTCCGCCAGAAACCGTAAAGTCTTATCTACAACCTTTTGATGCAGCTCATCGCGATTCTCGAAAGTGACTGTGAACACTTCCGCGTCTTGCCGTGTTTTCACAGCGTCCACAAGCTTGTTCCGGGCCTTCCAGTGGACCACGCCCAAAACAAGTTTGCCGCTTTCGACGGCTTCTTGAACAGCCTTTCTGAATTTTTCTGAGAAAAGCTCCATGGGCCCAATTTCGTCTATGGTCACAACATCACATTCCCTTACAGCCTTTAAAATTGCCTCGACGCCCACGCTATCTAGGTCGGTGAGGTTCACACGGTATTTGCCCACCTGCGGGCCTGTTTTCTGGTTTACATGGGCGAGCCATCCCCGTTTGCCGCCTGCTAAATCCAAAATCTCGAAGCCTATACGGGCTCCGCCAGCTCGAACCTCGCGGCTCACCATCCCGCCAACGCTGTAGCCTTTTGATTTTAGGGCTTCAATAACCCTTAGTAGCAGTGTTGTTTTTCCAACGCCCGGGCTGCCTGTCAACAAGAGCACACGTTTATACAAGCCTTTCCGCCCTACCCCTGCCTATGCATCATCTCTACCAGCCTTAAAATTTAACGTGTCATGGCTTACCAGAAGTCTAATATTCTATGTTTTCTTAAACATTTTAGCAGGCCAGGAGCCGAGGCATTTACTGCCTCTTAATTGATCCACTTAGCCCTATTGGGTGGGGCATAGCCAAAAGCATGAAGAAGTCAGAAGTCGAAATAGGTTTTCCAACAGAAATGGTCAAAGAAGGCCGAGTTCAAGTGCTTGTTCCAAAACTTTCAGCTTTCGTGAAAAAACCCGGCGAGTATGCTCCTTCAAAGGCTCCGGTTTTCTATAATCCAGTTATGGAGTTAAACAGGGACATCGCCGTCTTAGCCCTACAGGCTCACCAGCAAACCGTGGGCAGGGAAATCTCCATATGCGAGCCTTTGGCGGGCTGCGGTATCCGGGGGATACGCTTTGCGCTGGAGGTTGAAGGCGTCGAAAAGGTTGTGATAAACGACATAAACAAGAAAGCCTACAAGCTGGCCAAATACAACGTGGAACTGAACGGGCTTAGCAAACGCATAACCGTCAAAAACATGGATGCAAATCTCCTCCTAGCCCAGCACGGTGCACCGTACAAAAGGTTTGACGTCATAGACGTAGATCCTTTTGGTTCTCCAGTGCCGTTTCTGGACTCAGCCATGAGGGCAACCCGCGATGGGGGACTGTTGGCTTTAACCGCCACAGACATGGCGCCCCTCTGCGGAGTGCACCCTAAGGCTTGCATGCGCAAATATGGAGGGAAGCCTCTCCGCACCGAGTATTGCCACGAAATAGCCTTAAGGCTCGTTTTAGGATGCGTTGCAACTACAGCAGCAAAACACGAGATCGGTGTAACACCGCTTTTTAGTCACAGCACAGACCATTACGTGCGCGTTTACGTGCTCCTAAAGCACGGCGCAAAAGAGGCAGATAAAAGCCTAAAAAATTTGGGTTATATACTCCATTGCTTTAACTGCTTCCACAGAGAGACCTTCAAAGAAAACGCTTTGCTAGGGATTAATGGCAAATGTCCAAGCTGCAGCTCAAAAATGGATTACGCTGGACCATTATGGCTTGGAAAAATAGCTGACGAGAAATTCTGCGCTTTAATGAAAAAAGAAGTCGAAAAACGGCATTTCAGATTGAAAAAGAGAATTGAGAAAAATTTGGAGCGGATAATGGCTGAGTGCCATGCTCCACCAACCTACTATGTTTTAGACAAAATATGTGACAAAATGGGTTTACCGACGCCCCCAGTTAGGTCTGTCTTGGAAGCTTTAAGAGAGAGAGATTTTGAAGTTTCTCTTACCCATTTTAATCTGAATGGTTTTAAGACAAACGCTCCTGCAAAAATTGTTACAAAGACTTTACAAGAAATTATGGTGTCGGAACGAGGACGCAATAAGTTTTAAATAAGAACTGCGCCAAACATCATGATTCAGTGATCTAGATGAGAAAGGTAATTTTGTTTGCTGTAACATTGATGTTATTGACTGTGCTTTCCTCTGCGTCAATCCATGCACAGCAAGTACAGCAGACCGTCAACATATTTGCATGGACAGACAAAACGTCTTATAAGCCTGGGGAAAGCGGAAAACTTACAATTGTTATTCGAAATGATAGAACGGACGTGGACTTGATACTATACAACATAACCATACGATATCCATGGTTTACTTTCACCGGTGACAAATGGGAAGGTAATGACACGATAACAATCGGGGAAACCCTCCTAAAAAATGGCGGAGTTAAAACTTACAGCAGAACGTTTACAATACCAAGCGATGGTAGAGTCGCATCTCAAATGTATGGATCACAGATAATAATAGTGGCTAATGTGGACAAGTCACCATACTCTTACACTAGCTACGTACCAATCTATATTAAAAGTGTTTCATATCCCATGGCTATTGAAGACTGGGACAAAATGGTAACCCTTCTAACAGTGCAGGTAGTGCTAACCATCGTATGTACGATAATTTTGGCTGCGACGATATTCCTTTCTGCGCGAAGGCCTAAAGTGGTTCTGGAAGGCGAATCGGAGAAAAACGAATAGCTCAACCCCTCATTTTTCCATTCAGTTTTTAAGCATGCCCCCGTAATCCTCATATTAGCCAGCGTGGGCCTAACTCATTGGGGGTGCGTGGGGCTCGGGAAAGTTTTAGTTACATCGGCTTGGCCTTATATTAACGTGACTCCGCATATTGGCAATTTGGTAGGCTCCGTGCTTTCAGCGGATGTTGTCGCCCGCTATTACCGGCTGAAAGGCGAAGAGGTCGTCATGGTTAGCGGTTCCGACGAGCATGGAACTCCCATTGAAGTGGAGGCCTTAAAGCTCGGCGTGAAACCAAAAGACTTGACAGACAAGAACCATGCAAGGGTGGCGGAACTCTTCAAGAGGTGGGGCATATCCTTCGACAATTACACACGAACCGAAAGCCCCGTGCATAAAGAGTTTGTCCAACAGCACTTAATGAAGATTTACAACAACGGCTACATTTTCACCCAGGAAACCGAGATGCTTTACTGCGAGAATTGCGGGCGTTTTCTACCAGACCGCTTTGTAGAGGGCAAATGTCCATATTGCGGGCATGTCCCAGCCCGCGGAGACCAGTGCGACACGTGTGGAAGACTTCTTGAACCCATAGCTCTAATAGAGCCGTACTGCGTGATTTGCAGGGGCAAACCCGTTATCAAGAAGACGAAGCATTGGTACTTTGATCTCGCAAAGTTCGCGGACAAGCTAGCCAAGTATATTAGCGAAAACAAGCAGTTGCCGGCAAACGCCAAAAACTTCAGTCTAAACCTCATAAAGGAAGGCTTAAAGCCGAGGGCTGTCACCCGCGACGTGAGCTGGGGGATCCCTGCTCCATTTCCGGGAGCTGAGGGTAAAACCATTTATGTTTGGGTTGAAGCTGTTTTGGGTTATGTTTCAGCCACTATAGAGTATTTCCGGAACCGCGGAGACCCAGATGGCTGGAAAGCTTACTGGTTTGATAAAAGCGCTAAAACTCTCTATTTCATCGGAAAGGATAATATCCCATTCCACACCATTATTTTGCCAGCCTTGTTGATGGCGTCTCACGAGGACTATAATCTACCATGGAACGTTTCAGCCACCGAGTTCCTCCAGTTTAAAGGCGAAAAAGCCTCAAAAAGCCTGAGGATAGGCATATGGATAGACGAAGCCCTCGAGCTTTTCCCTCCAGATTATTGGCGCTACTTCTTAATCGCCACTCGTCCAGAAACAAAAGACTCAAACTTTTCATGGGAAATCTTCGCAGAAAAAATTAACGCAGACTTAAATGACACATTTGGAAACTTTATTCATCGCACATTGTCCTTCATAAACAGACACTTTGACAGTCAAATACCAGAGCCCGGTGCAATGGACGAAAAAGACAAGCAAACACTCAGAAGCCTTAAAGAACGTGTGGACGAAATTGCCGGCGACTATGAGTCTTGTCGACTTCAATCTGCGGCAAACGGGGTTATTGGCATAGGAAGACTTGGCAACCAATACCTCAATGAGAAAGAACCTTGGAACCTTATAAAGCGTGATAAAGCTAAAGCCGCTACAACCATGTATGTAGCGGCCCAGCTTGTAAAAGCCTTAGCCATAGTCTCCGCCCCAATAATTCCCTTCACAGCAGAAGACCTCTGGAAAACCTTAAACTTGCCGGGCAGCGTCCACCAGCAAAGGTGGGAGGAAGCCCTCAAATCATTGCAAGCAGGCCACAGGATAACCAAAGCTAAACCACTGTTCCGCAAGATTGAGGCAGACGAGAAAAAGCTTGACGAAATGTTGGAAAAAGTTAGAAAGGCTATGACTGTGGAAACTCTGAAGGCTCAGTTTAGTTCCTAGTTTTTTAAACGTAACGGCAGTTAAGGTCGCACCTAATGCAAGGGGCAAGTATTCCCGCCACCAGGTATGCCAGCACAAAGCCTCGTCAGCTTCACTCTTCCCAGCCCCAAGACGTCTAGCAACCAAAGAAGCGCCTCCAACAGCCACTCCTGCGCCTACAGCCCTATATATCATCATTAAAGGTCCAGTAACAGTCAAAGCAGCAAGCGCCTCTGTGCAATGCGCCCACACCAAACGGCGTCAAACAATTCATAAAATGCTTCGCCCTCGCTGGCAACTATGGCGGGCACTGAAAAACGCACCAGAAGCCTAGAGATTTTCTCTCCCCATAGCATCAGCTCTGTGATGGCTCAAAGTCTTGCCCCCGTGACCATTAACACCCGCCAACTGGATTGCATTCTTGGAAAGAGAACGGTTCTATAACCTTTCATTAAGACTCTTGCCAACAAACGTGGCGAAAGCATGTCGCATGTTTTCCGCAAACGTAAATAGGTGGATAGACAACCAAAAAGTGAGGTTATACAAAACAATGCAGGTGAAAATGGACCTTCACGTGCACACCTGCTACTCACACGACGGGCTGATTAGACCAAAAGAGCTTATTTCATACGCGAAAATGAAGGGTTTGGATGGTGTCGCCATAACAGACCATGACAGGATAGACGCTGCATTAAAAATTGCTAAAGAAGTGACGGGCCTCCTCATCATTCCTGGCATAGAAGTTTCAAGCTTAAACGGTCACGTGATTGGGCTTAACCTTCAAGAGCCTGTGCCAAAAAATCTAAGCGTTGAAGAAACTGTGGACAAAATCCACGAGCTTGGGGGGTTGGCCATAGCATGTCACCCCAAAGCGATTTTAAAGTCCAGCTTGGGGCAAAAAACCAGCCAAAAATTCGACGCCATCGAGGTTATAAATGCCTCAGCCTTTCCATTTATGCGTTCTATTGAAAAAGCAAGGAAAATGGCTAGCAGCCTCGGTTTGCCAATGGTGGCTGGAAGCGACGCCCACTATGCTCCGGAAATTGGCAGGGCATACACGCTTATAGAGGCTGAGCCCAAACTTGATGAAGTAGTTAAGGCTATAGGTAGGGGGCTTTGTGAACCCTTCGGCGTAGCCATACCCATTGGAACTAGGATGAAAAGGGAAATTCTTGCCATAAAATCAAGGATTTTCCACATAAAACGCAATTTTATGTCCCAACAATTAGAGGTTCCGTGATCTTTCTTAAAGTTGCGACGGCTGAAAAGGCTGCCAAATAACTTGTCTTCGGGTTTTCAGCAGACGGAACATTTTCGACATAAACCATGAGATTGCCAAATTCACCTCTAACCTCAATTTCGTGAACATTCCTTTTTAATGTTGGATCAACTATAACCTTTACAACGGTTTCTTCAGCGCCAGTGCCCGCCAGACTTAAGGTTGCCGCCACGTTAACGTTTGCAGGGAAAAGCCTACAAGCCTCCATGGCAGGGCCCTCATATATGACTGTTGGCTTTTCAACTTTTCCGCCAAACTTCTCTTTAAAGTAGGAGTTATCCTTTAATGCGTCTAAAGGCTTCCTCGTGGTCAGTATTACTCTATCTATTTTGCCTATGGCCGAGGCTTTTACACCATCCAGTCCCGCAATAGCTCCTGATGGTACATAAACTTTCCTGTGGTTTTCCTTAGCTGCGCGGCTTATTTCGCTTGTTAGTTCATGGTCTACGAGGGCGCCGGCGCTCATAATCATCAAGTCTTTCCCAGCTCTCAATACGTCAACGGCATAGGCTCTTACAGCCTCTTGAGAAGCCGCCTCCACAACAAGCTTCACATCTTCACACTTAAGAAGTTCTTCAAAAGCCATGGCAACTTTGGGCTTGTTCCTCAGCTTCTGCGCCAAGCCCCAAGCTTTTTCAATGTTTCTGTCAAAAACCACAACGAGCCGCGCGTCTCCAACATGTCCCTCGTCTATCGCCCTTGCCAGCACGGTGCCTATAGCACCACATCCAATAAGGCCTATTCCTAACGTCACTTGCTTTTTCTCCGCTACTATTCGCTCAATTAAATGCGCACAAATCTTCCTATAAACCGTTATGTCTCAGACGAAGCAGTTACGTTTTAACAAAGAGTAGGGAAATTGGGGGCTATGTCGCCCTCTCCAGCTGGTATAACCCTAAATCTATGTTTAGAGATTTTTCAGGCTCCGCATAGGGCTCTAGGTTGAATAGTTGAGGCGCTATTGCGCCGAGCCCGCTTAAGATGCAGGGCGAGCTAACACCAGTCAAAACAAGTGTAACCCTTATTTTGCCGTCGAGTTCCGGATTTACTCTCGCACCCCAGATTACGAGGGAATCTTCGTCCATCATTTCTGTAACTATTTCTCCGACGCGATTAGCCTCCTCAATGGTCATGTGGGCGTCGCCACAAACATGTATAAGCGCGCCTTTAGCGCCTGTGTAATCCACGTCTAAAAGTGGGTTCCTTAAAGCCTTTCTAACAGCGTCCTCAGCCCTGTTAGGAGCGTCTGACTCGCCTACGCCTATTACGGCTAATCCGCCTCGTTTAACAATAGTTTTGAAGTCCGCAAAGTCAAGGTTTATGAGACTTGGCGCTGAAATGGTTTCCACAATCCCCTTAATCATGTTCGCTAAAACTTGATCCGCAAGCTTAAAAGCTTCGTTTATAGGCAGGTGGGGCGCTAGCTGAATCAGTTTGTTGTTGTCGATAACCACAACAGTATCGCAATATCTTCGCATTTCAGTTAAAGCGTAAGCCGCATATTCTAAGCGTCCTTTCTCAATTCTGAAAGGCGTTGTAACAACTCCAACTGTTAAGGCACCTTTCTTTTTTGCTATTTCGGCAATTACCGGTGCTGCACCAGTACCCGTTCCACCTCCCAATCCGGCTGTTATAAAAACCATATCTGCACCCGTGAGCAGCTCCTCAATGTATTTTTTAGATTCTTCTATGGCAGCTCTTCCAAGCTTTGGGTCTCCGCCAACTCCCAAACCATTTGTTAATTTTTCACCTATCAAGATCTTCCTATGCGCTTTTGAAATTTTTAGGTGGAGGGCGTCGGTGTTTATAGCTACACACTCTGCCCCTACTATGCCCATTTCCATAAGCCTTGTCACGGTATTGTTTCCAGCCCCACCGACACCAAGCACAAGCATGCGGCATAAACCGGGCGTCTTTATTTCGTTAGCGACTGTATTTTGCCAAGAGTAACGGAAAGACTGCTGTCCAACAGTCGTCTGCATTTAGCCAACCCTCTTTCTGCGCCAAAACTCATTGTTTATCAAGTCGCGGATAGCTACACGAATAGCCTCAGCTCTATTTGGGTAAAGCTTCTCACTCACCAGCTGATCTAACGCCTCAATATACGGTTCGGGAAGATAAAGTGTAATCAGCTTCATTCCAACTTCCCCCTCCCGGTGATGGGAAAAGCTTGTTCTCTAAGTTATACTTGTGTATATTATGTTTTAAACATATTTTAAATATGCTGGTACTTTATTTTTTAAACATTTTCATCAAACGGTTTCAAAAATCTGTAAAAACTGCCAAAAAATCACCTTTAGGTTTTTATCTCTTTTGGAGCATTTTATGTACTGCTCATGGAAACTGCGCGAGTGTTCGTTAAAAGTTTCGGATGCTCGACGAACTTGGCTGATGGAGAGGTCATGTCGGGATGCCTAGCGGAAGCTGGGTATGTTCTTGTTGATAGTTTGGCGGATGCTGATGTAATTATCTATAACACTTGTGCTGTCAAGGGTCCCACAGAAAACCGCATGATAGACCTTTTGAAACGTGTTCCAAGGGGCAAGAAGCTCATTGTTGTTGGATGTTTGCCTCTCATTAACTTCGAGCGGCTACAGCGTGAAGTGTCCTTCGATGGGGCGGCTGGGCCAGCCCTAGGCGAAAAAATTGTCGGTGTTGTTGAAGCTGTGCTCAGAGGCGAAAAGATGTTGGCGTTGGAGAATGCGGAAAAGGCTAAGCCAAGCCTTAATCTTCCGAGAGTTCGAGTGAATCCCATTGTTGGTATAATCCCGATAAGTTATGGGTGTTTAGGTTCATGTACCTATTGCTGTGTGGTTTTTGCTAGAGGTCGTCTAAGAAGTTACACTGTTGATGAAATAATCAATAGGGTCAAGTCTGATTTAGCCGATGGCGTGCGGGAGTTTTGGCTCACATCCCAAGACACCGCGTGTTATGGAATTGACATCGGAACAAGTCTTCCAGAGCTTATGGAAGCTGTTTGCAAAGTTGATGGCGAGTTTAAAGTTCGTGTTGGAATGATGACTCCGAACGTAGCGCTGAAAATTTTAGACGAACTCATTGAAGCCTATAAGAATGAGAAAGTCTTCAAGTTTCTTCACCTTCCGGTTCAAAGCGGAGACAACCAAGTACTGGTGCGGATGCGAAGATTCTACACGGTGGAGAACTTCAAGCATATCGTGGACGCCTTCCGCAAAACCTTTCCAAAAATAACTATAGCCACTGACGTAATATGCGGTTTCCCCGGCGAAACAACAGAAGCTTTCAAAAAAACCTTGCAGTTGCTGGAAGAGGTGAGGCCAGACATAGTGAACATTTCAAAGTTTTTCGCTAGGCCCAGAACGCCGGCCGCTAAAATGAATGAAGCCCTGCCCTTTTCGGAGGTTAAGGAAAGAAGCGTCACGCTGAGCCGCTTGGCCCTGAGGATAGCCCTTGAAAAAAACATGGAATGGATCGGCTGGGAAGGCGAAATCTTAATTGACGAACGTGGCACGGTTCTCAATTCGTGGGTTGGCAGAAACTTTGCCTACAAACCGGTTGTAGTGAGGAGCACCGCAAATCTTCTTGGCAAGACTGTACAGGTTAAAGTTCTAAAGGCTTTCACGACTCATCTTGAGGGAGAAATTCTAGGCTAAAAACTGTGAAAACGCACTGTTTGCCTTCACTCCACTAGAGTTTCGGCTTAAGGTTTATACATTTGAACGGTTATAGGCTAGAGGGTTTCAAAATGGATTCAGCATGGCTAATGGATCGGAAAATTCCGAGAACCATGTCCACCCAGCATCCGGATAACGTTTCTCTTCCAAGCTGGGTTAGCGGGGACGTTATTCAAGGAGACGCTGAAATCGACGAGGCTTACTTCGCCTACAGCATGCTCGGCTGCAAAGAGGTTATGTGGGATTCTGAAGGCAAGGACGTGGACACTCACGTTATCCGGAAGCTTCTAGGCAAGTACGGCGAATTTTTCAGGGAGAAAATCATAGGCAAAGATGTTTACCTTACGTATCGTGTGCCAAATCCGAGAGTTGAAACTTCAGAACGCAAAATCCTTTTAGAGTCTTTGGTTAACATTCCAGTAGCCCATGACATCGCAAGCACTTTTTATAAAAAAGAAGTTTCTCCAATTTTCGAGGTTATCCTCCCCTTCACAACGACCAGCGATGAACTATTTTGGTTGTTAAGGTACTATGAGAGAACTATAGCTGCAGCTGAAAATATAGCTTTAAATGGTTCAGTTAAAGTTGCGGACTGGATAGGCCCATTCAAACCTAAAAGCATAGAGGTCATCCCCCTCATAGAAGACATGGAAAGCATTCTAAAAATAGACCGGATCATCGAGCCTTATTTGAAGGCTGTTAAGCCAAAATACCTTCGAGTTTTCATAGCCAGATCTGATCCAGCTTTAAACTATGGACTTGTATGTGCAGTAATCCTCTGCAAAATAGCCTTCTCAAAACTGAAAAAGTTGGAAATGGAGACCGGTTTCCCAATTTACCCGATCGTAGGTGTTGGAAGCATGCCTTTCAGGGGCCACTTGTCACCTGATAACATTGACCATTTTATGAGGGAATACGCGGGAGTATGCACCGTAACCATTCAATCCGCCCTTAAATATGACTATCCACTGGAAAGCGTTAAAAAAACCGTGAGCATCCTAAATGAGAAGCTTCCGTACGGTGAACCCGAGGTTATGGAATCAACCGACCTTGAAACTCTTAGACATGTCCTAGTTAAGTTTATGGCAAAATATCAAAAAGTGGTTGAATATTTGGCCCCACTTATTAATAGCGTATCGAACCTTGTACCTCAAAGGCGGGCTAGAAAGCTTCACATCGGACTTTTCGGGTACAGTAGAAGTGTTGGAGCGGTTTCTCTTCCGAGGGCTATACCCTTCGCTGCGGCGCTATACTCGCTGGGGATCCCGCCGGAATTGATCGGTTTCAGAGCCTTAAACGAAATAAACGAGGACGAATGGGATGCCCTGAACAAGTACTACATTAACCTCAAGCATGATCTAGAGTTTGCCGGCGGCTTTCTATCGTGGCGTAATTTGGAAATGCTAAGAAACATGTGTCCTCAAGTGGCAAAAATAGTGGGAGCAAGCGAAGAAAACATTAGGCTTGGGATCGCCGAGCTTATTGAGGACCTTGAAGCAATTGAACAAAGTTTTTCCATAAATCTTGGACCCCGAAACCTCACACAACAGAAATACGAGAATATAATCAACGATTTCCTAATATCTTTCATCGAACAAAACAAGCAAGATGCACAGAAATGCCTTGTGGAAGCTGCCAGAATTCGCAGATGCCTTGGTTGAACACATATCAAAACAAATTTTTTATGGAGAAAAGGCGCTTTATTCACTGGAGATGATGTGTTTGGGTGAAGAAAATCTCGTTGAAGTCGGACGTGTAACCCACTACTTCACGAAAATTGGCGTAGCAGTTGTTGAACTCAAGGCACCTTTAGCTGTCGGCGACCGGATAGTCATCAGAGGACCAACAACAAACTTCGAACAAATTGTGGAATCCATGCAAATTGAACACAAAAACGTGCAAAGAGCCGAGGCTGGGCAAAGCATAGGTCTAAAGGTAGCTCAACGCGCAAGGGAAAAAGACATAGTTTATAAGAAACTTTAGCCGCCCTCCTCCTCTTTTCTAGAAACGAGTTGAAAAAGAAGCGCTCAGCGTTTTTAGGCGTCTGGGCGTTTGTTAACGAGTTTCCCAGACTTCATTTGAGCGAAGGCTTAGGATGGTGACATCCCGCAGCAGGAAATGCATAGAAAGGTTTGCAAAGTTCCTAAAAGAACATTTAAAAGCAAAGATTTAACAGTCTGCTTTACTGGACTATCTGGAAGAGGTGACGAAGTTTGCCCATAGAAGAGAAAATTGTTTACTTTGAGTTTGGCGGACGGGAAAACACTGAAATAACTCTTAAGCTAGCCAAAGAGCGAGCTGAAAAAAGAGGAATCAAAAACGTTGTTTTAGCCTCTGTAACAGGTCTTTCTGCAGAAAAAGCCTTAGAGATCTTCGAGGGTTCGGACATAAAGTTGACCGTCGTCGGTTTAAAGGGAGCAGGGTTCCCAGAATTCCCGAAAAAATTGCAGGATAGGCTGAGGCAGTTGGGTCACAACTTCTGTTATGCGACAGACTTCCAATACGAATTTCCAGAAAATGTGCAGGACGCTCTCCGCAGGTTCTGTGAAGGCCTCAAAGTGTGTGTCGAAGTGGCCTTAATTGCAGTGGATGCCGGTTACGTTAAGCCTGGTGAGGAGATAATTGCGATTGGTGGAACTGGAATGCTCGGCTATGAAAGGGGCGGAGGTGTAGACACAGCAATAGTCATTGAAGCCGTGAAAAGCAAAGATTTCCTGCGATTGGAATCAATTTTCGGCACGAAGGAAAAACGGCGCAAAATCCGGGAAATAATATGCAAACCAAGATAAAGCGACCGTCATCCAACATTCTTCTATTTTTAACTTCTCAAGTTTTTAACTCTTCTTATAGTTAGGAATTTATGACGCCTTTGAAGAGCTTTTCTGCTTAACTATTTAACAGGTAATCTCGAAACAATAAATTTAAACAACGATGAAATACTGAAGAACTGACAGAAAAGTCGCCTGTTAAGCATGTATTGTTAAATGCGGTGCTAGAAATAAGATTGAACTCCTATAAGGCTGCAACGTCCTTAAATATGAATATGCAAGATTA
>JAWAZC010000015.1:0-30109 GCA_038817995.1 Bathyarchaeia archaeon | reverse complement strand
TGGTGGGGTAGCTGGGATTTGAACCCAGGATCGCCAGCGCCCCAGGCTGGTATCCTAGACCAAGCTAGACGACTACCCCATATATCGGATGGTTGTCTTCCACCTTATTTACGTTTCCGGGTTTCTGTTTGTCTTGCTAAAGTTGTCACGTTATTATTTTGAAGAGGTCTGCTTTTGTTATTATGCCAATGGTTTTACCTCTTTTTGTTACTAGGACTGCTGGGTAAACGTGAAGAAGACTTGAAATTAATGGTAGTGGAGCGTTTTCGTCTATTTGGGGTGGGGCTTCTTCCATAATTTCTTCCACAGTTTTTTGGGCTACGTGGGAGAGGTCTTTTGTTGTTGTAACTTGGCTTAGTATGGTTTTTTCTGAGATGCAGCCTACACATTTTTCGCCGTCGAAAACTGGCAGCTGTGAAAAGCCGTGCTCCATCATTAAGTTTATGGCTTTTGCAACTTTGTCGTTTTTCTGGACGCCTACAACATCGCTGTGGAGAATATCTTTGGCTGTGTGGTTTTTTCCGGTTTCCATTCTTTCTAAAACGTCGAAAATGGCTCTCACTTTGCTGTAAGATGGATCTATTTTTCCAGACTCTATCTTGGCAATGAAAGACTGGCTTACCCCAGCAATCTTTGCCAACTGCTTTTGTGTTAGGCCCAACATCTTTCTCCTTTTTGCTATCTCATCCAGCGAGGGCAGCATACATAACCATTGTGGAAGACGTTCAGATATTCTTTTTGGAATATTTTCGCAAAAGTGTATTAGTTTTGGAATTTGTTTTAAGCTCCATCCTCTTTCACGGGTTTTGTAGAAATCTCTCTTATTAGGGGCTGCTTTCGCCCACCTTCTATCTCTATTTTAGCGTTTGGATATTGCTTTTCGAGTTGTTTGCGAAGGGCGTTCACGTCCACGTTCTTTCCTACTTTGGCTTTTACCGTTGTTCCATATGGTGTTTGAACTACGCTTATGGAGTAGCCGCTTGAAAGCTCGGCTTTCTCCAAATCCTTAAAGAGGTTTTCCATCTCTTCGAGTAATGAGCCCCCGAAAAATTCGTCTATGGGGCTGGGACTGTGCTTCCGCCTTCTCTCGGCGGACATACCAACTCAGCCCATAATAGAACGAAAGCAGCTTTAAGCTTAAAGGTTTTCGTTAATCGCGTCTATGTAAATAAGGCTAATATAAGGGGCTTAAACTGAATTTTGTCCGTGAAGGTTGATGGCCGGCAAAGTTGTCATCTTAATGGGTTCAGAGAAAGACCTAGATTTTGCAAGGGAAATCGGCAGACACTTGGAAGCCTTTAACATAGCCTACGAGTTTAGGGTTGCCTCGGCCCACAAAACACCGGAAAAAGTCCTCGAAATTATCAAGGAATACGAGGGCGAAGATGTGGTTTACGTTACCGTGGCTGGAAGATCGAATGCTCTAAGCGCCTTTGTGGATGCCAACACAGCTAAGCCCGTTATTGCTTGTCCACCATACTCTGAAAAGTTTGCAGGAGCGGACATTTACTCTTCGCTTAGGGTTCCAAGCGGTATAGGCTCTGTAGTGATCATTGAGCCGGAGGGCGCTGCAATTGCTGCCGCTAAAATTCTTGCCTTAGTAGATAAGAAGCTTGAAGAGCGGATAAGAGTCTACCAAAAGGCTAAAAAGGAAGAGATTGAAAGAGCGGATGAGTCCGTTAAAAAGGGTAAAGCCAAAACTTAGGTGCACAGCTCATGGGGAGCGTTAAAGACCTTGAAGTGGTAAAAAAGCCCACAAAAACAAGGATGGGTATTGGCAGGTTCCATTTTTCAGATCGTTACTCGGTTTTTGATTGGGGTGAAATGCCAGACCACATAGATGGAAAAGGCGCAGCTCTATGCCTTATGGGAGCTTACTGCTTTGAAAAACTTGAAGAAAAAGGAATTCAAACACACTACCGTGGAATCGTTGACAAAAATGGAAGGCTTGTGCGCTTTGACGAGCTTGAAGAACCGACAAACGTTATGGAGTTTCACCTTGTGAACGTTTACAAGCCTAAAGCCTACATGGAAAACGGCAAACTTAAATACGACTACAGCGTCTATACGCCCAAACTGAAAAACTTCCTAATACCGTTAGAGATTATTTACCGTAACGGCTTGCCGGAAGGTTCGTCCGTTTTCAAAAGGCTTGAGCAGGGATTGGTGACGCTTGAAGATTTAGGGTTAGATCACTATCCGAAGCCCGGTGAGAGGCTTACAAAACCCATTTTTGATGTCAGCACAAAATTTGAGGAGAGCGACCGCTATCTAACGTGGCGGGAAGCCCAGCAACTGACAAATTTAACCGACAACGAAATAGAGGAGATAAAAGATATACTCCTGAAAGTGGACGAGACAATAACAGAGATAGCCTCCAAGGCGGGTTTAGTGAACGAGGATGGCAAAATAGAGTTAGCCTTCAACGACAAGAGGCGACTGATGGTGGCAGACGTGATCGGCACTTTGGATGAGTGTAGATTCACCTATCAAGGTTTACATGTGAGCAAGGAGGTAGCCCGCATGTATTATAGGCAGACAGAATGGGCGAAACAAGCGGAAGAGGCGAAGCAGAAAGCCGTACAGCAAGGTGTAAAAGACTGGAGAACGCTTGTGAAGACACCTCCTCCCAGACTGGATCCAACATTGAAAACTTTGATATGCGAAATGTATATGGCGACTGCGAACGCCATGACGAACCGTAAGTTTTTTGATGTGCCAAGCCTCGCTGAAACAATGAAAAAGTACCGAGAATACATGGCGAAGAGACATGATTAACAAGAAAATAATCGACAAAATAGTAGGCGAGTACGACGAACGCCACATTCGAATAGGGGTTTTAGGTTCCCATTCAGCCTTGGAGATAGCCCACGGCGCCAAGCAAGAGGGTTTCGAAACCGTTATAGTCTGTCAAAGGGGACGGGAGAAAACCTACACCAAGTATTATCGGAACCTTTTCGATCACGTGCTCTTGCTAGACAAGTTTGTAGACGTAATACTTGAAGAGAACCTTGAAAAATTGCGTGCTTTAAACACTATTTTTGTGCCTAATCGCTCCTTTTCGGTTTACGTAGGCTACGAAAACATCGAGAAGCGGTTCACCGTGCCTATAATGGGAAATCGTTACATGCTTAAAACCGAGGAGCGTAACGTTCCCAAAAACCAGTACTACCTACTAGAAAGGGCGGGGATTCCAACCCCAAAGGTTTTCAAGTCGCCGGATGATATAGACCGCTTGGTCATAGTTAAGGTCCCAGAAAAAGCCCGCGCCATTGAAAGGGCTTTCTTTTACGCTTCTTCTCCGGAAGAGTTTAGGCAGAAAGCGGAGGAACGCATAGCCAAGGGCATTATAAGCCGAGAAGCCCTCGAAAAAGCCGTTATCGAAGAGTATGTGATAGGCGCCAAGTTCAACGCAAACTTTTTCTGGTCGCCACTGACTGACGAACTTGACCTTTTAGGTTTCGACCGCCGCATCCAAACAGACTTGGACGGCGTGCTAGACCTTCCCGCTCAAGAGCAGTTAGAGCTTGGAATAGTTACCCAAAACATTGAGATCGGGCATATGGGTGTAACCATGCGGGAAAGCCAGCTTGAAAAGGTGTTTGAAGCCGGGGAACGCTTCGTTGAAGTATGCAAAAAAGAGTATCCGCCTGGAATAATAGGGCTTTTCGCGTTGCAGGGAGCTGTAACCAAAAACCTTGAATTTTACGTGTTTGATGTAAGCCCTAGAGTGCCTGGATGCCCATGTGTGGAGCCGACCTCGCCGTACATGAAGTATAAGTATGGCATGGAGGTTGGTCCAGGCAGAAGGGTTGCCATGGAGATAAAACGCGCCGTTAAAGAGGGCAGGCTTGAGGATATTGTCACATGATAACTCGGGAAGAAATAAGCCAGCTGATAGCCAGATATGACTTGAAAAGGTTGGCGATAGGCACCATAGGCTCCCATTCAGCTCTCAACATTTTTAAAGGCGCCAAGGAAGAAGGGTTCAGGACGGTCTGCATTTGCAAGGAAAGCGACACGATCGTTTACAAAAAGTTCCCTTTGGCGGATGAGCTAATAACAGTGAACAGTTTCACGGAGCTGTTAGATGACAAGGTGCAGGAAAAGCTTAGAAACTTTAACACGGTGATAGTGCCCCACGGTTCTTTCACAGCCTACCTAAGCACTGAAGAACTTATGGACCGTTTCTATGTCCCCATGTTTGGAAACCGTCAACTGCTCCAGTGGGAGGCAGACCGCGAAAAACAGGCGGAGTGGCTTAGAAGGGCGGGGCTTAGGCTTCCAAAAATTTTCAAAAAACCGGAAGAAATAGTCGGTTTGGTCATTGCAAAGCTTCCGGGAGCGAGGGGTGGAAAAGGCTATTTCCTAGCAAATTCGCCAGAAGTGTTCCACAAAAAGGTTAAGGAGATGATTAGCCGTGGCTTACTAAAGAAGGAAGACGTTGACACGATACAATTACAAGAGTATGTTTTGGGAGTAAACGTCTACCCCCATTACTTCTCATCCATAATACATGATGATGTGGAGTTTTTGGGTGTTGACAAACGCTATGAATCCACGGTGGACGCTATTGGAAGGGTGCCGGCGGCCGAACAGCTGGAAATAGGCGTAAGCCCAACCTACACTATTGTGGGAAACATTCCCCTAACTCTTCGCGAGTCGCTTTTACCCGAACTTTTAAGGATGGGCGACAGCGTGCAGAAAGTTGCTAAGGAGCTTGCTCCACCGGGCATAATTGGTCCTTTCTGCTTAGAAACTGTCATAACCGATAATTTAGAGATTTACACCTTTGAAATTTCAGCGCGGATAGTCGCTGGCACAAACGTTGGCATCGGAACTTCGCCTTACACATACCTCAAGTACGGAGAGAGAATGTATACTGGCAGAAGAATAGCCTTGGAAATTAAAGAAGCCTTGAGGAAAAAGCGTATACAAGATGTGGTGGCGTAGCCCGGCTGATAGAAAATTCTTCTATTTGATTTTTCCATACGAAGTTATAAGCTGGAAACATGCTCTTAATTTGGGGAGAAAAGGAGAGAATCCTCGTTTGGCTGAGTCTTATGGCTGGTTGTTTGTGGATTTTATACCGTTGCTTTATGAGAAGAGACGCATTGCCAAGCAGCTTCAAGTTGAAACTTGGCTGGATTTAACTCAGCTTTTAAACGAGCTGAAGCTTGAACTCGGCGAAAGCGGAACTAAAGAAAATGGCGGTAAAGCCAAAGCTGACTATATTGTTTAAACGCCACAAACCTTAAGGACTTCCTCAAAGTTTTGACGGTTTTTATCAGCCTTATACTGTCTTAACGCTTCTATAATGGTCTTTTTGTCTTTTACACCGAGCTTTTTGCTCACTTTTTCAGCTATCGTGCCGCTTATAAAGAGAAACTGCGCGATGGAAGTAACGTTGGACGGCTTGCGGTTTAGGCTTGCAGTTTCAAAATCTACAATGAAGGACTTGTCTTGGCAGTCCACTATGACGTGTTTCGGGGCGTGGCTTAACTCGCCGTGATCTAAGCCAGCCATGTCTAGACGCCAGCACTGTTCCAGAATGTCCCTCAAAACCTTCTTCACGCGCATCTTGCCTTTGCACTTTTCCAGCCATATGGGGAGCAGGCTGCCTTCGATAAACTGCATGACGAGAAAGTTTCTGCTGACGCTAAGAAGCCTTGGCCCAACGTCAACGGAATTAGCCATCTTAAGCATTTCCGCCTCGTGTTGCATCATGGCGCGATCGGCGTCTGTACGCCTAACTTTGAGGGCGACAATTTCGCCATCTGTCTTGTAGGCTTTCACCACTAAGCCGACGCAGCCTTTCCCTAAAACATGAAGGTTTAAAACTTGTTTTTCTCCGCTGAACTCGACGGCTGAAATGCCAAGTTTTCTAAGCTCTTTTAAACGTTTTTGCAGTTCTATTTTGTTAGGCCTCGGGTAACAGATCACATTGATGTACGGTTCGTTAACAAGCTTTTCAATGGGAATTTGTAAAGTTTCAGCCGCCATCATAGTATAGGCTATGTTTAGTCAAATTTAAAAGCTGACGAAAAGTGGAAATGCTGATTTTCTACTCTTCTTCTATGAATTCCTCTGGTTTTGGCGGCGTTGGCGGTAAGCCTTTGCGTTCGCGGATCTGCCTTATCACGTCTGCTTGCATGGATTCCGGCACCGGTGCCCATCGGCTGAACTGGGTTGCCCAGAAGGCTCTGCCCTGCGTTGAGGAGCGGAGTTCGTCTGCTATTCCAAAGGATTCTGCCACTGGTAGTTCAGCCTTCACTATAACCATGTCTTCCTCGTTTACCATGTCGAGGATTCTGCCCCTCCGCTTCTGCAGCAGCGAAATCACCGGACTGACAAAGTCGTTCGGCACTTTGCACTCAAAGCTTAGTATCGGCTCTAGAAGTTTTGGCTCGCTTAGGAGGAAGGCTCCCCAAATGGGGCGCCATGTCATGGGCAGAATCTGGGCTGGGCCTCTGTGCACTGGGTCCTCGTGAATTAGGACGTCTTCAAGGTTTACTTTGATTCCGTACATGGGCTCCTTAGCCAAGACGCCTGTGTTTACGGCATCGCGGAATCCCGACTTAATGTGGTCTAAGACTTCCTCGACATACTGCCTGCCCTTGATTCTGTTGACTAGGATGTTTGTGCCTTCAATGGCTATTACGTTGCGGGCGTCTTCGGCTGGCCAACCGTATTCTTTCATGAGAATTTTCTGGCGTTCGTCGCGGGTTTGCATCTCGTTAATCTTGCCCGTTTTAATGGCTTCTATGATTTCTTCCGGAAGCTTTTCAACGGTTACCCAAAGCCTATTGTGTTTGTTGGGGCTTTTGCCCATAACCGGCGGACCCTTGTAGTCGCGGCTTACGGTTTCACGGTAAATCACTATAGGCTTGCTCATCTTAACCTTCAAACCGGCTTCCTGCATTCTGTAAGCTGTAACCTCCAAGTGAAGTTCGCCCATGCCGCTGAGCAAGTATTGGCCGCTTTCCTTGTCTATCTTGAAGTGGAGGTTCGGGTCTTCGAGGGTGATTTTGTGTATCACTTTGTCGAATAACGGAAGGTCCTTAACGTTTTCAGGCTCAACGGCCACCGTAACCACAGGGTCTGAAACATACTTTAAGGCTTCGAAGGGCACTGTTTCGACACCTTCCTCAGCTATGGTTTCACCCACATGTATGGACGGCAAGCCCGACAGCGCCGCAATGTTGCCCGCTGGAATCCGCTCAACGATAACTCTATCCGTAGCCATGCTCATGTAAACCTGCTGTATCGTGCCCTTTTGCCGGCTTGTCACGAGGCGGACAATCTTGCCCTTCTCCACGGTGCCGCTGAAAACCCGTCCTATGGCGACGACACCACTGTGAGGGTCCACCTCAATAAACGTGACACACATCAGCAAAGGCCCGTTGGGGTCAACCTTAGCCATAGCCTTGCCCACTGGACTGTTTGGGTCGCCGGGCCAGATCTGGCTCTGCCTGTAAGGCTGGGCCTCCAACGGGCTTGGGAGATGCTCACAGAACATGTCCAATATTGGGTCGTAAACTGGTATGCGTTTGCTGAGCGCATCCACTTTCCGTCCAACTTCTTCCGGTTCACCTTGATAAGCCTCAATAATTTCTTTGAAGGTTACGCCTTTCTCCTTCATATGAGGCAGATTTAAGCCCCACTTGTGAAGGGCCGAGCCGAAGGCGACACGGCCATCCTCAACTCTAACTTGCCAGTCCTTCTTATGTTCGGGAGGCGCATATTTCTCGATGATAGTGTTTATACGCGTAATTATCCTTGCAAACCTTCTTTGTATTTCTTCTGGCGAAAGCTTCAGTTCCCGGATTAAGCGGTCAACCTTGTTGATGAAGAGTATGGGTTTGACTCTTTCTCGGAGGGCTTGCATCAAAACAGTTTCAGTCTGAGTCATGGGACCTTCAACGGCGTCTACAACCACCAAGGCACCGTCCACAGCCCTCAGGCTTCTGGTGACGTTTCCACTGAAGTCTATGTGACCCGGTGTGTCGATCAGGTTTATGAGGTAGTCGACGCCCTTGTATGTGTGGACGAGGCTTATGTTGGAGGCGAAAACGGTCATCTGCCTTTTCTGTTCAAGCTCCCAAGAGTCTAAGAAAAGCTTCTGGCCGGCCACCTGCTCGCTTATTATGCCAGCCGCAGCCAAAAGACTGTCTGAAAGAGTTGTTTTTCCATGGTCCACGTGGGCGATGATGCTGGCGTTTCTTATCCGTTCTGTGTGAGTCATGAGCTTTACGATGTCTTCTATTTGCCTATAACGTCCCATAGTTGAACATACCCCGGGCTAACCAAAAGCTTGAAAACTGGAGGTTGTTTGCTTGTGTTTACAGCAAACATTAATCTCACTTGCCGCTGAGTTAGGCTACATGCAAAAGAGAACTGAACCATATTAACTTTTTGCATGGGAGCAGAGCGGAAGGCTTTTAAAGATCACGTAAAACCTTGTCTCTTAAATTTGTGGATTTGAAGTCGACGCTGGGATTTTAGGCTGTGCCGAGGTTTAGGCAGACTGGCGAGATACTCAAACTGATGTATAGGAAGGAGAATATCCGCAACATTGGCATAATAGCCCACATAGATCACGGAAAAACAACAATGACCGACAGCCTACTGGCCGAGGCTGGTTTGCTCTCGCCGAGAATCGCAGGCGAAGCCCGAGCCCTAGACTATTTGGAGGAGGAGCAGAAACGCGGAATCACAATTAAAACGGCGAACATTTCCCTCCTCCACGAGGTTTACGGAAAACCATATGTTGTAAACCTTGTTGACACGCCTGGGCATGTGGATTTTACGGGCAAGGTTACGCGGGCTTTGAGGGCTATTGACGGCGCAGTGGTTGTGGTAGACGCGGTTGAAGAGGTCATGGTGCAAACCGAAACCGTGACACGGCAAGCCCTAGAAGAGAGAGTGCGACCCGTTCTCTTCATTAACAAGGTTGACCGTTTAATCCGCGAGTTGAGGCTCACGCCAACCGAGATTCAGGACAAGTTTTTGCGGATAATCCGCGACTTCAACAGTCTAATAGAGATTCACGGCGAACCGGAGTTTAAGGACAAGTGGAAGGTTGACCCCCAAAAGGAGACTGTGGCCTTCGGCTCGGCTTTGCATCGCTGGGGCTTCACAGTGAAAATCGCCCAAGAAAAGGGCTTAAAATTCAGCGACATAATCGAAGCCTACACCAGCGGCGAACACCAGAAGCTTGCAGAGCTTATTCCATTGCATAACGCCATCCTAGACATGGTTGTGAAGAACACCCCAAATCCCGTCGAAGCCCAAAGGTATAGGCTTCCAAGAATATGGAAGGGCGACCTAAACTCTGAGGTTGGGCGGGCCATGCTTAACTGCGACGACAACGGGCCAACGGTCATGTGCATTACAATGGCGCAGATGGACCCCCACGCCGGGCTAGTGGCAACTGGACGGCTTTTTTCCGGCACCGTTAAAGAGGGCGATCACGTTTATCTTGTAGGTGTTCGCAAAGACTATCGCGTCCAGCAAGTCTCCATGTATATGGGCGCTTTCCGAGAGGTTGTAGACAAAATAACCGCCGGCAATATTGCCGCCCTTTTGGATTTAGAATTGGCTAGGGCTGGCGAAACACTGGTGGACATAGCCCACAAAGACGTTATGGTGCCTTTTGAACGCATCAAATATGTTTCAGAGCCAGTCATAACGATAGCTGTTGAACCAAAACATCCCAAGGACTTGCCCCGTTTAGTGGACGCCATGAACAGGCTTTCCATAGAAGACCCAAACCTCATAGCAACTATAAACAAGGAAACAGGCGAATACTTGCTCAGTGGCATGGGCGAACTTCACCTAGAAATCGCCGTTAAGTTTCTGCAGGACTACGGCGGAGGCCTTGAACTGTTAACCTCTAAGCCCATAGTGGTTTATCGAGAAAGCATTTCTGGGAAAGGCGTGATAGCCATGGCTAAAAGTCCCAACAAGCGCAATAAGTTCTGGGTTCAGGTTGAACCGTTAGATGAGAAAGCCCTAACCCTCATAGAGAAGGGCGAAATAACCGAGGAAATGGGACGGAAACGGGTCGGAAACCTTCTTTTCAAGGAGGCTGGCTGGCCAGCTGAAGAAGCACGGAACGTTTGGGCGGTAGACGAACACCGCAACATCCTTGTAGACTTGACCAAAGGCGTGCAATACCTTCAAGAAGCAATGGAAATGATAATTGCGGGCTTTAAATGGGCCTGCAGAGCCGGGCCGCTGTGCGAAGAACCCATGCGTGGCGTGAAAGTTAAACTTGTAGATGTTCAACTCCACGAGGATCCAGTGCACAGAGGCCCAGCCCAGATAATGCCAGCCACTCGCAGAGCCATATTGGGCTCCTTTTTGACCGCTAAACCAGTCCTTCTTGAACCAGTTTATCGCATTGGTGTTTCTGTTCCAGCCCAATGGGTTGGCAGCTGCATTGAAATAATCACCAAAAAGCGTGGCAAAATTTTGGCTTCGCAGCAGAAAGGCGTCTTAACAATGATTGAGGGTTTAATTCCAGTTGCTGAAACCTTTGGCTTGTCGGCTGAAATGCGTTCAGCAACCTCTGGACATGCCTTCTGGCAGTGCACCTTCAGCCACTGGGAAAAGGTTCCAGAAAACATAGCCGCCGAGGTTATACGGCAGATTCGCGAACGCAAAGGTCTACCGCCTGAAACGCCCACACAGGACATGTTTATTGATGAAGAGTGAGTTTGTCATGGAAAAAATTGTTTTAACGTCAAATCAGCCCTTTGATTTGGATTTAACTCTCTGTTGTGGGCAAGCTTTTCGTTGGGAGAAAAATGGCGAATGGTGGTATGGTATAGTCGCCAACAAACTTTTCAAAGTGCGACAGAGAGGCAATATCCTTGAGTTTGAAAATGTAAGCCCCGAGTTTGTGGAAAAATATTTTGGATTAAAGGATGATTTGTTTCTGATTTTCGAACGAATTTCAAAAGACAAGCACATAAAAGAGGCGGTTAAAGCCCTTAAAGGATTGAGGATTTTACGCCAAGACCCGTGGGAATGCTTGATATCCTATATTTGCGCTACACACAAGAATATACCTGCCATAAAAAGGATGCTCTTCAACGTTTCCAAAAAGTTTGGAGAAGAAACAACCTTTAACAATTGTGTCTTCTACACTTTCCCAACACCGCAAAACCTTGCAGAAGCAAGCCTCCAAGAACTTGCCAGCTGCGGTTTGGGCTACAGAGCCAAATATGTGATGGAAACAGCCAAACGCGTTGCAAACGGAGAATTCGACATTGAAGGGTTAAAGGCGGAACCCTTCGAAAAAGCCAGAAAAAAGCTGCTTGCTTTGCCCGGCGTCGGCCCCAAGGTGGCTGACTGTGTTTTGCTTTTTTCCCTTGAAAAGCTTGAAGCTTTTCCGGTGGACGTTTGGATGAAACGCATAATCACGAAGTACTATGCAAGTCATTTTGATGAAGCCTTTGTGAGAAGGGTTTCCTTCAAAAAGTCGCTGACAAAGGCGGAGTATGAAAAGCTAAGCCTTTTTGGTCGGAACTATTTTGGACGTTTCGCTGGATACGCCCAAGAATACCTCTTCCACTTTGAAAGGCTAAGGGCGGGGAAAGCCTTAGGCTAGATAAGATTTTTCTCTTTAAGCTTTTGTGCCGCCCAGTTGCCGTGCGTTGTCGCCATGGAAATGGCTTCCGAGACAAGCCTCTGCGCCACGATGGGGTTGTGCTGCTTCACGTGTTCAATGGCTTTTTGAAGGTTTGTGGCGATTTCCCTAAACCCTTCAACTTTTGAGGCGTTAGCCGCGATATTGACCTCCAAGATTAAGGCGTCAAAGTAGGCTGTGAGCAGCCTTTCCGCTCCAGCCAGTTCTGCTTCTTCTTTGATTTCGCCCAAAAGCTCTAGTAAACTCGAAGCCACGATAAGGCTTGTTTTGAATTTCTCCGCGTAATTGAACACCGTTAAAGCCTTTCTGACTTCTTCCTCGGTCAAAGGCTACCAACTCTTAAGGTCTTTCTCGGCTTTGGCACGCCACTTTGCAAGCCTTTTCTGCACTTCCTCCTCAAGCCTCTCTTTAGAGATTAGGCGCCCAGCCACAATTACTTCATCGCTTAAAACTATACTTGGAACACTCATAACTTGAAGGTGCAGTCCTTCCTCTAAGCCCTCTTTAGTGTTCATGTCTATTTCACGGTAAGCCAAGCCGAGTTTCCGGGCAACTTCAAAGGCAACCTGCTTGGCGACATGGCAGCTTGAACAAGTTGGCAAAGTGAAAACTTTAAGTTCTGGAACCTTAACACCGAAGCCTTCCATGATCCTAAATTACCAGAGCTTGTCCTTAAAATTGTTTTGATCAGTCTTTCAGACGCCGTAGAAGGCTGTCATTTTGGCGATGTAGGAGCGCACTTCAGCCTTAAGGCTGGCTGATTGGGTTTTGAAGGCTCTTGCTACAAGACCCCACGAACGGGCTTGAAGACACCTCGCAACAAGCTTGGCCTCAGCGTCCACATCTAAATCCATGCGGGTCTCACCGGAACTCATGAAATGGGCTTTTAAAAGCTGTTTCACTGCGTCGCATGCACCCTCATAGGCAAGATTTCCCTCAGAATATTGGAGGAGCCTTCCCCTTTGAGACTCGGAAAGCGTAAAGGTTTCACGACTTGTCCATTTTTGTCCCTTAAGAAGCTTCGCCGCTACATGAGGTTCAATGTTGAAGTACGTGTCGGGCAAAGCGTCCAAAAGTCTAAGCTTAAATTCCCTGTGAATATCCATCACCATTTTTTGTGCCTCATCCTTCAATGGCTTAACAACTATAACGCTGAACTCTCCGGATGCCACATTCCGCATCGGGCTTATGTGAACAGGTACGAAACCGTTCTTAAGCCAGAAATCCACAAGCTCCGGGTTAGCGCCGAAGCTAGCTCCAACCCAGTCAAAGCCCTCCAGCTCAGCCTCCTCGCAAAGCCTTTGAAGGGCCATGCTTCCCAAACCCCGACCCATAAGCTCGGGGTGAACCGCAATCCTAACAACCCTCAAGCCTTTAAACTTTGAAAAAGCTCTATGCTGCGGATTATACTTCACTATGCATGATGGAATAAGATGGCCTGACGGCGGCTTAGCCTTCAAAACTTGCTCTACAAGTCCCTCGCTCATCCGTCCTTCTTCATCAACCTGCAAGGCCACTAAAACCTTGCCTGAACCGGAGAAAACCGCCCGGGCTGAATGATGGGGGGCGTCCCCAAGAATAAGCAGGTCGTCTGGCCTGTTTCTGTAATGGGCGAGCACGTAAATGCCTACAAACTGGCGGAGGTGCTCCTCATCCTTTTCAAACCAGAGGTCTAGGTTTGGCTCCTCGTATTTGCATTCCTCTAGGCGGATTTGTTCGCATTCCAAATCAGCTGGCTCGGCATTCAACAGCAAGGCGTCGTAAAGCCACTTTTCAACAGGATCTTCAGGCGCATATCTTATGGGCTCTTTAAGCTCGATTATGTGGGGTTTAACGTCTTCAAGCTTTTCAATGGACCTCAAAAACCTTAGGGAAAAGCCTCTGCCAGCACCTTCATAGCCGTGCACCGTGGAAGCAAACACAGTTTTTGGAAATTTTTCAGCTATCCTAAATAAGAGCGAAACATGAATGCCTCCCGCCTCGTCAACGAGGACCGCGTCAGCAGTTTCGCTGAAAACTCTGTAGGGTGGTATAAACTTCAGCGTGCCCCCTCTACTTGTGAGCTTGTAAACCAAGCCATTTATACGTTCGCATTTGACCCTCCATTTCAAGGTAGAAAGTCCCCGCTCAGCCATTTCAAAAACTGTTTGAACCTCCTCACATGCGGGGGCTGTAATAATAATTCTTTCAAAGCCTAATGTAAGGAGGGCTGCCGCTCCAAGTCCTAGAAGGGCTGATTTCCCCCTCCCCCTGTTGGAGACTAGAACAATTATGCCCCTCTTTTTAATGTCGAGGAGCTCGAAGGCTTCTAGGGCTTCCATTTGCTCTCGTGTCAAGCAAAGCCCAAAAATGGGTTGGGGAATTCTGCTTCTCCTTGGTGGAACAACTTTTTCCCTAACGGTTTTCGGCGGATTTAAAAGGGCTCCTTTAACGATTTTCCAGTTTTGAAGAATCCACGTGCACGGGTGCTCGAAAAGCTTCCTTACAAAAAATTTTTCAAATCTGTTTCTTAAATCGCATTCCGTGTATGGTGGAGAGGCAAGTTTCTTGTGGGTGCTTGTGCTCCAAGGTTTTTCAGCTTTCAAGTCAAGATTGTAAAGGACCGCCAACCCCCCACCCCTAACCGTTTCGATGAGTCGTCCAATGTCGTTGGGCCTCGCACCCTTAGACATGTCAAGGATTAGTATGTCGTTGGTGGTTCCCATGATTCTATGAGTGTCCTCGTACGTGTAACTTTTAACGTTACTTACTGGGTAACCAAAAGCCTCAAGCTTTCTAATAAACATCTCGTAAGTTGATGCCGCTGTGTTACCTTCTTCGGCGTGCACGAAAATCACCCTCTCGTCGCTCTCACCTTTGATGGTCTGATGTTTTAAAGCAACATAAGCCAATACATCTAGGGCTTCTTCGCCATAAACAACAAGAAGCCTTCTATGAAAAGCCCTAAGCGTCTCCTTCATCATCTCCACGAGCAAGCGCTCAACGCTCTGCCTGTCCTCGACATTCATAGGACTCTCAGCCACCAATACTTTTCAAGGCTCAAACGTTACGAAAAGCCCAAAGCAACATTCACACGCCGCTAATTAAAAGATTTACCGAATCCAACATGAAGCTAAACCGTAAAACTTTCATAATAGCAGAAGATTTCTATCAAAACGTGGGCCCGTAGCTCAGCTAGGTTAGAGCGACAGGCTCATAACCTGTTGGTCGCCGGTTCAAATCCGGCCGGGCCCATTAGGTTTTTAAACAAAGCTTAAAGTTTTTGCTTCCATTTCATTGATAAAAGTCTAAGAGGTGGAGATGGATAGCATATGTTCTCTGAAAAATTGAAAGTAATTGTGCTTGTAACCATTTTGCTTGTTTCCTTTTTTGCCTCTTGCTTGCTTGCCTATAAAAACTGTCTCCTAGAGAATGAGATAACGGTTCTTCAAAGGGAGCTTGAGGTTAAAACATCTGAACTTGAGGCGCTTGAAAGCCGATATGAAGGTCTTCTCTCCACTTATCAGAAGCTTTTAAGAGATAATATGGTCCTCAACGAGTCCTACATAACACTGAAGCAGAACTATACCGTCTTGTCTGAAAATTTTGAAAGACTTATGGTGGAATATGTTGAGCTTCAAAGCAAGTATGAGGTACTTCTGGACGATTACCAAGCGTTGCTGTCCAATTACACGACACTTAAAGCTGCCTACGGTGAGGTGTGTTTCGCCGTTTACAGCCCCCTATGGTCGAATGAAACCGTAACGCCTACTGTCAGCGAGCTTAAAAGTTGGCTTACTGAGGACGATACTGATAGCCTTCCCTATTCAGAATGGGATTTTGTCTGCGGGGACTTCGCCGTAATGCTCTCAATAAGGGCTAGAATGAAGCATTGGGACATGGGCATAGTGGCCGTCCTGGGCCGCGACACCTATGGAAACAAGTTCAACCATGCCTTCAACGCCATAAGGTGTGTAGAGGGCCTCGTATATGTTGAGCCGCAGAACGACCAAGTCTTCTATGGGCCAATAGGCGAACGCAGCTGGTACAACCATCCCGGATTTGGAAGAATATACGTTGAAACCTTTATAGTGGTTGTGCCCTACCAGCCCCCTCTTTAAGTTGCTTAAGGAAACTATGCTTGTAAAAAGGGTGGAGGAGCGGGTTTAGGTATGTTCAAGGCTTTAGTTTTTTGACTAGAGCGGCGGTTCTTTTGCCGAGTTCGCGGCAATACTCCAACTCCTCTTCGTCTGGAGTTTCTACAGCTGCTGCGCCGTAATGTTTGTCGTCGGCTCTTCCCTGCACTATCATGCCGTGAACAAGCATGGCGTGTAATATGGATAGTAAGGTTGTTTCGGCACCTGTTGCTGTTCCACCGGAGCTTGTGAAGGCTGCGCCGACTTTGCCTTCAAGTTTGCCGTGTATTTTCACAGACTCGTCTATTAAAGCCTTGAGCTTTGCGGACATTTGTCCATAATACGTGGGGGACCCCATTATTATGCCGTCTACCACTAGCAAGTCGTCTAGGCTTGTTTGTTCAACTTTTTTAACAATCACGTCAACACCTTTTACTTGGCGTGCTCCCTCGGCCACTGCAAAAGCCATTTTCTCAGTGTTACCTGTTCTAGAGTCATAAACAATTAGGATCTTCGCCACAACAAACACCTCTCAAGAACAAGATGTTGTGCACTTGCCGGCTCTTTAAATCTTGCCGTGGAACCAAGAACTTTGCAATAGAAGATTTTTTCATAAGCTATAAGAGGCTAAAGCTGCTATCTTCTGGGGAGAATGGTGGATCCATTTTAGAGGGGAGAAAGGAGAGAAGGGAAAACATGGTTCCACCATTCTCCCCGTCATCTTTCAGTGCGTATTGCAGCTTATGCTTTTAAACCTTTCCTTCAATCACTAATTAACCTAACCTTTCCGAAATGGAAAACCTTCAAGGGATTTCTAACGTTTTTCCATTTCCTCTATAATCTCATCCACAGTCATCAGTTTAGCGTTGTATATGAACTCTAAGTACCGCAGACCCCGTTCGTGGTCTTCTTGTGTAAACGCCTCTACACCGTCCTTTGCGACTATTATTTTGTAACCTCTGAAGAAAGCGTCGGCAGCTGTGTGTTGGACGCAGATATGCGTATGTATGCCGCATAAAACCACTGTTTTTACGCCTTCACCATTGTACAAGCTTCTCAAAAGCGGATCCAGTCCCGTCTCGTAAAAACCGCTGTAAGTTCGCTTCTCTACGACATAGTCTCTTTCAGTGGGCTTAAGCTCCGGAATAACTTCAGCTCCCTTCGTTCCTTTTATGGCATGTTTTCCCCAGCGGTGAACTTCAAAATCGTTTGGATAGTGTGCATCACTACTGTAGATTACTGGGACTCCACGTTTTCGAGCAGCCTCAATAAGCCTCTTGATGTTGGGGATTATGCGCTGGGCTCTTTCGCATTTTAAATCGCCGGTAACGAAATCGTTAAGCATGTCAATTACTATAACAGCCATTCGTTCGGGCATGAGGGGTCCACCTCTAAGCGTTTTAGCCTTGTCTTTTGATTAGTTCCTCGATGCTTATACCTAGTTCTTGGGCTTTTTTGAGGAGCTGTGAAAGCTGGGTCTTTAAAGCCTCTTTTTCCTCCTTCTCTTCTACTTTGCGTTCCTCTAATTGTTCCCCAGCCTTCAGCTCTATGGTGAAGGCGTCGAGGGGTTTGATTTCCATAAGCTCAACAGTCACCCTTAAAGGTGTGAACTCGTTGTTTGCTCCCTTTTCGTATTCAAGCGTCATCCTTGCAGGCTTGTCGGAAGCCCCCCTCTTGTTTATTTCCTCAATAAGCCTGCGTGAAAGTTCCAGCCAAGTCTGCTTATTTTTTTCTTTAATTTCCGCTGAAGCTTTTGAGAAAAAGTTGAGGTAAAACCACCGTTTCAGCTTGAAAATCGCCCCTTTACTTGTTGGCGAAATTTTAAACCTTTGCGTGGGCATAATTCTCCTCTAGAAGTTTTTAATTGAACATGGTTTAAAGTGTTTTCCTTTTCGTTAACTCTGGTTTCCAAAATGTTCAAATGTTTAAAAGGCTAAAATTGAAGTGCCACAAAGGGGTTTAATTGCCTTTAAGGGATGAATGCAAACTCTGCGGGCGAGTGCTTTCAGTAAGCTATCTCAGGAGATGCCAGAGGTGCGGCAAAACCTTCTGCCTAGACTGCATGGTTCCAGATGTGGCAACCGGTGACATGAGGCGACTTTTCTGTTTGAACTGTGCAAGGAAAATGGTTTCGCCTAAAACAAGCAACAAGTACGAGGCTTTGACGCGTTATCTACGATTTAGGTCAGCCTTCACGGACACTGTTAAGCTTTCCTTTGCCCAAGTAGACGGCATAATAGGCGACAACTTGCCTTTAGAGGCTTATCGTTCAGAAGAGTGGTGGAAAAATACGCCAACCACAGCCCATGCAAGGGCTTGGCTCGACGCGGGATGGAAAACTGTGGAGGTGAATCTGAAAGAAGCCTATGTAGTCTTCCAGAAAACGAAAGCTCAGCAACCGTCGGTCGGGCATGAAAGAACAGGAAGAAACGTCAGCCAAGAGCCAACCAAACCCTATGCGCCGCCGCCAGCACGTCTTTTAGCAAGACGGAAGCCTTCAAAAACAAAGATAGCGAAGCTTTATGCTAGACTTAAAAACATTGAGAGAGCTAAAACCGCCCAGCCGAAACTCCGGGGTAACCTCAAGCCCAAACCAGCCCACGAAAAGCGGCTGTTTAAACCGAAAAGCGAATAAGAAAATTTATCCTAACCCCCTATAGAATTAACAAGAGAAAAGGCGCGGCCGTCGTCTAGTCTGGTTAGGACACAGCCGCCAAAACCGCGGTGGAAGCCTTCCAAGCCTGCGATCCCGGGTTCAAATCCCGGCGGCCGCACTATTTCAGTTTCTGATTGTTTTGCTGTTTATGGGTTGCTTACTCTTAAAAATTGGCGAGTTTCTCCAACTTTTCTATCGTTGGGTAAACTATGTTACCCTTAACCATGCTTTTCACAGTTCGCAGTGGGGTGTGGGTGACGGTTACCGAGGTGTTTAGCAACTTCAAAGCGTGTTCAAGGGCGGCTAACTTCTCCTCAATTGGAAATGTGTGGTTCTTTTTCATGCGCGCTCACGAATAGAATATCGTGTATTGCTATATAAGATATTTATTGCAGCCCCAAAAATATATCGAAAAAGAAAGGAAACCAACAAAATCCGTTTATGTTTAGACGATGAGGGTTCTGTGCACCTTTATCAAGTGTTTTAGGAGTTCTGAACGGAATTCTCTGACTTTCTTGTTTGGAGGCGCTGTTGCCACCACGAGCACAATGTAGTAGTTTTTGTCGCTTTGCTCTTCAAGATAAACCCTATAGTCGCTGATGTTGTTCTCGTTAAGCTCCGTTCGAATTTTTTCCAGCACGGTGTCTGGGTCGAATTGGATTGGGAACTCGTAGCGCACGCGCACCGTTTTTGGTTCTTCCTGTTCTTCCATGACAACGCTGTGGGTGAAAGCGACGTTGTTTGGAATTTTAACAAGCTCACCGCTGTCGGACAAAATTTTCGTGTGCATTAAACCGACTTCAACCACTATACCCCTCAGTGTTGGCATGTACTCGTCTCGGCTGAACATTTTGTAGGCTGGAAAGGATACTACTGAAAGGGGGATACCGCCAGAAATCTTGACGTTGGTTCCAGGTTTGAGGAAGCCTGTTCCAAGGATTATTAGGCCGGCGAAAAGGTTGGCCAAAATAGGCTGCAGACCCAAACCGATTATGAGGCCTGAAACAGTGGCCCCGGCGACGGCGCTTACGCCCGTAACTTCGAATATGGCTAGTACTATGAGGCCTACTACCACATAGCCTATTACGACGAAAACGTTTCGTATGAGGTAGATACCTCTGCCCAAATGTTTAAGCCTGACAGTGATAAGCGAAGCCACAAGCTCGATGACTAGTATGCCAAGCATTATGGCGGTTATCGCCCTGACGATGTTGAAATAGACGAGGTATGTTTGACGAAGTTCTTCGGGCAATAGCCCTTGAATGGTTAAAACCCAAAGTATGATGATTACCAAAACGATTATGGAAATGTAGGCGACCCGCCAAATTCGCTTCAAAGGCTGCCCCAGCAACCTTCACTCTACAGTAAAAGCAATAAATAACTTTCCTAGCGTCATTTGAAACGAAAACTTTTACCGCCACAAAACTTCTATCATTGAGGGGTTTACTGGGTTGCGCTGGTTAAGCTCGCCAGCGTGGGCAGTCCTCGCGATTGCGGGTTTTTCATTATCCATATTTGGGTTTGCTTTAAACACTGTAGAAATTGGATTTTTCGGCGCAACCTTGACGCTTGCATGCATTTCCGGCGCCCTTACATGTTGTGTTAGGAGCGATCGTTTGATGAAAAGAACTTTGGAAGTTGCTTTAATGTTCGGAGCCTTTGGAACCATTTTCTACGGATACCTCTCGACGGGAAGCTTGTCACTGCTGGTGTTCACAGTGCTTATCGTCTTTATGCTCTTTGTCGGATTCGTTTTATCGTATCTTGCGCCTAAACTTCTGCGAAAAATTGGTAAAGCGTAAATGTCACAATCATGTTCATACAATCTTTTAAAAGGTGTCATGCTTGCACTTACCCGTCATGAAAGATGAGGTCATCCGCTTTCTCGATCCCAAACCCGGCGAAGATTTTATTGACTGCACTGTGGGTTTGGGCGGTCATGCCTCGGTGATTCTGGAGCGGAACAAGCCTGATGGACGGGTTTTGGGCATCGACTTTGACCCGCAAATTTTAGATGAGCTCAAGCGTAAAGTGCATGGAACCGAGCTGGAGAAACGCCTCGTTCTTGTTTGTGAAAATTTTGCCAGTTTGGAGGCTATAGCCAAAAAATACGGCTTTGTTGGTGTTTCTGGCGTGCTTTTTGATTTGGGTTTGTCAAGCTGGCACTTGGAGGCAAGTGGGCGAGGCTTCTCCCTTTGGAGGAATGAGCCTCTTGACATGAGGTACAATCCTCAGGCATGCACTTTGACGGCTGAAGCCATCTTAAACACTTGGAGCCTTAAAGACCTTGAGCGGATCTTGAGGGTTTACGGCGAGGAACGTTTTGCCAGACGCATAGCCAAACAAATAGTCGAGTCTAGACCATTGCGAACCACCGTGGACTTGGTTATGGCTGTGGAGCGCGCCACCCCACCATGGTACCATCGCCGCCACATCCACTTCGCAACAAAAACTTTCCAAGCCCTTCGAATAGTCGTCAACAACGAACTCGAAAACTTGGAGAAAGCCTTACCCCAAGCCTTAAACGTGCTAGGCAGCGGTGGAAAACTCGCCGTAATCGCCTTTCACTCGCTGGAAGACCGCATAGTCAAAAACTTCATGCGGGCCAAAGCTAAAGACGGTGTCGTGAAAGTTTTGACGAAAAAGCCTATGAGGCCTTCGGAAAAAGAGGTTAGGGAAAACCCTAGAGCTAGATCAGCAAGACTGAGAGTTGCGGTAAAAGTCTAGTAAATTTACGCTAAACGTAAAATATATATTCAGAAATTGAACAATAAATAAGCTTCTGTGATCCAAAAATGGGAAGGAAAGTCGCCGTTTTTTTGGCGATGTTGATCTTTGGGATGGCTGTTGCTGGCTGCAGAACACATTTAGCTGCTGGTTATCAATTACCAAGCGAGTTTGAGTTTATGGAAATTGCCGAGATATCCGTTAACTGCACAACAGCCCAAGTTACAGTCGCTAGTGGAGTAATATCCACTAATGAGACGCTTGTACATTTTCCGGCTGAAATAAACATGGAGGCTGTAGAGTTGGAAAATGTAACTCAAATTACGCTTTTAGTTTCAACGCCGGGTTCAATTCTTTGGTTTGTCTTCAACAATACTGAGGTTGCTGGAGCTGAAAAGTATGCCAACGTAACCGTTGAGACATACTTTGAGCCATACTTTAATCTGGGCTTCGAGCATAATTCTACTGAGATTTCAGATAATATTGTCACTGTAACCTTCACCGGGTTAGGTGCGACGAACTTGACAGATTTCACGGAGTTATTGATGTTGGATTGTTTGGCTTCAGATCTGGGTGGCTTCTCATTAACCTTTATTCCAATAACAAGGGAGACTAGTGCCTGCACTCAGTTGATAGCCCAAAAAGAAAGCGGAAATTTCGAATGGAGATATTCAATGGGCGTAATGTACAACACAATCTTTCCAGATGGCAGTGGCGAACACACTGTGGACGTTTTAGACCTGCTTAATGTTGAATCGCTTGCACCGTCGAAATATGCACTCATAACGGTTGGTTTTAACCAGTTCTATTTGTCAACTGTGACATTAGATATAATCTCAAATACCACAGTGGGTTTTGTTTCATGCGTTCCGGGTCAAACAACAATACCATATACAAGGGGTTGGTATATCAATCCAAGTGGACCATCACCTATACAATTACAAGGATCTTTCCTTTTCGGAGGAGACAGCACGCCTGTCACTGTGCTGTCGCTGACCTTTAGCGGTACGGTAATTCCAGAGTTTACGGCGCCGATGTGTACGGCGGTTTTAATGCTCATCTCTGTTATCGCCGTAGCCTTCAAGAGACGGTTTAACAGCTAAAAACCCTTTTCTCCCTTCTCCCCTCTATTTTATCTTGTTTAACGCTTCTCTGAGTTCCTTAATCCTTTTTATGACCGTGTCTGAGTGAGCGATTATCCATGGGCTTGGGTTTTTAAGCCTACATATGCATATGGTCTTTTTGCCCTTCAACTTCGCGTAAAAGAGTTCCATGCATGTTCCGGCTGAAAGCCTTGGCATGTATGCGATTAAAACATCACATTTCTCGATGTCTTCCAAGTCCCGCCTTATAAAGTCTAAGGGTGGAACTTTCATCCACCAGTTCGGCTCTTCGCTTCTATACAAGATTTTTTCGCGTTGCCACGGGTCGACGGGCTCGTAGCCGCAGCGGACGCAGATTCGCCTTATCTTTTCCCTGTAGCCTTGACGGTTTTCCATTCCCTGAATTGGACCAGAGATGAATGCTTTTCCTTTCACAGGGTTCACCAAGACTTTTTAGGCGTGGCTTATGAGAAAGGATTAAGAGCGGGACGCTGTAATTTAGTTTTCCAAAACGCGGAAAAAGGCGTGTAAAACTTGGGTTTGCTGGATCCGCTGACAGCCATCGTGGTGTCCTTCTGCCTTCTCGGCGTGCTTTTATATAAACGGGTAAACCTAGGAATAACGTTGACAGCCACAGCCATAGTGTTGGGTTTACTTTCCCTCGACTGGCAGAGCATCCCGATAATTGCCTACAGGACTGTTGACCCCTCAACTGGGGATGGACTGCTTGCGATATCCGTTATCCTCGCAACCTTCGGGATAATGTGGTTAAGCATGCTCTACGAAGAAACTGGTCAAATGGCAAGGTTAAGCGAAAGCACAAGCAGACTTGTCAAAAATCCGAAAATAGTTTTGAGCATCCTTCCAGCCATAATTGGACTTTTGCCAGTGGCAGGCGGCGCCCTCCTGTCTTCGCCTATAGTTGACGCTGAGGCGGAAAAACTGAAGTTAAAGCCTGAAAAGAAAACATTCGTGAATGTTTGGTTTAGACATGTGATTCTCCCAATTTATCCACTCAGCCAACTTCTCATACTGACTGCAGGCCTCACCGGGGTTGCAATCTTCTCTCTGATCATGCTTCAAATGCCAATATTCATCGTTATGATAGTTGTTGGTTTTCTTATGAGCTTCTGGAAAACCACAGTGGCAAAGGATAATAAAGCTGAAGAAACGTTAGGCAAAACCTCGTCAGACCTTAGAGATTTCGTTATTACCTTTTCGCCGATATTAACGACGATAGTTGTTGCTGTTCTGATTAACGTGTCTGGCTACGGGTTTTCTCAAAGAGGCTTTGATGTTCTCATAGCAACCTTTGTGGGTGTGGCAGTTTTAGCCCTAATTTCTCGCTCAAAACTTAAAACATTGATGAAACCGCTTCGAGGCTTGAGCATTTATGGAGTGACGCTTGCAGTTTATGGCGCCTTTCTACTGCGAAACATGATGAACGAGGCTGGCATATCCAAAATCCTTCAACCCTTAGTTTTAAACGGAAGCCTAGACTTTACAGTGTTGTTAACTGTGGTTCCAATGGCACTGGGCTTTCTCACAGGCTCACCGTTAGGAGCTATAGCAATGGGCGTCTCAATAGTGGCAGGCTTTTTAAAAACATTTACACCCAAAACTTCAATGCTCCTGTACATTAGCGCCTATTTAGGCTACAATATTGCGCCAACTCACCTGTGCCTCACTTTTACAGCCGACTACTTCAAATGTCCCCTTACAAAGGTTTACAAATACATGATCCCATCGTCCATAATAACTTTCACAGCAGCCTTGATAGTGTATTTTCTGCCGTTCCCCATCTGAAAACGCTTAAAAGCCCGGGGTCCCCAAACGTAAAATGACCTAGAATGGATTTGGCAATCTCAACGTTTGACGCAAGTCCCCTCTACAGTCTCGGCCTAATCATGATTCTGGTGGGCATAGTAGTTGTCATCGTAGCGTTTGCCCTACTTTTCGTCTCAAGTGCAAAAAACAATGAAGTCAAAGGCGGCGGAGCGCTTATAATTGGACCCTTTCCAATAGTGTTTGGTACAGACAAAGAATCCGTGAAGATCATGCTTTGGCTTTCAATAGCCCTCACAATAATAGCCTTTGCCCTATTCATAACGCTCTATTTGTTGGGTAGGTGAAAATTGGATGACAGATAAGGAACAAGCTGAAACAAAGTGGTTCAAACGCTTCATAACACTGTTTTTCGTAGGCTTCCTCATAATACTATTGGGTATTGTGTTCTTAACAGTGGCGATGTTACTGTCTGGAACGGGAAATGCAAGTGTTGGAGGCGTCGTGTTCATATGGTTTTTCCCAATAGTTTTCGGTGCAGGTCCGGAAGCCCATTGGCTTATCCTATTCGCTATAATCTTGGCTGTTTTAGGCATAATCATTTTCTTTCTAACGACGCGAAAAACCATCGGAAAAAGCGGGCTTTAACCTTTACATTTAGCTTTTCTTGCCTTCCATGCCTGAAATCATGTATGTTAATAGGAATATGAGGACTAAAACGACGAAGGTTGCAGTCATCAAAATGTATTTCAATGTTTCGAAGTACGCCCCAACATCCATAGGTGTTTCCTCTATTTCTTCTAGATTCTGCGTTTAAGTATTTAAGGAGTTGGTTTTCGCCATTCCTGCATCAATGTTTCGTAGAGCTCGTCTTCGCTGTCTATTTGCTCATACCATCCTAGGCTTTGAGCGATTTTCTGGGCAATGAGGTGGTAGCACATGTGGACTTTTCGGTCTAAAACGCGGAAGTAGAAGTCGTCGCACGTGCAGAACTCAGCTTCAGGCATTATTAAGTAGTCGCGTTCTTTGCCAACCACAACCCAAACAACCCTGCCGCTTGGCTTAAAAACGTATTTTTTAACACGGTTCTCTTTCAAGGCTTCAAAAGCCCTAGCGAAACGTTGCCCAAAAATCTCGTAAAGTCTCGTGAGGTTTTTACCGGTTAATCTACCCTCTGTTTTAGCTTCCCTGCATATGATATTTAACAGGTCGGCTTCGGAGTCGGCGCTCATGGAGGTTCAAGCTTTAACCGCTAAAAGGAAAAAGAGGCGCTATTCTATCTTTATCGGTTCGCCTTTCGGCTTGCGTTCTTCCTTTATTTTCGGAAGCTTAACCTCCAAGACGCCGTTCTTATACTGAGTTTTGGCTTCCTTCACGTTGACTTTAGCTGGAAGCGATATCTCCTTATAGTATTTCCGTTGAGGCGTGTCCACGCTTATCGTCAACGTGTCCTCGGTGCCGTGAAGCTTAATATCCTCCTTTTCCACGCCGGGTAGTTCCGCCACCACATGGATTTCGTTGTCGGTTTCAACAATGTCCACCAGTGGCTCGCGTTCCTCCTTGACAGTAGGTCCATAACGGGTTGGTTTAACGTTGCCGAACTCTCGGATTTCGGGTTTACCGTCCGGTCCTATTCGGATGCTGTAACCGTAAACGAAAGGTCCCCACTCACGTATGGTTGACCCGTCTGGAAGCTTGCGTTCCCTCACATAGTCTTTTGGGATGCGTGAGGTGAAAGCCTTAAACTCTTCCTCCATCATTTTTTCCATTTCGCGGAACATGCGGTCAATGTCCTCGAAGAACCAGCTTCCAAAGAATGGGAAGCGCCTTCGCCTAAACCATTCTGGGAAATCTTCATCCTCTTCTCTGGGCACTTTCTACACCTCTCCAAGAGGTAGAGGAAGCCTTTTCTATTAAAGGTTTATGGCTTTCCAAAAACTTCAAGCTGGCTTAAAGAACCCAGAAAAGTTCCGTCTAAAAGGTAGATTTCAGCGTTTTTTAAGTCTACGGCTTCTGCGCGGAGAATCGGGCCAACAATTTTCTCGCTTTCCGCTGTTTCTGCCTCGTTTAATGGTTTTCCGCCCAAAAATTCGTTGAAGGAAGGCATTATTAAAAGTTGGATTGTTCGTGGCTTTATCTTGTAATGTTTAAACAGTGTTTTCTGAGGGTTCTCCTCAATTTTTATTCCATGTTTTTGAAGCAGAATCTCCGCCAGCTGGTTTGGGTTGCATCTGGCTTTAACCCAAACTTGCCGTGTTATGCGGAAACCTGCGGGGTCGCGGAGAACGATGACTGGATGGACATGACCCATCACAAGTGTTTTGCATTTCAGAAGAGCTGGTGAGGGCCAGCGGTGTCCGTGGAAGAAGCCTACTTCGCCTACCACCGTGCCGGATGATGGGAGGATTTTTATGCCTTCTGGGAGCAGTGGGTCAAGGTTTCCGTCGTGGTTTCCATGGATTATCTGGATTTCGCTTATGTGCCTTCTAAGCTCGTTGAAGAATTCTGGGATGTCTTGCCACTCGCCGAGTTCAGCCGTTGCCACGGTGTGTTTCACGTCGCCCAAAATCAGCAACGTGTCCGGCTTGTAGGCTTTTATAAGCATCTTCAATTTTTCCAGAAGCCTCACCGCTTGGGTTGGCACGTGGATGCCCTTTTCGGATAGGGCTATCTCCCACCCAATGTGGAGGTCTGCCACCACCAGTGTTCGGAAAGCATCTGCCTTCACGAGGGCTGCTGGGTGGGGCGTTAAAGGCGTTATCATGGCTGTTTTCCTTTCAAGAGACTTAAAATAGTCTTGTGGATTTTTCGGTTGGCGGAAGCCACAAAAGTCAGCTTTTCAGCTGGATCAAGTTTGGCGTTTAATGGTTTGCCTTCCGGCGTTGTTATTGTTGCTCCAGCCTCCTTTACTATTAGCCATGCGGCAGCCGTGTCTGTGGTTCGTAGTTTGCCCCTTATGTCTATGAAGGCGTCTATGGTTCCGTCAGCCACGTAACATAGTTCTAAAGCGTTAGCGCCCAAATGGCGGATGTGCTTAGTTTGCTCTATTAAGCTTGTTATGTGGGGGGTTATTTCCCTAGCCTTGTAGGTGTTTAGGTCTATACCTATCACCGCTTTCGCCAAATCCACTTCTTCTGAAGGCCTTATTTCTTGGTTGTTGCGCTTGGCTCCTTCACCCTTAACAGCTGTATATGTCACGTCGTGGAAGAGGTCTGCCACCAGCGCAGCGTGCACTGTTCGGAGTTCCGGTTTTGTGGATACGGCTATGGATGTGGCGTAAAACGGTATGCCCCTCGTTAGGTTAGTTGTCCCATCTATCGGGTCTGCTGTAACATAGTGCTGTTTGGGGTTTGCGCCATACTGTTTTATGCCTGACTCCTCGCTTATGAGGGTGAACGATAAGCCTCTCTCCAGCAGCGTTTCGGTTATGGCCTTTTCAGCCGCTAAATCCACCTGCTTTATTGGATCCCCGCCAGCGCCTATGCCCAATTCTGGTTGAGGCTGTCTTAGAGAAGCCTCCAGCAGCGGTTTTATCCGGCTTTTCACGTTGTTTTTGCATTCTTCTAGTATTTGAAGCCAATCCAAACCTAATTTCATCTTGTTTGTATTTTCGAAATCTTCAATAATAAGGTTGATGTTTCCAAAGTAGCCTTTAACACCTCTAGAAGAAGCTTCTAAAAAACTGTTCCAGAAAGCATTTAAGCAAAAACTAAAGAAAATGACGCATCCGTTGAAGGGCACACCATGGAAACAAAAATTGTAGAAGTCTTAGAAGCGCTTGTCGATGGAAGATGGCACACGAGAAAGGAAATTTTAGAAAAGGCTAAACTAAAACCAAAACAGCTTGAAACAGTGATAAGTTTTCTGGAAGAATACGGCTTCATAATTGTGGACGCTGCAAAAGGTGTGGTGAGGCTTAATGAAAGTTTTCGGAAACTGTTGGTTCAAGAATCTAGCCAATAAGCCTTAACAAGCCCTTGTAGGCTTCTAAAAAACGTTCTCCCTTCCCCGTTATTTTGAAGGCACTCGGGTCGCCCTCAGCTTGGCATAAAAGTTTCCTTTCCAATAGAAAACCTAAATAGGCTTCCACCTGTTTGAAGCTTAAATTGCAGCGGTACATTAGGTGGGTTTTTCGAACTTTCCTGCGGGAAGCCTCTAAAATGGCGGCAATTATGTCTAAGCGCCCTCTATGACTGCTATTGTTCTTGGCTACTGTCAACACAAACAGCTCCGCTAAAATGTTAGTTTCCCCTTTCTCAAAAATAGGTTAGTAGGGGAAAATTTAAAATTTTCTTACAAGAAATGAGAGAGGAAAAGGAAGAGGGGAAAGCCCTTTTCAGCCCCTAAAATTGGCCTAGTTTTTTCAGAATTTTTTCGAGGTCAGCGTTTTTTTCTGTGAAAATGCTCACTTTGTTGTCGCTGACCGTGAAGGACAAAACTTTAACTTCTTTTCCCTCGACGAGGATATTTTTAGCTTCGCCGAGGTTAAAGGTTTTCGCGAGTTCTTCCGCTGCTTCAAGGGCTGAAGATGAGAGAATAGCGTATTCGATGAGTTTAGACGGATCTTTGAGGTCTATGGCTGCTGAGGTTGAGTTTCGGAGAATATACCCTATAACGCCTTCGTAGCCTTTTATTTCTTCAAGGCTTGCCCTAAACTGGTCTGTGGGCACAGTCTCTTCTATAGCTATGGGTTCTGCGACGGCCTGTTCTTCCAAGGCTTTCTTTTTCCTAGTCATGCAAGTCGCCTCCATCATTCGATTACGGGTTTAACTTTCACAAGTTCACCCTTTTTGATTTCGAGGGCAAGCTGCGCCTTTTCTGGGATTTGGACGATGCCCTTCCCCGCATATTTAGAGTCTTTTATGGGTTTAACCTTGTAGCGGGCTGTTTTTCCGTCGAAGGTTTCGATTTCTACATATTCTATTTTTTTGCCCTCAAAGGCGTTTTCCCAGTTAGAAAGGGTTTCACCGTCAACTCGCACGGTGTCTGACGGCACTAGCAAGCCGCCAATATTTTCCACTATAAGTTGGACTGCCGGGACATCAAATGGAGGCGAAGGCTCTTGGAAAGGTTCAAGCGCTGGTGCGGGCGGAGGCTTAGCTTTCTCCTCCAGTTCTTGGGTTGGTTCTTCAACAGGTTTTTCGGTTGGCGTTAACTCTTCCGTGAGGGGTGGTTCTGGTTCACGTGTGGGCGGAGGGATCGCGTTTTTGAGGGGGGTAGGGCTGACTTTCTCTAGCACTTTTAGAATAGTTGGAATTAGAACGCGGACAATGGTGTCCACATAGCCTACGTCGGCTTTCGCGGAGTAAACCATGACAAGGTAATATCCATTAAAATGGTAAAGTTTAACGGTTCCCATGCTACCTTTAAGGGTTACGGCTTCCACGCCGCCTATGGCTTCAGCCCTTTCAAAAATGTCGTCAAAAGCGTCCACCACGTGAGCCGCGACTTTCTGTTGTGTGTCCGCGTCCCCTGCAATTATTTCACCGTTCTCGTTATAGACAAAGGCGTGTTGGATGTCCGGGCAAACGTTTCGCATCTCATCTAGGGCGTTTTTTAAGGTTGTTGTGTAGATTTCACTGTAATTCATGAATTTTCACCTTCTGGCTGGAGGTTGCTATGTTATTTTGAAGAGGATGCGCTCCGGCACGCCATCGTTCTCCACAACAATGTATTTTAAGCCTTCAGTGTCGCCAAGCTGGTCAAGCCACTTCAGGGCTTCGCGGGCTTTCTGCAAAACCAAAAGCCTCTCCTGGTAGCTGCGCACCACTTGTTCGATGGCTGTTAACTCGTGGAATGGGTTAGCATCCAAGACTATGCTTAGGCTGCCCACAGTGATTTCGCCCAGACTTTCGGCAGCCGCCTTCTTCCCAGCCAACTTCATAACCACTTCGCGGATTTTCTTAGATTTTTCGGCTAAAGCCCTAATCTCGTCTAGGCGGCGCAGATACTCGCCCAAAGTGCTTTTAGTCTCGGCAATCTGCTTATCCAAAGCCTCGGCTATATCCTGAGCCGAAGCATACTCCTTCAACTCAACCACCATACCACTTTACACCTCCAACATCAA
>JAWAZC010000014.1:0-32870 GCA_038817995.1 Bathyarchaeia archaeon | reverse complement strand
TGCGACGAAACCGGAGTTCTGCTGATAATAGATGAAGTTCAAACTGGTATGGGCAGGACTGGGAAAATGTTTGCCTGCGAACATTGGGGAATAGCTCCGGACATACTATGCATTGCAAAATCGATCGCCGGGGGATTACCTTTAGGGGCAACTTTAACAACCGAGGAAATTGCATCAAAACTTGAAGTGGGGGAGCACACAAGCACCTTCGGTGGGAACCCGGTGGCTTGCGCCGCAGCCGCTGCCACAATTGATGTTCTCCTAAGAGAAAACCTCTTGGAGCACGTGGCAAAGGTCGGAAAGTACTTTTTAGAGAAATTGAAAGAGCTACAGGTGAAACATAGAATCGTTAGGGATGCCCGTGGCTTAGGCTTAATGTTAGGCTTAGAACTGAGAATTGAAGTCCTGAACGTCATATTGGGGGCTATACAAAGAGGGGTTCTGCTGCTTGATGCTGGCAGAACGGTGGTACGCTTTTTACCACCCTTCATCATCACGGAAAAAGAGGTTAATGAAGCTATAACCGTGTTGGATGAAATCCTAAATGGAGAAGCTGGAAGAATACGCTGTTCAGTTTTTAGTGAAACTTCTTAAAACTTACAGTCCATCTGGAAGAGAGCGCAAAGTCGCTGCTTTTATCGCTGACGAAATGAAGAAACTTAATTTTAATGTTAGGGTTGATGATGTTGGAAATGTTATTGGCGAAGTTGGACGTGGAAAGCCTACAGTCTTGCTTTGTGGGCACATGGACACTGTTCCCGGATACATTCCAGTAAGGATTATTAACGGTGAAATTTATGGGAGGGGCGCTGTAGATGCGAAGGCTTCTCTTGCCTCAATGATACTGGCAGCCCATTTAGTTGGAGAGATGGGAAAAGAAGGGAAAATTGTGGTGGCTTGTGTCGTTGACGAGGAAAAAACAAGCATGGGTGTCAAACACCTAGTTAAAGAGGGCGTATCCGCCGATTGTGCAATTTTTGGCGAGCCAAGTGGAACGGAGAACGTGGTGATTGGGTATAAGGGGAGCTTACTAGTTAAGTTGAAATGCAAAACGGTGACTGGGCACTCTTCCACCCCATGGCTTTTTGAAAACGCCATCGAAAAAATGTTCGAGCTTTGGGGAAGAATAAAGGAAATAAGATTCCAAGAGAAATCTCCAAACGGCTTCTTCTACAATGTTTCGACCTGTTTGATATATTTGGATGGCGGTGGTTATGCCTCAAATGTTCCGTCAAGATGCAAAGCCTTAATAGATGTGAGGGTTCCACCGCAATTAACATGCACACAAGTGTATGATAAGATAAGCGAGTGCGTGGCATGTTATAGTAAGGAAAATCCTCAAGCTCAAATTGAAGTGGGAGTTGTTGATTCTATCGAACCTTTTGAGGCAGACAAGAACAGCACCCTTGTGCGAGCTTTTTCAGCTGCAATAAGGAAGGTGACGGGGAAAACCCCAAAACTTTTGAGGAAAACAGGGACAAGCGACATGAACCTTTTGGGAAAAGCATTGAAAATACCCGTGGTAGCCTATGGTCCCGGCAACTCTGGCCTAGATCATACGCCTAACGAACATGTGAACATGCAAGAATACTTATCTAGCATACAAGTACTTCAAGAGGTTTTGAAAAAACTGTTGAGTGTACCTTAAACCTATTCGGTTCTTTCAAGGATTTTCAGGATTTCGTTGACGAACGTCTCCGTGTTTCCAAGCCCTCCAACGTCTGGTGTTCTAGCCTCTTTGTTCTTCAAAGCCTCCATCACGGCTTTGTTAAGCTTCTCCGCCTCGTTTTTGAAGCCAAGATATTCAAGCATCATGACGGATGCTCTAAGTAGACTTGTTGGATTTGCAATCCCTTTCCCCGCTATGTCTGGAGCTGTGCCGTGAACGGCTTCAAACATGGCCATTTTTTCGCCAACGTTGGCTGAGGCGGCTATGCCTAACCCTCCGGTCACTCCCGCAGCCTCGTCGCTTAAAATGTCTCCAAAAAGGTTTGTTGTAACGATTATGTCCAAGTCTTGGGGTGAATTAACTATCTTATATGCTGCCGCGTCCACGTGTAACTCGTCATATTTTATGGTCGGATATTTCGCTGCAACACTTCTTGCAGTTTCAACGAAAAGCCCGCAGGTCTCCTTAAGTATGTTGGCTTTGTGCACCGCTGTTACCCTTTTTCTCCCCGTCTTTAGAGCGTACTCGAAAGCGAATTTCACGATTCTTTCGCTTTTTCTCCTAGTGATAACTCTCAGGCTTATGGCGACATCCTCCGCCAACTTATACTCTAGCCCACTGTACAGTCCTTCGGTATTCTCTCTTATAATCACCATGTCAACGTTGGGAATCAGAGCAAGTTCAGGCACACTTTTGAAGGGCCTCACGTTAGCATATAGATCGAGCTCCTTACGCAAAGTGACGCTCACACTTTGATATGTTCCACTACCACTAGGCGTTTCGATGGGCCCCTTAAGCAGTGCGTCACAACCTCTTATAACTTCTAGATCCTCTTCAAGCAATGGCTTCCCAAACTTTTCCCAAACTTTCCTTCCACATTCAACCTTTACAAATTCCAACGGAAGGTTCATAGAATTCAAAATTTTCATCGCTGCCGAAAATATTTCTGGGCCTATGCCGTCACCCGGTATCACTGCAACGCTTTTACTCAATCCTTATTCCTCTATTCTTTTTGACGTAGGGTACTAGGCCACCTTCCTTGAATATTTCTTCAAGAAACTTTGGAAGGGGTTTAAATCGAAGCACAATACCCGTGTTAACGTTTTCCGCAACCCCTTTTTCCAAATCCACCCTGAGAATTTCGCCCTCCTTTACCGCTTGTGATATGCCTTCGCATTCTAGGGCAAGTATGCCGGAGTTTATAGCATTTCTAAAGAAAATCCTTGCGAAGCTTTCAGCCACAATAACTTTCAAGCCTAGAGCCTTAAGAACTTGAGGTGCTTGTTCACGGCTTGAACCACAGCCAAAATTTCTTCCAGCAACTATTATGTCGCTCTCTTTAACTTTCTCGGCAAAGTCTGGACGTATAGCCTCAAACGCATGTTTTGCCAGCTCGCTCATATTTAACGTGTCAAACTTGTATTTTCCAGCTATTATTAAATCAGTGTTTATGTCGTCTCCAAACTTCCAAACCCTACCTTCAAGTATCATGTTCAAACCTCCACCGGACTAGTTATAGCACCCTTAATCGCAGAAGCAGCAGCTACAGCCGGAGAAGCCAAATATATTTCAGCTTTTGGATTTCCCATCCTCCCTATAAAATTTCTGTTTTGCGTACTTAAACATACCTCGCCGTCGCCGAGGATCCCCAAATGCCTTCCAACGCATGGACCGCAGCCAGGTGGATTTATCACGGCACCTGCAACCAACAAAGTTTCTATTATTCCCTCTTTCAGGGCTTTTAAGTAGATTTTCTTGGATGCAGGTTGAACTATCAGCCGTACGCCATCCTTAACCTTTTTTCCTTCAAGAACGCGGGCAGCTGTCCGAAGGTCTTCAAGTCTCCCGTTTGTGCATGTTCCGATAAAAACTTGGTCAATTTCTATACCTTCAACTTCATTTACAGCTTTTACGTTGTCAACCGAGTGGGGCAGCGCAACCACGGGCTCGATGTTTCGAGCATCAATAGTGATTTCATCCGAATAGTTGGCATTTTTATCAGGCCCTAGATATCCGAACAATTTACCTCTTTCCGTGAGTAGGAAATTTTGGGCTACTTTGTCGAAGGGGCAAAAGCCCACTTTGGCTCCCGCCTCAACGGTCATGTTTGTTAATGTAATCCGCGAGTCCATGCTCATTTTTTCAATGCCTTCTCCTACAAACTCAACAGCCATATAGTTGGCTCCGTCTGTCCCCAGCTCTTTCATCAAGTAGAGTGCTACATCTTTAGATGACAGAGGCCATTTGAGTTCCCCAAGCACATTAACCCTTATCGTCTCTGGAACTTTTAGCCACGTCTGCCCATACGCCATTCCTACGGCAACCTCTGTGCTTCCCATTCCCGTGGCAAAGGCGCCAAGTACACCGTGAGTGCACGTGTGACTGTCTGCTCCTATCACAATCATGCCAGGCTCCACAAACTCTTCGATCAGTATCTGATGGCACACGCCATATCCAACGTCACGGAGGTGACACCTTTGCTTGCGGGCGAACTCCCTCATCATTTTATGGATGTTGCTTACCTTATCGCTTGGACTCGGCCCGGCATGGTCTATTACTAGCAGTATTCTAGATGGGTCGAAAACTTTGTCCACTTCAAGTTTTGAAAGCTGTTCTATTGCGAGAGGGGCTGTTCCATCGTGAGCCATCAAGAAGTCTACATCGGAAACTACTATCTCTCCAGCGGTAACTGTTTTGCCAACTTTCCGTGACAGAATCTTTTCAGCCATTGTTAAATCTGCGCTATGCATGGGCTTCCCCTTGTAGAGCTATGCTTTCGAAAAGTATTCTTTAACGATTTCTAAAAACTCTTCATCGCTTATCGCGCTTCGCCTATTTGCCGAAACCTCTTTGACGATTTTCGTAATTTCTTCAACATCTCTGTCCGATGCCGCAAACCCGTACTCTTTGAGTTTGGCGCCAACGGCAGCTTTGCCACTTACTCGGCTTAAAAGGAAACGTCTCCTTTGGCCAACCATCTCAGGTGGGAAACACTCGTAAACTATTGGGTTTTTGAGAACGGCGTCTTGGTGAATCCCACTAGTGTGTGTGAAAACATTGGAGCCGACTATGGGCTTAAGGGGCCACAAATTGACTTTGGCTATTCTTGCAACAGTTTCGCAGATTTCGCCCAACTTCTCAGTGTTATACTTATCAACGTCATAGAAGTTCTTAAGCGCTACAATAAGCTCTTCGGTGGGGGTTATTCCAGCCCTTTCGCCTAGACCAAGAACGGAAGTGCTGAAACGGGTTGCCCCGCTTTCGAAAGCTGCCAAAGCATTTGCTAATGATAAGCCGTGATCGTTGTGACAGTGGACTTCTATTGGTTTATCAAACTCCTTCCTTAACTCACTGATGAGAAAACGCATACCCGTGGGGGTTATGCATCCAAGCGTATCAACAACACGCAGTACATCCACACCCGCAGCTATAACCTCTTTGAAGACCTTTTTTAGCCACGGAAGATCACATCTCGTGGAATCTTCAGCGCTATAGATGACGTCTAACCCGTGACTTTTGCTGTACTCCACTATTTCAACAGCCCTCTTCAGGTATTCCTCCCGGGTTATCCTAAGTTTGTATGTCAAGTGAAAATCTGAAGGGGGGAAAGAGACCACTACACCGTCACAGTCGCAGTCAATGACAGCGTCTACGTCGCCCTTCACAGCCCTTGCGAAACCATAAACGGCAACATCTAGTCCAAGTTTTACCAAATATTTGACTTCATCCTTCTCACTTTCAGAAGACGCTGGAAACCCAGCCTCAATGCACTCCACGTTTATTTCGGAGAGAAGTTGGGCAATTTTTGCTCTGTCCTCCCTTGAAAAGACAACACTTGGTGTTTGCTCTCCCTCTCTCAACGTTGAATCGTTTATTAGTGGATCACCCGTTCCACTAACCGAACACTCCAAACCCAATTTACAATATGGACTAACGTATATTTTGTCTCTCCACCTCTCCTTCGACATTGCTTGAACTCCTCAGTTGACTTATGTTAGGCTTGATGAACATTCCGAAATTTAAATGTTTTCTGGCCAAAATTGGTCACTATTTTTTCGCCTTGCGATTTTGATTCTGACCTGGCCTTAGCTTTTCCACCATCTTTCTTGCTTCAGATATTAAGTTTGTTAATGCATCTAACGCCTCGCTGGTGTCCCTTAACTGTAAAACTATTATTGTTTCCGTGGAGCAGCTTAATGTTTCTTCAATGTTTATGTGCCTCCTAGAAATAGTGCTGTAGAAGGACGTAATACAATAGGGGGTTTCAACTATCTTTTGAGGACTCGTTATTATTATTGCCACTAGATTGTCTTTCTCTTCAATAACATTTTCTAATGGGAAATTTGTTCGAATTTTTTCAGCCAACTTTTGATCAAATAGCAGAGTTATCGTTTTCATCCCTTCAATTACTTGCATGTATTCGTCGTGAGCAAAAACAGTCATCATCCTCCTTACGGTCTCTATATTCTTTCGAGTCTTTTCAGCAGAGATCTTCGCTATGTCGGTTCTTAGATTTATAGTGCTCTCAGCAATAACGCTTGCTGCGTCGAGATAATATGTGGGTTTATATGTTACACTAGCCCTTTTTACAGCGGTTATCACGCTTTCAAGTTTTACTTTCCGATTTAGCATTTCCTCAACCATGGGTTTCAGCATTCTTGCAATTGCACTGTAGTTTCCATACCCCTTCTCAAGGGCATGTTGAATTGAGATATCCTTGTCTATGAGTTCTTGAACAATTCGAGATATACTTGTAGCCATTTTTGGTCACTTCTGATTTTTTATGATATATCTTGACCAAAAAATATATAAGCCTTTAATGTGCACGCACTCCTATGCCAAAGGAAAAAGTTGTATTAGCCTACTCCGGTGGCCTCGACACATCCATTATGATAAAGTGGATTCAGGAAAAATACGGAGCAGACGTTGTAACACTTACTGTGGATGTAGGTCAAGGAGTGGATCCCGAACTAGTTAAAGAAAGGGCTTTAGCGTTAGGCGCCCTAAAACATTATACAATAGACGCTAAAAAGGAATTTGTCATCAACTATGTTTTCCCAGCGATAAAAGCAAACGCCTTATACGAAGAAAAGTACCCGTTAAGCAGTGCCCTTTCGCGGCCTCTAATAGCTGCAAAAATGGTGGAAATTGCCAACAAGGAAGGGGCGACTGCTGTGGCTCACGGATGCAGCGGCAAGGGCAACGATCAAGTTCGCTTTGACGTGACGATTAAGTCCCTTGCACCACACTTAAAGGTTATGGCCCCTGTAAGGGACTTCCAGTTGACAAGGGACAAAGAGATAGAATTTGCAAAGGAAAGGAACCTCCCAATTCCATTGAGCGGACGAAATCCCTACAGCATCGACGAAAACCTTTGGGGGCGCTCCATCGAATGCGGTGTGCTAGAAGACCCAGACAATGAACCGCCCGAAGAAGTTTTTGAATGGACCTTGCCGCCAGAGAAATGCCCCGACAAACCGGAGTATGTGACCATAGATTTTGAGCGGGGCGTTCCATACGCGCTTAACAACGAAGCGATGGATCCGGTTTCCTTGATCATGAAACTGAATGAAATTGGAGGCAAGCATGGAGTTGGACGTGTAGACCATATTGAGGATAGGGTTGTAGGCATTAAATCGAGGGAGGTCTATGAATGCCCAGCAGCCACGATATTAATAGAGGCACATAAAGACTTGGAAAAAATGGTTCTTACATGCCACGAGCTAGCATTCAAAAAATACGTGGATGCCCAGTGGGCTTTTCTGGTTTATGCGGGCTTATGGGTGGATCCTCTTAGAACCGACTTGGAGGCGTTTATAAATAAGACTCAGGAGCGAGTTTGCGGCAGGGTTAGGCTCAAGCTTTATAAAGGGAACTTGAGGGTCGTTGGACGCTCCTCAAAGTACGCGTTATACGACTTGAAGCTGGCTACATATGACATTGAAACAACGTTTGACCAAACCTCAGCACGCGGTTTTATTGAATTGTGGGGACTGCAGTCGAAAACCTTCCATGTTCTTAATAATACTTTAGGAGCTGAAGAGGAAAAATGCCGTGAGCTCACTGTTTAGGGGCGGCAGAATAGAGTCAACGAAAAAAGAAGTTTCACGTTTTATATCATCAATAAAGGATGACGTGAAGCTCTTAAAACATGTTGTAGAGATAAACAAGGCGCACACAGTAATGCTGATGGAGCAGAAAATAATAGATGAGGAAGACGCTGTTAAGATTCTCAAAGCCTTGAAACTTGGAGAATTCAAAGTAAAACCGTGGCTTGAAGACATACACGTTTGCGTCGAAGAGGAAGTTATAAAAAGGGCGAAAGAAGCTGGCGAAAACCTCCATATAGCAAAGAGCAGAAACGACCAAGTGGCAACAGCCATCCGTATGGAATTACGCGAAGAACTGATAGATTTGATGAACACTATAATTGACTTTCAGACAAAACTGTTGACGAAGGCTGAAAAACACGTCTCAACAATCATACGCGGATACACCCACCTTAGACCAGCTCAACCAACAACCTTCGCCCATTACCTCATGTATCATTTTGACGTTTTCCAGAGACACTTTGAAAGACTCGCCGAATGTTATAGGAGGGTTAATGTTTGCCCTATGGGAGCCGCAGCCTTGGCTACAACGAGTTTTCCAATAAACAGAGAGAGAGTCGCTGAGCTTCTAGGCTTCGATAAAGTCTTGGAGAACTCAATGGACGCTGTCAGCAGCCGCGACTTTGTCATGGAAACTCTTGCAATCCTGTCCATGATTGCCATCGAGATAAGCCGTCTTGTTGAAGATTTGATAATCTGGAGTGCGCCAGAATTCAATCTGATCGATATTCCCGACGAGTTTTGTTCAACAAGCAGCATAATGCCTCAAAAAAGGAATCCAGACGTGCTTGAAGTAATTCGTGCAAGAATGAGCTACGTGGTAGGCAATTTTGCAATATGTGCCTTAATTTTGAAGTCTCTCCCATCAGGTTACAACTTGGACTTTCAAGAAGTAACGCCAAAACTTTGGGAGTCACTTGCCAAAATTACCGAAGCCCTCAAGATTTTATCCAAGTTAATCGCCCAGTGCAAACCAATACAAGACTTAAAGAATCCCAACATATCCTTCTCAACCTTCACGGAGCTTGTGAGAGTTTTGTTTCAGAAATATCACATTCCCTTCAGGACAGCTCACAAAGTTGTGGGGGCTCTGGTTAGAAAACTGGTCCAAGAAGGGTTAAATCCAGAGGACCTGACATCTGAAATGCTTGGAGAGGTTGCTAAGGAAGTTGCAAGCATAAATTTAAAGGTTGATGAAGACGACATTAAAAGTTCGATTGACGTGATAAATTTTGTTAAGATGCACAATGTCCTCGGAGGCCCTTCTCCCATCGAGATGCGAAAGATGATCCGTTCTCGCCGAGGCATACTTTCCTTTTCACGCACGCAAATAGCTAAGATGAAAGAAAAAATAACGGACGCGAACAAAAAATTGAACGATTTGGTTGAAAGGCTTGTTGCGCAACTGAATAACAACTAAAGAATTTTCTTCAGTCTTTCGCAAGCCTCTTTTATTTTTTCTTCTTGGCATGTTGCTGAAAACCGCACGTAACCCTCACCATATTTGCCAAACCCTACGCCTGGTGTGGCGACAACGTTGACTTCCAGCATCTTTTTAACGAAGTTTATGGAGCTTGTGCCACATTTAGCCCAGACATAAAATGTGGCTTTGGGCATTTGACATTTCAGCCCCATAGAGTTTAACTCTTCCACAAGAATCTTCACGCGCCTATAATATGTTTGGCAAGCCTCCTTCACAAAGGGTGGAGGGTTCTCTTCGGCGTACATTTTTAGGGCTTTGGCTGCAGCTAGCTGTATGTACTTTGGCGGACCTGAATCCACCTGCGATTTGACCTTTTTGAGCCCCGTAATCAATTTTTCGTTTCCAACAGCGAACCCTATTCTACTTCCGGTCATGCCGAACGTTTTTGAACATGAATGAAACTCCACAGCAACCTCACGTGCCTCATCTACCTGTAAAACACTTGGCGCCCGATAATCACCGAAGGATATCTCCGAGTACGCATTGTCATAGCATAGAATTACTTTGTTGTCTAGCGCAAAGTCCACAAGCTCCCTGAGTTTTTCAAGGGATATCACGGCGCCCGTAGGGTTGTTGGGATAATTAACAAACATCATTTTAGCGCCTTTCACGTCCACACCTTCAAAACTTGGAAGGAAACTGTTTTCTTCGAGCAAAGGGAAGTAAACTGGCACGCCGCCGCTCAAAATTGTGGCTCCGTTAGCGTACACCGGGTATGCCGGATCCGGCAGCAATACGCGGTCGCCTTCGTTAAGGAAAGCTCTTGCAATGTTGCAGAGTCCCTCTTTCGATCCAAGTAAAGCCACAACCTCTCGATTTGGATCTAAATCTACATTGAACCTTCTTTTGTACCAATCGGAGACAGCTAACCGAAACTCATATTCTCCCTCACTGAATGAATAGCCATGATTTTCAGGTTTGGCTACTTCCTCTTTTAAGGCTTCCACCACAACCTTCGGTGGTGGAAGATCCGGGTCTCCTATGCTGAGGGATATTAGGTCAGCGCCTTCCAGCCTTTTTTGTCTAACTATTCTTTCCAATTCGGCGAAAAGGTATGGCGGAAGAGCCTTAACCTTTTCGGACAACTCAAAATCCAACGGGTTTATCCTCCTCAAAGGTTTATGACGCCTTCGAAAACTTTTTCAGCAGGGCCTTCCATGAAAACGACGCTGCGATATTCGACTGTCAGCTCGCCTCCCGGAAGCTTAACCGTGACGGTTTCATCTACTTTTCCAAGAACCTTTGCGGCTACAACACTTGCACATGCGCCGGTTCCGCAAGCCATGGTTTCGCCCACACCCCGCTCCCAAACTCTAACTTTAAGTTTATCTCTTGAGATTATCTGGACGAACTCGACGTTGGTTCTTTTCGGAAAAAGCTCGTGATTCTCCAATAACGGACCAAGCTTCTGAACCGGGTAGCCTTCAACATCTTCAACGAAAACCACGCAGTGAGGATTCCCCATGGAAAGAGCTGTCGCTTTTATGGTTTCTCCTCCAACATGGATGGGATTGTTTATGAATGGTCCGTCCCATTTTATAGGGACATCCTCAGCCTTAAAGCTTGGAGAACCCATGTTAACCCGCGCAGACTTTACAAGTCCATTTTCTATTTTAAGGTCTAAGGCTTTAACACCGGCTAATGTTTCCACAAGGATCGATGGTCTTTGTACTAAGCCGTTTTCGAAACAGTATTTTGCTAGACATCGGATGCCGTTTCCACACATTTCAGCCTCTGAGCCGTCTTGATTGAAGATTCTCATTTTTACATCAGCCTTCTTGGAGGGATAAATGAGCAGTAAGCCGTCTGCGCCTATTCCAAACCTTCTATTGCAAATTTTAGACGCTAACTTTGGAAGTTCTCCTTCATTCAGTACTCCATTTCGGTTATCAATCACTACGTAATCGTTTCCCAGACCATGCATTTTCCAAAAATTTATCTTTCTAACCATTCTGCAATCCTCTGCCCTCTAACTAAATCCTCAAAAGTTTCGGCTTTTCGTACTAAGGCGTACCTGCCGCTTTTAACCAGCACTTCAGCGGGTCTCGGTCTAGAATTATACTGTGAACTCATGGAGAAACCATAAGCGCCTGCGTTTAAGACTGCTAGCAAGTCGCCTTCACAGATTTTTGGCAAAAGGCGGTCTTTGGCGAGGAAGTCCCCAGACTCGCAGATGGGGCCGACAATATCATAGGTTTCTGTTGGCTTCTTGTCTAATTTATTCGCAACTATGACGTGATGATATGCACCGTACATGGCAGGCCTTATAAGTGTGTTGAATCCTGCATCCACGCCAACAAACTTTTTGTTGGAAACTTGTTTTACCACGTTTACCCTTGTTAGGAGAACGCCGGCCTCGGCGACTATGAAACGTCCAGGTTCAATCCAGAGCTCCGGTTCTCCTAAAGAGTATTCAGCTATCTTATCCTTGAACATTTCAATCAGCTGGTTGGAAAAGGTTTCTAAGTCGAGTTCTTTTTCATCTGGTTTGTAGGGAACTCCCATCCCTCCTCCGAAGTCTATGAAGTCGAAACTTATCCCAAGTTTTGCGGCTATTTTTGAGGCTATTTTTAGGAGGCGTTCTCCAGCCTTGAGATATGGAGTTGCGTCCATGATTCCAGAGCCTATGTGCATATGGGTGCCGAATCTTTTAATACCAGAAGCCTTTGCAGTTTCGTAGGCCTTGAGGGCTGAAGCCTCATCTAACCCGAATTTAGCGTGCTTGCTGGCTGTAACAACATATTCGTGATATCCCGCGCCATGTTCCGGGTTGATCCTGAAGGATAAAATTTCCGGAACACCAAGCCTGAGAAGCCTACTAAGCTGAGACAAAGAATCAAGATTGATCATAACGCCCTTATCTAAAACATATTTCAACTCTTCGTCCCCAACATTTATCCCGGTGTACAAAATTTCTTTGGGGTTGAAGCCAGCCATTAAAGCCAAGTAAACTTCACCTGCGCTTACGGTGTCCACGTATGCCCCTTCATTGTGGAGGATTTTCAGCACCGAAAGGTTCGTGTTTGCCTTCGCAGAGTAGAGGATTCTGAACTTGCGGTATTTCTTTGAAAAGGCTTTATACAGTTTCCTGTAGTTTTCCTTTATCTTGTTTTCACTGATCACGTAAAGAGGTGTTCCAAAAGTTTCCGCTAATTTGACTGCTGAAACACCGTCTATATAAAGTTCGCCGTCGACATTTTCCAGGGGGTTTTTCAAAAATTCCATGTAAGAAAGCCTCCTCTAGTCTTTTAGGGATTTAATGGCTTCCAAGGCTTTCTCCAAATCTTTTTCCTCCAAGAAAACTGTGATTGTGGCTTTGCTTGAAGAAACTTCTACTATGTTGATTCCTTTTTCGGCAAGGGCGCTGGATATTCTGGCAACCCATCCTGGAGATTCAATAAATTCTGGACTTAAAACTTCTATGGCGCCAACATTCTCCTTTAAGCTTACGCCTTTAAACTCACCCGTTTGACATAACTGTGAAACTAGGGCTTGCTTATTCTTTACTTCTGCGAACACTGTTACGGATTTTCTGCCCGTGCTTAAGCCGACAATTTTCTGCTCAGCAAAATGCATCAGTGCCCTTCCGAGGCTTGCGGCGTCAAGCTCCCCGACAAGGGTTATGGCGCATAAGCCTTCATAAAGCCTAACATCAAAAGGGTTAGAAAAGGCACCTACAATTTCTGTTCCAGAAAACAGCCCGTTGTTAAAGCTCGCAACCCTCAATTTCTGATGGGGAAGTTTGTATTTGAGGGCTTTTGGATGAACTATTTTTGCTCCACCTTGAGCCAGCGAGAACATTTCTTCGACACTTACCTCCTGCAACGGTTTAGCGTCTGGAACAAGCGTCGGATCTGCGGACAAAACGCCTTCAGTGTTTTTCACAAGAATTACTTCGTCAGCGTTTAAACAGTTTCCAAGCAAAGTTGCAGTTATGTCGCTGCCGCCCCTGCCGAGAAGAGTTACGCGTCCTTCCCGGTCTTTGCCTATAAAGCCGCAGACAACGGGTATGCAGCCGCCGCCCAACAAGGGCTCCACATATGTTTTAACTCTCCTTCTGGTTTCTTCGAGGTCTGGTTCTGCCTCCAGAAAGTTTGAGTCTGTTATTATTGGCCAGTCGTGGTTTTGCGGGTCAAAATATGTGGAGTTTAAGCCAACTGCTTTGAGGGCTGAGGTGAATATTCTGGCACTGATTCGCTCTCCCATTGACACTATGTCTGCATAGTCCATATCGCTGATTCCACCGATAGCCTTAACGTGGCTTATTAGGTTGTCCGTCGTTTTTTCCATGGCGGAGACAACAACGACGACTTCTTTAAAATCTGCCTTTTTAACCATTTCCGCAGCCTGTCTAAAAGCCCCTCCTGAACGCAGTTCTGCTCCGCCAAACTTTACGACAGCTCTTTTCTTTGCCAAGGACGACCATTCCTCCGGTTAGAGCTGCGTGTTTAAACTGCTTAACACATCCTCCATAGAGTATACTCCGGGTTTCTCTTGCCTCATCACCCACTCCACGGCGCGAAGCGCGCCTAGCGCAAACACGTTTCTTGAAAAGGTGATGTGGCTTATTGAAAGCATATCGTATGGCCCGGCAACTATGACTTCGTGGATTCCGGGTATTCCTCCAGCCCTTACCGACAAAACTTCAAGCTCATCCTGTGACCGCAAAGCTGACTTTTCTCTTCCATAAACCATTCGGCTGTACCCTCTCGCGGCGGAAACTATCTTTGCCATGGATAGTGCGGTTCCGCTTGGTGCATCTCTTTTCTTGGAGTGGTGGGCTTCCACGATGCTGACTTCATATTCATCCGGCAAATAAGCCAGTTGACGGAGCATTTTAAACATAAAGTTCGCGCCTAAAGAAAAATTGGGGGCGAAAACCGCCGGAACCCTCGAAGAGACAACTATCTTGAGCTTGTCTATCTGGTCTTCAGTGAAACCCGTTGTACCCATGACTATTCGCTTACCCATGTTTGCAGCTTCAGGAACGTTGGCAAGCTCGGCCTCTGGTGTGGTGAAACTCAAGTAAACGTCAGCTTTCTCAAGGGCCTCTCTAAGTTTTGAAGGCCCAAAAAGGGGCACGTCCAGATTGCATATTTTCAGCTCACGTAGTGTCCTGCCGAGTCCAGGGTTGTTCTGAGAGGCTACAGCTCCAACTATTTCAAAATTTCTGTTTAGAGCCTCTGCGATGACCGTTCGCCCCATCCTTCCGGTTGCACCTACAACGCAAATCCTAATCATAAGTTAACCCTTTCCAATACCTCTCATTGTAAAGCCTTTCAGACAAGTCTACATCAAAGAAGTTTTCAACAGGGGCTAGGATTTCTGGGCTTTTTTCGTAAACCTCCCTCGCCGCCTTTAAAACCACCTCTAAACCTTTTCGTGTCATTTTTCCAAGAGGTGGCCTTAACGGACCTGCGGGCATCCCAAGAATGTTCATTAATGTCTTGTAGGGCAGCGGGTTCCTCGCCCTAACAACAGCTTCGCCGAAGGCTGTTTCCTCAACGGTCTTCACGGTCACTATTTGGAATAGAGGACTCAATTTCTGGCAAATTTCTGCAGCCTCATCGACTTTTCTATCCAACAACAGTTCAGTCATCTTTTGAACAGCGGCTGGAGCTATGTTCGAAGCTACGGAGATCACCCCAGAAGCCATAATCGCGTCATCCACCATCATCTTGAATGTTTTGTCATCGTCGCCTGACAATATGTCAAAGTCCTCTCCACACAGCTTTCTCGTTAGCCTCATGTTCTCGAAATCTCCAGTAGCCTCTTTCACGGCCCTAACATTTGAATACTCTTTATGAAGAATGGCGAGATCATGCGGCAACAACTGTGTCCCTGTTCTTCCCGGGATAACGTATGGAATTATTTGGGCGTCTGGGAAGTGCTCCGCCACTGGTGTGATGTATTCACGCCTAATTTCGAGGGAACTTGGTCCGTTGTAATAGGGGTCTACAAGTAAGAAAGCTCTTAAGCCAAGGTCATAGGCTTTTCGGGTGTTCTCCATCGTTTTGCGAGTGCAGTTGCAACCCGTCCCAGCTATAGTCAAAAGTTTGCCCGAACTAAACTCGTAAGCTTTCTTGATCACGAGCAACTGCTCATCAGAGTCCAACGTTGGACTTTCACCAGTTGTTCCAACAGCAAGAACGCCGCTAACTCTTTGAGACGCTTGAAACTCTATTAGGCTTTGGAGACCCTCAACATCAACTCGACCATTCGGGTGCATTGGAGTTATTAACGCGGTGTAACATCCCTTAAACATTCTATTCATTAGTATCCCTTAAGATTGTGGCCTCTGGTATAAAAATCGGTCAAGTTTATAAGAATTTCGGAAAAAATTTTAAATATTCAGTAAATTTTGTTTTAAATTAATTACGAAAATCGTACAAAGGGATGAAAGTGGACGAAATTGATAGGAAGATCATTCAAATCCTCAAGCAAAATGGGCGAGCCACATACGGCGAAATTGGAAAAGCGGTCGGCTTATCGGAAGGTGCCGTTAGAAAAAGGATTAAAGATCTTGTAAGTTCAGGAATCATTAAAAGGTTTACCTTAAAACTTTCACTTTCTGAAGGCGCCGAGGCTATAGTCTTGGTTTCCGTAAATCCGTCGATTCCTACCTCTGAAATCTCGGCTAGATTGTTGAAAATACCTAACGTCGACACTGTGTATGAGGTTACGGGCGAGTATGACATCGCAACAATAATATCCGCCATGAGCATAGCCGAAGTTAACGAGTGCATCGAGAGAATCCGCAAAACAGACGGCGTCATCAAAACGAACACTATGATAATTTTGAGAAGTTGGTAGGTAAAATGACAAATAAGTAATAAGGCTGAATGTAAGTATATGAGTAAAACTCTATCGGAGTTGGTTTAAGTGAAGTGGAAAGTTGCGATTCTCGGGGCGACAGGCGCCGTGGGTCAAAGGTTTATACAACTGCTTCATAACCATCCATGGTTCGAAATTGAAGTGCTAGCGGCTTCTGAGAAGTCGGCTGGAAAACCCTACGGGAAGGCATGCAACTGGATACTGGAATGTGATATGCCCCGCGAAGTGGCTGAGATGCCAGTAGTGAACATTGATGTCAAGTCAGTTGAAAAAGCTGGAAACGTCGACTTTGTTTTTTCAGCACTACCATCGGACATCGCTGGTCCCGTTGAGGAAGAGTTTGCCAAAACATATCCTGTTTTCAGCAAGGCAAGCGCCCACAGACTTGAGGAAGACGTGCCCCTTCTTATACCTGAGGTGAACCCAGAACACTTGGAGCTTGTAAAAGTACAAAAAGAGAGAAGGAGATGGGACGGCTTTATATCCACAGATCCAAACTGTTCAACCATTCAGTTGGCAATCACTTTAAAGCCGCTTATGCAGTTCGGCCTAAAGAAAGTTATAGTTTCGACGATGCAAGCCCTAAGCGGGGCCGGCTTTCCAGGAGTGCCCTCTCTAAGCATCATCGACAACGTTTTGCCATACATTCCCGGAGAAGAGGAAAAGATTGAGCAGGAAACTTTGAAAATTTTGGGCAAGTTACATAAAGGGAAAGTTCTTTCAGCGGACATACAGGTTAGCGCAAGCTGCAACCGTGTTAACGTTAAGGACGGCCACCTTGAATGCGTCTTCGTTGAGCTTGAAAGAAAACCGTCCATAGAGGAGGTGAAAGAGACCTTCAAACAATTCAAGGGTGAACCGCAAAAACTGAAGCTTCCATCAGCCCCAGAAAACCCCATAGTCGTCAGGGAGGAATTAGATAGACCCCAACCTAGACTTGATAGAGAAGAAGGTAAAGGGATGAGCGTGGTTGTCGGGAGAATTAGAGAAGATCGCGTTTTAACAATCAAATATCTATGCTTGGGTCACAACACGATAAGAGGTGCAGCGGGTGCAGGTCTTTTAAGTGCGGAGCTAGCTGCCAAAAAAGGCTACATGTAAAAGGTTCACCATAACCCTTCTCACAAGTAAAAAAGAAAAAATAATAGACGCTACACGAAAATTGTTACAATGAGGCTGTCCCTATGCCGGGGTCTCCTAGTCCGGTAGGGAGCAGGCCTGGAGACAAACGTTTAAAGCCACTAAGCCTGTGGCCCGTGAAGGGCCTCGTGGGTTCAAATCCCACCCCCGGCGCCACAACGTTTGAGGTTAGACTATGTAGTCTATTCGGCGTTTTCTGGCAAGCTTTAGGGCTTCCATTATCATTTTGAGGTCAAATTCGTCCAGCACGTCTGAAGCCTTGCGACGCTTCTTCTTCATTGGTAAACCGCAGTCCTCCAGATAACGAGCATTAGATGAAATCCTTAGAATAAACGTTGTGATGCTAAACGAGTTTATGGAATGTTAGCATTTTAGGTTAGGTCGCCGCAGACGCATTTAATCTCGTAGAGCATGTTTAATAATTCGTTCAGCTTTCCTCCCGTTTTTGCTGAGATTAAAGGTATGCGTTGGGCCGGAATAACCCTTTGAAGCAGTTCTGAAAGTGGCGAGTAAATATCGTGCAGCACTCCTTTAGGCTTTAGTTTCCCCTTATACTTAGATGGGTTAAGGAGATAGCCTCTAATTATTTCCGCCTTTGTATCGCTCAGTAAGTCCGCCTTGTTTATTATGGTTATCATGTTGATTCCAAGTCTATACCTAACTGCCAAGGCGTATAGGTAAGCTGCTGGAAGATCTTCGACGTCTATTGTTCCGTCTATTATGAATATGCCGACGGGATCTTGAAGGCTGTTGACAATTTTTGGTCCAGACTTGTGGAAGGCGAAAACTTCAAGCTGTCCCGGCGTATCTATCAACGTGAAGTCCACATTAAACCTTGGAATTTTTACACGGCAAAGTTTTTCCATAGCCCTTAACATGGCTCCGTTTGGTCCAAGCCCCTCGCTTTGCATGATCCCCTCAATCGTGAACATGCTCCGCACATCATAATCGCATTCATATGGAAGCACAGTGCACCCCGGGTCTAGATTTACAAACTTCACGGTGTAACCTTCATTCCGTAGATACATGCCAAAACTTGCCGTTAGCAAGCTTTTTCCAGAACCCGCCGGTCCAAGAATCACTACATCCATGTCTATCACCGTTAACAAGCCCATTCGGGCACGCGGGCGTCTGGAATAGAATCCAGTTTTGGAACATAGGGTTTTATGTCTACTATTGGCGAGTTTTCAATGGCGTCAAGCCCTTTGACGACCAACATGCAGCCCTGCTTTCTTACAAGTTTAACCACACATAGGCCTATTGGGTTTGGACGGGATGGGCTTCTACAGGCAAAAACCCCTGTTAACACGTTTACCGCATGTCTCCTCGGGTAAACAAGCAACGTCCGCCTATTCTCTTCATCGTCGCGTAAGTGAATCCAGTATAGAACTATGATGTGTGAATAATCTTCTATCCCTTTAAGCGCTTCGCAAAACTCTGGAAAAATCCTTATCACCGCCTCATCTTCTCCAGCCCTTTCGACAAATCCGACAAATCTTATTTTGGCGCCTTCTATACCTTTCATTTTCAATCTGGATTTGTAATAGTGATTGCAAATTCATAAGTGTTTTAATGTTTAGTAATTAAGCTGTTAGTGCAGGTGGAGCTGCGTTGAACGCTCAAATCCTCCAGGCGTGCAAGGAACTGATTGACGACGCAAAAGTTAACTGTGTAGACATTGTCTTTAAGGAAATTTGCCTAGAAATTTTGGCCAGGGCACGCCATGTACTTACGGAAAAACAGTTTAAGAGCCTTGTAGATTACGCTGCTGAAAAAATGAGGGAAAAAGCTTCCTTTGAAATGCGGCGGGAACTGTTAGCCGTCAGATAGTATTTTCAGTCACCTTTGCAGCTCCACCTGCTGGCCTTTTTCTCAGCCAAGCTTGTAGCCTATTTTCCGCAGAAACTCTTTCCTAGCCCTTATGTCTTCTTCCTTTTCGATGCCTTTACTCTTGAAGCCGTCAACGACGCCGACTATGCCTCTACCCTGTTCTGTTTCCGCCACGATCACTTGAAGAGGATTCGCCGTAGCTGCATATATAGTGCAGAGTTCAGGCACCTTTCTAACTTTGTCTAAAACATTGATCGGGTAGGCGTTTTTAATGAATATTATAAAGCTGTGGCCGCACGCAAGCTCGAAGGCTTTCTTGGCAGCCAGCTGCCTAAGTTCTTCATCATTTCCTTCATGCCTGACCAAGCATGGACCAGAGGACTCACAGAATCCTATGCCAAATTTTATCCCTGGCACAGAGTTCACGAGGGCTTCGTAAAGGTCTTCAACAGTCTTTATGAAGTGGGCGGACCCGAGGATTACGTTACAGCCTTCTGGAACGTCGATTTTAACAACTTTAAAATCAAGCATACCGGCGACCACCCTTAACAAGTAATATAAACCGCCTTATAACAATTGAAGATTATCCAAGAAAACCCTTATTATGGAGGATTAAATTCCTAGGTGGAAATAAACCTTAATGGAGCGCCCGCCAAGTGACCCGAGAGGATGTTAAGGCCATTTTAGAGCCTAGATCTGTAGCGGTTATAGGAGCTTCTAGGCAAAGCGGGTCTGTTGGAAACCGTATACTTATAAACATCATAGAGAGCGGTTTTAAAGGCCCGGTTTACCCCGTAAACCCTAAGGCTAGCGAGGTAAACGGGCTAAAGTGTTACCCCTCTATATTGAACGTGGATGAGCCTGTTGACCTAGCCGTGGTAGCGGTGCCTGCAGCTGTAGTGCCGGAGGTTGCGAGGCAGGCTGGAGAGAAAGGGGTTAAGGGCCTTGTGGTTATATCAGCTGGTTTCAGAGAGGTCGGCTATGAAGGGGCAGAGCTTGAAAAGGAGCTCCTTGACATCTGTGGTAAATATGGCATGCGAATGGTCGGCCCAAACTGTTTGGGCGTAATAAATACTTCAGTCCCAATAAACACAACCTTCGCCTCCTCAAAGGCCTTACCGGGAAACATTGCCTTCCTCTCCCAAAGTGGGGCTTTATGCTCAGCTATCCTTGACTGGGCACCCATGGAGGGCATAGGCTTCAGCGTTATAGTAAGCCTGGGCAACAGCGCTGACCTCAACGTTATCGACTTCATAGAGACCTTGAGGGATGACAAGGCAACCCGTGTAATAGCGTGTTATGTGGAGGGAATAAACGAGGGCGAAAGATTCCTTAGAGTCGCTAAGGAAACCTCGAGGGTTAAGCCCATCGTGGTCCTTAAAGCAGGAGTAACCAATCTAGGTGTCAGGGCGGTTTCATCCCACACCGGCTCGATGGCCGGTAGCGCCGTAGCCTATGATGTAGCGTTTAGGGAGGCGGGAGTTATAACCGTTGACTCCGTTGAAGAGTTATTCGACAACGCTAAGGCCCTTGCATACCAGCCTATTCCACACGGCAGAAATGTCACGGTCTTGACAAATGCCGGTGGTCCAGGAATAGTCGCCACGGACAGTTGTGAAAAGTTTGGCATGGGGCTGGCTTGGCTCTCCACCGAAACCGTTGAGGCCCTTAGGGCTTTTCTGCCGCCACACGCCTCAGTCATAAACCCCGTGGACTTGTTGGGAGACGCGTCAGCTGAGCGTTACCTAAAGACTTTGCGGGCTATTTTAAAGGATCCCGGAGTAGACTCCGTCGTTGTTATTTTAACCCCACAGGCGGTCACCGAACCCATTAAGACGGCTGAAGCCATAATTGAGACTAGTAAGGAGTTTCCGGAGAAACCTATTTTGGCAGTCTTTATGGGCGGCGAGGCCGTGGCGGAGGCCGCGAAACTTCTGAAGGAGAACCAAATACCCGTTTATGATTTTCCAGAGAAGGCTGTTAAAACTCTTCGGAACATGGCGGTGTACGGGGAGTTTGTGAGCACGCATCAAGAAGAGGAAATTCCCGAGTTTGAGAGGGATCTTGCAACCGTTGAGCGCATTATAGAACGGGCTAAAATTGAGAATAGAACAGTTCTTCTAAGCCCAGAAACTAAGGCTATTATGAGGGCGTATGGCATACCGGTTCCAGAAGGCGGATTCGCCCAGAACCTTAAGCAGGCGATAACAATCGCTAACCGCATAGGTTACCCTGTAGCCTTGAAACTTGTTTCTCCGCATATACTGCATAAAACAGATATCGGCGGCGTAGCTTTGAACATAAAGTCCGATTACGAGCTTGAAAACGCCTATGACGCCATGATAAGAAACGCTGCAACACTTATGCCCCAAGCTCGCGTGTACGGAGTTGAAGTCCAAAGGATGGTGCCTTCAGGTAAGGAGATAATAATAGGAGTCCACAGAGACCCCCAGTTCGGGCCTCTCATAATGTTTGGGCTCGGCGGAATATACGTCAACCTTATAAAGGATGTTAGCTTCAGGCTGGCGCCGCTAAGCAGAAGAAAGGCGTATGAAATGATCATGGAAACCAAGGCTTATACGCTTCTACGGGGGTTTAGGGGCGAGCCTCCATCGGACATAGACTCCGTTGTTGATGCCCTTTTAAGGGTTTCAAGGCTCGTCATGGACTTTAAGGAAATAGTCGAGCTAGACGTTAATCCGTTATTCGTTTACGAAAAAGGAAAAAACTCTTTAGCCTTAGATATTAAGATAACCCTATCATTCAGCAGGTGATGAAGGTTTGCATGATAAGCCTTTAAGGATCTGCGTAACCTCCCCGAGAATAGAACAAATAGGCAAAACCGCCTTTTGTGTAGGGTTCTCCCAAGTATTGATGGACGAAGGGTTAAAAGTTGGATATTTTAAACCCTTCAGCTGGAGCAACCTTTCATATGAAAACGTTAGAACCGACGAAGATGTGGCATTGATGAAAGAGCTCCTCGGCATCCAAGAAGACTTGAGGGTGATTTCGCCCATCCAGCTTGGATATTATTACCTTGAGAAACTGAACACCATGGACCGCGACATAGTTCTCGAAGCTATAGAGGAAAGCTTCAAAAAACTGTCCAAGGACAAGGACGTCATAATAGTTGAAATGCTACGGGATATATTCTTCGGCAGTTCCGTGGGCCTTTCAACTCTAGAGATCTGTAAGCGGTTAAGCCTAAACGTTCTAATGGTATCATCCACTCATATTGACGCGACAATAGACGCCATAGCAGCGGAGAAAAGCTACATCTCTGAAAAGGAAGTTCCCTTCCTTGGACTAGTGATGAACAGCGTTGCAGACGTGGAAATGGATAGAGTTAAACGGGTTTATCTACCGCTTTTAGAGAAGAACGGCGTCAAAGTGTGGGGGATAATCCCGGATAAAACTGAAATGCGGAGCCCCACAGGATTAGAGATCAAGGAGCTCCTTAACGCTGAGGTACTTGCATGCGAGGAGAAGCTGGGAGACGTTCTTGTCGAACGATATCTTATAGGAGCTATGACTCCTGACAGCGCCCTGAAATACTTTAGGGCTTCACCAAGAAAAGCCGTCATAACAGGCGGTGACAGACCGGACATATGCCTTGTAGCTTTGGAGACAGACACTTCACTGCTAATCCTTACGGGGAATGTTCATCCAAGCCCCCTAATCCTTAACAAGGCTCAGGAGAGAGGAGTGCCAGTACTGCTTGTTCCTCATGACACGTATACCACAGTGAATATGCTTCAAGAAACCGCCGGCAAGATAAAGTATGGCGATAAGAAGCGAATTAAGCTTGCCAAGCAGCTTGTGGCCGAGAACGTGGATTGGAAGGGTTTGCTGAAGGCCCTCCAGAAAGCCTGGATCTAGGTCCTCTTTTTCATTAAAAGCCAGTTTTTGTCTCCCTTAAACCTTATTAGGACGTAGTCGCCTTTCAGTTTTCCACCGTGCAGTGTAAACTCTATCTTATTTTGGGTTCTATTCTTCAGAGTGTATGTGCCGCGATCCCACATTTCAACTTTTCCTGCACCGTACATACCTTCGGGGATAACGCCTTCAAAATCTATGTAGCTTAAGGGGTGATCTTCCACTTCAACGGCGAGCCGCTTAATGCCGGGCTGAGATGGAGGCTCTTTGGGTATGGCCCAGCTTTTCAGCACGTTGTCCATTTCAAGCCTAAAATCATAGTGCAAATGTGTAGCGTGATGCTTTTGAATCACAAACCTCCCGGAGGCAACATTGGACACGCTTTCACCCAAAATTAGCAGTAGTGTAGTTCAATTTAAAAGGATACGCCTTATTGTCAATTCATACGCTTGTTTCACAACATTTTTTATCAAAGCTTCGAACTTTATGCTTGACGTTTAAACATGCAGATTAAATATGTCAAGTAAGGGGCATGCCATGTCTGAATACGCTTTAGAGTTTGCCGCGGGGATTGTAGAACTTTCAGAAAAAGCCCAGATACGCGTGTTACACGTGGATGATGAAGAGAGCTTTTTGAATATTGCAAAGGAATGCTTGCAAATGCAAGGCCCATTCGATGTGGACATCGCTCAGTCCGTTGATGAAGCAATCCAAAAAATGAAGGAGAATAAATATGATGCTATCGTGTGTGATTACCAAATGCCCCAGAAAGACGGTCTACAGTTTCTTGAGGAACTTAGGAAAAGCGGTAACAGTATCCCCTTCATCCTCTTTACTGGGAGAGGTGGGGAAGAAGTTGCCATCAAAGCATTTAACTTAGGTGCAGACGGTTATATAAACAAAAACGGGGATCCGGAAACCGTTTACTGCGAGCTTGCCTGTAGTATACGCCAAGCCGTTAACAGAAGAAGGGTGGAAACCAGGCTAAAATTGTCCGAGGCAAAATATAGGGCCCTTTTCGAAAATACCCACGACTGCATAATCGTAATGGATTTACATGGAAAAATAATAGATGTAAACAATGTCATTTCAGAATACGGCTTCACTAAAGAACAGCTCATAGGAAGACATATAACAGAATTTGTCTCTCCTAAATACAAGGCTAGGCTGATTAAGGAAGCCACCCTAAAACGTGAAGGAAAATCCTTCGAGGGTAACGTTGAAATAAACACCCCGAAAGGGAAAGTTCTTGTGGCTTATAAATGTAAACCATTAGTTATTGATGGTCACGTAGTAGGCATGCAAGCAATCATAACCAAAGCTTCAGAAAAGAGAGGTTTGAAGAAATTCTCTACTGATGAAACGTTAGATTCCCTCCTTAACGGGGTTTTGATAGTAGACGCAAAAACTCATAGAATCGTATATGCAAACCGTTACGCGTTAAAAATGATAGGTGCTTCAAGAGAAGAAGTCGTTGGAAAAATATGCCACTGCTTTGTTTGCCCAGCTGAGAAGGGTAAATGCCCAATCACGGACTTGGGCCAGACTGTAGATAGGTCAGAGCGAACTTTATTGAGGGCTAACGGGGAACGTGTCCCAATTCTTAAAACAGTTGCAGTTACAACGTGGCGGGGACGCAAGTACCTTGTGGAAAGTTTTATTGATATAACAGAACATAAAAAAGCTGAAGAGGAGCTTCGGGACACTGCGGAAAAATATAGAAAACTATTTGAAGAATCGCTAGACGCCATTTTTGTAGCTGACGCTGAAACGGGCATAATTGTTGACTGTAACCGGGCAGCAGCAGAGTTGGTGGGCAGAGATAAATCAGAAATTATCGGCCAGCACCAGCGGATTCTACATCCGCCAGAAAGAATCAAGGATGGATTCAGCATAACCTTTATGCAACATGTCCATGGGGCAGAAGACATACTGGAAGATCAAGTAGTCACCAAGAACGGAGAAATTAAAGACGTAGCAATCAAAGCCAGCGTCTTTGAATTTAAGGGCAGAAAGTTAATTCAGGGAATATTCAGAGATATCACCAAACAGAAAAAGGCTGAGAAGGCCCTACGGGAAAGCGAAGAAACCTATAGGGCCATCCTGAACGGTATGAACGACACAGCTTGGGTTATTGGCTTCGACGGAAAATTCATAGACGTAAACGAAACCGCTGTCAAGGTTTTGGGCTATTCAAGGGAAGAACTCCTCAACATGGGACCACCCGACATCGACTCGTCGCTGACTAAGGAGCAGATAATGGAGCTCATCAAAAACATGCCAAAAGACAAAATACAGGTTTTTGAGACAAGCCATAGAACCAAGGATGGAAGGATCATCCCAGTAGAGATCTCTTCCAGCCTCATAACATATAAAGGCAAACAGGCAATCCTCAGCATCGCAAGGGACATAACGGAACGTAAAAAAGCTGAGGAAAAGCTTAGAGAACTAACCGAAGCTTTAAAGGAAAGTGAAGCAACCTACCGAGCACTTCTCAACGGTATGAACGACACAGCTTGGGTCATCGACTTCAACGGTAAATTTATCGATGTAAACGAGGCGGCCGTCAGAGTTCTAGGCTACTCTCGAGAAGAACTGCTAAACATGGGACCGCCAGACATTGACTCCTCCCTAACCAAAGAGCAAATAATGGATCTCATTAAGAACATGCCCAAGGACAGAATTCAAGTCTTTGAAACAAGCCATAGAACTAAGGATGGAAGAATAATTCCGGTGGAAATTTCTTCCAGCCTCGTCCCCTACAAAGGGAAAACAGCCATATTAAGCATAGCAAGAGACATTACCAGGCGAAAGCAGGCTGAAGAGAAAATGAGAAGTCTAATGGAACAATTGAGGATGGCTAATGAAAAGCTCAGCGTGATAGGCAAATGGACTAGACACGATGCCCGTAATAAACTCACAGTGATCAAAAGCAACGTGTACCTAGCCAAAAAGAGGCTTCCAAGCGATCATCCAGCTGTTAAATGTTTGGACGAAATTGAGTTGGCATGCGACCAGATTGTCAGAATATTTGACTTCGCAAGCCAATATGAAATGTTGGGCGTAGAAAGCCGATCATACGTGGATGTTGGAAAAAGCGTTGAAGAAGCCATCACGCTAGCTTCAGGCCTAAACAACATCAAAATAGTGAATGAATGCGGTGGACTATTGGTGCTGGCAGACTCCCAGCTCAGGCAACTCTTCTACAACCTCATCGACAACTCAATAAAACATGGCGAAAAAGTAACACAAATAAAAATCTATTATAGGGAGGAAGCGGACAAGCTAAAACTGATCTATGAAGACAACGGAGTAGGAATATCCAACGATATGAGGCGAAATCTCTTCAAAGAAGGCTACGGAAAGGGGACAGGCTACGGACTTTACTTAACAGCCAAGTTGTGTGAAATGTACGGTTGGACAATCCAAGAGACAGGTGAATACGGAAAAGGAGTCCAATTCATCATAGCAATACCCAAAACAAACGAGAAAGGCGAACAACTCTACAAGATACAAAAGTAGAACAAGAATCAGTTAAACTGCAGTTTCTTTCACCATGCAACGTTCAGTTACAGCTTCCGCTTCAATGAAACGCAGATACTTAAAAGCGAGGCGTTACTAAGTGAAAGTGGTTTTCACTAAAACCGAAACATCTAAATCCATTTTCACGGTTTCCCCTACAAGATAAGTCTGGGCCGGTAGTTCAGCTGGTATGAACGCCCGACTCGCACTCGGGAGGTCGCGGGTTCAAATCCCGCCCGGTCCACCAAAAATGGCTTGAAAATGTTTTACGCTATTTGCCGGGCAAATTATAAGATTACAGATTCAGTTGCCATTTAGACTCTTGGGTAGGTGTCAATGGCCGCCGGATTTATTACCGGCTGAATAGCCATCAACACTGTTGGAGTTTCAATAAAATCTTAGTTTTATGTTGGTTTATTTTATGTGGTTGTGTATTTGTGTTGTTATCTTGGACAGTAACGTTTATTAAGACTTAATATAGCCTTTTCTTCGAGGGCAACAATATGGAAGCCCCGAAATCAAACTTAGCCATAGTATTCGCTATTGCGCTGGCCGCCATGATCACAACAGCTTTAGCAACAAGTCAACTTGCGCTTCATAGAGTCCCAAGTTCTGGAAGCGTGAAAACTTTGCGCATCGCCGTATTCCAAGATGCAACGTGTAAGCAGAATTTAACATCCATCAATTGGGGGCTAGTAGAGGCTGGAGGAAGCCGGCAACAACCAATTTGGATTAAAAACACTGGAAATACTCCCGTAAGATTAAATATGACGACGGAAAACTGGAGCCCGTCACAAGCGAAATCTTACATAACTCTAAGCTGGGATAAGGAAGGGCGTGTCTTGGACGCGGGTCAAGTAATTGACGCCACTCTAAAATTAGAGGTGTCACAGAGCGTAGCTCAAACGAATATTATGGAGTTTTCTTTCACCATAGTCATAACAGGCATCGAATCCAGCAGTTATTAAAGTCTCCATTAAATCCCCTTTTCGCGTGTTAGATTCACCGCGTAAAGGGTTTTTAGAAGGGATGAAATATGCGAACAACAACGGTGGCCATAAATCCTATGCCTAAGGCGAGGGCAACGAGGCGGAGGCGCTTTTTTTCAATAATTACATCGCTGGAATATCCGGAAGCTGAGGATACCAGTTCGGATGTTATAAGCAGAATTATAGCCATAACTGCAAGCCAGAGGCTTATGTCCGCCATTGTCATTGGAAAATTCATTTAGTTTCCACCATTTGATATTGAACTTCAACTGTTTGCCCATCAATAGATGCGTCAACCTTTTGTATGGTAACAATTTTTCCGGAGGCTTTGGCTAACGCACAAGCGATAGCGCTGGCCAATGGGCATCCGAGAAGGTGGATGCTTTTCAAGTTTTCCTCTCCTGCGTATAGGCTTTTATAAATTGGGTCGAGCATTCTTAGGTAAACAATGTTCTCCTTAACTTTAACTTCTAGTTCCCGTGCCAATCGTAGATTTTCGACAATTACTAGTGGAAGAGTTTCGCATAGCTCGGTCAATTGAAGTTTTGATGCATCTTTTCCCAACTCTTTTTCGAGTTGTATGAGAATTCCCAGTCCAGGTGGGGCGACGCAAATACCGTTTGGATTGGCAAGTAAAAATTTGCTTTTTGCGAGCTCCTCTAGGGATGGCATGCCGCCCGTGTCTGCGGAAATGAAGACCACTGGATCTTTAAGCCCTTTAAGGTATTCTGGAAGGTAAACCTCCTTTGGATAGGGCGGTATATAATGGCTTCTGCCTTTATATCTCAAGTCTGCAATTATTCTGTCGATTGTTTTGTACGTGGGCAGCGCCGTGGAGTCTAGTAGGCTGCTCTGCACGTACCGTACTGGTCTCACAAAGAAGAACAAGGCGCCCCAGAAGGTTAAGCCTAAACCTATAAAAGCTAAAATAGTCGAGTTGTTTAAAACTGCAGCGATAAGGGCTAGAATGCCTGGAACTGCGAAGGCGAAACCTATTTTTCCCGAAGGTATGCTCTTAGCCTTTCTTAATTCCAGTTTCAGCTTTTCAACTTCCTCTTGAAGCTGTTTTACAGTTTCTATTAAATGTTGCATGTTTGTTGTTTCAGCCGTTTTTTCTTCAGCTTTGGCTTTTTTATTTATCTCTGGACACATTTCAAGCTGAAATTGGCTGAGCTGCCATTTAAGGTTTCTAGAGGTTTACTAAACTTTTCCAAACCAGCATTGGACTGTTATTGTTTATGGCTATGTCCATTTTTATGAAGCCGTATTCCTGCAAGCGGTTTAACCTTTCCACAAGCCTTTCAAGCCCCATTGTTTTTCCAGTTTTGTCCTTAATCGCAGAGCCTATTTCAGCGGTTGTAACGGTTCCTTTAGCCTTGCTCAGTTCGGTGATTGTTTGAAGCACAAGCTTGTCCGCTGGCGAAGCGAAATTATTGAATACTTTAAGGTTATTCATCTTTTTGCGCCACTCGCGGGTGGACTGTGTTACTTTTGTGGCTACTATAAGGACCATTGAAAGAGCAAGGAGGGCTTGCTGTGCAGTTACCCCCAGAGACAACAGGGACTGCATTTTTATTGGTTCCCAGTGGCGGGCTACGGCTTCTCCAAGCTCTAGAAGCTGGCTTTCACATTGCTGATGACTAAAGGTTCTCCATGCTAGTATCACGAGGCTTATTCTGACGTAACGTTGTTGTACGGTGGCACCCATTTTAAACGTTGCCCTTTCATACCAGTAAAGCGTAAACTGCGTATAATTTTCCTCAGAATTTCGGAAAGCAAGGTACCTCGCAATTAACTGGTTACCTTCAAGTAGCTGTATGTCCTTGGAGGCTAAAACTTCAACAAGTGGGTACTGCCCGTGAGCTATTTGCCATGTTATGAGGCAGACTTCCCAATTGTGAAGGTTTGAGATGCTGCTTGCTACATTTATGAGAACGTATGTAACTGGCTTTGAAAGGTTTGATGGGAAATAAGCGTAAACCAGCGACGCATCTTGTTTGGCTATTCGTTCATAGTCTGTATCTCGATATAGAAAATTTAGGCGATACTCTGGAACCTGCGGCAGAATTTCTGTTGTTTTTTCCCACGAGGTTACCTCCATTGTTTCTTTGGATATGGCGAAAACCGGTGCGTTGACGCTTGAAGAGAGTAAGAAGCAGCCTATCAACAGCAGTGTTAGTTTTGTCCAAAAAATTCTGGAAGGCTTTCTTTTAAATGGGTTAAAGAACCTTCCACAGTTTAAGCAAAAGTTCCGGAATTTCTCCCGCAGTTTAGCACATTCATGACAGAAAGGCGCCTCCATCTTGCTGGTGGCCATTTTTATTCCAAGCAATTTTTCCGAAGCAACGAGGGTGATAAATACTCCAATGAATGTGAGTATTAAACCAGCTGCTGAATGGAAAATAAACATGGCAACTTCCTCGCCGAAAAGGTAAGCCGCAGAAACTATGGACGTAATGCGTATAATGCTCAAAACCTCGAAAATGGCGAGTCCAAGTATAAATATGAAGGCTTTTTTGAAAGCTGAGGCTTGCACGATAGCCACCAAAAACACTGCAAACATAAGAAAGGCAGTTAACGTGTAAATTCCAGAGCATGGAACTCCCACCGTGAAAGGAATCGGTGTCTCTTGATGTTTTGCCAGCATTATGGTTGGGGAACCATACGTCATGTTTAATGTTACCGGAACCCCTAAACCTTTCAGCAGAGTGTAGGAGGCTTGAGTGTTAAGGTTGGCGAGGCTTCCGCCTAGGGCATATGCTACTTCGTTGGGTATTGGAACCAGAAAAACAAGAAGCACCACGGGGACGGCGAGCGCTTTCAAGGCTTTTAAGTTGAAGATGATTAGTATGGCGCCTGCCACGAATATAGGCAAAGAGAACATGTGATATTCAAGCGGATAGAACGTGTAGGAACCGTACCAGTATACTAGGAAGGCTATGAGGCATAGACTTAATCCAACAAGCGAGTTAAATAACATGTCTTCAAAACTTTTTTGCATCGAATCTAAAGCAAGCAGAGCCTTTAAAACATCCCTTTTCCAGTAAACGAGAACACCAACAAATGCTGGCAGTAAAAGAATGTGTGAGAGAGCTTCTGTGTGGAAAGCTTCATTAACTAGTATTTCTAAGTCACGCCAATAAACAACCAAGATCACCAATAAAAACATAGATGCGCCTAGAATATGCTGCCAATAATTCTTTAACGTACTGATTATCCATCTAACTTTGCTTAAAGCCTTCTTCACCGTACCAACCCTTTAAAGGGAAAAACAAGTTTAGATGCAGAAATTGAGCTTCTAAGCTGGTTTTTGTCTCTTCTTGTTTAGGAATAAACCTAGCCCCGCAAACATGGTTGTCATAGCGCCAGCTGTGCCAACTGCTGGAAAATCAGGAATAACTTGTTCTACTTTGAAGCATTTGCAGCAAATCCATCTCATAGCGAATAACCAGCAACACTTGTATGAACCAGTGTATCTCTGTTCAAACAGGGCGAAAACCCACCATGAGCTTGGCTTGTCGGGGACAAATGTGCTAGTAGCTTTTTTCAGATTGTCTTCCGAATAAACTTGGACAGTTTCTATTTTTTTGATTCCATCAAATGGTTTCACCCATACAAACGTGACGTGGGTTACACGAGGGTTATTCGTTTCCGCTATTGCGGTTACCTCTTGCCCGACAGTAACACTTGTAGGCACTACGGTCAACCTGTAAAGCGTGTAATGCTCGTCGTATTTTATCTCTCCTTCATTAATGCCCGAGTTAACAGTGCTGTTGATATCATTGACTACTTGTTCCGCCAATACGTTATCGTAGTCGCTTATGCCATCTTCTGCGTTAACAACAGACATAGAAATGAAACTGGCAACATAAACGGCTACCAGCAACATCAATAAAGCTTTTTTAAAGTTCAAGTATCTTCTCCTCTGTTGTAGATGTCTTAAGCCTCTTTTATAAATTGATATGGAAAACAAGTATAGACCTTTTAACCAAATTTTCTATTGTCTATAGCCGTTTTTGTCTTGTAGTACCCCATACTTTAGAATTGTTTTTAGGATTTTTGGACCTTGGCGAAGGGCGCATAGCCTTGAAACTCCATTTCTTCTTTTATCACAGCTTACTGGTATTTCCTTGAGGACGAAGCCGTTCTTTAACCCTTTCACCGTCATTTCAGTTTCAATTTCGTAGCCCTCGGATTCTAGACTAATTTTTTGGAGGAAATCTCTTTTTAGAGCTCTCAGCCCTGTTTGGCTGTCGGTGATCCACTTTCCCGTCATGGTCATGATTGTCATGTTTATGAGGTAATTGCCAAACATGTGAAGTTTTGAAGTGTGGTTTTTATTTTTTCCTAGAAACCTTGAGCCAGCCACCATGTCTGCGCCGTTCATTAACGCGTTAATCAGGTCGGGTATTTCTTTAGGCTTGTGGGAGCCGTCCGCGTCCATGGTTATAATTATGTCGCCGCTGGCATGTTGAAATCCCCTTCTTAGGGCGTAACCTTTTCCCATGTTCCTTCCGTTCGACAGTACTGTAACCTTGTATTTGCTTGCCACTTCTCGTGTACGATCTTCTGAACCATCGTCAACAACTATTATCTCATATGGTAAGCCTAAACTCTCCATTACTTGGACTGTTTCTTCAATTACACTACCTACTGTTTTCTCTTCATTGTAAGCTGGAATAACCACTGAAACGACGATGTTCGGCATTAAGCTCTCCTTTCCACCCATGGTAGACTTGTAAAACATGAAATTAAACCCATATGTAGGATTGATCTAGAAAATTTCCAACATGTTATAGAACAATTTGGCTGTTACATCTCCAAAGGTTTTATAACTATGACAAAGGAAAACTGTTTCATATCGTTGTCTATTATGTACCATATAAACCTCGGGTCGGAAGATGCTTCCAACGTTAGGACTAAACAGATTTGCTCGCCTGGCTCGAGGGGTGCACCAGTGTAATTCCAGGTCAAGTTTAGGGGATTCTCAAAGGGCAAAAGTTCCGTGACAATGGCACCTTTTGAATTTTGGAACGTAAGGTTCAAAACTGTCAATTGAAGGGTTATTGGTCGATTACTTTTGCTTTTAACGTAAAAGAGACGAGTTGCTGGTATTCCGGGATATATGGCTCCCCAGTCGAGGACTTGGCTTCCATCCTCTGTTGCAGTTAGGTTTCCACCGAAGGCTTCAACACCTATCACGTGGATTGTGCCAAAGCTTGGAAGATGTAGGTTGTGGAAGCTGCTTAACCAAGAGGAAACTAATATGTTCAAAAGCAAAGTTGCTGAGGAAACAAGAACAACCAAAACTATTGTTTTCCAAAAACGTCGTACAAACTGAGGCACATGGTTCAATATAAAATTCATTTTGAGTTCTCACTGCTAGAGGATTATAACTCGATCCTAAAAGGCTTATC
>JAWAZC010000013.1:0-33947 GCA_038817995.1 Bathyarchaeia archaeon | reverse complement strand
TTCGATTAGGACTGCTATGTCATTGAAGAGGCAGAAGCCTCCGCCGTAGTCTCTTCCGGCATGGTGCATGCCACCTCCGAGGGAGATGCCCCTTTTCGCTTTTCCGCTGTAAACGGCTTCGCCGCACTCTAAAGCCCCGCCCACAATGAGCAAGGCAGCCTCAAGAATTTGAGGCGAAACGGGCGTTTCAATGTCGTAGGGTTTGCTTTCAGCTGCCAAGCGGAAAATTTGGTCCACGTAACCTTCATCATGAACCCTTAGCAAATCCTCTTTACATGCTGGTTTGGGCTCCACAACCATCAAGTTGGGCAAGCTTAAGAGATTTTGCTCCCTAAAGAAGTTCATGGCGTTTATGAAGCGGTCTCCACGGTATGGGTGTCCTTCGCCCAAATCATATTGCCCAAACTTTTCATGAAAAGTCATCACAACACCATCTTGCAAAAACACCTTCCTCCGATTCGAAAAACAAGTTTTAGAACTCCGGCAAATATAAGCCTATCAACAGCAGCCAAAAAGAAAAAGAATGATGAAGCTTTTAGTTTCCCAAGTTTTGCCCTTCAGTTTTCGCTTCAACGGTCAGTGTTTCCGAAGCGTTTCCGGTTTGTGGTTCCGCTTCTGTTTTGACTTCCACAGTTTTTGCATCACTCGTAAGCCTATCCATGGTCTCCTTTATTATGCCCAGTTCTTTCCTCGCGTTTTCCAAACCCATAGATAAGAGGGCTATTTCCCGCTGATAGTCCTCCTCGCTTATTTCCCCGCCCACATATTGAATCTCATAGTTTGCCAGTAACCGCTCAAGAATCCTGATTTGCTCCTCAACTTCCTTGAACTTGGCAGCCATCTTTTCCAACAGAATGTTTTTCTTTTTCTCGATTTCCGTTAAGGCTTCTTCCATTTCCTTATCGAAAAGCTCGAAGGTGAATCGGGATATTCTGCCACTGTTGTAAAGGTTGTTTAACGCTTGCCTCTTTTTCAAAACGGTTTCGTATTCGCTGTTTATTTTCTCAAAGGAGGCTTTCCACGAGAACAATTCAGCAGCACCTGTTTTTAGGGGATGTAAAACATAAAATAACGTTTGTTAACATGCAGAGATATCGCTGACTGTTAAAGTTACCTCCGTTAGACTTGTAAATTGAAAAATTAAACTTTAAAACAAAGCCTATGCACGATCGATTTTTATCGGAATCTTGAAATTTAATGCAGGGCATATACAAGACCTGTCAAATGTTCCCTGAATTTGTTTAAACATATCCTATTCAATTTCAATTTTCGATTCTGAGTTTGAATAAAATTTAAATATTTATATCTAACCTAAAATGTTAAATTGTGAATAAATATGGCTGCGCTGACAATCATTGTTGGCGGTGAAAAGTTGGAAGGCAAAATATTGAGGAAAATGCACGAACGCATAATCAAAAACTTCATGGACATAATAATTTTGGCAGAATTGCGAAAGGGTCCTATGAGTGGATATGACGTCATATCCTTCATTCACAACAAATTCAACCTACTAGTAAGCTCGGGAACAGTATACTCACTTTTATATTCGCTGGAGCGGAACGGCCTAATAGAGGGTTCGTGGGACGAACGCAAACGCGTGTATAGGCTAACAGAGAAAGGCGCCAAAACCATAGAAACAATACTGAGCGCCAACGACAAAATCAAAAACTTCATAACAAGCCTCCTAAAAGTCCAAACCTAAAATCAGTCTTTCCCCTCCCCTTATTCTCCACAGGTCAAATCGAAACCCTAAAATGCATCTTCAAAACCTTTTCTAAACCGAAAACAGCCTAGAGGGCCCGTAGCTCAGTAAGGATAGAGCACCGGGCTTTTAACCCGGGGGTCCCGGGTTCAATTCCCGGCGGGCCCGCCAAGTCGCCTTGTTTTAGCAAAATCTTAATTAAGGGTGCCACTTTATGATGGACAAGTGTTGGATGATTAGTTATGGGCGAGTTTGCCATAGTTATGGAGAATGTTGTTAAACGTTTTGAAGATGTTGTCGCCGTTGACGGCGTAAGCCTTAAGGTGCTTCAAGGTGAACTTTTCGGCTTGCTTGGTCCTAACGGTGCTGGTAAAACAACGACTGTGAACATGTTTTGCGGTCTTTTAAAGCCTACAAGCGGTTTTGTTTCGGTGGGCGGATATGACGTGCAAAAGGAAAATGCCAAAGTTAAAGGGCTTATAGGAGTTTGCCCCCAAGAGACCGCTGTTTACCCGTATTTGACTGGTGTGGAGAACGTGGAGCTTTTCGGAAACCTGTACGCCTTGGACAAGGACACGCTTAGAAGTAGGCGGGACATGCTTCTCGAAAAGTTGGGTTTAATCCACGACGCCCATAGAAAGGTTGAGAAATACAGCGGCGGCATGAAAAGGCGGCTAAGCATTGTTCTGGCTTTAATCCACAATCCGCAAATCATATTCTTAGACGAGCCCACCGTAGGCATGGACCCCCAATCCCGCCGCGCCGTCTGGGATTTCATGCAGGAACTGAAAAAGGAGGGCAAAACAATTTTCCTAACAACCCACTACATGGAAGAGGCGGAGGCTCTTTGCGACCGTGTAGGCATAATCGACCATGGAAGGCTCATCGCTCTTGACACGCCGAAAAACCTGATTTCTAGGCACGGCATAGGCAACCTCGAAGAAGTCTTCATAAAATTGACCGGGCGAAGGATAAGGGAGGAAATCTAATGAATTTCCAAAGAATAAACGCCCTAACAAAGAAGGAGTTGAAGAAAACCTTTCGGGAACCCGCCGTCCTATTCATGATTTTCCTTTTCCCGCTAGTTTTCGTTCTAACTTTCGGGGCTTCTTTCGGCGGCTTAGGCGGTTCTCAGCCAACCTATAACGTAGGCGTTGTCAACATGGATTCTGCGGGCCTTTCGCAGATGTTCATCGAAGCATTGTCAAACACCACGCTTTTGCAAGTGCATGTTTACGCTGACAGCCAAACAGCCCAAAATGACTTGTTCCAAGGGATAATTCAGGCCGCCATAATCATTCCAGCCGATTTCAGCCAAAGCCTCACCTCCTACTATGCGGCGCCGAACAACCCTAGCAGCTGGGTAAACTCCACAGTGCTACTCTATTTGGATAAGGGTTCGGTTGTTGCCACGCAAGCAGTGCCACCCATAATCCAAAACGTTTTAGCCACGTTTTTAAACCAGAAAGCGGCTCCAAACCCCGTCAACGTGCAAATTGCCTCTTTAATAGAGGCTAAGCCGGTTTCAGCCTTCGAGTTTATGGCGCCCGGCATGTTTACTTTCGCCTCCATATTTCTTATAATGATGGTTGCTCAGTCCTTTATGCAAGACCGCGAAAACGGCATGCTGAAAAGGATTAGGACAACGCCCATAACGCCAGCCGAGTTTATGACCAGCCAAGTTTTGGCCTACATGCTTATAGCCCTAATCCAAGCAGTTCTTGTTTTTGCTGCAACTTATTTGATGGGCTTTAGGCCAGCTGTCAACCTCTCCGCCTACCTTCTCGCCTTCACCTTAATTCTAGTTTTCTCATTGTCTAATGTGGGCTTCGGCTTAATTACTGCGACGATTTCAAAAACTTCTGGAGCAGCCACTGGAATATCCTTTCTCTTCGTGTTGCCACAACTTTTCCTTGGAACTTTTGTAGGCGCCTCGCTTTCGTCCACTGCGCAAACAGCTGGCCGATTCGTGCCAAGCTACTATGTCACAGACGCTTTGACATCGCTCTTCCTAAGAGGTGCGCCCATCACAAGCCCAACAATAATTTTAGACTTGACGGTAGTGGCCCTGTCATGTATTGCAATCCTAGCCATAGGCATAATCCTTTATGCAAAATGCTTCAAAATCTAGAGAGAGGCTAGGGGCTTTTGGCCTTTTCACTAACCAAAAATGTTGTTTTTCGGCTAAATTGGCGGCTTAACCCTTTTCTTCTTGTCTAGACTTTCACGCATCCACTTTTCAAACTCTCTTGATGGCGGCTCCTCGACGAAAAGCCTTCGCCTCGCAGCCTCCAAGAAACTGTTTTCCAAGCCCAAAAACTCAGCGGCTGTTAAAACCCTATGTCCCACCCTATTAGCCTTTTCAAAAACCATGTATGCCTTTTCTCGCCAAGCTTCATCCCTTAAAAGGTGATGCTCCAAAATGGTGCATGGAACAATCTCAACAAGCTTTTCCAAGTTTTCCAGCCCAAACTGAAACTCTTCCTCGTTTACTCTAAAGCCAGCCAGATAGGATGGGGGTCCGCCGATCATGGCGAGTTTGGGTTTTTCAGCCACAATCTTTTCAAGAGTCTTAACTGAAATGGGTCCTTGCACGTCTGGGGCGAAAAGAAACTTTTCACCCTTAAATTCGATGGCTGTCATTAAAACCCAGCCTAGGACGGAGTCTTCTGGACCGTGGGGGACAGGCTCCGAAAACTTTATCGTGGTTTTTCCAAAAATGAAGGCTCTGCCATCTGCTATCTCAAGCTTTTTGGCGTACCTCCCACCGGTCTTCTGAAAAACCCAGCCTCGACGTCTTTGGCTAAAATTAATCCACTCTTTAGGATTTTTCATCAAAACAATTTTGCCCTGATAGATCTGCTTGGCGGTTTCGTTCTCCGCTGTCCAGTTGCAGAGCCAATCCTCGTAGGATGGTGTGTGATGGTCAAAATGGTAATGGCTCAATGTTACAACATCAGCTTTATCGGCGGCTTCGGCAATGCGCCTCCTCGCCTCAATTATGGCCTCAAACTCTAAGGGGTGGGGTGGCAAGCCGAAACGGTTGGGGCAAAGCGAAACCCCAGCGTCCAAGAGAATCCGCAAGTCCGGCGTCTCAACAAAAGTGCACATGGAACGAACACCTAGGCTTTCAGCGGCAAGCGGCACAACCCTCAAGTGTTTAAGCATGTAGCCAGCGCCTCAAAGCAGCCCAACCATAAACTTTTATTTCAAGCCTACATTTAATTCATGTGGCGGGTGATGACGACTCTGGCCCCACTGAAGCATGATTGGGATCTTGAGTGCGAGAGCCCGCCTTTATAGTTATGACTCGTGGAAATCAAGTTCCAGAATTTATTCTGGTTTCTCCCAGAGTTCCATCATGCTCTTTTTAAGTTCCCTTCTTTTTCTGTGGAGGAACTTGTAGACTGTGGCGTGTTGGCTTCCTTGGATTAGCATTTGGATGGCTTCCCGCGCGATTTGGACGTTTTCAATTCTGCCTATAATGCCCACAGTGTGGCCGTAAACTACAACGCTTGTGTCTGTAAGCTCCTCAATTATTCTCCTCGTCTTTCCGTCCATTCCTATGATTCGCCCTTTAACCCGCCTTATGTCGGATTCAGACCGTCCGAAAATGGCTCTTAAATCGATAATGTCTAAAACTGTTTCTTCGTCGTGGATGAGCTTGAAGGCGTTTTCCGGCGAAAAACCGCGCCCAATAGCTGTTACAACCTCTTTAGCCCTTAAAAGGACTGAGGGATCTTCAGCGTTTTCTTGAAGCGTTATTGTCACGCCACCAGTGTCGCTTTCTACATCAAGCTTAACGGACAACGCTTTTTCAATAGCTCTCTTTGTTTCGCCGCCCTGTCCGATCAGCACACCAACCCGTTCCTTCGGGATCCGTATAAACATGCTAGGCTGACCCATGACCAGTAACCCTCCGGTAAATTTCTTCTACTGGTAACACATCCACGCCCAAACGGCTAAAATAACGGTTAAGGTTGGATATGTCCCTGTTCAGGAGGAAATCTGCTAGGGGATGCGAAAGCGGAACAGCCTGCGACATGTCAAAAAGCACTGGCAAACCCTTCCAGACCATGATGTTGTATTCGCTTAGATCTCCGTGGACAAGCTCCGCCTTCTGGTAAAGCCTCTCAAGATAGGTTATTAAGATCTTGTAAATTCTTTCCGGATTTGTTGGAGGCTGCTCCTTCATCGAGGGAGCGCTAACCCCATCTTTGCCAATAAACTCCATGATAAGCACGTTATTCCTAACAGCTATGGGCTTCGGCACCCGCACTTCTGCGGCTAACGCCTGTTCAAGGTTTTTGAACTCTTTTTGAGCCCACGCGAAAATCAGCGAGCGAGTGTCCCGTTTCACGTTTTTAAATCTGTAATCTCCCTCGATATACTTTAACATGCCCTTGCGGAATTCAGCTGAAACAGTTAAATAGATCTTTATGGCGAGCTCTCTGCCCGCCTTATCCCTGCCCCAGTAGACTCGGGCTTCTTTTCCGGCTTTTACAACGCCGTATATGCGGTCTATCACGCCGCTATTCATGAAGTCGTATATAACCATGAGGGTTGAACGGTCAAAAACCTCCTCTAAAACCTCGTATTCCTCGCTCCGCTTCTCCTTCATTAGCTGTTCAACTTCATACTCTTTCTCTTCCTCGTGAAGCTTCTTTTCGACACGTTCACGAAAAGTCAAAAAGGCTTCCTCACTGAATGGTTAAATAGCCATTTTTGCGTAGCCACTCCGCTTGGGCGTGAGTGTAACGCCAAATAACGTCTCCACGCTTGTCAGATTGGAAGTCCCAAGGCGAAACGAGAACAACGTCGCCTTCTCTTATCCAAACTCGCCTCTTCATTTTACCCCTTATCCGGCAAAGGCGCTCATGTCCATCTTGGCACCTGACAAGAACACGGTCAAAACCAAGAAGCTTTACGGCTATGCCTAAAACATCATTTGGCGAAGGGAGCACCAACTCGCTTAACTCCTCTTCGCTTATAACCTTCTTTTTACCCAAACAAGCACCTCAAACCCTTACCTTCTCTAGTAGATTGCTGTTCTCCCTTAAAAGCATGTTTATGCCTCAACCTCTAACCACTCTTAAAGAAGCCAACCATTTGAAACGTCTCCTTCAAACTCTTGGCAGCCATGGAAACTCCAACAGTGCATTCCAGCCAGCACCCGCTGCACAGGGCAACCTTCATCCATCCATTTTTGGCACTTTCAGCTTCGCCCAGTAAAAGGTCTTCAGCTGAAGTCTTCAAGAGGCTTCCAAGCACTATGTCTCCACGGGCAGCGCAGGCTAACAGGTTTCCAGCAGGGTCTATCGCAACATAAAGCCTTCCAGCATCGCAAATTTTGGGTGTTTTGCCCTCAAAGAAAGACTTTAACCCTCGAATGAAATCTGTGGGCACCGCCAAAAAATCCGGCTCCTTTCTTTTAAGAACTAACAAATATTCCAATAGATTTTCCACCTTACTGGTTGGCGGTCTATTTTCCAGAGGCGGCGGGTACGGGTGAACGGGCTGAACCTGCATAAAATCGGCTATATTGCGCATTTCCTCGACGAACTTTGGGAAAACGTCGATGTTGTATGGAGAGATAACACTGTTTACCCCAACCCTTACGCCATATTTTTTCAAGATTTTGATGGCTTCAACTGCCCGCTGAAATGTTCCAGCTACACCCCTTATTTTGTCGTGACACTCCTCCGGACCGTCGATGGAAACAACGATTATGTCAAAGCTTTCCGCGATTTTTGAGGCGTTTTCCCGTTTTAGAAGCGTGGCATTTGTATTCATGCTTACTAAACAGTTGTGGCGTGAAACCCTTTTTGCTAAAACCGTCAAATCTTTCCGAAGGAGGGGTTCACCCCCACTAAAGTCGAAAAAAGTCACGCCTAAACTGCAAACATTGTCTATGACGGCCAAAGCTTCGTCTGTTTGCAGTTCCGACTTTTCGGTTTTCCACCAGTCGCAGTATACGCACCGTAAATTGCAGCGTCCAGTTACATTATACGAGGCAAAAAGGAATGAAGGCCTCCCGCTCCTAAATTTTAAGAAGTTTTTGAACGCCTTTAGAGCGAATTTTCCAACTTTCACGATTCAATCCGTCAAACTTGCATTTATCAAAGGGTTTGTTTTAAAAGCCTTGTCGTTCTACAATTTAACGATTTGAGCGTGGGGCACTCCCTCAATATTCAAGATGGCTTCTGGATGCACATAGCCCTTTTCAATGGCTTTCTGTACAACGTTTTTGCCCACCATGTTCACGATCGTTGAGTTTTCTATCATGGCCACGGCTTCCTCAACGTCTACTTCTTCTCCCTTGTAAAATTCCTCTGAAACCTTGAAGACTATTTTTCCCTCGCGGAGGGTTTTCCCTAGAATTTCAACATCGCAGATGGACAGCAAAACGTTGTTGCCTATTTTCCTAAGCTTCATGTAACACTTCAACTTTAAGCCTCTCACAACTGTTTAACAGAGGATTTGGCTCCGCAAGCCATGCACACAAGGAAGGACAAGCGTTTTTCCTTTACAATTTTTGTGTCTGGACGCTTGCAAACGGGGCAAGTAACAAAAGTGTCCATGTACCTTTGCAAAAGCCTTTCAAGGGTTTCCCTCGGAAACTTACCTTGAAATATGATTCTTGACTCTTGAATGAGGGCTGCTGTAGCCAACTCTCCAGTTAAAAATTTTAGCAGGTGCTGAGGGTCGCGGTTCAAGATTTCAGCAATCTCGTTGAAGTTGTGGATTATGGTGCGTGTTCCAACAACAGCGTATTGAAGCTTTGGAAGCTCCAATCTCTCCCGTTTCGAAGCTAATTCTGGCAACTGGGAGCGCGCTCTTTTAAGCAGAGCCTCATAGTCATACATCATTGACATAGCCTTCAAGTGTTGAAAAGGACGCCATTCTATTTAAAAGTTAATGCAAGTTCGAATTATTTCAGCAATCCCTTACAGTCTATTGAACTCTCAGCAAACATGACAAGCTGTAAATTACAGTTAAAACCATAACTTTTTATAAGCGTCTACCTCTATCTCTAGAAATGCTGGAAGTGTATTGGTTTGAACGAATTGGAAAGCAAAGTGTTTGAGGCTGTTGGTAAAGTCATCGACCCCGAAACTGGTTTAACTTTCGCGGAGATGCGTATGATCAAAAGTGTCAAAGAGGAGGAGCCAGGTGTCGTTAAAATTGAGTTTATCCCGTCCAGCCCCTTCTGTCCCATAGCCTTTAAACTAGCCATGGACATTAAACGGGAGGCCTTGAAGGTTTCCGGCGTGAAAAAGGCGCTAGTTTACTGTCGCGGGCACATGATGGAGCAACAAATCAACGAGATAACGAACCGAGAATAGGTAAAGGTTTTCTGCTGAGGATTTGGCTGTTGAAGCTGCGGGTTAAGGGCGAACATGAAATATACTGCTGCGGCTCTCGTGTGCTTATTTCAGAGAAAGGCGTGGAAGTTCTGGGCGAACCTTTAATTGAATATTGCCCGCTCCACGAAATTCTCTATGGCACGAAGCAGATAGATGCCGAAGCAGTCCGCAGAAGCGTTGAAACGAAGGTCGCCAATTTCGGCTTTTGCAGTGCCCATCGAGTTTTCAGCGCCGAGCCTGTTGTGGCTTATGGCGCTTCAGAAATAATGCAAGTTTGTCTTGAAAAGAGGCTTATTGACTGTGCGGTTGTTGTCTGTGAAGGCGCTGGAACAGTTATAACGTCTAAAGGCAGCCTTGTTCAAGCCATCGGTGCCCGTCTAACAGGCATCGTGAGGACTTCGCCGATACCCGAAATAATTGCCCGAATCAAAAGCGAGGGTGGGATAGTTTTAGACGAGGAGAGGGCGATTATCGACCAAGTTGCCGGTGTGAAGAAGGCTCTGAATTTGGGGTTTAGACGTGTCGCTGTAACTGTTGCAGGTTTTCAGGCTGAAGCCATAAGCTATATTAAAAGTCTTGAAGCAAGCGAGAAGGCAGATGTTCTCGTTTTTTCCGTTTGCAACACATGTGTCGGCGAAGATGCTGTGGAACACGTGGTGAAAGCTGACATTGTTTGTGCAAGCGCTTCGAAAATTCTTCGAAAAGAAATGGGCAAAAGAGCCTTATTGCAGTTGGGCGTGGCTATTCCAGTTTTTGCCTTAACAGAAAAGGGCAAAAAGCTTGTTTTGGCTTACCTCGCAGAGTTTAAGGACAAGCTTGTCATTTTCAGAACCGAAAAGCTTCCCTACGAAGCCGAAGGGAGAGGTCCGAAACTCAAGACGGAAGAGGGGCTAGGAAAGATAAGAAAATAACGCTGGATTTTCTAACCAAAAGCCTTAAGTGAATAAGCGTTGTACTTCTTAGCAAACAGTATAGGTGTTGAGTAAGGTTTGGCAGTTGAAAGTTTTTCTGGAGGTAGAAAACCCGTAGACGTGAAAATCGCCGAGTTAACACCCAACTCTAGGGCGGTGAACGTTAAAGCAAAGGTGATTTCAAAAAGCGAGGTCAGAAGCGTAGCTTCCGGCAAAGATGGTGCACCCCACACAGTCTGCGACGCATTGATAGGCGACGAAACCGGATGCATATATTTGACCCTATGGGACAACAATATAGAAAAAGTCCAAGAGGGCGAAACCATACAGATAGGAAATGGCTACGTAAGCTTGTTTAAGGGAAGCATGCGTTTAAACGTGGGCAGATATGGCACGCTGGAAATCGCGAAGGAAACCTTGACGTGTGAAATAAACACCCGAAACAATTTGTCTTCGAAAGTTTACGAACAGCAAAGACACCCATTCCGTGGAAGAGGTAGAAGAAACTTTGGCGGACGGGAAAGGAGGAGCGGTTTCCAGAAAAGGTACTGAACCGCAGTCTTCCACCTGATCATGCAAAACTAAAGGCCCAACTGTTTTTTCGCCTCGTTCAAGTATTCAAAAAAATCGAAGTTCTTCTTCTCCGCGTATGTCAATCCAAGCTTGCTGTACAATCCCTTTATTATCGTTTTTTCTATGGCTTTTGACCCTGAGCCAAAAATTTTCCGTAAACATTCAATGAATATTTCCGGATGAGCTGGCACATCTTCCTTACTTAAGGCGTAAGAATGGCGGAGGCGAAAGTAGACGACTTCTCTTCCACCTTCTCCCAGCATGAGCAAGCCTTCATCAATAGCTTCGACAAGCGCTTTCTCAAACATGGATCTTTCCTGATTCATGGCGTCCACCTCAAAGCTCCTTTGCGTGCAAGTAGAAGGCCAACATGAAGAGGAGATAGCTGAAATGATAGAGAAGCTCAAGCATGTGCCCACAATAGTAAGCGTTGTGCGCTGTTAGATAGCTGAAAAGGATATCCGCGCAAGTGTCCATAGCTATAGCTAAATTGATCAAAAACCAAGGTTTCCCAAGTTTCCCCTTCCAGAATAGGATAAGCCCTAAATGTGCCACAGAAAAAAGCGCAAGGTCCAAAAGGGGATAGGCAAAATCGGCGACTTCCACCAATAAATCCTCTTCAGCGCCCAAAACTGGGACAAGCAATACGCCTGTGACAATTATCGTTAGAACAATGGTTGTCACCATTGAAGCGGCTAAGGTCTTCTTTGTTAACGCACAGCCGAAAATCTTCACATATAGGTATAACGCGATGAAGAAGGGGATATAGCCAGCCAGCCAAAAAACATCAGCAATTGATGGATAAGGAACTTCGACGCCCAGTACAAGCGTGTATCCAGCCCAGATAGCTTCTCCCATAAACCAGAAAAACAGCCCTAAGGTGAAGTAAAACCAAGCCTTCGAGAAAGGCCCCTTAGCCTTTCGCCAATACCTTTCCAATGACAGACCCGAAACAATGACAGCACCACCGGAAATCACCGGCGGGAAAGCGTTAGAAAAGAGGTGCATGAACTCTGGATAATAGTTTTGAAAAGCGTAAAGAAGCGCCAAAACAGTCATCACCGACACAGTCAATCCGTAGACTTTTTGCATCTCGACACCATTGAAATGTTATAGCCTTTCCATGCTTTTGCCTGTTTTGTCGCAGTTTACACTTTCGGGGGATTTTTAAAATGGTTTATGAAAGGGGAATACTGATTGTCGGAATCTGTTATTCTGAATTTAACTCAGAATTTAAGCTATATGGAAATGTCCGTTTTGCTAGAAGCCAACCGCAACCCTTAAAGCTCTAAGCGAGACAACACCTTTTTCTAACAACAGATAAGGGAGCAAGTTATGCATTTAACTAAAAAGGGTGGAAAGAAACCCACGGTTGAGGAGCTTCTCGCTGAAGCAAAAAAACCATCCCAGCTAGCTCCACACATGCATAAGTTCTACGAGGGTAAAGTTCAAGTTATGCCGAAATGTGCCATAAGAGGCCACGAGGACTTCGCAATTTGGTACACGCCCGGAGTCGCTGCCCCATGTAGGGAGATTCAAGCAAATCCAGAAAAAGTTTTCGAGTTGACAAACCGCTGGAACTATGTGGCGGTTGTTTCAGACGGCACCCGCGTTCTGGGCTTGGGTGACATAGGTCCGGAGGCTGCTTTGCCAGTTATGGAGGGAAAAGCCCTCCTGTTCAAATATTTGGGAGGAGTTGACGCTTTCCCGATCTGTCTAAAAACAAAAGACCCGGAAGAAATTGTCAGAGCATGCGAACTAATCGAGCCCTCTTTCGGCGGGATAAACCTTGAGGACATTGAGAAGCCTAAATGTTTCTATGTGCTGGAAGAAGCCCGAAAAAAACTGCAAATTCCCGTGTGGCATGACGACCAGCAGGGAACAGCCACCGTCGTGTTAGCTGGCTTAATAAACGCCTTCAAAATAGTCGGCAAAAACCCCAAGGAAAGCCTAATAGCCTTGATTGGCGCTGGAGCAGCCAACATAAGAACAGCATACGTCCTTATAAGATGGGGTGTAAAGCCTGGAAACATCATGTTAGTGGACACTAAGGGCATTATCCACGCTGGAAGGGAAGACATTTCAAAAGAAGAAGACCCATGGAAATATGAGCTAGCTCAAATAACGAACGCCGAGGGCAGAACTGGTGACATATCAAAGGCCTTTAAAGGCGTGGACGCCGTTGTTGCTGCATCAAAACCGGGGCCGGGCACGATAAAGAAGGAGTGGATAGCCACAATGGCGGACGACGCCATAGTCTTCGCGTGTGCAAATCCTATCCCAGAGATTTGGCCATGGGAAGCCAAGGAAGCCGGAGCCCGCATAGTGGCCACCGGAAGAAGCGACTTTCCAAACCAAATCAACAATAGCTTAGGTTTTCCAGCAATATTCCGTGGCGTCTTAGACGTCAGGGCAAAAACAGTCACGGACGACATGTGTATTGCAGCCGCCGAGGAGCTGGCAAAATACGCCGAGGAAAGAGGGATCCACGAAGACGACATTCTGCCACGAATGGAAGAATGGGAGGTTTTCCCTCGCGAGGCGGTGGCGTGCGCCCTGAAATCCATCGAACAAGGAGTGGCCAGAATAAAACCTAGCAGACAAGAACTGTACGAGAGAGCCGTCGCCATAATAAAAAACGCGAGAGAAAGCCTACAAGTCCTAATGAAGGCGGGATTGATAAAACAGCCACCTCCAGAGGAAGAGCTGCTCAAACAGAGCTAAAACCCTAAACACTCCTATTCCAAGTTTTGCAGAAAATTATTTAAGTAATACCATAGAAAATCTATGCGTCTAGGGAGAATTTAGGAGAAAAACGGAATGCGTTCAGACTATGCCCTATATACAGTGGCAATAATATTTTTTATTTTAACTGGAATGATCTACTTCTATCAAGTGGAATACAGGGAACTTTGCATGGTGGCGACATCGGTTTTAGGGCTGTTCTTTATAGGACTTGGATACATTCAAAGACCAAAAACAACAGCGAAAACTGTTGAAACGCCCGCCGCAACTGAAACAGCTGTAGCGGCAATGCAAGCGGCTCCCGAGGAGGGAGAAAAACTCCCCTTAGAAACTCCTTCAGCTGCTGTGCGGGGGTTAACGGAAATCAAGGGAATAGGCGCGAAACGTGCAGAACAGCTTAAAGCATTGGGCATAGCATCAATTGAGGATTTAGCTAAGGCTTCGGCGAAGGATTTAGCCTCAAAACTTAAGGTTTCTCCAAAAATTACTAGAAAATGGATTGAAGAAGCTAAAAAGCTCCTCGAAAAAACCTAGAAGAAACTGAGGACTCGTCTTCAAATATTGTGAATCCTTATTATATTCCTTCTTTCCAGACGTTTCAACGCATCTAAAAACTCGTTCCTTTTCTTGCCGGTGGCGTTAAAGTTCTGCAATATCTCGTTTAGAGAAACCTCCGATTTCCCAAGCCCCACAGTTTTTTTGTGGAGAAGATGTTTAACTATCAAACGTTCAAGTTTTCCACAACGCCACGTGGTGTTCCTCATCAAAACTATTATAGCCCTTCCCAGGTTTCGCTTCCTATCTTTCCGTTTCAATCTGAACCACGATTTTAATATTATGCTTGAAAGCTTTTAGGGTTTACGCACCCATAATTTCATTAATATATAGGACTGAAAAGGTGAACAGATGCTTGAAGGAAAGATTGGACGGATAATATTTTCAAGAATAGGGGGAGGCGAAGATTTAGCCGAAGCTATAAAGAAAAGAGTTGAAGAAAGCGGTGTCAAAGCCGGCTTACTGATGGTAATAGGCACTTTGAAAAGGGCTACTTTAGGCTACTACAGGGAGGGCACATACAAATACATCAATCTTGACAGGCCTTTGGAAATAGCATCTTGCATAGGAAACATAGCTATTGACGAAGACGGCGAAACCATAATTCACGTACACGTCGTCGTTGCAGATGAGAATGGCGGGGCTTTCGGGGGTCACTTGATGCAAGGTTCTCCCGTCGGTGCCACGGCGGAACTCGTGATAATTGAGGCTTTGGATGTAAATCTCAAAAGAATATTTGATAAAGCAACAAACCTTAAACTTCTCGACTTAGAGTAGTGGTTTCTCTAAAAGAATTCCATGGGCGTTTCCATAGTAGTGTTTAAGTTTCCTAACTTCCCTATATCCAAGTTTTTGGTAGAGGTTTAAGGCGGCAATATTGTCTTCTCTAACTTCAAGGCGGCACATGCTGGCTTGTTTGTTTCTGAATATTTTCTCTATTTCTTGCAGAAGTTTTACCCCAACGCCTCTCCGGCGGTGACTTGGATAGACGTCTATTGTTAAAATATGTCCTATGACCATATCGTCTTCCACAGACAACATTCCAATAATGAACCCAACAATCTCTCCATTTTCCTTTGCTACTAAGCTTATGGTGTTGTTGTTTTGAAGAAGTTGGGCTATTTGCTGTTTTGTGAAAGCTTCCCTCTTAAAACATGCCATTTCAATTTCGTAAAGCCTGTCTAAATGTTTGATTGAAGCGTCTTCAACGGTTATTGACATAACCTTCAACCTAACAGTTCAAGAAACGAAAATTTAGGTTTTCTCGTTAAAGCTTCGTTGAAGCTTTACCGCTTTAATTTCAATCCACTGTTGAACAGTGAACCCAACGAAAAACCTCAACCACACTGTTAAGAGCCTGTTCAGTATAGTTGATGCCGCACTTACATCTGGCGGAACTCCCAAAACCACATAAAGGGTTGTCATGGTTATTTCTGGTAACCCCACCTCAAAAGGGACGCCTACAGGAATGGATTTTACGGCATTCACTATAGCTTGTGTCACTAGGACGATGCTCCAAAGGCGGGAATCTGCAGGAAAATGCAGTGCCATAAAAACCATGTATGAAATAGCCAAGTAAGAAAGCCATGAAAGACATGACCAAAACATTGATAAAGCTACAGCCTTCGGGGCGCGTCCAAACTCCCGCATAGATTCATGGAACGTTTCAGCGGCTTCTATAATACCTTTCCTAGTTTTTGTAAGTTCCCATTTCCCTCTGATGAGGCGCTCAAAAATTTTCAGCAAACGGTCTATGATTCCTAAAGTCCAATTTTTCTTCAAGCATAACAGCACAAGCAAAACTAGAAAGAATAACGTTGCACAGATCAGGAAAATGCTTAGATTGAAAACTAGGCTGTTGAGGCTAGATTCCGTCAGAAGCAAACCTATACCCACAATAAGTGTCGTCAAGCCAACAACCATGTTTATTAGCCTATGAGCCACCATAGAGGCTATAACCTTACCGCTTACACTGTTACCTTGCTCTCTTGCAATTAAATACGCTCTTGATATTTCTCCACTTATCGATTCAGCTGGAATAATTAAATCCATGAATGTTCCATACCACACGTAAAGGTAGGCTTTCAAAACCGAAAGTTTCACAGATAAGTGGGTTAGTAGAACATGCCAAGCCATTGCATAGAAAAAAGTGTCGACGAAAATTAACGTGGCAGCCATAACGTATATGAACGTGTCAGCCGCTTGAATTGTTGCAACCATTTCTGGTATATCCACCTGAAAAAGGTAAAGATAAACGAGGAAAGCCGCTATGCCTATTAACGGAAGAATCAAAGTTTTCCAAGAGAATTTGGGTCTTGTGGAAACCATGCCTTTTTACATCCTATTGACCAGAGAAGCCTCCATGCCAAATTATATATTTTACTTAAATCGCACCGTTAGAATGCAAATGGTTAAAACTCGAAGATGTGTCGGAAAGGCTATATGATGTTAAGCCTTGGAAAAAGCATAGGGTGCTGAGTCGTGTTAACGAGGGAGGAAGCTTTTAACCTTGTTAAAAAACATGTTTCGAAAAGGAACATTTTTTACCACATGCTTGCCGTAGAGGCCATAATGCGAGGCTTGGCAAGACACTTTGGAGAGGATGAGGAAAAATGGGGTTTAGTGGGCTTAATCCACGACATAGACTACGAGAAGACGGAGGCGACGCCGGAAAAGCACAGTTTAATTGCGGAGCAAATTCTTAGGGGATTATTACCCGAAGAACTTTTGAGGGCGATAAAAGCCCATAACTTCAAGCATACTGGTGTCGAACCAACGAGCAGAATGGAAAAGGCGTTAATTGCCAGCGATGCTATTTCAGGCTTGCTGGTGGCTTGCGCCCTTGTAATGCCTTCCAAGAAACTGGCAGAAGTTAAAGTGGAGACTGTTGCGAAAAAGTTTAAGGACAAGGACTTTGCAAGAGGTGCGGAACGAGAAAGAATTCTCCTTTGCGAAGAAATTGGGATTCCCAGAGAAAAATTCTTTGAAATATCCTTAAACGCGCTTAAAGAGATAGCCGCCGAAATAGGTTTGTAAAAACTTTAAAATTCTGGCTTAGTTTTTCCAAGCTTCCGGTCTAGGCAAGCCTTCACAAAGCCATAATACTCTGGGTCAGGCTTTCCCGGGCGACTTTTGAACTCGCCGTGAAATTGAGATGCAAAGAAGAAGTAGTGGCTTGGCAGTTCTAAAGTTTCCATTCTTCTGCCATCGGGGCTTCGGCTCGAGAACACCAAGCCTTCTCTTTCAAGTTTCTCTAAATAGTCCATGTTTACCTCAAACCTGTGGCGATGCCGCTCAAAAATCTCTAGGCTTCCGTAGAGCCTATGTGCTAATGTGCCCGGCTTTATGACTATTTTGTGGGCGCCAAGCCGCATGGTGGCACCTTTAAATTCTATTCCTCTTTGTTCAGGCATTAGATCAATAACTGGGTGCGGCGTGTTGGGGTCTATCTCAGTGCTGTTTGCATCTTTTAAGCCGCACACGTTGCGGGCGAACTCCACAACAGCCAACTGGAAGCCGAAGCATATTCCCAAGAATGGTATGTTGTTTTCTCTTGCAAATTTTATGGCTGCGATTTTACCTTCAGCACCTCTGGAACCAAAACCGTAGGGAACAAAGATGCCGTCAAACTCCTTTAACGTTTCAGTTTCATCTGGATTTTTCTCGAAAACTTCAGCCTCGATGTAGGTTATGTTAACTTTTGTTTTGCATGCCGCTCCAGCGTGGCGCAGTGCCTCGTTCATGCTCACATAACTGTCCACTAACCCCGCATACTTTCCAACCAATGCTATTTTTACCTCATACACAGGGTTGAGTATGGCGTCAACAAACCTTTTCCAGTCGTCATAGTTTGGCTTACGTTCCGGAAGCTTAAGTCTCTTGCAAATGAAGTCGCCCATTCCCTGTTTGTCTAAAATGAGCGGAACTTGGTAAATGGACTCAACATTATAGGAGCAGAAGACAGCGTCCTCCGGTATTGTGCCAAACAAGGCTATTTTCCGCAAAGCCTCGGAATCAATCATCTCTGAACATCGCGCAACAATAATGTCCGGCTGAATGCCTATACGGCGAAGCTCATTTACACTGTGCTGTAACGGTTTGGTTTTCATCTCTTTAGTTACGTCTAAAATTGGGACGAGAGCCACATGCACGTACAAAGTGTTTTCGTATCCCTCCTCTAAGCGCATTTGGCGTATGGCTTCTAGAAAAGGCAAACCTTCAATGTCGCCCACAGTCCCGCCTACTTCCGTCAGAACAACATCGACGTCTGAGTCTTTAGCCACGCTTCTGATGCGGCTTTTAATCTCGTTGGTTATGTGGGGAACTATTTGGACACATCTTCCCAAAAAGTCTCCACGACGCTCCTTCTCGATGACAGCTTTGTAAACGAGCCCCGTTGTAATGTTGTTTTCCTTCTTCAAGTTTAAATCGAGAAACCGTTCATACCAGCCAAGATCAAGATCTGTTTCGCCTCCATCTTCTGTCACGTAGACTTCGCCATGCATGTAGGGATTCATGGTTCCAGCATCAACATTCACGTAAGGGTCTATTTTTATGGCGGTAACCTTAAACCCCCTAGCCTGAAGCATCTTCCCAATTGAAGAGGTTACAATACCCTTACCCACAGAGCTTAAAACACCACCAGTAACGAAAACATACTTCACCATAAGCTTCCCCCGTTTTAATAACAGAACCTAGAAAGGTTCAGCATTTAAGCTTATTCTAACAGCCAAAGCAAAAGGCGTGACAGTAAACTTAAAGGCTAAATGCCTAAAGTTTCAATGATTCTGTTAAAAAGCTTGGGTAAAGGGAATGGTTTTCAGGAAAAAACCCAGCGTGGTTTATTGGCTCGGAGAAAACCTTTACCTAAACATAACCAACAAGTGTCCGAACAACTGTTACTTTTGCCTTCGAAACTTTAAAGATGGCATTGGAGGCTTTAACCTAAAACTTGAAAAAGAACCATCCGCTGCTGAAACTATCGCTGAGCTTGAGAACGTTCTAAACAAGAGGAATTGGAAGGAAATAGTCTTCTGCGGATTTGGCGAGCCCCTAGGAAGGCTGGACTGTGTGTTGGAGGTCAGCAAATGGATACGGCGGCAATACGGGAAAATTGTCACTTTGAGGGTGGATACCAACGGGCAGGCTTTTCTGCTTAACAAAGGACGAAACGTCATAGAAGAGTTGAAACTGGCGGGTGTTGACAAAGTAAGCGTTAGTTTAAATGCCCACAACAAGGAGACCTACAATGAAGTCTGCAAACCAACATTCGAGAATGCCTTTGAAAGCATAATAGAGTTTATCGAAAAAGCTAGAGAACTTTTGGACGTGGAGGTTACGGTTGTACGAATTCCGGAGGTTGACATTCCAGCAGCGGAGAAAATTGCTAGAAGTATGGGTGTAAAGTTTAGGGTTAGGGATTACATACAACCTTTTTGGTGAAAAGTTGAAGCATTTAACCTTCAGCTTGATCTATCAGAGCGTTTAATTGATCTGCTTTAAGGGGCAGCCCATGTAGACATTTCCCGCGGAGTCCTAAATCTTTTAAGGATGTTTCCTTCAGGGCTAAAGGCTTGTTAAACCTTATAATGTATTTGAACTCCAAAGCTTTTCGCCAACCCCAAGTGTCGCATTCCCTTTGCTCCTCTTGGGAAAGTTCCTCTTTCGAATGAATGTTTTCTATAACACCGTAGCCGATGAAAGCGTCGCCAAACTCTGTTTTAGCCAAAAACAAGACTGTTTGTCCCTTCTGCCATTTTCTGGGAGAACTTGTGTAATACATGGCTGAATTATAAACCTTCTCAATCCATTCCTTTTTGGCTATTCTTAAAATATATCCGTCCGCTTCAACCATGCCCCGTCAGCCGTAATTATCACTGTTGGGCTATTGATATTTTAATCTCACCCTTTATTCCTCAGTCCTCGACTGTGTCAAACACATAGCTTTTATACAGCTTCATAGTAAGAATGAACCATTAAACATGGTTGGTGTTTGAAAATGAAAATTGAAAGGTCAGAGTTGATGGCATACATTCTAATAGTGGTTGGTTTGCTGTTGCTGGTTTTCACGTTTGTCATGGCTTTACTCATGTTAACATCCGTTGTGAGCATTAGTACAAACTTGAACCTTCCAGAAGCTTTAGGAAGAATTCTCGGACCAATAGTTGAAGCTGTCATAAAAATAATGTTTCTTGGAGTCATGGGGTGGACAGGCTCCATTGCAACTATGAGGGGTATACAGCTTTACAAAGAGGCTAAACCAGCAGTGCAGCCTCCCAAGCCTGAGGAAAAGCCGCCGGAAAAAGCTTAAAATAGTCTTTGCGGTGGGCACATCTTGCGGCTGGTCACCAGAACGCTTGGATGGGTAATTGTCCTTCTATGGATTGTAACATTAGCCTTGCCGATTTCGGTGGCTCTTTCTCTGATGAGGCTTGCTGAGGGCAAAAATTTAGGCGTTCAAGAACCAACATTCAACTTTTTTGATGGAAACATTTCTGTGAACATGCCCGTCTACATAAACAATACGGGTTTCTATGATATTTCAGAACCAAACGTGGCCATCAAAATATACAAGGTAAACACAACTATTGTGTCGCTTTCAAAAAGTTTGCCCAGCATACCAGCGGGGCAAATGGTTAACACAAGCTGCAGTTTCACCGCAAGCTTGATGGAAATTTTCCACAAAGACCGCACTCTATTAACGGAGGACACAAATTTAAACGTGAACGCGCAGCTAAGTTTCAAAGTGGCATACACAATAGCCTTCAACGCATCTCTCAACTTTTCCACACGTTGGGGTGCTCCCTTCCACAACATATCCTGCGTATTGGCTTATAATGATACGACACACGTTTTCTCGATTTCGATAAGCTTTAACAATCATGCATTCTTCCCCATAAACGGTCTTCTCGTGGTGAAGCTATATAACTCCGATAACATACAAATTGGCGAAACATCAATTGGTTTAGACGTTCCTTCAGGAGGAAACTTCCAAGAAACTGTTGAGGTGGCTGCTGACCCCTCAAAAATCACTGATAGAGGCTTCATCCGCCTATTTTTCACTGAGCTAAACATTCTTGAAATGGAGTGGACTTTGCTGTGAGCGATATTGAGCCTAAACCAGACCGCCGGAAGCTTGGCTTTAGGGTTGTTAGGGCTTTTCTTTTCACGGCGGCTTATGCGGTGTTCTGGTTCATAATATGGTTTTTGACATACACGTTTCTGGCAAGCTTTCCAGAATACCCACAACTTTTCACAACTATAGCTTGTGGTTTGCTGTTCTTTACTTTCGCCATTACGCTGGCTGAAGACACCATCTACAAATACATCTTAAAAGCCATACGGGCTTTCTTCTTGATAGCATACTTAACCTATGCAACTAAAGGCGGAATATTGACCCTAAATCTCGAAAACATAGGTTTTACTGTTGAGTTTGTGCCGTTGCTTGCTTTAATGATTGTGATAAATCTCTTGGACATTGCAAGAGCACTGTTGCAGGCAATAGAGTTTGCAGCGCAAAGCCCGAAAGACTAAACTCTGAAAATAGCGTCACTTGTTTCCAAGTCTACCCGACAGTCTTTCAGCGTCCTTCTTTTTCTCTAGGGCGAGTTTTCCAGCTTCTTCCATTGAAGCGCCAATCGATATGAAACCATGCCTCTTCATAACCAAAAAGTTGTTCCCGTCTAACACTTCCTCAACGCTTTTAACAAGCTCCAAGCTCCCATAGGGCTTCCATTCTTTGGTTTCAACAATTCCCAACTCCTTAGCATGCTCCGTTATCGTCGTGTTATGGCCGTGAAAAACTGCTTGAGCATCTTGTCTCAGAAAATAGATTCTGTAATGTAGAATGCTTTCAGACGAGGGTTCTCTAACCCCGTGAACATGGACCGTTCGGCTGTCCATATCACAGTCAACAACCCTGACAAAACATTCTGGGTTAAGCGAATCTTTAGGGCCAAGCCCAGCTGCGGTGATTATAAACTCGTTGGATCCTTTTGCAATTCTAAAGCTTAAGTTTCCCATGGATCTACCATTAACTACTGGTGTAAGCCCATGCAGATGGAATAACTTGCACCATTTAGCCAGCTCAGCTATTCTTTCGTCTTCGGGTGGTTCCCTCTGCAAAAACTTCGTTCTAAATTTGACTCCAACATACCCTTCCATGCTTTTCCTCCGAAGCAACTTGTCCTTTGCTGTCAGCTTATCGCAGAGGCTCCTAATGTCACTTTCCTTAAATCACCAATATGTTCACTCAAATGATCCTTTTGCTAATTCAAACGTTAGGTTTGCTCCACAATTCAAACGGCGCAATACATATAATGCGTTAGCGACTATTTTTGAGTAAGCGTGTGTTTAATGCAGCACTATTCTAGACTGCTGGGGATCGTTGGAAAACCTAATGTCGGAAAATCCACCTTTTTCAGCGCCGCTACGTTGGTTCCAGCTGAAATAGCCAACTATCCTTTCACAACCATTAAGCCTAATCGTGGGGTGGGCTATGTTAGGACCCCGTGTGTGTGCAGAGAATTCGGGGTCAAAGATAATCCCATGAATTCTATGTGCCTTGACGGTGTTAGACTAATCCCCGTGGAGTTTATTGACTGCGCCGGGCTTGTGCCGGGTGCTTGGCAGGGCAGAGGTTTAGGCAACCAGTTTCTTGACGAGATTAGGAAGGCTGACGTGCTCATTCACATTGTTGATGCTTCTGGCGGGACGGATTGTGAGGGGCGAATATGCAAGCCTGGTGAACACGACCCCGTTGAAGATGTGAAGTTCCTAGAACGCGAAATAACAATGTGGATGGCCAGCATCCTAAAAAAGGATTGGCCGAAAATTGCTAGGACAGCCGAGTCGGGAGCTAAGGACCTTTTGACAATTCTCGAGGAGAGGCTTAGCGGCTTGGCCATCAAAAGAGTTCACATTTTTGAGGCTGTTAGACGGACCGGTTTAAACGCCGAAAAGCCAACAGCTTGGAGCGAAGAAGACTTTTTGCGGTTTATTGACGCTTTGAGGCAGATTGCCAAACCCGCGCTTATAGCTGCAAACAAGATTGACGTACCTCCAGCTGAGGAGAACCTTGAAAGGCTTAAAAAGTTAAATTACATCGTTGTGCCTTGCTGTGCTGAAGCTGAGCTTGCCCTGCGGAGGGCTGCTGAAAAAAACCTTATAGACTACAAGCCCGGGGACAGCGACTTTAAAATCAACAGTCCGGAAAAGCTCACAGAAAGCCAGCTTAGAGCCTTAGAAGCCATTAGAGAAAAAGTTCTGCTTAAATACGGCTCAACGGGGGTTCAGGAGGCCATAAACGCGGCTTACTTCAAGCTTTTAAACATGATAGTGGTTTACCCTGTAGAAAATTTGGAGCGTCTGTCCGACCACAATGGAAGGGTTTTGCCGGACGCTTACCTCGTGCCCCATGGGACAACGGCTCGAGAACTCGCCTACCTAATCCATACGGAGCTCGGTGAAAGCTTCATCTACGCCATAGAAGCCAGAGAACGCAAAAGAGTCGGCGAAGACTACATCCTCAAAAATAGAGACGTAATATCAATAGTAAGCGCCAAGAAAAGAGCCTAAACCTTAAGCACCAAAGCGCCTCTTGCGCTTTTGAAACGTACGCACAGCCCTAAGCAAATCAATTAAGCGGAAATCGGGCCAATATACATCTAGGAAGCAGAGTTCGCTATAAGCTGACTGCCAAAGGAGGAAGCCACTCAGCCGCTCCTCACCGGAAGTTCTAATGATCAAGTCTGGGTCCTGTTTTGGCAAATGGGAAGTGTACAGGAATCTCTCGAAAGTCGCCTCGTTAATCTCTTCTGGCTCCAACTCTTTATTTTGCACTTTTTCCGCGATCTTTTTTGCAGCGTCAACTATTTCAGCTCTCCCCCCATAGGCGAAAGCTATATTCAAGAAGTGTTCATCATAGTTTTGTGTAGCTTTTTCCACCTCATCAATAAGTTTTTGCAAGTTTTTAGGCAACAAATGTTTTCTTCCAATAACTTTCACGCGTATCCTGTTTTTATGAATCCTTTCGTCTGTCAAAATTTTCTGAAACTTTTCGCTTGCAATCCGCATGATTTCCTCAACTTCTTCGGGGGAGCGGCGGAAGTTTTCCGTTGAAAAAGCATAAAGTGTGACAGACTTAACGTTAAGTTTTAAACACCACTCTAGAAGCTGCTCAACTTTTTCAGCACCCTTTTTGTGTCCGAGCCACGGCGGCATATCCTTTTCTGAAGCCCATCGTCTGTTTCCGTCCAAAATTATGGCTATGTGTTCCGGTTTTTCATGGTTTTTAACTTGATGCCAGAGCCACTTTTCATAAAGTTTGTAGACACCGATTGCTGACAAAATCGTTTTAAGCATTTATTTAATCCTCGCATCTTTTAGGGCGTTTGCACATGAGCACTTGTTGCCGCGCTCCACTGGTAAAACTTTAATGGTTTCAATTAAAAGTTGTTCCAGTTTCGGCTGAACCTTGCTAGAAACCTCGTAAACCTCTTTTGGTGTTAAGCGCTCCTGCATGCCAGCAGCCATATTCGAAACGAAACAGACAGCCGCGTAACAAATTTCCAACTCCCTCGCCAAGACAGCCTCCGGAACGCCTGTCATGCCAACAATGTCGAAGCCTAAACGCCTAAACATTTCAATTTCAGCTGGAGTCTCAAAACGGGGGCCTTCCGTGCAAACTAGTACAGCGTGGCTCCACACATGTAAACCAAGAGTTTCGGCACATTTAACCAAGGCTTCGCGCAATTCTGGACAGTAGGGCTGAGACATGTCAATATGGGTGACCGGCGTCTCGTCATAAAAAGTTGTGTGTCTCTGTTTTGTGAAGTCGGCGAAGTCATGGGGGATAACGATGTCGCCTGGCTTAAACTCCCTGTTTATAGCACCCACGGCGTTTACAGCTATGATTCTCTCAGCACCTAGCCCGTGCAACGCGTAAATGTTTGCCCTATAGTTCACTTTGTGGGGTGGAACTGAATGTTCTGGACCATGCCTTGGAATAAAAGCAACTTCTCTCCCACCTAACCGTCCCACCGATATGGGTGGCGGAATGCCATAGGGCGTCCCAACACGAATTTTTTCTGCTTCTACAAACAGTTTCTCGAATCCTGTACCGCCTATTATCGCAATTTCAGCTTTCTTCAAACTCCTTTTGCTCCTCCGTTTTTTTGAAAAATCCCTTCGCCGACCTGTGGACTACAAGTATAATCAGAATTGAAGCTATGCCTATCAGGACACCAATCACCACGGAGAAGATTAATACTTCATAGCCAGCTTTCGGATTCTTCAAAATTCCAGAAACAGCTTCAAGAATTTGCCTACTCCATCCAATCAAAACAATTAATGCGGCGTTACGCAAAAGGCGTGTGTCCCTCTCAAAATACCATCGTATCGCTCTTCCAGTTAAGGCTAAACACACCCCTATAACCGCAAGATCCTTGGAACCATTAATGAAATAGCCTGCAGCCTGTGGAAGAACACCAATCCAGTTAGACCAATCTAAACCTTGTTCCGCCACGGTGTTCAAACCAAGATATATGCCTATTCCAACACATAAAAGGCCTGCAATGGCTGAGAAGGCTGAAATTTGTACAGGAAGGGGGGGAGGCGAATATTCTTTCATCCAAACATAGGCTCTCTTGGCCAGTCTGTCCACCCCAAAGCCTTTCACAAACATGTATGCGCCCAACACGATTATGAAAGCCATCAAGTAATAGTGAACAAGCCCAAATATGGCTAACACGCCTAAAATTAGTAAAAGAATTCCAGGCAATCCAAGGGCTATGCGAGAATAACGTGGATTCTCCAAAGCCGTCTTGAAATATCTCGTGAAGAGGGCTGCTGTCTGTTCTATGGACTCGCTGTGTTTTACGACTATTCTTCTAACTGACGAAACCGGCACCCTTGACTCTACTAGGGGAAGAACAACTTCATCTGAATAGCCGTCCGTAACTAGGATAACCTCGCTTGCTGGAAATACTTTTAAAACGTCGCCCAACTCCGCAACTATTTTCCTATCGGCACCCACCCCACCCAACTCTGAACCTGATATCGTAGCTATTTCAAAAACTTCTTCAGGCTTGCCCTCGCTGACGAGGCGGTCGTAAAGCCGCACAGCTTCAAACATGGCGTTTGCGTCCGGTTCCTCTGGGTCTTTTAAGGCTAGGGCAACTGCAGCGTTAAGATTTGTCTCCCTTCCAATCAATGGCGTTTTAATTTCCGTTTTTGCACCTAGGTCTCCATCCCTGTCAACGCAAAGAATCAGGATTTTTTTCTGCTCCTTTTTTCCTTCTTCGTCCTTTGCTGTCATTAGCTTTGTTCCCAATCAATAAATGTGTGAAGTTACTTTAATTTTATGCCAAGCCTTTTTCCGTCAAAATCTTGAACTCTTCCCATGTTAGCTTTTCGCCGCGTTTAAGCTTTTCCATAGCGTTTTTTGCGATGCTTTCCAGCAGTTTTTCCTCATCCTTTTTCTTTTCCTCTACAGTTTCTGCCATAATTTCCTTCCTTAGCCTCCCTATTTCTTCGAGGGTTTTCCTTATCTCTGCTTTAATTGGCTCAATTTTCTCTTTTGCTTGAAGGAAAAGTCTATGGAGATTGTCGGCTTCCGCCTTAAGCTTCTTGGCTTCTTCAAGCTTATTTATCATTTCTTTATGTTTTTGTTGACTTTTCTCCGCTTCGCTAATTATTCTCTCATGAATACTTTTTGCCCTAGCTTCAAGAGCCTTCAACTCCGTCGTCAACTCGAGCCTTTTTTGGCTTAACTGTTCAATTCTCCTGTGAACGTTCAGCTGGGCTTCCAACTGTTTGACCTTCTCAACAAGCTGTTTCTCTTCTTGTAGGGTTAAAGGTGTCGTTTGAATTTTCCATTCAATAGCCTCAATCTCTTTCTGGAGAACACCAGAGTTTTTCGAAGGCTTTTTAGCCATCAAAACTTTAATTTCGCCACGAATGTTTTTGAGTTCCTCAGCCTTTTTGGCAATTTCCGCCTTTATTTGGCTTCTCTGCTGCTTTAACTCAATGATTTTTGCGTTTATTTCATCCCTAGCCTTTTTGAACTCTTGGGCTTCAGCTTTCAAGCGCTTAAACTCGCTGTTAAGCTTGTCCCTTTTTTCGGCCAACTCCTTTGCCTCAGCAAATAGTTTATTTCTCTGTTCCTTCAATGCTGCAAGCCTCTGGTTTAGTTCCTCGATTTTCCCGATATTCTCCGATTGTTTTGACAATTATGGTCTCCTTTTTGCTTTAAACCATTCAAGAATCTTGTGGATTAACTTTACTCCATCCTCCTTATTGAATAAAGGTAGGTTCCAGTCTTCTTCGACTTTCCATCGGACAACTTCTTGTCCACCAACCATTTTGGAAACGGGCTTTTTGTATAGGAGAATGCCTCTTCTCTGCCATGCTGGTGTTTCAGCCAAATTTATTCCATGTCTGAACAAGGTTTCATGGATTTCCTCCGTTTTCATTCCCTTCAACTTCTTGGCTGCTTCAAGGGGTTTATAGTCCATTTTTCTAAAAAGCCAGTAAGCATAAGCATTATTGTGGTTTCTCCAAGCATTAGTCTGTCTCCAAGCCAAATAGCTTATTACCGCGTTTTCGCTGGGCACGATAACGATTCTGGAATCGAAAGCCACACTGTCTGTTTTGCCAAACATTTTCTTCAATTGTAATGCGAAAGCCGCTGAAACGAGGCTGGGCATAACTGAGTCTATTTTCTCCACCCTTCCACGGAAGGGCGCATCGCCCAAAAACAGAATGTTCAGTTCGTCACTAGCAACATAAACTAGGGCTGGACTGAAACCTTTCTCAAATAATGTTCGACCAGCGTTGACCAAGCATTTAGCAAATCTTTCGTCAAAGGGTTTTTCAACGCCCACAGTCTCAGAAAGCCTTTTAAATTTCCATCCGTCAAGTCTCACGAAAAAGCTTGTTTCATGAGGCACCGACGTTTTTGAGAAAATTTCGTTTTTAGTTAAGGCTTCATAGCTATTCAAGGATGATCCTTTTACATTCCACTGTTTTGCGCCTTTTTAATAAACCATTGTTGGGACTATTTTGAGAATTTTGGGAATTTGTCCTGCTATTCCAACAGTTCCTCTGTAAATTATAATGGTTCCTCTAACGCCCTCTACAGATAATGCCTTTCTAGCCCCGTTTTCAACAGCTTTTTGCGGGTTGTCTCCTATAACAATGTTTCCAACGGCTGTAGCTACAGCATCGGCTAATCCAGCGTTTTCCGCAAATATTGTTACCGCTTCGGCTTCTCCGAAACTTATGGCGTGGCTATAAACACCTGAGCTTGTGGCAATGCCCACAGGGAAATTTTCAAGTTTGAAGCCCACTCTCTTCGATAGTGGATGGTCTCCCGCCGAGAGTGCAACGTTTATTGGTCTGTCGGAAACTGCGGAAACTTCGCCACCGTTTTCAACAAGGGCTACCCTTGCGCCTTTGGCAAGCATGGCTTCCACAGCCAAGTCGGCTAAAACTCCGGCAACAGCAGCCATTGGACCGACACCGGCTTTTTCTGATGCTTCAGCCATAAGCTTTGCCACTTTTGGGCTGTCGTTGTCCACTTTAACAGGCTTGAGCGAATATAGAAACTTTGGGTTTCTGCGAATGTATCCCTCAAGTTTCCTTCTGTTCTCCCTTAAGGATTCTTTAGCCGCCGTTATGGCGTCTTCTTCATCTGTTATGATTAAGCCTCGTGTCTCTCCAAACTCGAAGGTTTCCCTGAAAAGGTTTTGATTATTCATGGTTTGCCACCTTCAATGTTTTCTTTTCCATACTCCACAACTTTTATGGCTCTTGCGGGACACGCGTCCACGCATAGTCTGCAGGTGCTCCCCAAGCATTTTTCTTGGTTGAAGCTTATGGAGTAATCCTCTTGGAAAGTTATGGCGTCAACTGGACAAAGGGAATAGCATGCTCCGCATTCAATGCATTCTTCACCGTCAACCTTTACTGGCCTATGTGGCTCAATTATTACGCCCCTTTTTTGAAACTCTTCCATGACTTTTTCAGCTTGATCTGATGGAATTTCAACAAGCATTTCTCCGCCCTGCTGGTTAACGTGTGCAGCCAAAATGTTTAGGGACACCTTCTGCGTCATGATAACTTCTGCAGTTATGGGTTTGCTCGCTATTTTTTCTGGAAATTTTAGTAGAACCCTAACCATGCCATTTTCCTCCCACAATTCTGGCGATGTCTTCCGAAGTGATTATGCCTAAAACTTTCCTGTTACGGTCGATTACAGGCAAGGCGGAAATGTTGTGCTCAGTCATTTTTCTCGAAGCAACCTCAACAAGTTCGCCTGGAGTTGTTGTTATAACCCTTCTAACGACGATTTCTTCCAGTTTTTTGAGGCCGCTTGCCACGGCTTTAGTAATGTCCCATGAAGTCACTATACCTTTGAGTTTTCCCTCTTCGTCGACTACAACTATATGGTTGACGGAATGCGTTATGATTTTCCTAGCAACTTCCTCGATCTCATCGTTTTCGCTGCATGTAACGGCTGGGTGCATGAGAGCCTCCACGTAAATTAAGTCTCTGGTCTGCTTTGCCGGTTTAAAGGAAACATTTAAAGGAAGCCTTTCAACGGGCGCCGACAAGTAGAAAAGCCCTTCGGCTATCTGTTTTTTCAATGTTTCAGCGATTTTCCTAGCCTTTTTGAGGCTTGAAAGCGGACTCACTTTAACGGTTTTGTCGTTAATGACTATTTTGCCGGATTTCAATTCCTTGTAGCTGACTCTTCCAAGCTTTGGGCGGTCTCTACGCGGGACGCCATAATCCACTATGTCCGTAAATATTTCCTCATCGCGGATTGACACTTTTTTGGCTAAACCTTCATTCAGAAGCGGGATGGGAACACCTATACCCACGTAAAGGGTTGTTCCATACTTTGTGAAGGCTGCTCCCTGAATGAATTCGGGCGACATCTTTTTGCAGTCTCCCCGAACCATAAGCGTGCCGAAGCCATTCGCCGGATCATGCTGTGTGCCTTCGCCTATGATATAGCCCTGTGCTCCACCGAGAAATATGCGGGTTCCAACACCTATGGTCTCGTAGTCCGGATCATTCACGAGGGGGTTTAATTCTCCAGCTCCTGAAAATGTGGCGTTTCCAAAGCGTGGCAAAAGTTTACCCATATAAGTGTAGAGGATTCGGTCGCTGCTGTTTGTGGCGCAGACATAACGCTGGTAACAGTTGCGGAAGTTTACGAGGATGAACTGGTTCAAGTCGTCTTTCGTTAAGGTTGTTTCCAGTCTAGTTCGCGGATAACAGTCCGTTCCATAGGCTATAGCTCGAAGCTCCACCTCTTTACCTTTTATCAAGTCCTCTATCACGTGTCCACCACCATACTCAAAAGGCCTTGTTTCGGACATCTGCGTTGCACCTATGTAAAGGTCTACCGCCGCGCCTGGATGGGACACTTCAACATCGTTAATCCATGCCCTTTGAATTTTTATCGGGGGGTCCGTGTGGCCAATATTAATTACGGCGCCTGAAGAACACATCGCTCCAAAAGTTCCAGTTGTAACTACGTCTATCTCTTTAAAGGCAACTTCCAACCCGCTGCTTTCAACAAGCTCCTTCATTTCCTCAACAGTTACAACTTGAACGTTTCCACGCTTTATCTTCTCGTTTATTTCGTCGACGGTGCGTTTGAGTTTAAACACCTCCCTCCAATGTTTAGGGAACAGATCTATTCCTAAAATAAATCTTTTATTGAAAATTTTATTCCAAAAGGAATTTCATTCAAGTTTAGACGAAAACAAGTCCTCAATACTTTATAAACGTTTTCAACTTAACTCTTGCAGTGCTTTGATTCTCTTTACGAGGTGGGGATGCGTTGAAAAGATTTCATTTATTCTATCAACCCATGTTAGTTTTTGGGATAAAATCTCCTCCACCAGTTTTTGGTCACTTGAAGATGCTATTACCGAAAGGGCTGTGGAATCTGCCTCCGCTCTGTCTGGATCCGTTATGAAGAGGGCTTTGAAGGCGTTTAGGTGCTGCATGTCTTTTCTAGCTCTTTTCAAGTTTTTGGCTGCGTGAACTATTTTCGCTAGGGCTACTGAAAGTTTTTGACTGCCACCCTCCACTACAGTGGCGCTATGTCTATCAGCGTAATACTCGCGGACACGGCTTAAGAAGGAAACACAGACATACGATAGGAAAAGCGAGAAGGCGACTAAACCCATGCCTAGTAGAGCCATTCCACTGCCCTCTTCTCTTCGTCGACCATACATGGATGAAACCATCATCGAGTAACCTACATAGTAGAATAGGGCTGGAAGAAGCGATACAATCATCATTACTTGGACGTCGCGATGCTTCAAGTGTCCAAGCTCATGGCCTATAACCGCCTCGACTTCGCCCTCATTTAGGGTTTTCAACAAGCCTTCTGTGACGGCCACACGGTTTCCAGCTATTGGCGAACCATAGGCGAAGGCGTTTGGTATTGGGATGTGTGCAAGCATGAGCTTTGGCTTTTTGATGCCGCTTTTCTTGCTGAGGTTTTCCACTATTGCGTGAAGCTTTGGGTTTTCGTTTTCAGGGATCTCCTTGGTGCGGTATATAGCGTCAATTATGTATGGAGATATTAGCCACTGGAGGAAGTTGAAGGCTACCACAAATATTCCGATGTAGATTAAGCCGACCTGAAGGAGGCTTAAAATGACGGCTAAAACAAGCGTTGAAAGGGTGATTATTATTGCTAGGGCTGCCACCATCGAAAGGCGAAGCTTCCAAAGACCCGGCATCTTTACCATCACGTGTTCAACATTAAAGCTGCTATATAGGTTTTACGTGCACACCCGCCAGATTTAAAGGGTAGCCTTATAATTTTGGGCTAAATATTTTCGTTTATGCAGACACTTGTCGACGACATAGGAAGTTTTCCATTGCCACAGTCCGTTGACCTGAAAGCCTTTGAAAAAGCGTACGCCGTGGCGAGGAAATGGTTGGCTCAAGGCAAAAACCCAGTTGAGGACGAGTTTCTTTTTAGGAATTTCTATGCTGTGGTTAAGGCTTCCTTCAAGATGAAGTGTGAGGCTGGCTTAGATGTTGTAAATTATCCACAGCACTGCGACATACGCCGCCAGTTTACGGAGGTCATCCATGAAGCCATGGAGAAAGGCACATACGTAGTTGACGAGAACGTCGCCATCATCCCAGAAGTTGTCGTCATTAAGAATGAAGCCAAACTGTTGTGCGAGGAGCTTGGCGTTGAAAAAATTGCTCTCCGCGTTTGTGTAACTGGTCCCTTTGAACTTTACCTTGAGGAGGTTGGAACCACCGCCTATAGGGATGTCTTGTTGATGTTCGCTGAAACCGTGCGAAGGTTCGCCGTCAACTCGCTTCTAAACAGCAAGTATGTTAGAACCGAAGTGGTTTCTTTGGACGAGCCTAGCTTCGGCTTCCGCGATGTGGCGGCTGAAAGGAACGTGGTCTTAGAAGTTTTGGAAAAAGCCTTCAACTTCAGCGGAGCCATAAAGCAGATTCACCTTCACTCCACGTCGAGGATGGCTGAGCTCTTGGAGGTTAAAAATATAGACGTGGTTTCAGTGGAAGGCGCTGCTTCGCCAAAAAACTTGGAAGCCGTATCGAAAAGCATGTTGGAAAAGGCGGATAAGCATGTTCGGGTTGGCATAGCACGGACAGACATAGACACAATCTTGGCGGAGCTTTACGAGAAAGGCGTTAAAGAACCGCAAATATGGCATATCGTGGAGGATGAAGAAACTATCAAACGAAGATTTGAAAAAGCCAAGGCGCGGTTCGGAGAAAGACTAGCCTTCGTTGGTCCAGATTGCGGGCTGGGTGGATGGCCAAGCCAAGAGGCAGCCCAGCTACTTTTGAAGAGAACTGTTAACGCCGTGAAAGCCGTTCAGTCATCCTCTTGCCGCGGTTAGGCCGACAAACTTTAAATATTTGATTCTTTTAGAGGCGAGATTTCTCGGTGAACCAACCATGCGGCTGAAAAGTTTAGTCGTAGTCGCCCTATTTTCAGCTTTCACTTTCATGCTACTGTATTGCGGGCAAACTGCCGCCCAACATGCACCTGCAAGTTCAAGCATTAAAAGGGTTTATGTGGGCGTCTGGCTCGTAAACGTTGAGAGGATTGATTTAGCCGCCAGCAGCTACCGCTTAGACTTTTACCTGTGGTTCAAGTTCAACCCTTCTGAAATTGATCCAAGCACGGTGAAAGCCTTTGAAATTGTTAACGGCGCGCCCACAAAGCAGGACATTGTCACCGAAGAAGAGGATCGAATCGAATACCGCATAAGAGGGGAATTCGTGAAAACTTTTGATTTCACCCGGTACCCTTTTGAAACTCACACGCTCACCATTGAGCTTGAGCACAAAAGGCTTAACGCGTCCAAACTTGTCTTCCAACCAGACTTAGAAACTGCCATAGACGAGACGGTCAACGTTGCCGGTTGGGAGATAGGAGGTTTCGAACAAACAGTTGTAGAACACTCTTATGGCGAAGAAGCCTATTCAAGGTACATCTTCATCTTACACTTGAAGCGGCCAACCCTTTCAGCCTTTGTCAAAAGCGTGCTTCCAATATCAGTCATAACAACCATATCGCTTCTAACATTCTTCATTTCTCCGCAGAACTTCAGCCAAAGAATAGGCTTGGCAGTTTCAACCCTAATGGCCGCGTCAGCCTTCCACCTTTCACTGCTCAGCGGCATACCGCCCATCGGCTACCTGACACTGGCGGACAGAATGATGATATCCGTGTACGCTATATTCCTCTACAACCTATCCGTGTCAGTCTACATCATGAAACTCGTAGACGCCAAAAAAATCGAAGAAGCCCAAAAATTCAACGCCAAAGCCCTAAAAGCTCTGGCAATTCTAATCGCCATCCTCATAACAATCCAACTGGCCATATAAATCAAGAAAATAAACTTCACAGAAACCTTATTTTCGCCTCTCCCTCTAGATTTTGCCAAATCACGCCAAATCCCGGGCTAAGGCACCAGAACTAGAGGTAATGGGGCCGAGGCCGGGATTTGAACCCGGGCGCCGGGCTCCACAGGCCCGTAGGCTTCCAGGCTACCTCACCTCGGCCAC
>JAWAZC010000012.1:0-34358 GCA_038817995.1 Bathyarchaeia archaeon | reverse complement strand
TAAGACATGCATGGAACTTTTGGTGGACGGGTATTACTGTCACTCCCCAAAGTTCTGGGAAGTTCCATCCAGAAATGTCATACATTGGATAGTCCAAGCCGTAATCCGGTGGTGGTGAAAGGTTTTCGCCATCCCACAGAATTGTGTTTGCAAGGCCACTTCTAGGCTGATTCATTAAGACGACATAAGTGCCCTTGGGATAGACTGTTTTGCCAACTTTGAATGGATGCGTTGCCTCATGCACCCTAACTCCATGAAAAATCAAGTGATTCACAAGGTCCACAGCCTCCAAAGGGTCTGCTTGAAGCTTTGGATCTACTGGTATAATGTATGCGTAGGGGAATCTGCCATTTCCACGGTTTATCCCTCTAAGGAAGATTTCCGTCTGTCCCCAGAACATCTCATACTTGTGGTTTATTGTGTAGTTTATTGCCGCCAACGAACCTAAGTAATGGCATTTTATTGACGTTTCAACGCTTCCTTCCCTCTTAGGGTCAGGTCTAGTTGTTTCGAAGGTTATACCATAAGACGCGTGATAAAATCCATACATTGGCGTGAATATTGGTGGATAATCATCCCACTCAGCCAGCCAATCTCTATAAGGAATCACCGTGCTAATGTTTATTGTTGCAAGGGCAGCTTCCATCTCCAAAGCCATCGGGTACAAGTGTTCTATTAGGATGTCAAACTCCGTGTTGGGGTTATGGGGCGGCGTGCAAGGCTCAATTAGAACCCAATCAGGCCCCATGTAACCATGAAGGTCCAGCGTTACAAGCGGTGTCCATTCAAGAAACACTTTCTGTATAGTTAGTTGAGTTTCAGGCTGAGATGCTGTTATGAAGTCTCTATTTAAGTCGAAATAGTTATCGTTATGCCTTCTGTTGGCTATTCTCCCATCAGGGTTTGCGCAAACATTTATGATGATTATGGCGTTTTCCAGAACCGCTTGAACCAGATTACTGTTGTCGTAGGCTAACAGCCTTATTATGTCCAAACAAGCATCTGTTCCAGCCATCTCGTTGCCATGAATGCTTCCGTGAATGTAAATTGTAGCCTTATAGTTTACTATGCCTTTTTCCACGAGCCACCTTGCTTTTTCAGGATAGTTTACGGTCAACTGAGCGAACCATTTATAGTAACTTAACCTGTTTAGCACATGCGGGCTTGCTATAGTGACAAGGTATATGTCATTTCCACCCGCCGACTGCCCAATGATCTCTACCTTGACCCTATTGCTGGTTTCAGCTATTTCGGTGAGAATCCTTCCAAGCTCTTGGTATGGCGTGAACTCCCGCGGCTCAGCATAAGCCTGCAAAGGACAACATACAACCGTTGGCAGAAGAACCAGCAGAAAAGCAAGCATAATCCAAGTTTTATTCTTCCCCAATCTCCCTCCTCCGTTTAAGCCAAAGGTTACACATTAAATATTTAAATTTTCCCGAGAATAATGGCGCGGGGTGCGGGATTTGAACCCGCGCGGCCGAAACCGGCCACAGGCTTAGCAGGCCTGCCCCCTACCAGGCTAGGGCAACCCCGCAGTTTTTAACCGTGATTTTATTCAATTGACTTGCTATTTTCTTTTTCGGAAAAAGGGGGACAAATCATTGAGGCAAACCACTTGCCTTTTAGTGCTTGAAAGTTGTGGCTGGATAATTTAATATATAAATGTGTGTTGAGAATCTTTATTGAAGAGTAGAGGGAAACTTTTGCCTTTAGATGATCCTTTAACTGTTGCGCTTATGATAATAACGTTAGGGGTTATTGTCGCGTGTTCCATAATTGTTTATTCTATGAGGAAGAAACTGCAGAGAAAAGAGTTGGGGGTGCTTGACCGAGAGGGAATAAATGAAGTGGGGGCGAGGGCTTTACCATTTAAGATTGTTAGGACGGTTTCTCCGGAAGAGGCTGCAAAAGCTAGGGAGGAGCTGCGGATACTTGATTTGGAGAGGGAAATTCTGAGCGATGCTATTAGAAAGCTTTACGAGGCTCATGCCGAAGGCAAAATAACCGAAGAAGAGAGGGATAGGCTTGCCCAAACCTATAAGGAGAGGATGATGCTTGTTAAGGAGGCTATTGCAAAGGACGAGTCCCTTGTGGCTTTGCATGAGCTTGAAGCCATGCAGGAAGACCTGGTAAAACTTTTCAGCGAACGCTTCGATGAAATAAGCGCAAAAATTGAGGAGCTTCGCTCAAAGGTTGAGGCCAAACCAGTAAAAGAAATAGCCCTACCCGCAGCCAAGCAACCCAAAACTGCCGAGAAAGAGGAGGAGAAAACCGAAGCTGAAGCGGAGGAAAAAGCAAAGAGAAAGCGTAAACCAACCGCCGCTGCTAAGCCTCCTCCACGGACGGAGGCCGAAAAACGCATCGAGGAAATTCGAGCCGAAGTGGAGAAGGTTTTAGAAAGACTGGGGCAGATGGAGATTGAAACCTAAAAAGGAGGATATGGAAAAAGCCAAAAGAAACGCGGCTCTGGAAGCCGCCAAACATGTCGAGGACGGCTTTGCGATAGGACTTGGAAGCGGAAGCACGGTGGCTTACGTTGCACGGGAAATTGGGAGAAGAATAAGGACTGAAAATTTGCACGTGAAAGCTGTTCCTACATCGTACCAATCCCTCACGTTGGCTGTCCAGAACGGCATCCCAACAACAAGTTTAGACGAAAACCCTACACTGGACTTAGCTATTGACGGTGCAGACCAAATAGACGAAAACCTAAACTTAATTAAGGGCATGGGCGGAGCCCTAACCCGCGAAAAAATCGTGGCAGCAGCCTCCAAAACCTTTATCATAATTGCAGACTGGAGGAAAAAAGCAAAAACCTTAGGAGAAAACGGTCAACCAGTTCCCGTGGAAGTTTTGCCCTTCGCCGCCCCACTGGTAATCCGCAAAATAAGCGCACTCGGAGGAAAACCCGTTTTAAGAGAAAGTTCTGGAAAAGTTGGACCAGTCATAACGGACAACGGCAACTTCATAATAGACGTGAATTTCGGGCCTATACAAAGCCCGGCTGAACTAGAAAAAACATTAAAAACAATCCCGGGGGTCGTTGAAACAGGCCTTTTTGTGGGGATGGCTGACATAGTTTACCTTGGAAGACCGGACAAAGTTGAAAAGCTTGAGAGATCATAAAAATAATCCCTCGCTTTCCGATGTCATGGTTCTTTAACACTTTCCAAAACTCTCTTCAACGCTCTGTAGAAAATATAAGTGGTGAAGATCGGGAAAGTCGCCGTGTAGATCACGACGACTTCTTTGGTTACTAATTCACAAAACCCGGACGACCGTTTCTTGAGTTAGGCTTTAAATGTGTTTGCCAGAAGGACGACTTAATGTTTTTTAGGAAGCGCAAATAAAATACAAAAAGTGTACCGGGGTAATCCAAAAAGTAGCCGGGGTAGCCTAGCCTGGAATGGGCGCCAGACTCATAATCTGGAGAACAAGAGGGGCTAAAGGCGCCCAATTGTCCAGAGGTCGCGGGCTCAAATCCCGCCCCCGGCACTCCAAACAACCTTTTTGGTTTCTACATGAACCGTGAAGCTTATGCCTAAAATATCTTGGTAGGTCCCAGCTTTCGCGAAAGCACCTTTGACGCTTCTATAAATACTAACGTTACTAGCGATAGGGTGGCGGCCAGCCAGAAGGCGTGGGGTTCCAGCTCAGCGACTTCAAGCGCGTGGCGAGTTACTGGAAAACTTAGTAGAACCGTTAGGAGGAGGACCTCCCATGCGATTGCTAATAGAAGGAACTTGTGGGGTTTAGCTTTAGCAATTGTGTATTTCAGCGACCTGCAAGTTATCGCTAAAACCAGTTCAAAGAAGAAGAATGCTATGAAAACTCTTGTCCGCGCAATGTCTTCGCTGATAGGGATGGAGGATAAGAAAACCCAGAATATAAACGGCACGCCTACCAGCAGCGTGCGCAGGATGAGAGACTTAACGTCCCAAGTGAAAATTGTTTCTTTTGGGTCTCTGGGCGGTCTTTCCATAACGTCTGGGTCTGGTGGACTCATGCCTAAGGCTATTGCGGGAAGCCCGTCTGTAGCCAAGTTGATATATAAGATCTGCACTGGGAGCAACGGTGGTGGGTAACCAAATAAAACCGCTAGAGACAGGACTGTTACCTCCACAAGGTTCGCTTGTAGAAGGTAGGCGAGATACTTCTTTATGTTATCGTAAATCCATCTTCCAAGCTCTATAGCGGCCACTATGGTTGCGAAGTTATCATCAGCGAGAACCATGTCGGCGGCCTCCTTGGTTACCTCAGTCCCGGTTATACCCATTGCTATGCCAATATCCGCATGCCTAAGCGCTGGCGCGTCATTGACACCGTCGCCGGTCATCGCCACAATCTGTTCTTTCCTTTTCCATGCGCGGACAATCTTGAGCTTATGCTCCGGGGAGACACGCGCGTAAACAGTTACCTTCTCAACAATCTTTTCTAGCTCATCATCAGTCATTTTTTCCAGCTCCTCTCCGGTTAAGACCACGTCGCCTTCCTCATAAATTCCAAGCTCCTTAGCAACCGCTATTGCCGTAAGCTTGTGATCGCCCGTTATCATTATGGGCTTTATGCCGACACGTTTACACACTTTGACGGCTTTAATGGCTTCTTCCCTAGGCGGGTCCATCATGCCCATCAGGCCCAAAAAGACCATTTTGCTTTCGATTTCTTCCTCGTTTAATCCAACGTGATCCGCTATCCTCTTGTAGGCTACTCCTAAAACTCGAAGAGCATTTTCAGCCATTTCGTCGTTGACCTTCAGAATTTCCTCCTTGTTCTTTCTAGTTAGCTTTTTAACGCCTTCATGAGTGTAGATGCAAGTGCATTTTTCCAAAACCCTTTCGGGAGCCCCCTTCATGCAGACGATCCTATCGCCTTCTGGTGTTAAATGGATGGTGGTCATGAGTTTCCTTTCTGAGCTGAATGGAACCTCGCCTACACGCGGGTAAAGTTTCCTAACTTCATCTTGCTTTAGTCCTGCCTTCACGGCGGCTACTACAAGTGCACCCTCTGTAGGATCGCCCTTAACCCTCCAGTTGCCATCCTCATTTACTAGTTCGGCGTCATTGCAGAGGAGCGAGGATAACATTAAGAGTTTGAAGCCTTCGCTCTCTAAAATATTCGCCTGAGAGCCGCTTATAACTCGGAATTCTCCTTTAGGCTCGTAGCCTATCCCAGAAACTTCGATTAGATGATTGAGGGAGTAAATTTTGCGTACAGTCATCTCGCCCTTGGTTAGCGTGCCCGTTTTATCCGAGCATATGACGGTTACCGAGCCAAGCGTTTCCACGGCCGGCATCCTCCTTATGAGAGCGTTTCTCTTAGCCATCCTGTACATTCCAATCGCTAAGCTTCCAGTTACGACGGCTGGAAGAGCCTCTGGAACCGCTGCTACAGCTAAGGCCACGCTGAAGAGAAAAATCTCCATTAATGGCATCCCCCTGAGAACTCCAACTATTACTATTAGGGCTGCTATTGATAGGGCTATTAGCCCAAGCCATTTCCCTATCTCCTTCGCTCTCCTCTCAAGAGGTGTCTCCTCCTTCTCAGCTGCTGTCACGAACCTTGCTATCTTGCCAATCTCAGTATTCATGCCTGTAGCGACGACGACAGCCTTACCCTTACCGCTAACAACCTCAGTTCCAGAGAAAACCATGTTCCTCCTATCCGGGAGGGGAGTACCACTTGGAAGAGCCGAGACTTCCTTTAGAATTGGCATCGATTCGCCGGTTAAGGGCGCCTCGTTAACATGCAAATTTACTGCCTCAATAATCCTAGCGTCAGCCGGAACCTTATCGCCCTCCTTTAAAACGATTATATCTCCGGGGACAACATCCCTCACCGGCACAGCAACCTCTCTAGAATCCCTAATTACGGTAACAGTTGGACTCAGCATCTTTTTAAGCGCTTCAAGCGCTCTCTCGGCGCGATACTCTTGTAAGAAGCCAAGTGTGGAGGAAACTAAAACTATGGTGAAGATAACTATGGCGTCAATCTCTTCACCCATTATAAGGGAGATTATTGTCGCACTTATCAGAATCCAAATTAAAACGCTCTTAAATTGATCAAGAAAAATCCTTAAGGATGAAACCCTCCTAACAGATACTAGCTCATTAGGCCCAAATTTAGTAAGTCTAGCCCTAGCCTCATCGCTACTCAATCCATTCACGCTGGAGCGTAAAATATGAAGAGCATCATCAACGCTAAGTGAGTGCCAATCCACTTCAACCCATGCTTTAGTCTCCATGTTTCCCACCAGTTCAGAATGCCAATGAAAATGAGTCCCATCTAAAAGGAGAAGCAGATATTTAAGTATTTCCGAATCATACAGGGGAGACTAGACCGACTAAAAAATCTAGGAGGAAAAGCGCAACTAATAAGGTTTTTATTTTTGTTACGGGCAAAATAGGCTGCGTCAAATTGTTGGTGGAAGTTTGACTGGACAAGGGGTGATCGTTAAGAAAATTGGTTGCCACGCCGGGGAACCAGGCTGTTGGATGCGTTGCGGCTTATTAGCCTACATTGATGCGAATACTGGAAAACTTCTGAAGGTGACTGGAAACCCCGAGCATCCCATAAGCAGGGGTTACTGTTGTGGTGAAAGAATAAGCCACATGGTTGATTTCATTTATCACCATGAACAATTGAAGCACCCCCTAAAACGTGTAGGCGAGAGAGGTTCCGGACAATGGCAGCGAATATCATGGGAACAGGCGCTGGATGAAATAGCCTCAAAACTGAAAAAACTTATCGAAAGTTATGGGCCCGAATGCATATGCACTGTCGAAGGAACATATAGAACAGACCTTTATTGGGCTAGGGCCAGGTTCTTGTTTGCCATAGGCAATCCCGGAAATGTAGCGTCTCCGGGAAATGTATGCGCCTGCAATGATATAGCCCTGCAGCATTGCATTTATGGTACTTGCACTCAGTATCCAGACATAGCCCACGCTAGATGCATAGTGGTGGACGGCAGAAATTACCCCGCAGCCACTCCCCTACACTGGCACATAATAAGGGAGAGAAAGAGACGCGGAGAGGAGTTGCATTTAATTGTTTTAGATCCCCGTTGCACCGAAACAGCCAAGGAGGCTGATTATTGGCTTCAACTTAGACCTGGAACCGACGCTTGTGTGTTTTTAGCTTGGCTTTACATAATGATTAGGGATAACCTTTACGATAGGAGATTTGTTGAAAGATGGTCAAACGGGCCTCTGCTGCTTAGAACAGACAGGGACTGGTGGTTAACTGAAAAGGACATTGTTAAGGGCGGAAGAGACAACAGATATGTGGCTTTGGACAAAACGCGGAACAGCCCAATAATATGGGACCCGGTTACACAGCAATTCTATGGGCTTGACGGTGAAGCAATACCTGACGAGGAAGTTGATGTTGAGCTTGAGGGATATTTTGAACTCGAAACCATTGAAGGACAGACTGTAAAGTGTAAAACCGCCTTTACAGCCTTTAAAGAAAGAGTTATGGAATACTCCCCGGAGCGGATGTCTGAGATAACTTGGGTTCCGAAGAAACTGCTTGAGGAATCGGCTAGGCTTTACGCCACAACAAAGCCCAGCTGCGTTTATAGAGGATTAGCTCCAGACCAGTTTGGAAGGGCTGCTTCATCCGTTGAAATCGCTAGGGCAATGCTGAGAATAATGACTGGAAACCTCGACATAGTCGGCGGAGACATAATGACACAGCCAGGCCCCATTATTGGCGGAAAAATGTTTCTGAGAGATTCTCTCCTCGACTATCAAGACCACGTTAAACCCGAAGTTAAAAAGAAGATGCTAGGCGCAGAGATGTTCCCAGTGATGGCTTGGCCTATGTTGGATCTTATTAAACCCCACTACAGAAGAGTGTGGAAAGTTAACCCCTGCGCTTCAAGCCACATGCTCAGTGTAGCTTGGCCTTTACTTGCTAGAGCTATCATCACTGGTAAGCCATACCCAATAAAGTGTTTGATTATTTGGACTGGAAACCCTGCTGTTTGGGCTCCCAACACCAAGCTTGTTTATGAAGCTTTAAGCAGTCCAAACCTTGAGCTTACAGTCGTAATTGACAGGTGGCTGACCCCTTCGTGTACTTTTGCTGATTATGTGCTGCCGGCGGCTACCAAGTCCCTTGAGAGGCCCTATGTAGGCAACTTCGAAGATTTCTCTCCAAACGTTAACGTATGGGAAAAGGCCATTGAGCCGCTGGGCGAAAGGAAAGACGAGTACTGGATTTTCCGCGAACTCGCTAGAAGATTGTTGCCCGAAAAAGAGTGGATGGACGCTTTCCCGTGGAAAAGCCTTGAAGAGGCGGATAACGCCAGACTAGCCTCCATAGGTTTAACCTTAGAAAAAGCTAAGGACCTTTACGTAATCTCCAGTTGGACTCCGAAAGGCTATGAGCAAATAAACAGCGAAACAGGAAGACCAAGGGGATTTGCAACCCCCACCGGCAGAGCTGAAATTTGGGTTACAATCTTTAAACAACTGGGCCGGGATCCTCTGCCCTTTTATATCGAGCCTTGGGAAAGCCCACTGACCCAGCCCGAACTGGCCAAGGATTATCCATTAATCCTTAATACAGGTGGAAGGTTTAGGCCTCAATTCCACTCAGAGCTGAGGCAGTGGGGAATGGGGATGCGTGAACAGCACCCAGACCCACTGGTTGAGATCCACCCCGAAACCGCTAAAGAGTTAGGCATATCTGATGGTGACTGGATTTGGATTGAAACCAAAAGAGGAAAAATATTGATGAAGGCTAAAATCTCGGAGGCTATACATCCAAAATGCGTCAACGCCGAGGCAAGCTGGTGGTATCCAGAACTCCCAGGCGACAAACAATGGTGGTATGGCAACTTCATATCAAACGCTAACGTGCTAACGTTGGATGAACTTGAAACATTGGACGCATACACTGGATCATGGCAAAACAGAGCCCTATTATGCAAGGTTTACAGAGCAACAGGTTTTGTGCCATTCATGCAACCCCCAACAAACTGAGAAGAGCATTCCATGCAACGCGCCGGTTGGAAAACTAGAGAGGAGAGGCGAAAATGGTTTCCGAAGACAACCCATTTTCTATTTCAAAAACTCTAGAAGGGTATCAATTTTAACAGTTAAAGACGAGCACAAAATTAACTTACAAATCTGTGGGTTTATGCCAGAAAGCCGGGGGTGGGAGTTGAACCCACGTATAGCTGCTCTGCAGGCAGCCGCCTGAACCGCTCGGCCACCCCGGCATTTTTCTGTAGTGTTTAAAGTTTGTTTGTGATAATAAATGTTATTAGTTTAGGCCTATTTTTTGTTTGATTTCATTGTAGACTTTTACGGCAGTTTCTTCGTCTGGGACATTTTTTATTAGCACGCGTCCTCCGTTGAATAGTGTTATCTCATAGTTTTTGTGGATGAAGATTATAGCTATTGATGTTTTTAGGCGAGTTTTGAAGTTTTTCTTTATCCTTGCGTAAATAGTTTCCATGTCTAGTTTTGTTGGTTTTTCAGGGTTTATATTGACGGTGTTCCGTCCGCATAGCCAGACCAGTTTTTCATGAGTTTTTTGAACTATTGTTTCGCCTCGGCATGCTGGACATTTCGGCCTTTTGTGGATTTCTATGGTGGTGAAGTACATGTCGTTGAAGTCGCAGATCATAAGCTTGCCCTTTAAGGGCGTGCCTATTCCCGCTAACAGTTTTATGGCCTCCATGGCCTCCATTGTGCCTATTATTCCGGGAGCTGCACCGAGAACGCCTCTAACATCACAAGTAAGCAAAGAAGCATCGTCAATGTTTGGCAAAACACACTCGAGGCATGGGGTTTCTGGCGGAGCAAAAACCGAAAGGTTGCCTTCAATACCTATAGCTGCGCCGAAGACATATGGGATTTTAAGTTTTGCACATGCACGGTTAACCAGATAGCGGGTTCGCATATTATCTAAACCGTCAACGACGCAGTTGACGCCCGCCAGCAGTTTCTCAACATTGCTAGCGTTCACATTCTCCGGAACAGCCTCAACACTTATAAACGGGTTTACTTCCGAAAGCTTCTTTGCCGAAACCTCAGCCTTTGGGTAGCCTAAATCGTTAGGCGTGTACAGGACTTGCCTATGAAGGTTGTGAGGCTCAACAGTGTCTTGGTCTATTAGGCGCAAATGGCCCACTCCCGCCAACGCAAGATAAAGCGATGAAACTGTTCCGAGGCCTCCCAACCCTACAACTGCGACTTTTGATTTTGCAAGTTTTTCCTGACCTTCCTTGCCTAGCTCTTTAAGAGCCAGCTGGCGACTGTAAAATTCGTTGTAGGTGATTTTGGGCTTTTCCGTATTCGCCATTTCCAACCAACCTTCAAGGTTTATTGCTGTCTTCAAGCCATATATTACCCTTTTTGGAGAATTGGCTTTCATAGATTTCTCTAACCCGCTGTATGGTGTCAGCCTCCTCTGAAGTTTTGTCGTCTCTTATGCGGGTTATCCGTGCAAAACGCAAGGCCATGCCACATCGATATTTTGGGCTTTTCTGAATCTCGTTGTAGGTGACCTCCACAACTATTTTGGGAACAACAAAAACGCGTCTATGCTCTTCTTTTACCGCAAGCTCTTTAAGGCGTTTAGTCAATTCAATGATTTCAGCGTCTGTTAAACCCTTAAAGGTCTTTCCAATAGTTAAAAACTCGCCTGTTTCAGCGTCCCGAGCCGCCAAATAATAGTCTGAAAGCCATTCGTGTCTCCGTCCATAACCATATTCAGCGGCAACGATTACTAAGTCAAGAGGAGGAAGTGTCGGCTTAATCTTAAGCCAACGCTTTCCACGGATGCCAGGAACATAGTCGCTGTCGATCTTCTTGGCCATAAGTCCCTCGTGCCCAGCGTCCGTTGCCTCTTTAAGAAACCTTTCAGCCTCTTCGACACTGTCGGTTACTATCTGCTTTGTTAGAGGAATTTCACCAACGTTTTCCTCCAAAATTTGACGCCTCTGAATATAAGGAAGCGATATTAAACTTTGCTCGTTCAGGTAGAGGATATCGAAAAGAAACAGCTTAACTGGAATCGCTGAGACTGCATCTTCAATTTCGTGAACCCTTTTGAACCTTCGCATTAAATGCTGGAAAGGCAGAGGGTGGCCCTTACCGTCGACGGCTATCACTTCTCCCTCCAAAATTGCACTTTCGGCTTTAACGTTTTTCTTGACAAAATCAACAATTTCTGGTAGGCTTTCAGTGACATCCGTTAGTCTACGGCTAAAAATTTTGACAGTTTCGCCTTTCTTATGAATTTGAACTCTTGCCCCATCAAGCTTGTATTCAAAGGCCGTCTTTCCACCATGCTCTTTGAGGGCTTCAGTCACATCGCCAGCCATCTGTGCTAACATCAGTTTAACAGGCCTAAAAACTTCGAAGCTCACCCTCAAAAGACCTTCTCGGCCCTCTGCTTTCGCAATAGACGCCACAGCACCAATGTCGCCAAGTACCATGCTAGTCCTTTGAACTATTTCAAGTGGAATATGGAATGCTTCGGAAACTGCTTGTTCCATCAAGCCTTCATTGAAGCCTGTACGCATCTCCCCAATGATTATTTTGACTAGATACTTGGCTTCAATAGGTGACGCAGAACTTAACAGGACTTCTAAAAGACGTTCTTTTTTCTCTCTAGAACCGGGTCCAACGGCCTCGGCTATGGTTTCGAAACTCTTACGAACATCGTTTATCGTCAAAACTCTTTCGAATAGTGACAGTTGCTTTTTAACCCCACTGCTTTCAAAAACTATTTTCGTTGCCGCACCGATGTCCCCAGTTTTATTAAAAGCGTTTGTAAAAACCGTCCAGTCCACTCCGGTTATGCGCCTAATTATCTCGCTCAAAGTAGCCCAACTTACTTCCAGAGTGTGTTCACTGTATTTTGGAAGAGCTCTTCCAAGAATCATCGAAACAGCAGGCTCAACCTCCCCTTGCTCCAAAACTCTAAGAAAATCGGAAACTAGGCTAACCATCAATGTGCGCTTTTTCATGCCCTCCAGTTTTTCACATAACTCTGCAAGGGCCCTAAAAGGGGTGGGCATGGTTCACCCTTTCTGTTCTATTTTAGATAGAAAAATCTTGGATATAAAGGAAAGTGGATGGTTTTAGAAGGATTCCTCTAGCCGCTTTTTAACTTCCTTTATTTTCTTCTCTATTTCTGCAGCCTTCTCTTTTTGCGCCATAGCCTCGTAGCAGTCCCTTGCATATTCGAGTGCGCTTACTCCAAATCTTTCAAAGCCTTTGCTGAAGGATAAATCCGCGGATTTTAGAAAATACTCAACGGCTTTATCATAGTCTTTAAGCATGAAGGCGCATTCACCAGCCTTGAAAAGCGAATACGTTGCGTCAAAGAAGTTGTTTGCCTTCTGATAGAGTTCAGAGGCCCGCAGGAATTTTTCCTTTGCCTCCTCGTACTTGCCAAGCTCGTAAAGCGTGTTCCCGTCTTTGTGAAGTTTAACAGGATCCTCTTTCTCCGTCACAACAATCAACCCACAATCACATAACTGTTAGGTATGCAATTTAGTTTTCCCTATTTTAGCATCTAACTTTGGAACTGAAAACTTCCAAGAAGTTCTTCGCCTCCCCGGTCTTAGTAGACGATGTATTCCCCCTAAAACAAAAGCAAGAGAACGCGCAATGTCTACAAATGGGTAAATCAGTACGCGCTTATACATTCCATCCCCAGAGCGAATGGTTCGGTAAGTGTACAACGCCATAAGCCCCATTGGAGGGAAAGATAGAAGTACAAGCAATGTCATTAGAAGCTCTGTCGACCCCGTTAAAACTTCGTATATTGTTAAAGACAGCAGTGTAAAGAACCAAATGGAAAAGGCAGTTATACTGAGCAAGACCCATTTGGATAGCATACTGTTAACCCCCTTGATCTTCGGCACTAAACCACCGCCTTGCCCGTAACGAAACGCTTGCTTAAGAAGTTCGGATAAGTTTGAGCGATGCTTATGCTTAACTGTAATTTCAGGAGTCAACAGTATTCTGTATCCTTTTTCACAAACCCTTTCAGCGAACTCCAACTCGTCAAAGCCATACTCGAAACGTTCATCAAAAAACCCTGTTTTTTCCACAGCCTCTCTTTTCACAGCGAAATTGCATCCGACAGGATAATAAATGGGGGACCTTAATCTGTTCAGCAACGTTTTCTTCTTGAATATCCGCATAACGGGAATTATGCTTTCATCAGCATACCGCGCCCAAAACTCGTCGTTATACCTTAAAACTTGCCCGCCAACGCATCCCACATCAGGATATCGAAGGTTCTCAACGATCTTTTTAATCCAATCCCGTGGAACAACACAATCATGATCCGTAAAGGCGATAATTTCCCCAGTGCTGCTTTTTATGCCAGCATTTCTTGCGGCATTAACTCCCGGTTTTTCTTCCACCACAAGTTTTACTGGATATTTGGAAACTATTTCTCGGGTGCTATCAGTTGAACACCCGTCAACAACAATTATTTCAAGCTTGTCTTTATCATAGTCAACTTGCATTAAAGAATCCAAAAGGTCCTTTATTTTCGACGCTCCGTTTTTAACAGGAATTACTACCGAAACTTTGGGGTAATTTTGATCCTTTCTCCTCAAACATTATTCCTTCAGTCAGTTACCCGCTTTTAGGATTTCTTCTACGGCCTTCTCCACTGCTTGCCGACTGTTCAGTTTGGGTTTCCAACCAAGCTTTTTAATTTTATCAATATTTAGGAGCATAAACTTTACGTCTCCCTTCCATCCCCTTCCATCGTCAACGCCGCCCGTAAATACATATTGGACGTTTTTCAGTCCCATCTTTCTACAGACTATATCAGCTATCTCTTTAACGGTTATTTGATCTTCTGAGCCAACATTAAAAATTTCCGCTTTTTCACCAACAAAATTCATGCCGAACAAAATTGCGTCAACGCAGTCATTCACATGCAAGTAAGATTTTCTTTGAGTCCCGTTTCCCAATATTTCAAGTCTTTCTGGGTTCTTTCTCAACTTTTTAACAAAGTCGCATATTACTCCATGCTGGGCTCTGGAGCCAACTATGTTTGCAAGCCTGTAGATGACTGCTTTGAATCCGTAGTTATAGGCATAGCTTATTATTAGTGCTTCTGAAGCCAGTTTGGAGGCGCCGTAAACCGAGATGGGTTTTAAAGGCGCGTAATCCTCTCTTGTTGGGATTTGCTTCGCATCGCCATAGACCGTTGATGTAGAAGCGAAAACCAGTGTTTTAACGCTGTCAGTTTTGCGAACAGCCTCTAACAAGTTAAAGGTTGCGAGCACATTCTGTTCATAATGGAGTTTAGGGTTCTCTGAGCTTATTCTAACTTCAGGGTTTGCCGCAAGATGAAAAACTGTTTCGCAACCTTTCAAATGTTCCAAAATTTTTTCTGGGAATAAGAGGTCGCCTAAAATAAACTGGAAGTTTGGTGCGTTTAGCCACTTTTCAATGTTTTCTAGTTTTCCAGCGCTTAAATTGTCAAAAACAACAACATCCACATTTTCTATGCATAGTCTATCAGTTAAATGGCTTCCTATGAAACCCGCACCGCCCGTTATGAAAACCTTTCCAAGACTTGAGTGCAGCATGTCGCCCCCTGCAAACACATTTTAGCTGGTTTAACTTGGCTTATCTATATTTTGCCAGGGCAAGCCACAGGTGGTCGCTTTCCGGATGTGAAAGCGTTTCCACAATACCATTCTTCCGAACAAAAAGGCGCTGATCCTTTGCTGTGAGAAACTCGCCTATCACTGAAGCTTTAATTCCATTTCTCTCAAGCTCCTTAACGATTTTTTCCGCAAATTCCGGTTTCGATGCTATAAGTAAGGTTCCAGAACTTATTAGCTGCAAGGGGTCTATCCCGAAAAAACTGCAGATTTCGAGGGTTTCCCTTGCAACAGGAATTTTCTCTTCAAAAATTCTAACACCAACGTTTGATGCGATAGCCATTTCATGGACCCCGCCTAGGACCCCGCCCTCCGTGGGGTCGTGCATGGCGTTTACGCCTCCAGATTTAAAAGCTAAAATAGCCTCTTTTACAACACTTATTTTTTCGAAAAACTTCTGCGCCGACCTTAACAACTTTTCGTTAAATCCATTTTTTAAAAGCAAATCGTAACGTTCCGTGGCGAGAATTGCTGTTCCTTCTACACCAGCACTTTTTGTAAGTATCAACTTGTCGCCCGGTTTAGCACCCCCAGCCGTCACATATTCTCCCTTGTTGGTTATGCCCATGGCGCAGCCGATAACTATTGGATTGACAAGCCCCGGAGTAACTTCGCAGTGTCCCCCTATGATGGCTATTCCAAGGTTTTTTGAAGCTTTATTCATTTGCGAGCATATGGCTTTGACAATTTGATCGTCAGCGTTTTCCGGTAAGAGAATACACGAGGAGAAAAACATCGGTTCAACGCCAAAAGTTGCAACATCGTTGGCGTTAACGTTAACCGCAAGCAATCCTATTCGCTCAACAGCCCCCGTTATCGGATCCATGGAAACTATAAGGGATTTCTCGCCAACATCAATCACCGCACCATCGAAGCCAGTTGAAGGTCCCAAAATGACTTCTCGTCTTTTTGCTCCTAAATTTTTGAAAACAATCTTTTCTAGTATCTCAACGGGAACCTTACCTACTGGAAGTTTCAACTCTACCCCCCACCTAGCTTCTAGTTGTGACGGCACACTTAACGACCTTTACCAGTGGTATTGCTATTATAAGGCCGATGGTCATTTGACCAATGTTTATTGGCACTTCGGCGAGGGCGAAAACGCCAAGCAAAAACTGCTCATATAAGAAATATCCAAAAACCATCAACAACCCGCCAGAAATACATGAAAAAACCGTAAGGCCATATTCTGGCTCAGAGAAAAACGCAAGAGACACTGTTACTAAAATTACAAGCGCACCTACTCCAAACCAAAACTCAGCGGGAATAAAAAAGTTCGATGTCAATTCTTCGGTGGGAATCACGCCTGAGTAAAGTTCAACAAAGCCGCTATAATATAGGAAGCCCACGAGACTTACAAGCACACCCACAAGAGCACATATCTCGACGGTAAATAATTTCAGTTCACTTCTTGTGTACTTTTCAGCAAGGACTTGCAACTTTTTGCTTAGGAGACCGGTAACAAACCCTTCGACACCCTTGATAATGAGAGACGCAGGAGCATAATAGTAGTAGCCAAGCAAAATGTCAGCAAGCATAGAACCAACTCCACCGGCAAATGCGCCTATAACTGGACCGAAAAGAATGGCAGCCGTGTAAACCATGGCCTCGCCAATGTTGAAGTATCCTTTAGTGCTTGGCACATAAACAGTAAAGCTAATGGTTGCTACACAGACTAAAGCCGTGAAAACAGCCGTAATGCTGATCTTTTTCGTTAAACTTTTCTTTTTCATAGTTGCTGCTCCTTCGACGTCGGATTATTATAGTTGCAACTTAACTATTTTGACCATCGCAAATTTTTGATATTTTCATAATAAAAGTTTTAGGTCGTCAAACGCTTGAAGAACTTTTATTCCACGCTTCGTGATTTTGAAAAACTTTCGTCCATCCCTCTCGTAACTCGTTATAAGCCCCTTACTTGAAAGCTCGTTTAGATGCTGGTAGATGGCGGCTCTCGTCATAATTTTTCCAAGCTCTTTCCATAACTGATAACCATATGCATCTTTTTCGCTCAATATTCTCAGTATTTTTTCTTTAGTACTTAGTTCCAAGCCGACGATCACCGTCTTCTTCTTTTTGGTTAAAGCTTGCAGGACGTCGGTGGCCTTAAGCCCGCTCCCAGTTATTAGGCATACGATTTTGTCTGCTCTGCCCATCAATCCTTGATTTGCAAGTTTTTTAGCAGCGGCATATGTTGCGGCGCTTGCTGGTTCAGCAAATATACCCTCAAACTTTGCTAGCTCCCTCTCCGCTAGGAAAATCTCTTCGTCGGAAATCGCCACTGCCAAACCGTTTGATTCTCTAATGGCGTTTAGAGCTAAAGTTCCATAAACCGGATTTTTAACTAGGATAGCAAGAGCGTGTGTTAAAGGTTTCGTTTTTAAAACTGGTTTATTTGTTTTCCATAAATAGGCATTGACTATCGGTGCACATCCTTCAGCTTGAACACCAACCATTTTTGGCAAAACGTCTACTTTACCAGCTTTTTTAAGCTCCTTAAACCCCTTCCATACGGCATAGAGTGTTCCACCACTTCCCATAGAAACTATAAACCAGTCTGGAACACCAACTTGCTCGAAAACTTCGTAGGCAATGGTTTTAAGCGCCTCCAAAGCCAAAGGGTTTAATTCAAAGGAACCTTGATAACAACCTGTCTCCTTCGCGATTTCTTCAGCCCTCTCCAGTGAGTCATCAACAAGTTCACCACACTCCTCGATTACAGCATCGTAAATTAGCATTTGAGCAAGTTTTCCAACGTCAACGTTTCTGGGAACAACAACATGACAAGCAAGTCCAAACTTTGCGCAATAAGCAGCCAGAGAGGCGCCTAAATTTCCATTCGTGGCACATACAACTGAGTAATAACCTAAGTCTAACGCGTTAGAAACCAAAAGCGCGGCGCATCTATCCCTAAAAGAGTTTGTTGGGTTTCTTGTTTCATCTTTAAGGTAGAAGTTGGTGAAACCCGTGTTTTTGGCTATTCGCTGAGCCTTATGAAGGGGTGTTCCTCCCTCTCCCATGGAAACAGTGTTCTTAACCTCTGGCAGAAACTGCTTGTACCGCCAAAAAGAAAAGCGGTCTATAAACTTTAAAGCCTTAAACTTCTCATAGTTGTACCCGTATTCCAATATGCCTCCACATTTGCTGCAAAAAATCCGGGGTGGATAAGCCTCGAACTTTGCACTACAAGCAGCACATTCAAGAAACGCCATTTTCACCAACTTTTGCAACAGTCAAAATGAATTATTAAAGTATTTGTCCCAATTTCATTTTGAAATCTATAACCGTAGCGCGAATATCGTTTCTTATAAAACCTTGCTTAAAAAGCTCAGAGTCTTTAACCTTTCTGGAAGATTGCACAAACGTCCTCTTTTCCAAAATCCGTTTAAAATTTAGCAATGGATAGAAAACGCCTCTAAAAGTTTCTTTCGCCTCTAAAAGACGCCCAACAGCCACGAATCCAATTCCAGCCAAGGATGTTAAAAAAAGGTACATGACAAGCCGCCACCAAAGATTTTCCAATTCATAGTTTTTAATCATCGTGTAAGTTCTGTTCTTGACAGAATGCCAAAGTTTTCGCAGATTCAAAGAGGCCCTCGCAGGGTCCCCACCGTGAAAAACAATAGCTGAGGGGACAAGCACCACCTTGTATCCAAGCAATCTTACTCTGAAAGAAAAATCAGTGTCATCATCGTAAATGAAATATTCTGGGTCGAAACCTCCGACCTTTTCAAAGACATCTAGGCGCACTAAACACGCAGCAGAAGATGCAGCAAAAAGCTCGACAATGTTTTGAAAGCTATCGGCGTTTAAGCCTTTCGTGGTGTGCCAAGTTCCTAAAGCGTCTATAGCTATCCCCGCATGATCCATAAGTTTTTCGTTACATGCCATTAGTATTTTTGCTTGGGCAATACCTACTGTTTCGTCGTTCTCCATAGCCTTTACAAGCTCTGTTAACCAGTTGTCCGTCACATAGGTGTCGTTATCAAGAAAAGCTAAGTACTTGCTTTCCGGGTTTAAGACGTGCTTATCAACATTGTGAGAGGCGGAGGGCCCGATATCATGGTCGTAGTGGACAACTTTCTTCACTTTTGGAAAGCGTTGTTTAACCCAAGACTCTATATTTTTGGTTAAACAGTCCACAACAACTACTTCATAGCGAGGATATTTTGTCCGAACCAAATAATTCAAACATTTTTCAAGCTGGCTTGTCCCTTTAAAGTTTATCACGACCACGGAAACCATAGGCCAATTTTTTGGCAAGGAAACACCATTCTTATGATACTTTATCTGTTACCTCAACCCATTTCTGCATGTTTTCTATCTGAATTTTCCAGAATTTCATGTATTCTGGACGTTTCGCCAAGGTATTTAGGTTTTTGTCAAGATGGTCAGCCAGTTCGAGGTAACAGTCAGCATAGCTTTTAGCCGAGAACTCCGCAGTTTCGCAAATTCTCCATAAGTACTCGTTCATTTCCAACCCGTTCACCTCTTTAAGCAAATCTTTGAAAATGCTTCTGCTTCGCTTGACATGTTTTCCAGAAGGTTTGCCTAAACAAAGTTTGTCACCCACGTGGTCGGCAATTTTTTTAAGGAAAACACCGGACCAAATGTCGTCAAACCTGTCAATTCCATTAAAGTTCATGTAAAGCTGATAAAAGGCTGGTATAACCACTGGCAGAAAAGAGGTGTTCATGCTGCAAACCGCGAAGTATGTTCCCTTTCCCAAAATTACTTTGTCCCGTTTATGTCCCATACTTTCTATTGAACATTTGCCGTCCAGCCCACCGTAATAGAGTATAGTCAAAGCGTCTAGATCAGGATGTCCGCTCCAAAGTCCCATGTTTAAAACGCATTTTCCACCCTCGTTTATCCATGCATAGTTCTCGTTTCTACACTCTGAATTGTAAGGGTGTCCTCTTGGAAAGATCGTTTGGTTAGTGTTTAAGACAAGGTTTTCAATGGTGTTATACCATTTTCCTAGGGAGCTAACTGTAACACCTTCTTCGCCAAAAAGGTTGTTAATGTGGGCTTCTAGAAAGCCATCTGATAGCTCAACGTCATCGTCTAGTTCCAACACGACGTCCGCTTCGTCTTCGTAAGCTTTTAGAAAGCCAAACGAAATTTCTGCGTGGCATCTTCCGGGAATTAGCCTAGAATACTTTTGATATGATCGTCCAAATCGCTCTTTGAACCATGCTTCCCTTTCTTTTGGTCCGTAATACTCGTGAGATAGCCCCGACAAAAGTTTATCGTTCGTTTTGCGGACATTTTCGTCGCCCTCGTCTATGACAAGAACTTTAACCTCATTAACAGCAGACAGGTGACCAGCGAGCATGCAGAGATTTTCTAGCGGGTTTATCGACGCTGTGACTATGTAGATTCGCATTCAAACCACTCTGCGGAATTGTGGTCATTAGCAACTCTATCTATAAAGCTTTCCAGAATTGACGAAATCAGCACATCAACTCGGATTCCAAATCAGGCAAGAACGTCAGAACGGCGGTGACTTCTCGAAGGATTAAAACACCAGTTTTGGAATCAATCTCTCCGTAAGGTTTTTTCACGTCTAGGTCGTAGAGGTAGACAAAATTATAATCTCCGATTATTCTCGGCCCTGGATCTTCTGGCTTTTTTAACTCAATTATGGATGGCAGAAACATGAGAATTATGAAGAGCAGTACACCAAGAAACATCACGGTTGAAGACAGAATCGGACTCGGAACCATTGTTCTTTAAGTTTGCAAGCATTATAATATAAGAGTTTCCACTTCCAGAATGCACCGTTTTGTCCCAGCGGTTGCTGTTTTTCCGTGTTAGCTTTGAGAACAGGAGGTCTAGGAAAGCTTTTGTGCATATTGGAATGTTATATAGAAATGCTAGCGCTAAAAAGGGAATGAGCCACTGGGCGCGTGTTCTCCCGTCCAAGTAAATTCCAACACTAACCTCATAGAACGGGGCAAAATTTCCGATTGCACTGTACAGAGATATCGAAATAACGGTCCAAAACGGAGAAGAACATTGAGAAAATTTGAAGATCAGAAGTGGAATGCCCACGATCCATGAAAGTAGGACTATTACTGGCATGAAATAGACGCCCAACAAAAGTAGTCCATCAATTTTTTGGGTTAACGTTAACTTGTTGCTTTTCAAAAGGTTTAAGGAATGTTTGAAGGAACATTGCATATGCCCTTTCGCCCATCGATAGCGCTGTCTCCAGTATGCCCGCCAGCTATCAACAGCCTCCTCGTAACATTCAGCATCCAAGACATATTTGACCTTATAACCTGCAAGGTAAACTCTAAAGGTTAGGTCTGTGTCCTCTGCAAGCATCTGCTCGTCCCAACCGCAAAGCTCTTCCAAAAGCTTTCGACGGAAACCCCCACAGTGCCGCCAAATTGCGTAATTAGTCCAAGCTTGTCACGAGCCTCTTGGTCAACACGATATCCACCTATTCTCTCCAACGAGACAATTCTTGTAACGATGTTTTGTGGCTCGTTTAAAACAACCACCCTGCCTTGAACCGCTCCGACATTTGGATCTTCAAACGCTTTTACAAGTTTTTCTACGATGTCTCTTTGAGGGTAATAGTCCGCATCAAAACATAGTATTATTTCGCCAGTAGCGTGTTTTAGCCCGACGTTTAAGGCAGAAGCTTTTCCACGTCCACCTTCATGTTCACAGCGATGAACCACCTTAATGTAGCTGTAGACTTTGGAGTACTTGTTCTGCTATTTTCCCAGTTTCATCCTGCGAAGCATCGTCTATAACTATTACTTGCAATTTATCCTTTGGGTATGTTAGCTCTGTCATCCTTTGAAGAATCCTTCCAATAACACGTTCTTCATCGCGAGCTGGTATTAAAACCGAAACAGTCGGCTTGTAAGCTTCATTCCCAAAATTTGAGTTTACCTTTCTTTTTTGGCTGGTTTTAAGCACCGTTACCGTGAAAAGATAATGACGAACGAGGTAGACGGCCATAATAGCGGTTAAAAGGAAGAACAAGGCTTCCAAAAATTCGATAAACATGTTTTCATCCCTTTTCCATCGCTTGCTGCTTTTTGGATCCAACTAAAAACGTTAGGCTTACAGACCAAAAAGAAACGGTCCAAAGCAAGTTAAGCATCGGACTTAAAATAGCAAGCAAAACCCTAGAAACGTTGCTCGCAAAGGTTAACACAAACATGAAAAAAGATGCGCTCCATACGAAACAGAAAAAGTTTCCAGCAACAATGACCACCACCTTTCTTTTCAACGAACTTCTCAGCGGGAAAAGCATAAACATGAAAAGGATGTTGAAGACAAGTAGCACCTGCATAGTTTCCGTGACTAAACCTAAGGAAATGTTTACCAGTTTCCTCTCCCTCTTTAAGTTGGATTGTGAATTATATAGGACTAAGGAGTATTGAAGAAGATTTCTTGTCCAGTATGTTTTTAAGAATTGCGAAAAAGCTATTTATTAAAAACCAGTCGATCTAAGACTGCGACCAAAGTTTGAAAGACTTCATCCGCCGTTAAATTATCGGTATCCAGTATCAGATGGAAGGGTGTGAAATCTTCTCCTAGGCTGAACCCGTAAAGCTTTTTGTAAATGGACTTTGTTTTCTCCTCCTTACTTCTCAACGCTTCTAAGGCTTTTTCGATGCTTATTCCATCTCTTTTGGCAACCCTTTCAGCTCTTTTCTTGGCAGAGGCCTCCAACCATATTTTAAATCCCTTTTTAAGAAGCCACGGCATAGTCCAACTATCTAGTACAACGTTGCCCTGCTCCGCCACTTCCAAAAGCTTTTTGTCCACGGCCTTGTCAAACTCTGGGTTTCTATTTCTGTTATCCATGAAGGATAAACCTTCCGGGCTCTCCCACCAGCCTTTCTCGATAGGTTTGTAGCCTTTCTCTATAGCTAAAGCCTTTAAGGCGTCCCCTCCGGAATAATATTTTAGCCCGTACTTTTCCGCTAGCTTTTTGGCTACGGTGCTTTTGCCACTTCCAGCCATGCCACAGACGCAGATGATCACAGGCTCTTTAGCCATCCGGATAGCCTCAACCAGAAGCGTTAGAGGCTCTTACCGCTTGTTTTAACGCTGTTTTTAGACAGTTTGGACAGACATGTCCTCCGTAAATTCTTGAAACTTTCCTTTTCGAGCGGTTAAGCTTTCGGGTTTCTGATGGAAGTAAACGGGGGATCCCTGCAAGCGGGTTACCACAGACGCTACAACTAGCTTGAGCGGGAATTTCACGTTTAAAGTGTATGCCAGTTCGTCCTCCGGGTAAAGCTTTTGAAACGCGTTTTCGACTTTTCGTCCGCAGGGCTGGTCGCGGCATACTACATCACTCCACACTAGTCAAACCGAATACGTGTGAGAACAACGTGCTGAAAAAGAGGGAACACAACATATACCACCAAAACAGAGAACCCCCAAACAATGGAATGGGGAGTTCCCATCCGATGCCCGGAAAATAAGCGATGTTAACATCTCTGTATACTCCGCCCAGAAAGGACCAAGCAATCATTAATGGAATAATGAATACAAGCGTCACCTTAGTTGACTGCCAAAGAATTTTATTGTTAAGTTGCAGTATGTACTGCTGCCTTTTCATGAGTTTTTCTATCTGTTTTTTGTCCCCGCTTTTTTGGGCCTCCCGCAACTGTTGATAGTATTCTGAAATTTCTTTTCTCCAACTTCTTAATTTTTCAGGGTCTGCAGAGAGACGATTTGCAAGAGACATGAGAAAGGTCACCGTGGCGGCAAGCGAAAAAATGAAAAGCGTTGATAAAGGCGGGTCTACGGGCAGCATTAACTAGCCTCCAAATATTTTTCTGAAGGCCGGGTACATCTCAGCCGCTCTTTCCCGCACTAAAATCTCGTAGTACTGGTAAATTATACCTACTGAAAGGAGAATTCCAACACCAGAGCCGAAAACCCCAAAAAAGTCAGATAAGCCTGCAATAAGACCCACTATTATTCCGCCAAGCACCGTCACAGCTGGAATGTAACGCTTGAGAATTTGTTCAACAGCCTTTCCAGAACGACGATAACCTGGAATCTGCATGCCAGCGTCCACAAGCTGCTTCGCAACAGTGGATGGTCCCAAACCGCCAACTTCAAGCCATGTAAGCGAAAAAATGACGCAGAAAATCACAAGAATCGTTAAGTAGCCAAAAGCTCTTACAGGCTCAGCCATCACGTTTGAGAGGTTGCCCGGAGAAGTTACATAATAAACTAGGCCTCCGGCTGGCACATATTGATTGCCTTCTACCCTGTACCAGCCTAATAGGTCTATCCAAAAGTTCCCCCCATGAGGCCTGCTCCAATTATTCCACAAAATAAAGGAGAAGAAGTATATGTTAGCGAAAAGGGCTGAAGCGAAAATCACTGGAAGGTTTGAAACATACAACAGCTTGATTGGGTAGCGGCTTCTGAAACCACGATAGCCAGCGTACGAAAGCGGCAGCTCCACTCTTACGCCTTCCATGTAAATTATCACGAGAAAAGCTGTTATTGTTGCCATAAACCCAACCAACGAGGGGTAGTTTCCCCTAAGCAGCAGACCGGTTACTGGTTTTCCGTTCATTATCGTCTGCGCTAACGCGATGAAAACTCCTGCGCTTCCATATTCGTCAACGGGCGGCGATGGGTTGAAGCATTCCATGAATATTTGTTGGGCTACACCAGCCATTATGAAGAGGCTTATGCCGCTGCCGAAGCCCCAGCCCTTCTGGACAAGTTCATCTAAAAGCATGACTATCAATCCTGCAGCCAACAATTGCAGAAAGATTATTATTGCTATTGTGCCGGACAATGTGCCATACATGCCGCTTATTATGTAGGCTGACGCTTGAACGCCCGTTAAAACTAGGGCTAAGACTTTGCTTGCGGCCGTGAATAACGCTCGGTCTTCGGGTTTTGACATGTCGCATTCGATCATAGCTGAGCCAACTAGAAGCTGTAAGATTAGGCCAGCCGTCACTATGGGGCCTATACCCAGCTCCATCAGCGTACCTCTAGTCGATGCAAAGATAATTCTTAGTGGAGCAAAACTCTCCGTCACTCCTCCCCTAAGCCCATATAGTGGAATGCTCGCCATAACAAGGTATATTATTAGGGCCATAGCAGTCCAGAAAAGCTTCTCGTTAAAGCTGACCTTCCGCTCTGGAGCTTTGACTTCTGGAATGACCCTCACAATTGGTTTGAAAGCGTTTAGAAATCTTCCAGCCATGGACTAGCAGCTACTCCCGGGATTCTTCAAGGGACTCTACTAAAACTTGTCCTCCAGCCTCTCTTATTTTTTCAGCAGCAGCCTTGGAGCATGAAGCCACCTTTACAATGAGGGGTTTTGAAACTTTTCCAGCCCCTAGAAGTTTCGTTATCCCAAATTTTTCCAAATCCACAAAAAATTTGCCATGCTCTTCTTTTGGTTGAAATTTTTCAATGTTTTCTGCAAGTTCTCCAACATTTATGGCTTTAACTACCCGTCTTTGACTCTGGGGCGAAGTGAAACCTCTCTTGCCGAAATAATCTGGTTCATACTTTATGACGTACGTCCAACCATGCTTGTGACGACCTGCCCGTCTATAACCTTTCGACCCGGATTTTCTGTGTTGGCCCACTCTGCCATAGCCGCATGTTCTGGAACCACGTTTTTTCCTAATCTTTCTCATTCTATGAGGCATCCTTTTAACCCGCCAGTTTGCTTATTGCGTTTTCCTTGAAGGCTTTCTTAAGCCTTATTTCCAGCACTCCATTCTTATAAGTTGTATGTATGGATTCTGGAACAACTGCATCTGGCAGATTTAAACGTTTAAAGTATTTGTAGCTCTGGGCTTTCGCTGAAAGGGTTAACTGATGCTTTTCCACGTTAATTTTTATGTTTTCCTTCTTGAAACCTTTAAGCTCTGCAACAACCACTATGCAGTCCTCCTCGTTAAAAACGTCCAGCAACGGCTTGGGTTCCTTCCAATTAGAAGCTATTTTCCGGTCAATCTTCAACCGTTTATATGGGTACGTGTACGGGTTTTTCTTTTTCAAGTATTCAAAGTTAATTGGCTTTAAGCGTTTCCCAACTTCCGCTTCATCTAAATTTCTTACGGCTTTGAACCATTTTGGGCGTTTGTTGCTTCTTCGCCATCTCATTCTAAATCTTCTCCCTCGTAGCATAATGGCATCTGTAAACTGGTTATAAAAGGTATCGCCAACAAGAACATGTCCATAGTAAGGAAGTTAGATCATTCTCTCCAGCAAGTCGTTAATTTTTTCGCCTCTGTATCCAAGTTCGCCGCCCATACCATAGCCCTTTTTTATCTTACCCTTGAACCCTTTCGTTGGCGGATGCAGTCGGAAGTAAGGTTGTACTTCTGGAAGCTTCCAATATTCGACTTTACAGTAAAATATGGCTTCTGCCAACTCATCCAACGACTTGAAACCGAGTTTTTGCACGTATTCGTCCGTTAACTTTTTGTTCCCAACAAGTCTTCCCCGCTTCTTCAATAACTCGGCTATAATTTCTTTTGAAACCTCTCCCCATGTAACAAAGTTTTGCGCCGTCTTGAGCATGCCCAAGAAGGACGGGCGGTTGTCGATTAAAATTGCATAATTGTTTCTTTTTAGGTTTAGCATGCGAAGAGTTTCCCTTACCTGTAAAGGGGCGCTTATGATTCCGCGAACTCTCACAGCAGCTATGCATTTGCGTTCTTGGGGTTGGTTAGTCAACTATCTCACCCAGTCCATGGGAGTTATTAGGCTATATGTTTTCTTTAAAGCGTCGAAAACGGCGTAGGCGAATGATGGAACGGTTCTTGTTGAACCGTAGCTTCTGGTCCAACAGTCCTTTATTCCGGCAAGCCCAAGAATCACTTTTGCAACCTCGCTAGCAACAAGCCCCAAACCTCTTGGTCCCGGAATTATAACGACCCTAACGCCGCCACACTTTCCTTCAACTTGAAAAGGCACAGAGTGAGGCTTTCCACAGCCGCATTCCCAGCTTCCGCATCCCCGCCTAATTGGAACTATGTTAAGTCTTGCATTCATCGCCGCTTTTTCGATTGCTGTCCGCACTTGGCTCGCTTTGCCAGCACCAAGTCCAAGGTAGCCATCTCTATTTCCTACGGCAACTATGGCTTTAAACCTTGACCTTTCCCCAGCATCTGTCTGTTTCTGGACGAGGTTTATGTTTATAACCTCTTCTTGGAGGTCTGGAAGCAAAACGTCAACAATTTGAGGTTCACGTATAGGTAAACCTTCCATGAAAACTTCTTCGATGCTGGTTATTTTACCCTCTTGAACAAGTTTTCCAAGACGGGTTTTTGGAACCCACTGTTCTAGGCTGGCTTTATCTGCCATGACTCTTACCTCCATCCTCAAACGCGGCAACTACAGCTTTCTTGACTTCGGTGAAATGTTCAGGAAGCCGCTCTGGTGGAAGACTGTTTTCCAAGTATTTAGAGAACAACGCCGTATACTTTTCAGTGTTGGTGGACAAAAGTTTAGCATATTCAGCTATATGTGCACCTCTAATCCTGTCATCATCTGGAAGCTTCTCCTCGCCGTGAGGAACCGATAAGCCAGCGTCCAATACGCCTTTTAGAGCGGCAAAAACTCTAGCTCCCTTCGTTGGGGAGTGCAGCCCAATATCTAGGATAGCCTCCTGTATGCCTTTTGCTTTAGCCTTTAAACCACAAAGAAGCCCGGTCAAGTAGGCTGCGGGAACGTTACCCCTCGGGGCCTTCCAACCAAACTTTTTGAGAAGCTCTCTGCTGTGAGCTGAAGCCAAAACTACGTCACCTTTAGGCTTGGCCTCAATTATCTGGACAATAATGTTTTTTAATGAACCGCGAACAACCAGCCGCGGCTTTCCAGAAACTATCAACGCTTTACGTTTCCGATAATTGGTTTTGCCCTCTCTCCTTCGACGGTAAGGCACGCAGTAACGGGAATCTCTTGCCATCAACGTTTCCTCCACAAGTCATGCGCTTTAATATAGCGCTCCATGTCCGCGACGGAGGTGAACCTTCCACTCTTCGCCATCACATAAAGCTTCCGATAAGTGCTTTCAGTGATAATTTTTTGAGCCTTAAGTTCACGAAGCCTCTTCCGTAACGCCCTAATCCTGTTCATCCAAGCCTCCTTCTTAGAAACCTTAGCTTTAGCAGCTCCGCTTTTGCTTCCCGGACCCTTTCTTAAGCCTTTCTTTTTCTTTTCATGAACCATTCGCGCCCTTGCGCGGCTGACCCCCTTCTCTTTTAATGGTTTGATTACTCCTTCATGAATTAGCTTCCTAATCTCCTCACGGGTTATAGCGGCCTCTACATCCTCTATTCTATTTGGATCTATCCATACTCGATCCTGCCCAACTTTCAATATTTGGGCCGCCAGACGTCGTTGACTTCTCAGATTTGTCACTGCTCTTGTTTTCCCCCTTCTTCTTCACTGCTTTTTTTTAGCCCTTCTTCGTTTAGCCTTCGATTTCTCTTTTTCGGCGGCTTCCTCCACTTTTTCTTCTTTCTCTTCTCTTTCCTTAACTTCAGTTTTTTCTATTTCTTTTGAGGATACTTTTTTAGCCTCCTCTTTAGCCTCACTCAAATTCAGAATCATTATCTTCCTCTTCTTTGCTTCTTGAAGAATTTGCATCCTCTTCTTTTTGCCGACAGTGTGGGCTATCCGAACAGCCTGCGTTTTTGGATCCACCTTTTTAAGGTCTTCAACATTATAAACCAAAACCTCTTCATAGCCAGAAGGGTGAAGACCCCTCACAGCTTTTGGTCCACGATATCCAACGTTAACTGTCGGCGGCCATCCCTTGATTTTTCTCCGCATTTTATTGTCTATGCCCTTTGGTCTACGCCAGTTTTCCTTTAAGCGGTCATATCGCCAGCTTTCCTGCCTCACAAAGTCCGGCTTCTTCTTTTTCACTTTAGCCCTTAAACGGAGAACTTTTTCTCTTTCTAAAACCGCAGTCTTAGGTTCGCTCATTTCAATCCATCCCCTCTTTGCGTTCATATAAGTATATTCCATCCAAGAACACTCTTGGGTCTTTTCGCCTTACCTTGGTTGCTTGTTCTATGTTTGCCGCCGTTTGGCTGACTTCTTCAAGGTTTATTCCTTGGACAATCACGTCGTCGCCTGAAACCTTAACTTTCGCATTGCCGACGATTTTGGCTTTCCGCGGGCTTCTTTCACCAGTAAAGTTCTCGATTAAAACAGTGTCTCCTTGGACTTTAACCGATATTGGGAAGTGGGAAAAAACAATTTTCAACTTGTAAGTGAAACCCTTTCTTACACCGGTTATCATGTTGTTAATGTGCGCATAAACCGTGCCGACGAGGGCGCTCTCTTTTTTGCGAGGCCAGTTAGCCCATATCTTAAGGGTTTTTCCATGAAGCTCCATTGAGATTGGTGCGTATGAAAAATCCCTCGTGAGTGTACCCAGAGCTCCTTTAACGGTTACCTTTTTGCCTTCTAACGTAACTTCCACGTCGTCTGGAATTTGCAGAATTCTTGAAACTTCCACAGCACGCATCGCGAAACCCTCGCTAGTATACAAATGCTAGAAGTCTCCCCCCGATCTTTTTCTCTTTGGCTTCTCTGTGGGAAAGCACGCCCTTCGACGTTGAAATGATTAATAGGCCTACATCTCTAGAAGGCAAAAACTTTTTCTCCCAATCTTCAATTTCATCGACCTTCACAGCGAAACGTGGTTTTATGGCACCACACTTGTTTATTCTGCCCAGAAGCTGGACCTTAAATTTTCCAGTACGTCCGTCATCTATAAACTCGAACTCACCAATGTAGCCGTGCAACTGCATAACCCTCAAAACTTTACCTAAAAGTTTAGAGGCTGGGCTAATCACACATTCCCGTTTGTTCCGCATCTCGTTGTTCAATATTGTTGTTAAGCCGTTTGCCAGGACATCCATAGCCCTTTTCCTCATTCATACTTTTTGAAGCCCAGTTTTTTGGCTACTTCCCTAAAACAATGCCTACACAGATATAAATTATAACGCCGAATGATAGGGCCATATGACCCGCATCTTATGCATGGCCTTGAACCCTTACCATATTTTCGCTCTTTCTTAGGCTTCTGTTTAGCCATACCTCACATAACCTCCTTAAACTATTTCAACCCCCAAGGCATCTTTAACAAAAAGCATGGCTTCCTCAGGAGATAAAGCATGACTGCGACCAATCTTTGACCTTGCCCTTTGCCTATATTTAACACGCCAACCTGGCCGGCACAGCGAGACACAGATGTCCATGCCGAATATGCCGATTTCAGGATCGTACTTGACTCCAGGGATTTCTATGTGCTCTTTTATGCCGAAAGCGAAGTTTCCATGCTTATCAAAACAACTCTTGGGAAGCTTGTAGTCAACTACGTGTAAAACCCTCTTTAGAAATTCTATGGCTTTATGCTTTCTAAGTGTTACGACACAGGCTATGGGTTCGCCTCTCCTTATCCCGAAGTCTCTTATGGTTTTCTTTGCTTTCCTCTTTGATGGTGTTTGTCCCGTCAAATCCTTCAAAACTTTTGAAGCCTTTTCTAGAGGTTCTCCGGATTTTCCAACACTTACGTTTACGACAACTTTTTCTATTCTAGGTTTAAGCATGGGATTTTCTTCCCACTTTTTCCGCATTTCGTCTTCAGACATTCTGCGACGCCTCCGGCAGAGATATTAATGGACCATCCTCTCCTATTGCAAATACGAAGTCTAGGATTGTTTGGTAGCGGTTTCCCTTTTCATCCTCTATGGTTACTATGGCGTCTTTGCGTTTCTTCCCCTTCGCCTCTTCAATCTTGATTATCCTACCATACTTTCCCATGTTTTTGCCACCGGTTATGAGTGCAAAATCTTTTTCCTTCATTTTTATGTGCCTGATAATCCGCCTGTCTGGGAGACTTAGTTGAACTGTGTCAAAAGTTTTGTAAATGTCTTCTTGGGGATTTTTGGGGTCCACCACCTTTATTAGAACGTTTGAGCCGTCGTGGAGGTGTAACTGTATATGTCCATTCTTGACTGTTGTTTTATCTTCTATTCTGCAAAGTTTGAAGGTTGTTTCTTCTTTGGAGATGGGATGAAGAATTAAGCCTTTGTGGGATGGTAGCACACGGAAGTGTTTGTCTATCTCTGGAAAAGATATAACGTCCATGAGTCCAACTGGAAACTTGTCTTCTCGTCTAACTTTTCCATCAACGTAAACCTTTCCTTGAGCCGCTATAATTTTGGCCTCTCTTCTTGTCTTCGCAAATCCAAGGATCTCGCGTAAAACTATGGTTAGGGGTAAACATTTATCGAGAGAATGAGGGCCGGGCGTGGGCCTTACGGCCCAAACGTACTCTTTTCGATGAATAGGCCAAATTTTCGGCGCTGGCTTACGTTTTAGGGTTGTTGAGCCTCCCTTTTTACCCAACTTTTGATTCCTCCGAAGATTTTTTCCTTCTTCTTGCTTTGGCTTCTGCTTCCGCTTCTGGTTTGGTTTCCTTCATTTTTACTGCTTTCATTTTTACTGCTTTTTTCACCGTTCTCCTTCTCCTTTTTGGCTTTTCCTCTTCAGCAACTGGTAGAAGTTCTTCTACAACTGTTACTGGTCTTTCTTCCGGTGGCTTTTCCTCGATTTTAGCAGGGGCTTCTAGAGGTTTCTCGACTTTTTCTTCAACCTTTTCACGGATCTCCGCGGCTTCCCTTGCTTTCTTTCGTCTTTCAAGAATTTTCTTTCGCCACTTGTCATCTAGGTTGAGTTTGGTTATCATGACCTTTGAAGGGTGCACAGGAATGAAAACAGTAGTTCCGTCAACTCTTTCTCTAGTTAAACCTTCAATGTAAATGCGGAATTTCTTCCTGTCAACTCTGGAAACTTTTCCCTCAAACCCTTTATGATCGCCTCGCATAACACGGACTGTGTCCCCGCGTCTCACGGGAAGACTTCGTATGCCATAAGTTTTCCTTAACTCCGGCGATAACGGAGCCGCAAAGTGTTTGTAACGTATGTGGTCCGGAGCTTGGAATAACCTTTTCCTTTGCTTTGAGGGCTTTGATGTTTTAGTCACAACTTGCATGGCTTTTACCTCGCTATACTATTATGCTTGCTGCGCTTGCTATTCTCGGCCACCTTTCAGCAGCCTCCCTGGCAACAGGTCCACGAATTTCGGAACCTTTCATTTCACCTTCCGGCGTTATTATCACGGCAGCATTGTCTTCGAATTGAACCCATACACCATCAGCTCTTCGGAAGGGCATTCTTTGCCTTACTATAACTGCTTGGAAAATTTTTTTACGCATGTCTGGAGTTCCACGCCTTACAGATACTGTGACACGGTCTCCCACAGCGGCGGATGGCTGCCTACCCCTCCTCCCCTTATAGCCCATAACTTGGATTAGGCGAAGTTCTCTTGCACCAGTGTTGTCGGTGCATTTGATTATGGCGCCTGTGGGTAACCCCCTGGAAATTTTCGGCCTCTGACCAATAACTCCCTTTGCAGCAAGACCCCTTGTTTTTGCTTTTGCAGCCATCCTACTTTGCCTCCTTCTTTTCAACAACAACAAAGGAAACGGTTTTGCTGATTGGTCTACATTCGGCTATTATGACGTGATCGCCCTCTTTAGCGTCTATGCATGGTGGGTTGTGGGCGGGTATACGGCTGTGCCGCCTTTCATATCTCATGAACTTTGACACGTAATGTAGGTAATCGTGTCGCACTATAACGGTTTTATCCATTTTGGCGCTGACGACGACACCCTCCAATATACGCCCCCTTATCGAAAGTTTCCCATGGAAAGGGCAGTTTCGATCATTACATGTTTTCTTCGGTTTCTTAAACGTCAGCGCCATCACCACAACCTCCTAACCCGCTTTTTGAGGCGGTCTTCGGGACGCCCAACAAGAAGTTTACCATCAATCTCTACAACAGTACCGTCGGAAAACTTAAAATGAAAAACCGACGAGTCTTTAATGATCATTTTTCTCCTGCCACCGTGTATGATAGTGAAAGTGTTTTTAGTTTCATCGACAACTCTGCCACGTATACCAATACAATCGGAGTTCGTGCTTTTTACAACTTTAGCTTCCGTTCCAATAAATTCATAGCGTATTATGTCTGGTGTTACTTTCATCTACCGCCACCCCCCTCCTCCCTCCCAGACATTTCTAGTTTTTTCTTTGCCTTAAGCTTCTGCTCGTTTTCGATGGTCAATATTCGAGCAATCGCCTTTCGCAATTCCTTTATTCTTGCAGGGTTTTCCACAGCGCCGCCAGCTTTAACCATAGTTTTAAGTCTAAGAAGTTCTGTTCGGAACTCGTTGAGCTTTTTGGTTCGCTCTTCCGGGGTCATTTCTCTGATTTCTTTAACTCTGATTATCGGCATTTACTCAGCAGCCTCCTCTTTTCCACCTGCTTCCCCAGCTTCCTTCTCGAACTCTTCAGTAGCTGTTTCCGCGGACTGCTTTTCTTCAGTTTCTGTTTCTGCTTGTGGAGCTTCTACAATCTCAAGCTTATCCGGAAACTTAGCCTCGGGAGGCATTATCCTAACCTTAACGCCGTAGATTCCGGGCTTGAGTTGCACGTGGACTTCGGCTTTCCGCATGTACTTCATCGCCGGATCGCCGCACTTGGGCAAATAGCCAGCCCTAAACTTTTCATACCGCGCCCTTTCAGTCCTCAGCTTACCACTGATAATTATTTCTACGCCTAAAGCTCCTGCCTCCATGACTTGATTTAGAGCCCAGAAACCGGCCCGCCGGAAGTGCACACCCCTTTCTAGGGCTGACGCTATCCGTGTGGCAACAATGTACGGATTTAATTCTGGAACCTCTATTTCAGAAACTGAAATCTGCGGGTTTGAAACCCCAAACTTTTCCTCTAATGTTTTAGCAAGCTCTCTAATGGTTTCACCACTTCGCCCTATCACAAGCCCGGGACGCATGGCATAAATGACTATATGAGTGCCAAGCGGAGTTTCCGCAATATTCACTCCCCCATAACCTGCCTTTTCAAGCTTTTTCTGCAGAAACTCGTCTATTTCCGCCCTCTTTTTGGCTTTTGATATGAAATGTTTCACAACCGCCATCTAGGCTTCCTCCGCAATTGTTTCAGGCTGCTCCTCTAAGACAAGCTCGATGTGAGTTAAAGTCTCAAATTTCGGAGTAGCTCTTCCGAAGGCTCGGGGCATATAGCGCTTAATCTTCATTCCGGGGTAAGCTGACGCGTGAATAATTTTAAGCCTCTCAGTGTCCAAGCCCTTATTTTCAGCGTTTGCTTCCGCCCCTTCAAGGATCTTTAATATCTGTTTAGCCGCTTTGACTGGATATCTGCCCGCATAAGCCTTTTCCAATCCGTGGCGGTGTCCCAACTTCTTCTTAAAACGTTTGAAGGGGACTGCCTTCTTTTTGGCTATAACGTCCCGCAAGAATCTCTTAGCCTCGTTAAGAGTCATTCCTTTAATGGTTTTGCATATTTCGCGGGCTGCTTTATGGGATACCCTAACCTCTCGCCCGCTTGCCTTAACCGTTTTTTCCGGGTCTAACGCTTCATCAGGTATTGAGTATCCCCATTCTGGCACTTGATAGACTCTCCAACTGTGCAATTGAACAGCTGCATAGCGATTTATATGGTTTTCCATCCAGCTAAAGCCATTTCAGACTGTTCACAGTGCTAAAACAACTTACAACCAGAAAACAGGAGGGTTGTGCCTAAAACTAGA
>JAWAZC010000011.1:0-38244 GCA_038817995.1 Bathyarchaeia archaeon | reverse complement strand
TGGGCTGGCGTGTTGGCTGTAACCCGCCTTCTGTTTTATGTGGCATTTGGCTAATCGGGCTACCTGCGCTTTCGGGTAGAATCCTCATCAGCGCTATTTGCCCTTTCCACGTGCAGGACGGCCGTTTCACCGTTTCCACCCAGCATTTTCGACAACTTAGCATGTCTCATTGGCATCTGCTGGGTGGGCGTTCCGTTTCTGCTCCGTTGCCAGGGCTCTCACCCTACGCCCTTGCGGGCGTTGCACTTCTACATGTGGGCGGAGTTTCCTCAGGCCTCATCACGTCGGCCCGAAAGCCACGCGCCAACTCGCCAGCCCAAAATGTTATTGGCGGATGTGTTCAATAAATGTTTTGGAAAGATTATTTTGTATTGGAGCGCATAATAGGGCTGATGTTTATGGTTAAGTGGGTTGTTTTGGTTACAGGCACGCCTTGCGTCGGCAAGACTTCTGTAGCGCGTTTGTTAGCGGAGAGACTTAATGCTTTATATGTGAACTTGACTGAACTGGCTTTGAGGGAAAACCTTGTTTTAGGCAGAGATGAGAAGAGGGAAACCGTGGTTGTGGACGAGAGGCGCATGAAAAGGGTCATCCGCAAAATAGTGGAAAACTGCGGTGAACAAGCGGTCGTTGTGGATGGACATTACGCTGCAAGCGTCGTCTCCGAGAAAATTGCGACCCATGTTTTTGTGTTACGGCGTAACCCCGTGGAGTTGCGGAAGTTTATGGAGAAAGCTGGATTCGTGGGCAACAAGCTTTGGGAGAATTTGGCTGCGGAAATTTTAGACGTCTGCCTTGTGGAAGCTTTAAAAGCCTATGGAAGCGAAAAAGTATGCGAAATTGATGCTTCCGGCAGAAGCGTTGAAGATGTCGTGGCGGAAATTCTCCAAGTTTTAAACGGCTCGAGAAAATGTCACGTAGGTATTGTAGACTGGCTTGGCAAACTGGAGCGGGAAGGGCTTCTGGAAGAGTATCTACGTATTTAACCCTTAAGGCTTTGGAGGATTTGCCGTGTTGTTAGGAGCATTATTTTTCTCCTGTTGGCGTAGGCTTTCGCGTGGTCGCTGAACTGTTCACCAACAATTATAGGGTTCGGCAGCCCAACCTCTTCCGCCGCTTTGTCAAGGTTTATTATGACGTTTATGCCTATAGTTCTCTTCCAATCCTTAACCCAAACACATTGGGTTAGACGTCCCTTTTGAATAACTAGATCAAAAGTCCTTTGAACGCCTCGATATCCTTCTAGGCTGACGTTCTCCTCCACCTTGTAGCCTTTCCTCTTGAAATACTGGATCACCACCTGTTTGAGGTTATACTGTTCTTTCGTTGACTCTGCCTTTTCAGCGCCCATCAGCATCATCTTAACATTAACACTAAGCGTTTTATTTATCGTGCCGTGAAAAGGTTTTCGGAGCAAAAGCCTATGCCAAACTACGCGGTTATAGTATGCCACAAGTGCGGAGGCTATTTATTGGCTAAAACAGATCAGAAAACGAGGACGTGCCCCTACTGCGGCTCAAAAATACTGCTGGAAAAAGCCGGAAAAGTGGCTTCAGCAAAAACGGCAAACGAAGCTTCAGCTCTACTACGTAAAATTAAGGAAAAAGCTAAAAGCAGACAAGGGTTAGTAGTCAAAGGCAATTTTAAGGAAAGCCATTAACCCTATCCCGAGAAGAATGACAACGAATTGGGTTAACGACTCCTTTGCATGAGATTTCTTGTGAAGTTCAGGCATAAGGTCGGTAGCTGCTATATAAATGAAACCGCCAGCTGCGAAAGGAACAAGAAGAGTTTCTATACTTTGTAAATGCGCCAAAAAATATGTCATCAAAGCGCCAGCCACGGCAGTCACAGCCGAAATAAAGTTGAAGGTTAAAGCCTTCTTGCGGCTTAGCCCCCCATAAATGAGCACTCCGAAATCGCCGAGCTCTTGCGGAATTTCATGCAAAACTACCGCTACGGTTGTGGCGAAACCCAATTGGTAGCTGCCGGAAGCCAGCGCTACAAGGTAAGTTGCGGCTATGATCATTCCGTCGATGAAGTTGTGGATTCCATCTCCAATAAGGTTCAAGTACACGAAGGCGTGGGTTGGGCATCCTCTCTCGTGGCAATGACGCCAGTAAAAGAACTTTTCAAGGGCGAAGAAGACGACCATACCAACTATCACGTAAAAGAAAACTGTTGTCGCGTCATTACTAGATTCAAGGGCTTCCGGAAGCAGATGCAAGAAGGCTCCGCCAATTAATGTGCCGGAGGCGAATCCGACCAAGAGTATTGTTATGCGTTTTAGCAGTTCCTCTCGCATTCCGGCGAAAATTATTCCTATGAAGGCTATGAGGCTTACAACTGTTACAGATGCAAGAATGATTATTAAATCAATCATCAAAGCCTTATAGTTAAAGCAATGCCCTTATTAGAGTATCGGTTAGGCTTTCAAACGCTGAAGCATTTCACAAGCCTTGCACACATCTTGCACCGTTGGTTCTCCGCAAATGCAACATTCTTTTAAGACTCCAACGCTGACCGTTTTTTCCAAAGCATACCTAATCCGTTCAGCAGCCTTAAACACCGTATACTTTATTCCAACATGCTTCTCCTCCATTCTGTTCAAGAATTGGCGAACATCGCTCCGCAATGCTTCCGGTGCATATGGACAAGGCATGCTTTGAAACTTTATCTTCTTAATATAGGCAAAAAGGGCTGTTTCTTTTTCTGGAATTTCACAGAAAGGCTTAACGCGCCTGACAAGTTTAGGGTGCACCTCATCCGTGACGGGTTTTTCTCTAACTATACGCGTGACATCGCCGTGAAGCATGTTTAAAAGCACTGTTTGAGCTTCATCGTCCAAAGTGTGGGCTGTTGCAAGCTTGTCCGCCCCAACCTTTCTAGCAACGATGTTCAGAGCCTTTCGCCTTAAAACCCCACAGTAAGCACATGGCGTAAGTTCGCTTTTGCCACCAGCCCTAATTCCTTGGACAATTTCGTCAAGAGTAAAGCCATAAAGCTCTTTAAACGAGATTATGTAGTGTTCTATGCCAAGTTTTTCGCAGTTTTCCTTGGCTATCTTTAGAGCTTCGTCTCTGTAGCCGGCAATACCTTCATCAACTGAAACCGCCACAAGCGAAGCCTTAGGATAATCGCGTTCTATCTTCGCGAGTACGTGGAGAAGGCTTATGCTGTCTTTGCCGCCTGAAACCGCCACGGCTATTTTGTCGTCATAGTCAAACATTTTGTATTTTGCTATTGTGGCCCTGACCTTGTTTTTAAGTGACTCGACGAAGCAGCCCTTGCAAAGCATTTCACCAGAATACCGCCTAAAATAGAAGGCTGGTTTACACTTGCAAATGGTGCAGATGACGCTGTCCATTTACAATGTCACTTGCCAGAGGCTTTTGCCCTTTTACGCTTAAAGGTTTTTAAACGTGATAAGAGTTTCTCAATGCTGAAAGTGGAAAAGGCTTGGCTAAGAAACCGCTTAGACGCTTAGAATTCAACGAAGTCATATACACAAATGAACGCTGGAAGCTTCTAGAAGAGCTCAGAGCCAAAGCAATACGCATCATGGAAGCACTGGAAAAATTTAACATGGAATCCATAGTGCATGGCAGCATAGCCCGAGGAGACGTCACAGAAAAAAGCGATGTAGACGTCTTTATACTAAGCCAGACGTCATCCTTCCTCGTAGAAACAGCCCTTGAAAGTGCAGGCATACCCATAAACAGAAGGCTTATAGTGCAAGCCACACCAGCCTACGCCATGAAAGCTTACATTGAAATAGATGAAAAAACGAGTGTTTCTTTCCCGTTGATGAGAATGCGTAAGGTGGAGCGGGAATTTTACAAGTTTGGCGGTGAAGCAACCTTAAAGGATTTGAAGGCTAATTCGCGTTTTCCAGGAGTGGACAAACGCTTAACGCTTATTGAACCTACAGAAAAGGGGCATAGAGAAAGTTCCATTATAGGACGCGAAGAGCAAGTTGCCAAGCTTCTTGGCATATCCGTGGAAACAGTTCTTGACAGAGTCCACGCTCTGCTGAGAAGGGATGAAGTTGGCAGAACAGGAGTCTTTATCGAAAGGGAGTTGACTGAAAGCGAAACTTTCGAACAAGTCTTAAAAAGGCTTGCAGAGGAAAACCCAGCTGTCCGGAGGAGACTAAAAAGTGTTTAAGGGCTGTCAGCCGGCAATGCAAACCTTAAGAGGGCGGCGACTCCACCCAGAGCTGTCAGCTTTGCTCCGGCTTCGTGCTCCGCACTAACAACAAGGATTTTTCCGCCCTTTGCCTCAACATTCCTCATTAGCTGTTCAATGGATAGACGATCTTCATCTGACGCCTCGCGCAGCACGGTTTCAACTAAAACGAGAAGTTCAACAGCTCCAAAGTCGGCGGCCTTAGATACCTCCTTCAACCCATAAGCCACAGTTTTCTCGCTCTTCCCAAGCCTCTTTAAAATTTCTTCGATAGCTTCAGTCTCTTCTAAGATACGCAGATGCTTCATGGTTTTAGCGAGAACCCCAGATCGTATCGCCTCGTAAATCCCAGCAACTCCACTGTTGTTTACACTTTTGACATCCGCTATTGACCTAGCTATTTCCGGTGCTTCCCGCTTGACAAAATCCACAAAATCGTTTTTGACAAAGCCGACACCTATAACGGCTATCGGATTTCGTTTTTCGTTCCAAATTTGGCGGAGGCTATCTAAAGCTTTTTGGAAAAACTCTCTGAGGGCAGCGCTTCGCTTTTCAGCTTCAAACTTTCCTGGAAGCCTCGTCTTCTCCTCCACTTTCACATCAACACTGTACTGGGTTGTCGTAGCTACCGCGTAGCCTTCATCGTCTATGGCAATTATGATTAGGGGTTTTTCAGAAGTTTTTTCAGCCGTTTCAAGTCTTTCAACGTGGTGACGAGGCCATTCCTCCTTGACTATGGTTACCGGCGTATTAATGGCAATATTTAAAGTGTGATGTGCGCCTGTTGGGACTATGTCCGGTGCCTGGCATATTATTCCATGAACCCTCAGCCTTCCGAGAAACCTGTCCCAAAAGACCTTTTCAACTCTAACTCCTAAGAAAACGGGAACCCTTTCGCCCCGTTTAGCCCTCGCATATTTCTCGTCTTGCTTTATTTCTCGAGTAGTATAGGCGTAAACCTCGTCGCCCTTGTAGATGATGTTATAAAGATGCCACAAGTCATCAAAGTTTTCGGGGACAACTTTCACAAAACCTTTCCTCAAGTTCATCTCAAGTATCTTCAAAGAAAGTGCCTCTTCACCATTCGCAGGACAGAAGGTCCAGCGCTTTAGTATTTGCGTGCGTGAGGCCTAACAAGCTCTTCCAATATGTTCAACAGGTCTGGAACCTTTGTTACGATATCCGTAAAGGTGATTATGCCCACAAGCTCGTTATTGTTCCTTGTAACGAGGAGCCTTTTAATGCGTTTCTTAACCATAAGCTTAGCAGCTTCATTAATGCTAGCGTTCTCGTCAATGGTCACCACAGGACTCGTCATAACTTGCCTTGCTGTCAAAGTTTCCGGAGCCAAACAAGGCTCCACAATCCTTCTTAGAATGTCCCTTTCAGTTATTATTCCAACTGGCCTGTCACCCTGAACAACTATAATTGAGCCTATGTCAAACTTGTTCATTACTGCAACAACCTCCTTAACGTTTGTGTCAGGGCGCACAACCCGCACATCTTTAGTCATAACGTCTCTTACCAGTAAAATTCCAGCCAAATTTTGCGACCTCCCAAAACTGAAAAAGTTATTCAAAGTATTAAAATCTTAGCAAAACCCTTAAAAGAATACTTGCAACGTTTTACATCTTGGGCCGGTAGATCAGCCTGGTATGATCGCAGCGTTGGCATCGCTGAGGTCGCGGGTTCAAATCCCGCCCGGTCCACCATTTTTGAAACCTTAATTAATGGTTTTGTCACGTCAGTTTTTATTGTTAATACGTATGTTTGGCTATTTCCATAGATACATTTTGAGGATTCGCTACCTTTATTTATTGAGAATTCGTTGAAATAAGGCAGAGGAAATAGTCATGTCAAAGAAGACACCCTCCAAGGATGACGCGCTGGAAGCCTTAGACTTTATAATTAACGTTCTGAGGGAGCACGAGAAGGATTTGGACCGTTTAATAAATGAGTTGGGCAAGATTACCGAAAGACTTGGCGAGGCTGGCGAACTCAGCGGAAAAATAGAAAGTGTTGAAGAAAGGCTTACAAACCTTCAAAGCGAGATATCAAACTTAATCTCTTACCTTTCAACTTCACAGCAGCCTCTTCATGAAATTCCAAAAACACTTGAATCTACATCACCCACACAGGGAACGCAGGTTGTTGCTTCAGAGATTCGGGGGCCACCAGTTATTTTGCGTTGTAAACATTGGGAGGACTTTCAAACCTTAGCACGTCAAGCTCGGACACTTTCATTCCTTTACAAAGAGGCTGAAAAGGCTTTTCAGGTTGACGCCCTGAAAAATAGCCAGATCATCACTTACAGTGGGGAACTTCCTAAACAAACAGCCCTATTGAAGAGTTGGCTTTCAAAAAGGCTAGACGTCCCAGAGGACAGAATCCTAGAAGGTGTTCTGGTTATAGGCTAAACCATCGTTTGTATACTCGCGTTATTCAGTAATCTTTTTATATAGCTTTGAATATTAAGTCTTACGACGCAATTGGGGGACGAGGTTGAAGGCTGACCGAAACGGCCAATTTCGGGTTTTCCGTTTTCGAAGCCTTCTCCTTTCTCCTCGATGACGGAAATGGCCGAATGGTCAGCCAAAAAACGATGAAAGCCCCCGAGCTTCTCTTTTATGGTGGTGGCTGGTGTGAAGGAATTCAGAGGGAATCCGGAAGGGCTTTATGAGGAGTTTGCGAAGTTCATGGCGGCTATGGAGGAACTTCACTTTTTGAGACTTGTTGCGCAAGACCTTAAAAGTTTCAGAAGGATGTTGAAGTTCAAAAGGTTCGATTGACGAAAGTTCATACAAGTAAAGGCTTTAAGCCTTCTCGTTAGTATTCAGTTGGAGATACTAATGGGGTATACTAAGGGAGAAGTCTATCTTTATAACACTCTAACACGGAAAAAGGAGCTTTTTGTTCCCATAGAAAAGGGAAAGGTGCGAATGTATTGTTGCGGCCCAACAGTTTATTGGTATGCTCACATAGGCAATTTTAGGACTTATATTTTTGAGGACTTGCTTCGACGGGTTTTGGAGTTTAATGGCTTCGAAGTTAAGCATGTTATGAATATTACGGATGTTGGACATTTGACTTCAGATGCGGATGTCGGCGAGGATAAAATGGAGGTGGGCGCCCAGAGGGAGCGGAAAACTGTTTGGGAGATAGCTGACTTCTACACGAGAAAATTTTTTGAGGACGCTCAGAGGCTTAACATTCTTAAGCCAACAATAGTTTGTAAGGCAACAGACCATATTGCGGATATGATTGAATACATTCGCAAACTTGAGGAGAAGGGTTATACCTACATTCTTGATGATGGTGTTTATTTCGACACTTCGAAGTTAAGGGATTACGGGAAACTTACGGGAATGAATTTTGAGAAGTTGAATGAAAGTCTTAAGGCTGGAGCGAGAGTCGAATTCAATCCAAACAAAAGGAATCTAACGGACTTTTGCCTATGGCGTTTCTCACCGAAAGATCGGAAAAGGCAGATGGAGTGGAATTCCCCTTGGGGTATAGGTTTCCCAGGTTGGCATATAGAATGCACAGTTATGAGCATGAAATATTTAGGCGAGCATTTTGACATTCACTGTGGAGGCATAGATCACATACCAATTCATCACACCAACGAGATTGCGCAGGCTGAAGCCTTAACGGGAAAGCCTCTAGCGAATTATTGGCTCCACGGAGCGTTCCTTGTGTTTGGTAAATCAATAAAGATGGCAAAGTCTACAGGACAGATAGTTACTGTTCAGACCTTGGTAGATGAAGGTTTTGACCCTCTGGCTTTTAGGTATCTGTGTTTGACTGCCCATTATCGGTCTGAGCTTGTTTTCACATGGGAAAGTCTACAATCAGCTCAGAATGCGTTGTTCACGTTGCGGGAACATGTAAGAAGTTTAGCTGAAAATTTGGAGGAAGAAGCCGAAAGAAGCCCGTGTTTTAAAGAATATTGTAAGAGGTTTCTTGAGGCAATAAATGACGACTTGAACATGCCGAGGGCTTTGGCCTTAACATGGACTTTGGTTAGAGAAGAAAAAAGGCTGAGCGCCCGTGAAAAATACGATTTGCTCATGTTGTTTGACAAAATCTTCGCGTTGGATTTGGCGAGGGATGCACGGAAAGAGGAACCTTTACCACCAGAGGCTGAAGAACTTATTCGAAAGAGGGAAGAAGCTAGAAAAGCCAAAGACTGGACTACCGCCGACAAGATTAGAGAGCAACTGCGCGCCATGGGAATAATAATTGAGGACACTCCGCAAGGCGTGAAATGGCGAAGGGTGAGCCACTAACATTCTTTCCCGTACATGTTCCAGTCTGCTGTGGCATACCTTTCTCTGTAAAGCTTTTCAGCCAATTCCTTCTCGTATGGTGTTAATTCCTCTGACTTGAGGGGCGTTCCAAGAACCTCATGAAAACCTTTAATGAGAGCTTCGTGCACTCTCTCCAGAGAAACTTCCTTGCCGAGCTCCGCCCTTAATGAGGTTATTCTGTTTTTAGCTATGCTTATGACTTCCATGCATGTTTTCGCCCATGGCACCTTCAGGAAGGTGAACATCTTCTCTAAGTCAACTTCAACCAATATTGTGCCATGCTGTAAGACTACGCCAGACCTGTGGCACTGGGCGCTTCCCGAAATTTTTTTGCCATTTACTGTTAGATTTGGACATGCTTTTGGGTTGCCTTCGTTAAAGTCTGCTTTCAAGCCCAAAATTTTGAGGGCTTGTACTATTCCAGTGTAAATTCGCGCGTAAACTTCTGTTACATCTTTGGCGTTTAGGCTTGCTTTATCCGCAACTACGCTATAGGTTATTTCGCCTTCAGCATCGTGGTAAACGGTACCCCCGCCAGTTATGCGGCGGACAATATTTACGCCATGTTTGAGGCAGTTTTCTAGGTAAACCTCGTTTTCGATTGTTTGAAATTTTCCAATGGAAACTGCTGAGGGGTTCCATCGATAAAAGCGTAGAGTGTTGGGCACAAATCCCCTTATTTTTGCGTGTAAAATAGCTTCATCTATTGCCATATTCATGTAGGCGTTATTAATTTCAAGCTTTAATAGTCTCCAAGCAGACATTGGAAGCGCTCCTTATACCAGTTTAAGGCTTTAGCTTAAAATCTGTTCCTTCTGAGTTCTTTGTATTTTTGGTGTTTGCAATAAAGTTATTAGGACGTTTGAAGTTTGATTAAAGCCATGTCATAACAAAAAGAAGCGGTGAAGAGTGGACCATGAAAAGATTTTTGCTGGTGCTGGTTTTCGCCGTACTGCTGTTTGCCATGCGCGTTTTTGAGGTGAAAGCAAGTGGATTGGTGGTTGTGTTGCCAAACCACACTGGATGGCGCGACGCTTTGGGCTATTACCGCGTTTCAGGTGAAGTAGAGAATATTGGAAATAATGCTGTAAAAGACGCTTGGATCACTGCAACCTTTTATGATGCAAGCGGCAATACGATAGGGACGGCGTACGAGCATGCATACTTGAAAGTTCTCTTGCCGGGGAGGAAATCTCCCTTTGAAGTACTTTTAACAACGGCGGCGGCAAGTCAAGTTCATCATTATAGCTTAAGCGTTGTTGCAACAGACACTGATCCGATTCCAGAAGGTTTAGAAATTCTTTTAAGCAGTTCTTACATTGAGAGTATTTCGGGCAATCTTGTTGTTTCTGGAAACATAAAGAATGTTGCCTCAGAAACGGCTCACACAGTGAAGGTGATAGCAGCTTTCTATAACGAATCCGGGTACGTGGTTGCAACGTCGTGTTCATATTTAGGCTCTCAGGATTTAGGTCCAAATGAGACAGCTTCCTTTGACATAGTGTTATATTGGAATACAAATAGAGTGCCGTTAGTGACGGCTTATTACTTAACTGCTGAGTCGGTGGAATATGCTTTGGTTCCAGAGTTCCCGTCCATCGCAGTTTTATCAGCTTTTTTGGTTGCCTCTCTTTTATTTGCGGTGTGCACAAAGAGGATTTAACATTTTGGCTTGTGGAAAAGCTAATAGCGTTCTCCCCTCTATCTTTTGCCATTTATGCTTCGTTCAGTTTAAATATTAGATGTGTGATTAGACGTAGCGAGAGGATAACGTGGAGTATGGGTTCAAAGTCTCCAAGAGGCGAGTTCGCCGCTAGAAAGTTGATTGCAAAGCGGAAGAAGTTCCGTTGGAGTAGCATGTACTATAAAAGGCGCATGTTAGGTTTGGATGTAAAGGCGGATCCGCTTGAAGGAGCACCCATGGCTAGGGGCATAGTTCTCGAAAAAGTTGGCGTTGAAAGCAAACAGCCCAACAGCGCTATCCGAAAATGTGTAAGGGTTCAGCTTATCAAGAATGGTAAGGTTATTACGGCTTTTCTGCCCGGAGACGGTGCCCTAAACGTTGTGGACGAACATGATGAAGTTATAGTGGAAGGAATCGGCGGCTCCCGTGGAAGAAGTATGGGCGACATTCCGGGCGTAAGATGGAAAGTCATAATGGTTAACGGTGTTTCTCTCAAAGAACTTGTGCTAGGTAGGAAACAGAAACCAATGCGGTGAAAGCCTTGAGTAAGGAACAACAGAAAGAACAACAGAAAACGCAAAAAGCTGAAGAAGAAAAAGAGATAAAGCTTTTCGGGAAATGGAGCTTCAAAGAGGTTGAAGTCAAAGACCCGGGGCTAAAGCGCTACATATGCCTAAAGCCTCTTGTAATTCCACACAGCATGGGGCGCCACGAACACAAACGTTTTGGGAAAGCGGAAGTAAACATCGTGGAAAGACTTGTAAACAACCTTATGCGTCCCGGCAAGAATGCTGGTAAGAAGGCTAAAGCCATAAACATAGTCAAACATGCTTTCGAGATCATTCACCTGCGCACCGGTAGGAACCCTATAGAAGTTTTGGTTAGGGCTGTTGAGAACTCTGCACCATGTGAGGACACTACACGAATAGCTTACGGTGGAATAGTTTACCACGTATCTGTGGATATTTCACCTCAAAGAAGGGTTGACCTTGCTCTACGACACATTTGCGAAGGAGCCCGATTAGCAGCAATGCACAATCCCCGTTCCATCGAAGAGTGCCTAGCTGAAGAGTTGATTTTGGCGGCGAACAACGACATGAAAAGCTACGCTGTTTCAAAGCGCCATGAGCTCGAAAGAATAGCCATGGCTTCGAGATAACCTATTTTATGTGAATTTCAACGATGTCTCCGTCTTCCAAGACGAAAGCGGCTCCAACTTTTTGTGGACTGAATACTAAACGTTTAGCCCAGACCCTTGCATAGGCAAAATTTTCGCTGAAGTCGCTGTGAATGTTTCTCGCCAAATCTTGAACAGTTGAGCCTTTCTTTAATACAAAAGGTTTCGGCGACGGGTTTCTCTCACTAGGCTCTTTCGTATAGACACGAATTAAATCCATGGCTTTAAACAGAGCGCCTCCGACTTTTTCTAGGCCTTGTCCAGTTTTACATGAAACAGCAATCACTGGAAGTTGCCCACCCACAAAGTCTTCAAGAAGTTTTAGGTTTGCATCCGCGTTTTCAGCATCGCTTTTATTTGCCACTACTACAGCCGGCTTGTAAGCTGTGCTTTCAAAAATGGCGTCTTCAACATCGTCCAACGTAGCTTCTCCGTAAATCTTCACAACAGCGTCCGTAACTCGGTAGCTTTTGAGAAGCTCCTCCACGTCCCTGAAACTGCAGTTCAAGAGTTTCCCAAAAACAATTATGCGTAAACCAGCGCCCATAAATTTTCTTTCAATCTCAATCCGCGCCCTGGGTTTACTGACCAAAATTCGCGTTTTCTCCAACTCTCCAAGAATTGTGGACATTTGCTCAACAGGGTTTTGAGTTAAATCCACCATGAGAATTAAGCCGTCAGCGTTTCTGGCTAAAGCCAACGTTTGAAGCCCCCAAGCTTTCCCTTCCGCAGCTCCTTCCATCAGGGCTGGGGCTTCAACTAGCTGAAACTGGATATCTTCATAATTGAGCATTCCTGGAACAGGCTCTCGAGTGGTGTATGGAGCTGGTGAAACCTCAACCTTAGCGTTTGTTAAGGCTGCGAGAAGGCTGCTTTTACCCACGTTTGTAAGTCCTAAAATGACAACCTGAGCTGCTCCCTCTTTTTCTATGAAGAATCTTGATCCACCCCTGCCAGCTTTTCTATGCTTTTTCTCCTCAAGTTCTCTCCGTAAAATGGCCATCTGCTTCTTAACTTGGGCGCAGAGCTTGGCTGTCCCTTTGTGCTTTGGAACAAGGCTCAGAAATTCCTCCATAAGCCTAAGCTTTTCCGCAGGGTTTCGTGCAGCCGAAACTTCAGCCCACTTGCGCTTAGCTTCTGCTGGAAGGTTCGTTGGCATAGATAGCGCTGCCCAAACTTTATTCGATGGAGTGAACTAATATCCGTTTCGAAACAACCAAAACCAGAGAAACAGCAAACAAAATCACAAAACCAAACAAAATATAATCCTAACGGCCAAGAAAAACAATTATATAATTGAATGAACAGTTGTGTAAACGAACTCACCAAAAATTAAGGGAATTAGTCTGAAACATGAGGGAGAAAAATGAGTAGGCCGGAAAAACCACACCTAAACTTAGTGATCATTGGACACGTGGACCATGGAAAGTCAACGACAACGGGACATCTGCTCTACCTAGCTGGAGCGGTAGACGATAGAACTATAAAGCAGTACGAGGAAGAAGCCAGAAAACTTGGCAAGGAAACCTTTAAGTTCGCTTGGATTCTTGACAACCTCAAAGAGGAGCGGGAAAGAGGCTTAACGATAGACTTGCGGTTTCTAAAGTTTGAAACCAAAAAATACTACTTCACGGTCATCGACGCTCCTGGTCATAGGGACTTCGTCAAAAACATGATTACAGGCGCAAGTCAAGCCGACGGAGCTATCCTCTTCGTGTCGGCTAAGAGAGGCGAATTTGAGGCGGGTATAGGCCCAGGCGGGCAAACCCGCGAGCACGCTTTCTTGGCTTTCACTTTAGGCGTTAACCAGCTTGTGGTAGCTGTTAACAAAATGGATGACCCATCTGTTAACTGGAGCGAGGAACGCTACAACGAGATTAAAAATGAAGTTAGCCGCATGCTTAAGATGGTCGGCTACAAGGTTGAAAAAGTGCCATTTGTCCCGGTTTCCGGCTGGACGGGCGACAACCTTGTTAAGCCAAGTGACAAAATGCCATGGTATAAGGGCCCAACCCTTCTAGAGGCGCTGGACACTTTTGAAGTGCCTCCAAAACCAATTGACAAGCCGTTGCGGATTCCAATCCAAGACGTTTACAGCATAACAGGCGTAGGCACAGTACCGGTTGGTAGAGTTGAAACAGGCGTCCTTAAAGAGGGTGACATGGTTATTTTCATGCCTGCCAATAAACAAGGCGAAGTTAAATCCATAGAGATGCACCACACAAGGATTCCGAAAGCTGAGCCCGGCGACAACATAGGCTTTAACGTTAGGGGCATAGCCAAAACAGATATACGTCGAGGAGACGTCTGCGGCCACGTTAACAACCCGCCAACGGTGGCAAGGGAACTCATAGGCCAAATAATCGTAATCTACCATCCAACAGCCATAGCCGCTGGCTACACACCAGTCATGCACTTCCACACTGGTCAGATGGCTGTGCGCTTTGTCGAACTAATCAGAAAGTTTGACCCACGTACAGGACAAACCGTCGAAGAGAAACCGTCCTTCCTCAAGACCGGAGACGCTGCTCTGGTGAGGCTTGAACCTCTAAGACCTATATCCATCGAGACTTACTCAGACTTCCCGGAGATTGGAAGGTTTGCCATAAGGGACATGGGCACGACTATTGCCGCCGGCATAGTCAAAGAAATAACGAAGAAAGGCCTTCAATAAATAACCATCCTTCTTTTTATTTTCGAGACGCTTGATGCCTTTTCAGTGTTTTGAGCCTTTGCTCTTTATGTTTTTTGATGAACTTAAATGGGCACAGCTGGACCGCAAGAGAAAATAGCTTCCACCTTTAGCATACATGATTGAGTTGATGCCATTGTCTGGAACCGAAACACTGTTGCCATACTTAAAAGAGAAGAAAGGAGATGAACAGGAACCAACAATCATTGTGGACAGCCGAGAAGCCAGCAGCGCTGAAAAAATTGTTAAAGGCCTTAAAGAACGAGGCGTAAACGTCAAAATCGAGCCTTTGGAAAAGGGCGACTATGTTTTGTCTGATGTTTGCGCCGTTGAAAGGAAAAGAGTTCAAGACTTTGTTTATACACTCACGCATCGCTATCTTTTTGAGCAGCTTTTTAAGCTTAAAGAGGCTTATCCTAAGGCGTTGATCCTTCTTGAGGGCTACCTGCCAATTATCTACAAGTTCAGCAGAATAAAGCCTGAAGCCGTCTGGGGCGCCTTGTTTAACTTGGCGAAAAATGGTATAGCCATAATAAACACCACATCTCACAAGGAGACTGTGGATTTCCTTTACATTGCGGCTCGCCAAGAGCAGATAGTCGAAAAACGTGTGCCAACTGTGCACCCTGTCAAGAAATGCGAAACCTTGGAGGATGCCCAAATCTTTTTTGTGGCAAGCTTGCCAAACATTGGAAGGGAAAAAGCGATAGCAATCCTTAAATCCTACAAAACGCCGTTAAATGCATTCTTAAATGTCGATGAATGGCCAAAAACAGTTTATGGACTTGGCCCAAAAATAAGCAGTAAAGTTAAGGAAGTGTTGAATACACCGTTCAAGGGGTGAAAAAGTCCATGGACGTGGAAATTGCTCCAACAAAAAGGATTACCGTTCTCGGGTTGGATAAACGCAACATAGGTGATATCGCTTGGTGTGCCACCACTTATGGAGCAAATAGGCTTTATTGGATAGATGGCTATTTGATGTGCTTGGAAGTTTATGAAAAATCCTTTGAGCATGAGTTGAAGAACCGCGAGTTTCCGATAAGCCAAATCTGCTACACGGAATTTCCAAGATACGAGAAAATCTATGAAGTGGACAAGAGCCTCCAAATCCCAATAGTGAACGTTTCAGACATGAAAATATTTAGGAATATTCTTAAAGCCATTAAAGAAAACGCTGAAAAAGAGAAGTGAGGCTAAAGCCACTTTTGAAAACTTTGGTGGCCAGTGTTTCCACCGCCAGAACATGAGTGGCATCAATTTTTATATAAGTGCTCGTCAATTTTAGATGCGTTAGACCTCTTGTTTATTAACGGAATGTGATGTCATGCGGAAAACAATATTTAAAAAGCTTGAAGCTCAAGGGTTAATTGCCAACTACAACCGTTTGAGGAAGAATCTTCCGCCAAGGCTGCCGGATAGAGTCTACATTTGGGATGGAACCCTAAGGGAGGGTGTCGAAACCCCCACCGTGTTTTTGACCTATGTGGAAAGAGTTAAACTAGCTAAGCTTTTGGACGAAGCAGGCGTCTCCATAATCACGGTTGGTTTTCCAGCATTGTCGGAAGAGGAGAAAAATGCTGTTAAAAGGATAGCTAACGAAGGTTTTCAGCAGGCTAGCATAGCGGCTTCAGCTCGTGCAGTTAAAAGCGACGTGGAAGCTTGCCTTGACTGCGGTGTGAGGGAAATTCCAATTTTCACACCATTTAATGGACTTAACCTTCAGTATAGGCTTAAAATGTCCAAGGAGCAAGTTCTCAAAAATGTTATTGAATGTGTTGAATACGCGAAAAGACATGGTGTCACTATTGACTTCGTCCTTGAGGACGCTTCGAGAACCCCTCTTCCAGACATTCTACAAATTTTTGAAGTGGCTGCGAAGGCTGGTGCGGATAGGCTGGTAATCGCTGACACTGTGGGCTTTTTAAGGCCTTTATCGATGCGTTATCTGGTTTCTCACGTTAGGGATGGATTGCAACAGTCTCTCGGAAAAGCGCCGCCACTTTCAGTTCATTGCCACAACGACTTTGGTCTAGCAACAGCAAACACGCTGGCCGCTGTGGAGGAAGGTGTTGCCTATGTCCAAACATGTGTTGCTGGTTTCGGCGAGAGAGCTGGTGTTGCCCCTTTGGAAGAGGTAGTTGTAGCCCTAGAAATCTTATACAACATAGACACCGGAGTAGATATGAAGAAGCTTTATAGACTTGCCCAGCAAGCGGAAAAAAGCTTTGCATTACCCATACAATTCCACAAACCTATCGTGGGCGAAAATGCCTTTGCCTATGAGGTTGAAGAGCATGTGGAGGGGATGTTGGCTCACCCGCTTCTGTATGAGCCGTTCCCACCGGAAATGGTTGAGAGGGAGCCACAACTTTATATCAGCCGAAGCGGTGGAAGGCAGCTTATCCAAAAGCGCTTGGAGGCCGCTGGGATTAAGGCTACGCCTTGGCAGATAGACGAAATAGTTAGAAGGATTCGAAGCTTGCAGGAAAGCATGGACAAAGGTGGGGCTCAAATGATCTTCTATCAAATAAAGAAGCTAATGAAGGAGCTGCGGAAAGGCATAACTGAAGAGGAGTTTTGGCAAATAGTCGAACAAGTTACAAAACAAAAGCCAAAAATTCCTGTGCCTCCTTTGCCACCGTTAGAGGTTAAAGAATCCTAGGGCAAGGCTAGCTCTTCAAATGTTCTTCTAATTTCTTCCATTAACAAGGGTCTTGGGTAATTGTAGATAGGGCCGCTTGGCTTCTCGTTATAGTAGGGTCTGTTGCAGTTTGGACAGCCGGACGTCAGGAAGGGTGTCCCTGACTCAACAACCCGTTTTAGGGTTTGCTTGTCGACGCCAAAACTGGTTATGCGCCCCTCCGTATCGAAGCTCATGCTTTCAAATCTTGCCATTCCATGAACTACTAGGTGACGGGCCAGCTGAACGCGTCGATATTGTTGGATGGGTGGCTGTTTCATGTTCTCCAACACGGTCCCAGCAACAGGAGTGAACGCAAAAAGGGCTGGCAGAACCCCCATGTCAACGCATCTTTGAATCATGTGAACCATTTCTTTTTCGGTTTCACCTAAGCCTACTATCAAGTGGGTGCTGACCTTGCCCTTTCCAAAGACTTTAACAGCTTCTTCGAGAAGAGCTATTTGCCTCTTCATTTCGTAGGGACCTCCTGCTGACAAACCTTTAACTTTATCGAAGATTTCCTCTGTCGCCGCGTCCAGGGGTATGCCTATTCTTTCAGCTCCAGCTTCGGCTAAGCGTCTGATGTTTTGTGGGTTTAATGGTTGACATGAAACAGACGCTGGGACCCCTATTTGATGGGTGACAACTTTTACGAGGGCTTGGAGATGTGCAAAAACTTCTGGGTAGTTTAGGGCTTGAATACAAACACGCCTTATCTTGCCATTTTTGACTGCTTCGCTCAGAGCCTTGAAAACATTTTGCGTAGGAAAGGCTGGCCAAGAAACTCTTGATAGCATGTCTGCCCTGCTGCGGCTTTCTCTGGCTTGGGGGCAGAACCCGCAGTTAGCTGTGCACTTACCTTTTCGATAGGTCATGAGGTAAGCGGTTGTTGGCTTAGCGTCAAGTCTTCCACTCAGCAAGCCTATGGCGATGGCTGATCCTAGGGAAATGCGAACTTTCTCTGGAAGTCCATGATCCAATTTTGTTCACGCGTATTGATGTTGTGGTTTTCCACTAAAGATTCTAGATTCATAAGTATTTTATCATATCTTGTTTAACAAGCCTTTTTTAGAGTGTGAACGAGTTGCGAAGGTCGAAGCTTGAAACCTACGAGGCTATTTTGTCGGCGTTAGCGAAGAGACCGTTAACCGTTGACAGCATAGCCTATCGAACAAACATGGACTGCACTTTACTCAAACAATGTCTAGAATCGCTTCTAAAATATGGTCTTGTCCTAGAAAAGACAAGCGGCGAAAAGAGACTTTACGCCATAACAGAGAGAGGCTTGTCGGTTTTCAGAACCCTAAGCTTCCAGAGATATCTGGATAAAATAGCAAAGTCCATTAAAACGTCGGAATTTGCAACGGCGCCAGCTCCCGTTATATCTAAAAGTGAAAAAGAGAACGTGGGAAATGAAGCCTAAAGAAGCTTATTAACCACTTGTAGGCTTTACCCTAAGGGTATGGCAGAGGCTCCAGAAACTATTTGGCAAATGTCAAACGAAGAGTTACTACATTTTTTGAACGGGAGTGTAAAACATTTCAAGCCTAGGAAGATGCGATTCTATGCCCCAAGTTTCATGTATTATAGGACGGCTTACTTTTGCTCTTCAAAAAGTGAGTTTCCAACAATATCTGTGACTGGTAAAGGTTGCGCTTTAAAGTGTAAGCATTGTGGTGGCAAGGTTTTGGAAACCATGTATCCGGCCACCACTCCAGAAAAGCTTTACAGTTTATGCGGCAAACTTAAAGCTGAAGGGGCTTTAGGCTGCCTGATCAGCGGCGGATGTCTTCCAGACGGTTCTGTTCCGCTGGACGGGTTTGTCGAAGCTATTAGGCGTGTTAAGGCTGATTTTGGTTTGACGATTTTCGCTCATGTCGGCGTGGTGGATTTGGAAAGGGCTTTAAGGCTTAAAGAGGCTGGTGTGGACGCAGCCTTGATAGACATTTTAGGGGCTGATGAAACAATCAGGGAAATCTACAATCTTAATTTAACTGTTGAAAGCTATGAAAACGCCCTAAAAGCCCTAAGTCAAGCTGGCTTGCCTTTTGTTCCCCATGTGATTGTGGGGCTGCATTACGGAAGGCTTAAGGGCGAGTTTAACGCGTTGCAGATGATTTCGCGTTACAAGCCTTCAGCCCTTGTTGTTATCGCTTTCGTGCCAATTCATGGAACAGCCATGGCTCACGTGGAGCCACCGAAGCCCTTGGATATAGCGCGTGTTCTAGCTGTTGCAAGAAGAATGTTTCCCGAAACACCCATAGCCCTAGGCTGCATGCGTCCAAAAGGCAGGCACAGGGCGGAAACAGACATTTTAGCCATTAAAGCCGGCGTGAACGCCATAGCTTTTCCAGCCGAGGAAGCTATAAGATTCGCGGAGAGCCGAGGCTTTGAGATAAGTTTCTCATTCTATTGTTGTTCGCAAATATACGTGGACTTTATTTGAGAACTAGTCCTCAAGTTGGCTTCTTCTTTCACATGAAAAGAATTAAAAGCTCAAACGTCAGAACTCTATAGCAAGGGGGTTAGTGCTATGCCAAAAGTTAAGGTTGATTGGAGTAAGTGTAACGGCGATGGTGTGTGCTCTGAGATCTGCCCAGTAAACGTTTTCGAACTGAAAAAGCTTCCGGAATACTCGGATACGCCTAAATCCGTCCCTGTTAGGGAAGGCGATTGCATAGCATGCATGGCTTGTGTATCATCATGTCCAACGCAGGCAATAACCGTTGAAGAGTGAAGCCAAGTTTAACCGATTTCTTCGTCGATGTCAGATTACATGATTTAACGTTTCTAGGATGAAGGCTGCTGCGGCTACTGTCAGCATTAGTATGCTCCACGGCTTTGTTATTTTGTGGTTTCGCTTATTAATAACGAACAGAATGAAGGTTACGAGGATTACGAAGGGTACTGTTGTCAAAATTTCTTCTATGGAAACCTTGAAAGACCTTATTAGGGCGACAAGTCCAAGCACTAAAGTCATGGTTATTATGTTGTCGCCTATCGCGTTACCTATGGAGATCTCCTGTTCACCGTGAAGGGCGGCAGCCACTGATACAGTTGTTTCTGGCACCACGCAGCCTAACGCCATTATGGTTAGCCCAGCGTAGAATTGGCTTAAGCCGAAGAGTTCAGCCATGGATATGGCGCTGTAAACAAGGAGGAATGTTCCAAACACCAAGGCTGCTCCGCCTAGAACTAGGATGGCAACTGTTTTCGCCAGTTTTCTAGGCTGTGGGTTTACCGGCTTTTCATAACCGTTCCCTTTTCGAATGGAATAGTATATGAAGGTGGGGTACAGCGCCAAAAAGATTATCCCCATCCATTGGGACATCACGCCAAACGTTATTGTTAAGGCCATGAGAAGGACTGCTATTCCCACCATGAAGAGGCATTCCTTGCTTATGGTGGAGTTTTTGATTTTGAAGGTACCGAGGAGGCCGCATACACCTATTATTAGGGGGATGTTGTAAATGTTTGAACCTATTATGTTGCCAAGAGCCATTTGCGAAGAACCATAAAAGGCGGCGGCTAGCGAGCTTAAAAACTCTGGGGCGGATGTGACCGTTGCCACAAAAACTGTTCCGACGACAACTTTGTGGAGATTTAGACTGGAAGCTAACTTTCCAGCTGCTTGAACCACTTTTTCCGAGCCTACATAGAGGAGTAGCAAACTCGCTATGAAGGCTGCGACGCTCAACAGCAATACCATATGTAAACCCAAGCATTTTTGTTATCATTTTCCCCACAACCTTGAGGAGGTCAGATATAAACTTTATCTGAAGGCTGCCTGTAAGTCAAACATGAGCTAGGGTTGATTCGTGTTCAGTGCCACTTTTGGTGGCACTGCTATAACGCGTGGACGGAACAAAAACCCTAAGCCTGTTCAAAGCGTTCAGTTTCTCCCTATCACCAAGCTTTGCCTCTTCAACGGCTTTTCTGAGGATTTGGATGGACTCATCCATGGCCCGTCTGTCCACCGGATGTGGGACCCCGTCTTTACCGCCATAGGCAAAAGAGTATTTCACGGGATCTTTCCAGCTTGGTTTCTCGCCATATATAAGTTCGGCTATGAGAGCCAAGCCTCGCACCGTGGCGGCACCTATGCCTTTGAAGCCTAAAAGCTCCTCGTAGTTGCGAGGTTGGAACTCGTAAACCTTTTGAAGGGCTTTCCAGTTTATGTTTGCTGGCATGGACAAAACATCCAAGTGATAATCTGTCCACGGTGTTTGAGCTGTTAGTGGCATCCAGTCCTCCAGAGACTTTTGGCAGGCTGGGCGGATAGACATTATGAGGCGCATAAGCTTCTTGGGAGGCTCGCAAGCCAAGTCCACGGAAGCCTTGCGGCAGCCCTCGCTTTCTTTTGCTGTCATGTCAAGGGCTACTTGGCGTTGGGCGTCTCCAACAATGGCGCTGTGCGGTTCAACCACAAAGCTTGTGACGTTTTCTGAAAGCCAATGGTAACGCCTTGCAGTGCGGTCTTGGGGGCACATGCCTTGCTGGATAACTGCCCACCGTCCATCTTCATCCACAAAAAAGGCGTGGTGGTAAAGCTGGTACCCTGCCTGAATAGCCACATTATCCACTTTAGCGCTCATTCTGCTGGCGTATTGAAGGCTTTTTATCTTGTTGTCTGAAAAACCGAACCTTTCGCCGACATGCCCGATCTCAAGCGGTGTCTGCCTTGAAATTTTGCCTTTTCCGCCGCAAACTGCAACACCGTGCTCTTCGGGGACAACAGCCTGCTTCAAAACGCCCGTAACGACGGTTGTCACGCCTGAAGAATGCCAATCATAGCCCAAAACACAGCCCAAGGCCTGAAACCAAAACGGGTCTGAGAGACGTCTTAAAAACTCGCCCGTGCCGTACTCGTCTATGATTATGGTTACAATTTCTTTGGCCAGCTTTCGCATTCGGACAACTAGCCATCGTGGCGCCTTACCATAGTGGAGTGGAAGCTTTGCTACACCGGTTCTCTGCATACACGCCTCTCAATAGTATTTGGGCTTTCAGCCTATTTTTGTCTTGCCAGGTCAGTTTTGCGGTAAGTCATATTTGTGCTTGGAAAGCAACCACAAAATACTACCCTTTATAGTTTTTGGCAATCGCTGAAAATGGAGCTGCTCACAGCCTTATTTTCTCTAGCCCCTTCCTCTATAGGCTTTCTTATAAGGCGTCCTTCTCGGTCTATCTCGCCCCTTCGAATTCGCGTTGTGGATATTGGCGCATGGTTTTCTGATGGAACCATTTCTATGACAATTATGTGGAGGGGGTCTAGGCCCCGTTTGGCTCTCTCCTCGTTTATTTTTCTGGCCGTGGGTTCTGTTTCTCGGCTGACCACCAGCGCTTCTAAGCAGCCTCTTCGCAGTGTGTCGCCGTAAGGATCGTTAAGCGGTATTATTTTTGCCCTTTCCGTAAGTCCATGGGCCTTTAGGAAGTTTTCCAGCTCCGCTAGTCTTTCCTCGTAATGGGCTACTGGGTGGGGCTTATTCATTTTGGCTACAAACTCGTCTGTGCAGAGGCCTATCAAAACTTGTTCGCCAACTTCAAACGCTTTCAAGAGCAGTGTTCTGTGTCCCTTGTGGAACTCGTCGAAGGTTCCGCCAACCCCTACGACTTTAAACCTTTTAGCCGCCAACTCTTATCCCAGCAGTCTCACTCCATGAAGTTCCACTTTTGCCACGAGAACCTTGTCTTTTGGAAGGACTCGCTTAAAAGCTTGAGCCACTTTTTCGGCGTTTTCTGACGTCGTCACTGCGTGGACAGCCTCACCCACCATGTTCTGCGCCGCACCTATGGCGCCAGCCTCGTCGGCAGCCTTAAAAAGTCTGCGAACCCTTTCAGTGGCGAAGCCTGTTTTCTCGGCGAACTCGCGGCAACAAGCCAAAAAATTCTCCAGCGAAGGCTCAGCCAAAATCCTTTCAAGAGTTTGCCTCCCCCACTTGTTTACGGCTAAGCGTTTTTCAGGCGAGGACAGAACCTCCTTAGTCGGTATCGGCCCGAAAGTTCCGACAACAACCACATGGTCCAACGGTATTGGGATGCGGTCAATTATGGCTGTTCCAGGACTGCCGGGTTCGACGGTTATGATGCAGCCTCCGCCTACCGTGAGCGGCGCAACCGTGCCCAAGCCAGTTTTACATTTGATTTCCGCTATGTGGGCTATTTTGCCAAGCTGGTTTAGGGTAAGCCCCAAACCTAGAGCCTTTGAAAGGGCTAGGGCGGCTGTTAGGGCGCCGCCAGCGCTTGTGCCAAACCCTGCGCCTATGGGAACTTCAATCCAATGCTTAACCTCTACGTGAAAGTCGTCGTTAACCTTTTCCAGAAGCATTTTGACAACGGTTCGGGTGGTCTCCGCCTCGGGGGCAAGCCGCCCATTAATGTAGATTGTTATGCTTGTACTCTCGGCTGGTGAAACAGTCACCTCCGTTGTTACGCCCTTCTGAATTCCGAAGCCTCCACCTCTAGCGCCAACTTTTTCGAAGTCTACGAGGGGCGTCCCATCCGGCAGCGTATCACATATTTCAAAGAAACTTGAAATGCCTGCTGGACTGAAGGCTTTGGCAGTCTTCAATTTGCTACTTACCTTCTTTCTTTTGCGGAATTAGTGATGGGAAAGCGTGTTGGCAAACCTTCAGTATTGGTGGTCCAAGCAGTATTAAGAATGGAATTTCTGTGGAGAACGTCCAGATAAGCCAAATTAAAGCTGCGTAAAAGGGCATGTTGAATCCGCCGCCGACGGCTGCTGGAAGGACGAATATTTGGCTGTAAGCCCAAACTACCAAGCCTATAATTGTACTTCCGACGATAAGCCCTATCATTGATCCTAACTCATAGTTCCGCCATTCAGGCCACAAGTATCCAACGGCTACGGCAGCCATGAAAGCCGCTACCATTATTGCCGTGAAAAGGTTAAGCGCATTAATTGTAGCGCTTATCTGGTCTGTTAGTCCGCCATCAATTATTTGTGGTATAGTGACATAGGAAATTGTTGCAAGGGAGCCGAAGGAGATTATTAGACATCCAATGCTGGAAACAGCGGTTAGCTTTGCCCAGTCTACGTTTTTCCTGCTTATGTAACCTAACAAGTAAAAGCCTAAAAAGTTGGCTGTAACCCCAGCGCTTAGACTCAGCAACGGGTCACCATGGATCAGCATGTCGCTTATGAAGATTCCTATGGCTGCGCCTAGCCCGCCGACAAGAGGCCCGAAGAGCACGGCGAAAACTGCTGGTACGACAACGTTAGGCCAGAACCTCACGATGCCTATGCCCGGCGTCACTATTGGAAGGAAGAGGTAGATGATGTAGCCCGTCACTGCATATAGTGCTCCACAGATGGCGCTTTCAGCTATCTCCAAAGGCTTCAATTTTCATCGCCGAACAGTGCTAAACTCTGGTTTTTAAATAAAGATTTCGTATATTTTGTTTAAACACGTTTAAACTTGGTGTTTTGTTGAACTGTTGAACGGTTATGTGTAGCTCTGTTCTACGCACAAACCATCATATTAAGACACGGCTGAAAATTGCAGACACGGAGCGAGGAAAGAATGAAACTGTTAAAGAGTAGGAAAGCCTTAAGCACAGTGGTAACAACGCTAATAATCCTAGTGGTTTCAGTGCTCCTAGCAACTGTTGTAACGTTCTACGCCATAAACGTCACAACAACCCGCGTACAAGAAGAAGCCCTATTCCTAACAAAGCCTCACCTATGGGTTAAAAACTCAAGCTACTACCTAGGCGCCATCATGATAATCAACACCGGCGGACGTGACGTCGTCCTCGACAAGATCGCAGTCAGAGGACAAACAGTTTCATGGGGCGACGTTTTCTATTGCGTGACCAGAGGAGGAATATCTGAGGACTTGCCATTCATAGACAACATAGCTGCTGAAAAAGACATTGGGATTAAAGACCCACAAACCCCCAATAAAAACTTGACGTTAAAACAAGGAGTGGCTGATATGGACTTAACGCTGAAGTCTGGATACACCATCATAGTTTACATGAAGAACCCAGACAGCCTCTCTATGAACGACATTGGCTTGACCGTCGGCATAACAGTATTCACTTCGAACGCTCAATATTACAAGGAAGCAAACGTTGAAGCAGTAGCAGAATCATAAAAGTCAGCAACAATCCCTCTTCTTTTTCCACTTTTATTTATCGCCACTATGGATTTTGAGTCTTTAGCTTATGTGTAGTTTTGTTCTACACACACCATCTTATCTTAACACGGCTTTCAAAATTTATTTTGCCAGTTGGATTGCAAGAGAGGAGACTGTGAAAGGGTGCCCGTCAGAAGCCTAGAAAGGCTTGCCAGTTCAAGGAAAGGGTTGGCTATCCCTGTCACTTATCTATTGCTGTTTGCCTCACTCATGGTCATAATATCGGCCACTTACGGGTTTGCCATAGCCCGCATAAGCGCCGAAGCCGCCCAGTTGAGGGTTTCCGTCGCCAAAAGAAACATGCAGGCCTTGGACGAGGCTATACGATTTGTGGCATGGTCCGCGGGAGGCTCCAAAACAGTTTGCATGGAGAATTGTGGAAGCTTTTTCCATTTAAGGCCTTTAGCTAAAAACCTAACAATAGTATTGACGGACAGCCAAGCCTTTTCGCACGTAGTGTTCAATGGTTCCGTTGGGAAAGTCTCGTATGCGCTTGAGGGTTTGGCCGAAAGCAATGCAGGCTTGTATGTTATGGGTGACAGCCGAACCATAGTGGGACAGGGCGCCTCCACTGTCACCCAACTGTTCTTTGACTTTGACGAGGAAGGCGAAAAAGCCCAGCAGCTTACCCTATGCTATAGACCGATGGCAACGGTGCTGGCGGTTGGCGCAAACGGTGAAGCAAAGCCGCTGAACATTATACGCATTTACATCATAAGCTTGGGCTGTTCCAGAAACTTTTCGATTTATGGAAGCTTCTACCTGAAAGTTTCAGTGTTGAACGTTACTTCGACCGTTATGCGTTTCGAGTTCAACAGTTCAGTTTCCTATCTTGCTCTTGAAGCTTCTTCCGACAACGCCAAAACAACGGTTTGGCTGCCAGTGCAAAGCGGTGCGGAGGGCGCTGTTGTAAGCGTTGAAACCTACGTTTGCCACGTAAACGTGCAGGCGGTGAACCCATAAGATGCCAGCCATAACCCCGGGCTACCTCTACACCTTCTTCGCTTTGATCGCCGTGTCCAGTATTCTCTTAGCCTCGTTTATGGATTATGCTAACGCCATACGTTTTTCGTCTGAGGTTTGGAAGCTTAAGGACTTGATGGATCACGTGGCGGCTAAAGCCACAGAACTCTTGACCATGGCCCTAACCACAAATGTTTCGGCTGAAACATACATTCAAGCACCAGCCGCCTTAGGCCGCCAACAGTACTGGCTTGCTCTCAGAAATGATTCGGTTAGGGCTTGGCTGGAAGGCGGCTTTGGAGACACTCCAACCGAAGGCGGTGTGCTTCGCGTTTTTTTGTCCTGCAAGGCGGAGGCTTCAGGCTGTTATGTCAGCGGTTATGGCGCCATCCATCTGGCATGCTTTACAGGCGTCGCAGCTCCTAGAATCGTCATTTCAAGTTTAAGCCAAACTGGATGGTGAAATGTTTGAAGTTTAACCTTAAACTTTGGAAAGGCGGCGAGAAACAAGAAGCCAAAGACACGTTTTGGGAACAAGCTGAGCTAGCGGGTGTGCTTGAAACTCAAAAGTGGAGCGTTCCGGAGGGCTACGTTGAAGTTGAGTATTATCCGCTTAAGCCGCCCTTCTCCTATGCGGCTATAGTCCAAAACGAGGAAACCTTGGAATACATGTATGTTCTCGACGAGCTTCCCTTGTCAAGGGAGGAACGTGAAGGCTACGCTCGGCTTAGAAATATTTTGGAGTTTGAGCTGCAAGCTCCAGAGGGCGAGGAAACACTTGCAGAATCTTTCAGGATGCAGATACCCACCATTCTAGCCAAACACAAGAAAGTGTTGGAGGGCATATCCCCCATAGGAATGCGGAAAATCCTCTACTACCTTGAAAGGGACATTGCAGGCTACGGCAAAATAGACCCACTCATGTACGACGACTATGTGGAGGATATCGGCTGCAGCGGCGTCGGCAAACCCGTCTACCTTTGGCATCGCAAGTACGAAAACATTAAAACCAACATTGTTTTCCGAGACGAGCAGGAGCTTGAAGACTTCGTCATGCGCATGGTGCACAAGTCTGGCAAGCATGTGAGCATAGCCTACCCGATAGTGGATGTGACGCTCCCGGAGAAACATCGGTTGGCAGTTTCCTTTGGGAGGGAAACCACACCCTACGGAACGGCTTTCACTATTCGCAAGTTCCGCAGAGACCCCTTCACGATAATAGACTTGATTGAAAACGAAACCATAAATGAGAGCATAGCCGCCTACTTGTGGCTGTTGATGGAAAACAAAATGTCAGTCATGATTATCGGGGCTACGGGCGCCGGAAAAACCACAGCCCTAAACGCCATTGCGTGCCTCATAAAACCAAACTACAAAATAATATCGGTGGAAGAAGTTGCCGAAATCAACCTGCCCCATGAAAACTGGACATCCACCATTGCCCGTACAGGCTTCGGTCCCGAAAGCGAAGGCGAAATCACCCTATACGACTTGATCAAGGCGGCGGTGCGCCACCGCCCAGACCTCATAATTGTAGGCGAAGTCCGAGGCGAAGAAGCCTACGTGCTGTTTCAAGCGTTAGCCACCGGTCACGGAGGCTTGTGCACACTGCACGCTGAGGACGTGGACACAGCCATCAAACGGTTAACGCAACCGCCCATGAATATTCCGCCATCCATAATTCCGCTAATGAACTGCGTTATAACCGTCAAGCATGTGCGGGCGCCGGTTTTCCTCGAGTCTGGAAGGAGGCTTTCAAGCCGAAAATTTGTAAGCGTCACGGAAATCAAGGACTACAACAGTTATCAGGAGATTTTCAGCTGGAACCCATCCACAGATATGTTCCGCGAGAATCTGCGGGAAAGCTACCTTTTGAGGAAGATGGCTGCAAGCCTTGACATTCCTATTGAAAGGCTTCTGGATGAGTTGGAGTACCGCAAGCGGGTTTTAGCCCACATGGTGGAGCATGGCATCCGCGACTACCGAAGTGTCAACAAAGTTTTAACCAAATATTACAACAACCCCGAGCTCTTTCAGCGGGAGTTTCTTGAAAAAGGCGGGTGGTGAAAATGCAGGCGCCGTTCAAGCCGAAGATTTTTGGGCGAATGTTAAGCCGCTTCGTGGAGGAGGATACAAGCGAGATAAACCGAGAGTTGCCCTTTGCAGCGTTGCTTTTCACTATACTAGCGGCGAGCGGAGTCACCCTATACGAGAGTTGGAGGAAACTCCGCGAGGTTGAACACTTGCCCACGTTTCAAAAGGAAGCCAAAGAGGTTGTGCGTCAAGTGGAGGTTTTGGGCTACGACCCATTGACAGTTATGCAGAAGAGGGCTGAAAAAACCAAGTCTAAGGTTTACCGTGAATTCTTGTTGGGCTATGTTTCAGCCGTCAGAAGCGGCGGCAACATAGTCAACTATTTGAGGAGTAGGCTTCGCTCCATATTCGAGATTCAAAGCGCCGCTGCCATTCGAAGCATCGAAAAGCTTGGCACTCTCGTGGAAGCCTACGCCGTCATGCTCATTGTGACGTTGTGCTCCTACATCCTCTTCATAATCTTCTCTTCAACATCCATATTCGAACCCATGAGGGTTACTGGGACTCCGGGCATCTCTATGGAGGTTGTCTGCCTCCTCATATTCGTTTTAACGCCGCTCATTTCAGTCGTCTTCATGATAGTCGCCCATCTGGAAAGGAAAAGCAACCTCGTGGGCTTAAAAAAGCCGTATCAGGTGGCGGCGATAGCCACCATAGGCGCCGTAGTTTTTCTAGCTCTAGCCCACACAACGCCGCAGCTCAAGTATCTAACCGCTCCCCAAGTGGCACCCCTCACTGTGACGGCTTGTCTCTTGGCGATTTCCATACCGGCGGCAGGCGTTTACACTGAAATGGCCAGAATAAACAATGCTGCTGAAAACGCCATGCCAAGCTTTCTGAGGGACGTCACTGAAGCGCGGAAAACGGGGCTTTCACCGGAGAAAAGCATAATCCACGCCGCGAAGCGTCCGGGCTATGGCAAGTTTTCAGAAGTTTTAGCGCTCATTAAAAGCCAAATGGAATGGGGTGTCCCCTTAAGAAAGATTTTCGGAGGAGTTAAAAGAAAAATCCAGAACTGGCCTGTTCTCGTAAACTTCCTGATTCTGGTGGAAACCATAAAGACTGGTGGCGGATCCAGTCTAGCCCTTGAAATATTGACGGAGTACAGTGAGAAACAGAAGGATGTGGAAACCAATAAGAAAGCTCTTTTGAGGCCCTATGTGATTTTGGCTTTCATCTGGAGCGTTTTAATCGCCTTAACAACCACCATGGTGGCTTTGACGGTTTACGCCCTAACAAGCCTTTCGCTTCCTGGAGCGGCTCCTATGCCCTTTGTTGTGTTGCAGGAGCAGATGAACCTTTTCTCGCTTGGTATACTGCTGCAGTGTTGGCTTTCAGGCTTCTTTGTAGGTAAGGTTAACGAGGGCACCTTCGCGGCCGGCTTCAAGTATTCAGCCATGCTTGTCTTGACAGCGCACATTTCGCTTGCCCTTTCCCAAAGCCTGATGGGAGGCATGCTTGGCTTAGCGGCTCAAGGCTGAGGGCGTGAATTCCATGCCCGCAATATCCATAGACACGTTTTTTGCATGTTCGCTCATGGTTTTGCTAGTGCTTTCAGCAATGACGGCCACAGCAAGAATCCTCCAACCCCTCATAAACATGCCCATAAACGTTGAAGTTGCCCAAAGGCTCGGCGAAATCGCCAAACGCATACTGCTTTATACTGGCAAGCCAGTCGACTGGGGACAAAACGCACAAACAATTCCAGAAGAGTTCGGCTTAGCCGAGGCTGGGGCTGTCAGCCCCTACGCACTTGACGTGGACAAGGTTTCAAGATTGAACCGTGAGAACGCTTACTGTTTAAGCTATGTCCAAATATTCACAAGCCTAAAAGCGGCTGATCTATCATTTAGGATTGAAATAAAACCAGTCTTCAATGTGAGGTTAAACCCAACAGCAATTTTTGAAGGTTCAAACGAAACGGTTTACGCCTTTGAAGTGGCTTCGGAAAAGGAGGATGGAGCGCTAGTCTCCACAATTTTAAGGACTTATGTCTTGGCAGAAAGCCTTCTACAAACCAACGACATTCAAAACTTTGGTGGAAGAACAAGCTTTAACATTACAATTCCAAACACCCTTCCAAGCCCAGCCGTCCTCATTGTTTTCGCAAAATCCATGTACAATAACCGCGCAACCTCCTATGCTGTTTACTCTCTTGCCCATCTTAGTGAGCCGCCGAGGGGAGCATTTTTGAGACTTTCTCCAATAAACCACACGTTGACAGTTGCATCCACCAGCAGCGAAGCCATTTTGAGGAGGGTTTATGCCTTAACCTTCAACAGCCTATGGCAGCTAACACAAACGGGAAGCAACTCTTTCCGCATACCCGTGTCTTCCGACGTAAGCCCAACGGTGCTTGTTGTGTTTGGCACTAATGCCACACAGCCCTTCGTGGAGTGGACTGTTTATCCGCAGGTTCCCATTCAGACGGGTGTTGATTTCGCAAGCTTGCAGAGTGTTTCAGACGTTTACGCCTACGAGCATCTTGTAAGCATAGGCAATGGCTTGTACCAGTGCACCATTTTTCTTGGAGGCTCAAAAACGTGAAGGGGAGAAACTCTGGGCAAATTAGGATTATTGAGGCTTTTTTAGCCATTTTCATAGTTTTTTCAGCCATAGCCGTTTCGGCAAACATAACGGCGAAAAGCCCAAGCTCCGCAAATAACGGTTTAGCCAGCCTTGGCATGCAAGCCCTTCTACAGCTGGATTCCGACGGAAGCCTAGCCGCCTACATAACCGCCGGAAACTGGTCTGGGCTTAGGGAATCCCTAAACCTTCTGTTGCCAGCGGGTGTGTCCTTCAACCTAAAAGTCTACGACAATCAAATGCGGCAGGTTAACACGGAAACGGTCTCCAGCGGAGGCTTCAGCAGCCAAGAAATAACCCTTGTAAAGTATGTTTGCACAAGCCAAGCTCCGGAGTTCCGCGTTTACGTGGTTTACTTGTATTTGGCGGTGGCGAAACAGTGAAAAAATCCAGAAAGTTTAGGACTGACTGTTCGGGGCAACTTTTGATAGTGGCAGCCCTAGCCATAGCCATTCTAATAGCGTCCACATCCATCTACGTCTACGAGTTAACAACGCAGACCCCAAGCTTAGAAAACAGCTCAATGGCGGAGCTGGCCCTAGCAGTAAAGGCAGGTTTAAGAAACGCCATGATAAGTGCCCTCGCTAACATCACAAAGGGCGGACAAAAAACCGTTTTGATGGAAAACCTCGCTATGCTTGCAGGCGCCTACATGCAATTGCACCCACAACAGTTGTGCCAAATCCGCTGCACGCTTCTAAACGGCGCTGGATACGAGGATGGCGTGAAGCTTTCATGGAACAATAATGGACTTGGAGTTTCAAGCGCATACGTGTTTTTCACGCTTAAAATTTTGGGGCCAGCACACAACTTAACTATAAACGACGCCATAAACGTTACAACACTCCTCGCGGCGGAAGGCTGCTATACGATTGACAGAAACGGATCCATTAAGACAGTAAGCCTGACATGCAATGTTTTCAACGAAAACAAGCCAGCCCAAGCCAGAAAAATAATCGTCTACTGGGAACAAACTCCGGAACTCTGGGTTCCAGCTGAAAACCCAGACATAATATATTTGGGCAACGGCACATACACCATAGTCTTCGCAGTCACTACGCCCTCAGAAAGCGTGAACGTTTCAGTCCAGTTGGTTGACGCCCGCAACATTTTCGTTTTGGCAAACGCTACGTGCAACCTAGCCAGCTAAGCGTTTAACTGCCAATTTCGCGTTCCTTAAATATGCAAGCCTCCACTTCTAAATGAGAAGCGAAGGGCTTGCGGAATGAATGAAAAGAAGAGCTGGCGCCACTTCTACACGCTTTTGAAGTTGGCGGAGATGGGCGCCCATCGGAGAACAGCCAAAATCTCCACGGAGTTTCTCGCCCGAAAACTTGGCGTTTCGCAGCAGTCGGCTTCCCGCCATCTCATCGAGCTTGAGCGTAAAGGCTGGATTAAACGCACCGTAACGCCTGAAGGCTGCCTAGTGCAGATTACCGAAGCCGGCGTAAACCAGTTGAAGAGGCTTTACGCAAATTTGCGCTTTTTGATGGAAGCCGCTTACCCGCCCTCGGTAACGCTTGAGGGCGTGGTTTTTACTGGGCTAGGCGAAGGCGCCTATTATGTGACGAGAGACCATTATAGGCGGCAGTTCATCGAAAAACTTGGCTTTGACCCCTATCCCGGAACATTAAACTTAAAACTGTTGTCGGATTACGACGTGAAAACCCGCATGGAGTTAGAGGCTTACCCAGCCATAGAAATCGAGGGCTTCAAAACTGAAGACCGCACCTTTGGACCAGTGAAATGTTATCCAGCCATCATAGAAAACAAGGTTAAGGGCGCACTGGTGGCAGCTTTAAGAAGCCATTATGATGCTTCAGTGATAGAGCTAATCGCCCCCATATGCCTAAGAAGACACCTCAACCTTAAGGACGGCCACAAGGTGAAAGTTGAAATCCTAACCTTGCCATAAACTACACAGTCATCGCCTCTTATAATGCTCGATGATTTTCTGTTTTATCTTAGAGGAGCTGTCCAGTTCGTCTTCGCTGAACTTGCCGATGCGCACAACCTTAATGTTTAAGCCTTTCTCGCGAATATAGTCCTTTACAGCTTTCTCCATGCCATTTTGGTCGTGGCCCACGGCTATAATGTCCGGCTTAATTTTTTCAATAACCCTGCCTATGTCGAACTCCTCATAGCCTAAAATGGCTTCGTCCACAACCTTCAAGGATTCCACAAGCGCCCGCCGCTGGTTTTCAGACATGACAGGTTTTGAGCCTTTCCGCTTTTCAACGGTGCTGTCCCTAGCCACGATAACGATCAGCTCGGCGTTTCTCCCACCAGCCTTTTTGGCCTCTTCCAAATATCGGACATGGCCTAAATGCAACAAGTCGAACACTCCGGAAGCCAGAACCACAGTCCGCTTTTTCACTGGCTCTCCTTTCTCGCTGGCCATTCGAACTTCACCGCTCCCAACATCCTTAAGGCGTCCAGCAAGCCTTCGCAGTAAGCCACCGAGGCAAGGCTTACATCAAAACGCTTGCCATCCCTATAATACTTTGCGTCTTGTAAATAGGCTTTTGCCAATTCAACAACTTCAAGAACAGCCTTTCTAGGCAAGCATAAAACGTTATTGTTGACTGTTATCTTCAAGCCTCCTAAAACATGCTCGGCTGAAGCAATATACCTCGAAACAAGCTTTTCGAGGCTCACTCCACAAGCCTCCTAACAGCCGCTGGCGCCTTGGCAAGAATTATGAGGGCTTCAGCCTCCATAAAGTGAAGTTTTCCGGGAAAAATGAGACTATAAGGCGGACCGCCGAAATCATAATACAGCAACTCTCTGACAGTGCCAGCCTTAACCGTTGGACTTGGGCTTCCAGCTCTTGCGACACCCACTGTAAGAGTTTCTCCACCGACAACGCCCAAACGTCTTTCAGCCTCGATTTTCAAAAGGGTTTCAAGAGCCTCCCGAATTGTTAGAAAACGGTTTCTCTCTACGTCGATATCCAGCAAACATAATGTGTGAAGCCCTAGGCTCCTGTTTTGAGCCAAAACCATGTAAGGCGTTTCCGAAAAATTCTCCGGAAAAGGTATAGTCACACTTCTACCAAACTTATAATTGTGCAAACCACATAAACCCATAACAGCGGAAACGATGGAAGCGCCGTGAACAACCCGGGTTTTAATTCCACGCTTCTCGGCTTCAAGTCTAAGCGCCACGTGTGTAGTTGCAACAAGCGGGTCGCCGGGAACCAGCAAAACTGCTTTGCCCTTGCCAGCAGCATCCAAAACAACCCGCCCATTCTCATCTTCGAGATGTCTCCGCGAAACAATCACAACCCGTTTACCAACAAGCCTCTCAAAATTTTCCAGGGAAAAGCCGGGCATCAAGCTTGTGTAAGATTCCATGAAAATAGAATCCGCTGTTTTGGCTTCCTCCAAGCCTAAAAGGCTCACGCCTCTCTCGTCATGCAACCCTAAACCCACAAACACAAGCTCGCCCAAAACGACACCGCTTCCATACAGACACTACAAAACTTAAAACAATTTCCAAGGCAAGCGAACCGCACAACTTATTAACACCAGTCTAAAATGCATACTCTAGAATGTGCCAAACATGGGCCCGTAGCTCAGTAAGGTAGAGCGGCGGACCAAACCGCTGCGCGGGATGGGTTGAGGCTCTTAACCCGTAGGTCCCGGGTTCAATTCCCGGCGGGCCCGCCAAAACTTTTAGGCAAACTCTTTTAGGGCGGTTTTTCTTGTTTGTGGTGGTTTGGATGGCAGGTATTGACGAGCTTGTTGACGCTATAGTTTCGCAGAACCCGAACCTTTCGAGGGAAACCATACTTAAAAGGCTGGAGGAGGAACGCGAAAAGTCTAGTGGTTTGATTTCAGATGAAGTTTTGCTGCGGATGGTTGCTGCGGAGCTCGGCGTTAAACTCGCCCAAGAAGTTCATGAACCTTCTTTGGCTGTTGGCAGTCTTGTCGCTGGTTTAAATGCTGTTTCGGTTGCGGGGAGGGTTATTGCCGCTTACCCCTCCAAGGGTTTGGGGAAATCTCGCGCTAAGTTTGCAAGCGTTTTGGTTGCCGATAAAAGCGGTGTGGCGCGGGTTGTTTTATGGAATGATAAGGCTGAGCTTGTGAATTCTGGAAAGATAAAGACTGGACAAGTCGTAAGGTTTGTCCACGGATACACTAGGGAGGGCCGTTTTGGACACGTTGAACTTCACTTGGGCGAGAGAGGGAGCGTCGAAATTCTCGGAGAATCCGAATCTGAAGGCTATCCAACAATAACGGAGCTTGCAACGAAAATCATGGAAGTAGCCAACATCCAGAAAAACAGAAGGGTACACGTCATAGGAAGGGTTAAAGAAATATTACGCGAATCAACCTTTGAAAGAGAAGGTTCAACAACTGGAAAAGTTGCCCGCCTCGTTTTAGCCGACGAAACTGGTGAAATTCCAGTAGTGGTTTGGAATGAAAAAGTTGACGAATTCAAACAAATTCTCAAGAAAGGGGTGACCCTGCAAATCGTTAACGCCAAGGTTAAGAAGGCTCTGAATGGAAAAGTGGAAGTTCACGTGGACCGTGAAACCTTCATAGACGTTTTAATAGCCCCGCCTAGGAAGGAGTTTTGGAAAATAGCCGAATTAAGGGAGGGAATGAAGAGCATCAGCATTCAAGGCACCGTGGTGACAAAACCGCTTGTGAGAAAAGTGAAAACGGCGAAGGGTGAAACCGTGAACTTGACGGTTTTCGAAGTAAGAGATGAAACTGGAAGTATATGGGTTTCAGCTTGGCGCAAAAACGCGGAAAAAACCGCAAACCTAAAAATCGGCGAAAAAATAGCCATAAAAAACGCTGATGTTAAAAGGGGGTTTGCAGATCAGCTTGAAATCGCGACGAAAAACACGACAACGATAGAGCTCCTTTAGCCTTGCAGTTTATGCTCTTCCATTTTCGCCTTGAAGGAGCCTGCCGTCCACAGTGCGGTTAAAGCGAGTCCAATAGGCACTGTTATTTGGCCCAAAGTCTGCAATTTAACCCCTGGAGCTATACCTAGAAGCACAGAGACCTTATAGTTCACTTCGACAGTGCTTGGATTTGGGTTACAAAGAATTAGAGTAACATCAGCCATCTTCGTTGGCGTGTACTCCAGTATAGTTCCCTCCGCACCTTCCTTTTCTATCACTGTTATCTGGGGATTTGCCGTCAGAAACTCAGTCAGACATGTTTTGTTAAAAGTTAGGAATGGTCTTGTTCCCGGAGCTGGCGGGTAGTGCTCGTTTAACCAATCATAAATCATTCTGAAGTTTGTTTCAAGCAGATAAGCCTTTACAGTGTTGTTTGCCGTAATGTCAACGGTTAAACTATTTTGAGGCGTCAAATTATCTTGGTAATATACTACAATGCAATTTTCTCTTTGAAGGCTTCTAATACCTTGAAAGCTACTTATAGTCGCCTGAGGAATTAGTGATACTAAGAACATCGCGAGCCCTACAGCTATTAAGGCTGTTCCACATCGACCGAGCAGCACAGTCCACCTTTTCATGTGCTAAACCTCCTACAGAAATAGATGTAGGCTATGGCGAACACGAAAGCTGTGATTGCATAGCTTGCTCCTATGTAAAGGGCGACTTCCAAAAACGTTGGAGCCCAAACTTGCTCCATGCCGGGGAAAAACTGCATGCGGTAAAACAAGCTTAAAACCGTGTTTGGATATAACAGCGATATCACTTTTAAAGGCACTGGGGATTTAGTGGCGAAAGCCATAAACGTCGCCATGCTTGAAACTATGGAAAGCGCAAAATAGAGGACTATGCCAAAAACCAGCGACAAACCACCCCTTCTGATAAATAAAGTTGCAAGCAGGATTATGCCAGAAACGAAAAGCACCGGGCTGAGACTTGCAGCATATGTTAGCATAACCGTGCCGAAAAAGTTAGCAACGATGTCTGGAGCCAACAAGTATAGAGCCGAAACTTGAATGCTAAGAAGAATCAAAAGTGATAAACCAATGGCTGAAAGAAGCTTTGCTGAAAGAATTTGATGTCTCTTCAACGGATAGGAAAGATACGTCTGAATTACCCCCTTTTCTATGTCACTTCCAAAGCCGTAGGCAAGATTCTTGAAGACGAGGATCAAGAAAACGAAGAGGGGAGTCCCAAGCACTGAAGTTGTCAAACTGTAAGCGACAGCCTCACCTGAGGTTCCCATTGTTGATAGGATTCCCGCAAAACTTGCAAGTGCAAAAGTGCCTAACGCATACAGGAAAACGAATATTTCAAGAATTGGGAACCTATAATCCTCGTTTATGGCTGAGGCTAAAACTTCAAGAAAAGGCTTGCCTTTACCTTTCTGCACAGTTTAAGCTACCTCCAATTTGTTGACGCCCACAACAAGCCTGTAAAGTTCCTCAAGAGATGCGCTTCCAGACTCAACTCCCAAAATTTTCGCTTTAACCTTTTGAGCCAGCCTAGAAACATCCCCATAAAACTCTTCTTCTTTTCCCTTTGCAATTTTAGCGGAGACCCCTCTAGCATCAAACTCCACTTGCTCCACATAAGAGAGCTTCCCAAGTTCCCCAGCTAGATCGGCAGGTTTATCCGTCGAAATCCGCACCCTTCCAGCTCCATACTTCTCGTAGAGGCCCACCAGCTTTCCAAAAGCCAATACCTTTCCCTTGTTGATTATGGCTACTGAATCGCATACTCTGCTTAACTCTGGAAGAATATGCGAGGACAAGAGAAACGTAACCTTTTCGTCCTTGTTTAGGCGTAAAACCAGATCCAGGAGGGAGCTTCGAGCTTGAGGGTCAAGGTTGGCGGTCATCTCATCCGCAATAACCAGCCTTGGATAATTGATCAACGCGTGGGCAATGGCGAATTTCTGAAGCATACCAGCCGAAAGCGCCTTAATGGCACGGTCACGGGCCTCCAGCAAATCCACCAACTTCAAAACTTCTAACGCACGGGACTCGGAAACCCCAAAAACTCTGCAAGTCCTCTTCAGATAGTCGACTGTCCTTTGATGGGATGGGAAATAGGCTTTCTCATGAACAACCCCAATTAAAGTGCGAATTTTAGGATTATCCCAAGGATCCTCCCCAAAAACCTCCACCCTGCCGCTGTCAGGTTTCAATAAACCCAAAATCATTTTAATAGTCGTTGTTTTTCCAGCACCGTTCGGCCCTATTAAGCCCATAACAGAACCTTCATCCAAAGTCAAGCTTAAACCGTCAACAGCCTTCACTTTGCCATAGCTCTTAACCAAGTTTTCAGCCACAACTAGTGGCATAACTATAAAGCCACCTTGTCAGACGTATTTACTCCCGGCTAATGGTGTATAAATTTTGCCCAAACACACATTCAGACGGCCAGCAAAAGCAAGCAAACAATTTTGTCTATGCTAAGTTGCACAGCTCTTTTTGACAGCTCTAAGCCAAAGAACACCCCAAACCACGGCAGAGCCTAACGTAAACATGAAGAAGAACACCAACATTTTAACAGCATCTGAGATAATTTCCTCAAACATTTTAAGCCTCCCCAACTCCACAAGTAAAACACTAAGAGTTTAAGTTAAAAACAGATTTTCCAAAAAAGAATACACCTTCAAACAAACATATTTTAGACAAAGACATATGCCAACATCAACAGTAAGCCATTTATAACAAACAGCCCAAAATAAAATTCAGCCGGAAAAGGGGAAAGGGGAAGGCTTCCATCACCTTATTTTTAAATAAACTCACTTGAAACGAC
>JAWAZC010000010.1:0-38502 GCA_038817995.1 Bathyarchaeia archaeon | reverse complement strand
CATCCCTTCACCCGAACAACGATGTTAATGGAAATGTGAACCGCATATTTATAGGTTATTCCAGAACCTCTTCACAAAACTTAATACAAATGTTTGGATTGTATTAAAAGCCAGAAAACCCTGAAGAGGGCGCACTTTGGCTGGCGAAGAAAAAGAAGAGATGATTGTCACTCCGTGGGAGGTTAGGGGCAAAGTAGACTATGAACGCCTAATCCGCGAGTTTGGCACTCAACCCTTAACCGAGGAACTATTGCAGAGGATAGCCAAACACACTGGTGAGCTTCACCCCCAGCTTAGGCGAAGAATTTTCTTCTCCCACCGCGACCTCGACACAGTCCTAGACCTATACAAGAAGGGCGTGCGGTTCGTCCTTTACACGGGCAGAGGCCCATCCGGCCCAGTCCATATCGGACACCTCATTCCGTGGATTTTCACTAGGCACTTGCAGGAAAAATTTGGGGCTAGGCTTTATTTCCAGATGACCGACGATGAGAAATTCGTTGTGGACGACGAGCTTAGACTCGCGGACACTAGGCGGTTTGCCTACGAAAACGCTTTAGACCTAATCGCCCTAGGCTTCGAGCCTGAAAAAACCTACATAATCTTCGACGTTGAGGACATTGACTTGCTTTATGACATAGCTCTTGAAGTGGCTAAACGAATAACCTTTTCAACGGCAAAAGCCACTTTTGGCTTTCAGGAAAGCACGAACATAGGTTTGATTTTCTGGCCAGCCATTCAAGCGGTTCCATGCTTCATCCACGCTAAACTAACAGGCGAAAATGTTCCAGCACTCATCCCGGCGGCTATAGACCAAGACCCGTATTGGAGGATAACCCGCGACGTAGCGCCAAAACTTGGCTATTACAAGCCAGCGCAAATTCACTGCCGCTTCTTGCCCGGTCTTGGCGCCGGCGGAAAAATGAGCGCCTCGGAGCCTGAAACCTCCATATTCACCATAGACCCGCCTGATGTAGTTAAACGCAAGATTTGGAACGCCTTCACCGGAGGAAAGCCTACGGTGGTTGAGCAGCGGAAAATGGGCGGAGACCCAACCATATGCTCCGTTTTCCAATATTTCTACTTCCTCTTTGAAGAGGACGATGGCAAGCTGGCGGAAAGAGAGCGCAAATGCAGGGCTGGCGAAATCCTCTGCGGCGAATGCAAAACCGAACTAACTGAAAGAGTTGTCAAATTTTTAACAGAGCACCAGAAACGCCGGGAAAAAGCCAGAAACATAATAGATAAGTTTCACCTAAAACGTTAGGAGAGGAGGAAGCCATTTGAAGGAAAAGAACGTTGTTAATGTTAGTTTGTCAGGCGCTTATAGGCTTGTTCATCCAATGCACACAGTGCTAGTCTCATGCGTTGGCAAGGATGGAAAGCCTAACATTATAACACTTGCATGGGCGATGCCCACGTCTATTAACCCGCCGCTGGTGGCGGTCAGCATTGCGCCCCGCAGATACTCCCACAAGCTCATCGAAGAGACTGGCGAGTTTGTAGTGAACATTCCAACAATGGACATTCTAGACGCAACATTCTATTGTGGACTTGTCAGCGGAAAAGACCACGACAAATTTAAAGGGGCTGATTTGACGCCCATGCCGGCTAAAAAAGTTAAGCCGCCAATAATCGGGGAGTGCGTCGCCCACTTGGAATGTAAGCTTCACAGCAAGTTTCCAACGGGGGATCACACCATTTTCGTGGGAGAAATTGTGGAAGCCTACGCCAACAAAGAATGCTTCAGTGAAGCCGGCTACGACCTTGAAAAAGCGAGAATGATTTTCCATTTGAGCGGAAACGAGTTTGCAACTCTCCAGCCCAAAATCTACAAGCCAAAAGCATAGGAAGATAGGTGTTTAAAACTCTAGGCTCTCTCCAGGATTCAAGACTGCAACCTTAACCCTCGGAGCCTTTTTCTTTACTTTTTCCACAAACTCGTCTGCGGACTGTGCCAGAACCGGGAAAGTTTTATAGTGCATGGGGATGACTATTTTTGGTTTAAGGAGTTTAACTGCTTCGGCAGCCTCTAAAGCCCCCATAGTGTAGTAGCCGCCAATTGGTAGAAGGGCTAAGCTTGGTTTGTAGAGCTTTCCGATAAGCTGCATGTCGCCGAAAAGCCCGGTGTCCCCAGTGTGGTAAATGGTTTTGCCCTCGCCTTCTACGATAACCCCTGTTGGGGCTCCTTTGGAACTTGTGTGGAAGGCTTGCACTATGTGCAATTTTATGCCCATCAACTCAGCGTGTCCGCCGATGTTTAAGCCAACAACGTCCTTGACACCGTTTTCTTTAGCATGGTTTCCAAGCTCGAAGGTGGAAACAAACGTGGCGCCTGTCCGCTTGCAGATGGCTATAGCGTCGCCTAAATGGTCGCCGTGATCATGCGTGACATAAACAATGTCTGCCTTACTTATTTCGGAAGCTTTTATGGGTGATGTTGGGTTTCCGTCCAGCCAAGGGTCTATTAAAACCCTTTTTCCAGCCAGCTCAACCTGAAAGGCTGCGTGGCCGAACCACGTAATCTTTGCCATAGCACCATCCTCCCTGATCAAACCTTTTAAGGCGGCTGTTTGGTTAATAAGGTTTAAAGTGAAGCGTATTGGAAGGCTTGGATGAGGAAGCCGTAAAAAAGCTTCGCCAGTCCGGCAGGATTCTCCGCGAAGTCCGCGATGAGATTAAAGGTTTTGTTCGAGAAGACATGCCGATAATTGAGGTTTGCGAAAAAGCCGAGGAGCTTATAAGGCGCAAAGGTGCAAAGCCAGCGTTTCCATGCAATGTTTCAGTGAACGAGATAGCCGCCCACTACACCTCGCCGCCCGGCGACAAGAGGAGGATTCCAGAAGGTTCCCTTGTAAAAGTGGATATAGGTGCCCACGTAGACGGCTACGTGACAGACACCGCTGTAACCATCTGCTTTAGCAGTGAATTAAAAGATATGGTATACACGGCTGAACAAGCCTTGAAAAAGGCTATTGAAACAATTCAGCCGGGCATGCCCACGTCTAAGCTAGGCGCCATCATAGAACAAACCATAAAATCTAGGGGTTACAAGCCGATTTCAAACTTGACTGGACACCAAGTGGGCAGGTATTTGGTGCACGCTGGCACATCACTGCCGAACGTGGCACACATTTCTTTCACAAAAGTTAGGCTGGGTGAGGTATATGCCGTCGAACCCTTCGTAACAGTTCAAGAAGCCACCGGGAGAGTAGAAAACAGCAGTGAAATCACAATCTTCCGCTTCGTAAAACAGAAGCCCCTAAAAAATCAATACGCGAAAAAGCTGTTGGACTATATAGAGGAAAACTTTAGAACACTGCCATTTGCTGAGAGATGGCTTAAAAACGCAGTGCCCCAAGAACACTTCAGAGAAGCCTTCAATGAACTTTTGCTTTCAAAGGCTATTATGGGTTACCCCGTGTTTGTGGAAGTAAGCGGAAAGCCGGTCGCCCAAGCAGAACACACGGTTTTAGTAGTTGAAGACGGTTGCATAGTCCTAACCTAGAACGGGAGAGGCTTCTTCCCCTTTTCGCGTACTTCTCGGTATATGGCGGTTATCAACATTTTTTCGTTGCATTTTTGGCATACATCCACCTCCTTAAAAATGTAGTCTCCCCGCTGGAACGCCCTGACGGTTTTGAAACCGCATTTTCGACATTCAATCGTCGTTGTTATGGGCGGAACCTCTATCCTCAAGCGTATCAAACGCTGCCTAGTCTGGAAAAGCACGTAAGAACAGGATGCTACACCTATAAAGCCTATGATTAAGAGGGCTGCCGCTACATCATAGTTTCCAGAAGCATAAGCTCCATACGAAAGAAACAAAGCCATAATAGCCACAACCAACATCACAAATATTGCAAGCAAAACAAAGGACGAAATTTTGGCTGCAGGGGAAGGCTCATAAGAGGCTTGGCTCACCTTTTCACCCTCCGTCACTGACCTATTCCTATCGTGTTGCCGACTCCGCAAATAATAACCCTGTCGCCTTCCTTAGTTTTCTCCAGTATAAGCTGCTTTATACGCTCAATAGCCTTGTCCGCAGCCTCGAATATTTCTCTGCGCATCGGCGAAACAGCGTCGCCAATATCCTCCTTAATGATGACAGCGTTTATTGGAATGCGATATTTGAGAATAGTTTCCTCAATCTTGAACTGGTCTACTCCCGGGCCGCCGATGGCTGCACCTACGCCTTCAGCCACTTCGCCCACTTCTTCGCCTTCAAGCTTTAAAGCAGCGTCTATCATAATTATGGTGGCGATTTTACCCTCATTTTCCTCAATGATTGTTTTAATGGCATCTCCGGGTTTGCCTACATTTCCACCCGGGCCTTCAGCCTTTATCACGTAGGCTGTTCTCCCCTCGATTGGAACCGTTGCCACAACACAGTCCTTCGGCACTTTTCTCACAGGATAACCATGCATGAGTTTAGCGGCCACTAGGGCGCCTACACCGTCACCTATTGGTTGGCCGTAGGCAAAAGCCTTAAGGGCGCTGGCGTAGGCTTCAGCCTCCCTCATCACAAGGGGCAGTATCATCTGGATCTGCATTATGATGTAGAGGCTTAACGTCTTCTTTCCGAGCAAGAAATAGTGCCTTATCACCTTGTAAATATAGTTTAAAGCCATGGCAGCCTCCAACGTGTTTTCCAAATTATTCACCTGAGTTTCGTCGGCTGAAGGCGCCAAAAGCTTAACCTCATCCTTAAAACGGGCGTCCCGAACATCCAAAATATGTTCGAGTTTCCAAACAATGCCCGCCGGGTCGAGGCTTTGAGGCGTGATAGTGAAATATTCGAGGAAACGATCAACCCTAGGCGTTGGGTCGGTTTGAGGTTTCCCAATTTCTTTGATGGCTTCTATAGCGATTTTCCGCCCCTCATCCCTTATATATTTCAGCTTGTAAAGGGAGCCCTCAACCTCCTTCAACCAAATGTGGAATTGAAGTCTCTGCCCATAAAACAGGGAGATGAATATGAAAATGTAAATAGCGTACATTAAAATTTGTGAAAAAATATCCCAGCCTGGAACTTCAAATAGCTGTCTGGAAAGCGTCGAAAGTATGGGCGCTATATTCATCGACTCACCTTTCGAGAAACTAGCAAGATCATGGTTAATAAGTTTTAGGATATTCCAAGTAAATACACAAAATTCAGATTCCTTAAACGTACTGCAAGTTTTTCATGATCATGTTCACACTAGCTATAACTAGCATGGCTGCGAATGCAAAGCTTAAGCCTCTGTTTGAAAGCTTCTTGCTCGTGTAAGCGCCAACCGGAGCGCCGACAACAGAACCTAAGCCAAGGTAAACTGCATACAACGCGTTAACGTTTCCTTGTCGTACATGGCTAACGACACCGAATATTGAAGTAAAAATCATGATAAACATGGAGGTTGGAATTGAAAAGTAAATTGGAAAATTCAGCGCGTAACACATGATCGGCACGAGGACAACGCCTCCACCTATTCCAAGAAGCCCAGATGAAACTCCTCCGAAAAAGCTTAGAAGCAACCCTAGAAGTAATCGCTTCCGATCCTTAAGAAGTGCCTTTTCAAAAGCAGGACCAGTCATTGCCGCTGGAAATTTTACTGGTTTTGTCCGCAAAGTCTTGTAAACCATTTTAAACGCAACAAAGATAAGAAAAACGCCGAAGATCACTCCGAGCCATTTCTTCACCGCCGGAACAGCCGTAATTGCCGCACCAACATAGCCGCCAGGCGCGGTGGCGCAAGCCAAAATCAATCCAGCTTTAACATACACGCGCTTTTGCCTCAAATAACTCACCGAAGAAGCTACTGAAGTGATGATAATTGTAGCCAGACTAGTGCCAACCGCCGTCACAGTGTCAAAATCATAAAGCAGCGTTAACAAAGGCACAATAAATATGCCGCCGCCCACACCCGTTAACGCTGCCGCTACGCTTATCAAAAAGCCGAATATAGGCAGCAGCCACTCCCACATTCCCAAATCTCCAAACTACTATTAATCGACGGGACGGGAGAAAACGCTTTCCAATTCTGCTATTTAAAAAATGCCATGCCAGATTATTAAAACAAACAAGCATAAGAGGGGCTGCCGGCTTTCCCGGGTTCGCGTGGCCGAAGACCACACTACTGCCGGGAACGGAGCGCGGTTTAACTTCCGAGTTCGGAATGGGATCGGGTGGGTCCCGCGCCCTATGGCCGGCAAACCCCAAAATACACGCCAAAGCATCCCACATTAACTTTTCGCTTTCAACTTTCTCCTTTTAATAGTGCTTCCCAGATTCCGAATCCGCCCACTGTTTCTGGGCGTTCCACGGGGTTGTACCATTTCTTTTTTGTACCTATTTTCGCCCTCATCCTCCAGCCCAAAGTTTTCGGTTCCTTCTCTATTCTCTCCAGTAGGCTGTCTACTTTTTTGATTATTTCTTCTCTGTCCTTTCTGTCTACTTGGCTTGGTTCTATCTCCGCTTCTTTGCCCAGCGTGTCCAGCTCAGCCATGAACTTTCGGAGCTTTTTAAGGTTCGTTGTAGCCGTATACCAGAAGCCCCAGTCTTGAGCTAAGATTTTCGCTATGTAGGCTGCGTCTATCTGCTCTTTTCCGGCTCCATCGCCAACCGTGTGAGCCTTTAGAAGCAATAAGCAATCTTTTAGATCTTTTACGCTAAAAGCTTCCCACATCTGTATCTTTTCAAGAAGCATATCCGTAACAGTTATTGTGGGATAGTCAAGCTCCAGCCTTCCGCGGAAGTCTACGGGGTGGTTTGCTACTAGGAGCCTGTCAAAAAATACGTCTACATAAAACCAGCCTTTGGGATGGTAGTATATCTGCCTTTCAGAAGCCGCCGTGGAAAGTGTTGCCCTCCTCTTAGCGTAGCCCAATTTCTCAAAAAACTCTTTTATGCGGTCTCTCTGGCTTCTGTAAGCGATAAGGTCTATGTCGCTATACTCTTGACCCTTAATTACACCGGTGCCTGTTCTGCCAAGCTTCACGGCAAATTCCTTTTGATCTTGACTGTGAATCGCTATAGCAAGCCCGCCCAGAATTCTCATGGTTAAGCCTTCTTCCATGGCTTTCTCCACGATCTCTTGAGCCTCTTTAAGGAAAACCTCTGTGGGAACTATGCCTCTCCATTCCTCTGGCAGCTCGCGTCTGATCTCCCTGTCGAGAAGCCAGGCCATAGCCGGCTTCTACCCCTCTATCCTTTGAAGTCTTGAAATCTTGTTTCCTTTAAACTCAATTAGGAAGGCTCTTAAAATTCCCTCTGCATACTCGCTTCCTGGATTCACGCAATATGTTTTTCCAATCTTCATGCAGCCTGCAGATTCGTGGATGTGGCCGTGAAGTCCCAGAAAAGGCTGATATTTTTCAATCATTTTCCTAACGGCTTTTGACCCCACCGGAACCATGATTACCCTTCCACTTTGAATGACAGGGTTAAGGTCTCTATCTAGGAGAGGCGCTTCATCCAGTTTAGACTGGTAGGGCGGAGCGTGGAAATTGAAGATGGAGCTTTCAACGTTTTTAACTTGAGATATGTACTTTTCAAGACGCTCTTCAAGCCTATCTTCCTCTTCTTCGCGGGATGTCTTCCATGGACTGGGATTGACCCACCCACAACTCACCATTTCATGGGAATCATCGATTTCGATCACTTTCCCCTCTCCATTAATCACATGCCTATGGCTGTTTACAACCTCATCAATTACTGGTCTGTCATCATTTCCAGGGCAAACTACAACCCGCGTATCCTTTGGAACCTTTTCGGGGATGAGGTCAAACCACTTTCTTAGGGTTGAAGTCATAACTTCATGGAAAACTTCTTCAACCTTTTTCGGGTCTCTGATCATCTCTTCGTATTCGTTTTCATCTGTAAGGTATGGGTAGTAGCCTATACCCCTAATCTCCTTCAAGGCTTTCTCTACTTCGCTCTCGTCAATCACGTGGGTCTTCTTCAAATGGTAGTAGGAGTATTTGCCATCTTTGCGTTTAACAATTGGCACCAGCATCTTCCCTGTTAAATCTCCACCACATATTGCTACGTCAACCTTGAGCATTGCAGAGGCATTCAAAAATTTCCGCCAAACTCCCTCGGAGCCATGCATGTCCGTGGCGAACAGAATTCTTGTTTCCGCTTCCTTCCTCCGCTTAAATAGAAACGACACTTTGGATCATTCCTTCCCATTAATCTTGCATTTTCCAATATAGAAGTGCAGTTGTCCTATTTAAACCTAAGGTTCATGGAAAGTTTTAAATTCGGAAGGGGCTGAAATTAGATATCCGGTGTTATAAAATGGCGAAAAAGCCTGAACTTTTTGCCAGAGAAGCAACAGGCCTTGTGAGGGAGATAGGCTTCACCATCGGTGTCATCATGATTCTGAGCCACGTCATCGGCTTAGGCTGGCAGAAACGCGCGTTCCAGTTTGCAGGGCCAGCTCCAATGCCCATATCAGACATGCCTCTAGGCCTTCCAGCCATGTTCTGGGCCTTCCTAGCATGCGGCATAGTGGTGCTGATCACTGGGTATGCGGTGGGCTATGTTACAGCGGCCATGCCAAGGTCAGGTGGAGGCTACGTCACAATTTCTAGAGTCATCCATCCCTTCGTAGGCTACGTCGCGGCTTGGCTAATGTACCTCGCAGAAGCCTTTTCATACGGGCTTATAGGCGTGGCTGTCTTTGAAGCCATCATGATATTCTACAATATTGCGCTGGCTCCAACAGTAATAGAATTCGGTGCGGCAGAACTATTTATTGGCGGAGTAGTGATAGTCTGGGTTTTCGCGATAATAGCCCTCCTTGGAACAAAATTATACGGGCGGCTAATGGAGGTTCTCTTTTACATACCCGCAGTGATAACCATAATATTCTTCGCTATGTGGATCGCCGGAGCCATGAACCCAGACCTAGTTGCAAAAGGCGTCACTGAAGTGATGGGAGTAACTCCAGAAACAATTGTACAGCTTGCAAAGAACACTGGCATGACTGCTAACACGGTTGGCTTCTTTGACGCCTTCTCGCTGGCTCTGGGAGGGGCCTTCTGGGCTTACATGGGATGGTACGCCACGACATTTGTTGCCGGAGAAGTTAAAGAGGCGAATAAGAAGCTCCCAATGATCCTCCTAGTTTCCGGTTTATGCATAATGGTAGTTTATCTGTTGGCGTCTTCCTTATCCGCCCTTGCCGCCATGAACGTGGCCTCTGACGGCCAATGGAGCTTCTACCAAGCCTACGCTTGGCTGAGTTATCCACCTAGTGCTTTGAAAGAAACGGTCAAAGCCGCTGTAAAAGCGAATATTCCAAACTTCCAGACTGCTTGGAGCACGGGAATTGCTTCAATGATTGCTAGAGGGATGGATCTAGGTTGGCTTTCATGGCTTATTGCGCTCGGAGGCGTTTTGTGGGTAGCTAACGACATTCCGCCATTCTTGCTTGTGGCTTCTAGAACATTCTTCGCCATGTCCTTTGACCGAATGTTGCCAGAAAAATTCGCCTACGTTAGTGAAAGATGGCATGCACCAGTATGGTCGATAATAGTTACAGCGGTGTTTGCCATTCCAGCATGTATGGCTGAGGCGGACTTCCCAGCTGGTGCGGCAACATATCTAGCTTTCGCAGGTGTCGTCGGAACAGACATCTTTGACGCCACCTTCCTAACGTTGTTCTGTATATCTTGCATGCTGCTGCCTCTTGAAAGAAGAGACATCTATGAACGGGCGGCTGTTAAACATTCAGTGGGAGCCGTTACTGGTTTAGGCTTTATAGCAACGCTTGGCGGTGCCTTCTGCCTCTACATATTCATCAAGGAATCATCGTGGATTTGGTCGCTATTCACGTCGGGCGCAGAAATAGGGGATATATGCAGCGCAATTGGATTCTTCGGCTGCATAATAGTTGGCATACTGTTATACGTCTACTACATGTACAGAAATACCACTAGAGGCATCGACATGCGCACATTATACCTTAGCATACCACCCGAATAGCCTTAAATATTCCCCTTTTTATTCTTTACAGCTAGAAATGGTGTTTTAATCGTGTATGAATTGGATTTTGCCATCGACATGGTTGAGGAACAGCTGGTAAGAGGAAACCTTAGATGGTTGGCTAACTTCAACGAAATCCACAAGAACTACAAGATTGGCGACGTAACCTTTCCCCTATATGCTCAAGGAAGCCTACAAGAGAAAGGCTTCTTCCTCTCAAGGATATTTTCGGCATTCGTCACACCAAGGTACAAGGTTCACCTGCTAATTTACACAGAGCAAAACTTTGACCCAAAACTTATCAGAAAACTCGTTTTAGCTTGTAAAAGCAAGTTTGATGCAGAAGACTGGATTTTTCTAGGCCTTGTTCAAAGGGACGCTCTTCAAAAAGCAACAAAGGATGCTGTTGCCAACATTGCGGACAAAAACGTCGGCGTGGTTGTCTATAGCCTAGCGTCAGAAGAGAAAATATGCTCTGAAAATGTTTTGGGCAAAGGTTTAGCAAAACAGTTGAAGCTAACTGAAGCCAGTTTTGAGGCTTTCGACCTACCTAACTACCTGAAAAGCTTCACAATAACCTTCTCTCTAGTGGTGTTATTCCTCGTGTTTTTAGCGCTTTCAGGCTTGCAAAACATTATTAACCCTCTGTCCATGTTAATAGCCGTTGCGGTCTCCCTTATCATCGGACACCGACTGTACAAAAACCATTATCACATGAAACTTTCAATTGACAGCAAAGGCTTCCAAATTTGGGAGGGCAAAAGCGTAAGGAAAGGAAGTTGGACTGATTTCTCAGATGTAGCCATATACGTGACGCCCAAACGTGAAACTTGTTTGAGGTTGTACTCGAAAAACGGAAGCGTGGATCTCCCGCTTTCAAGGGTTGGACTTTCAAGAAAAGAAACATACGTAATAGTCAAGCAACTTATAGGAAAGCTTGAAACAGCCCGATGACGCCCTCTAAAAATGCTTGAAAAGCTTATTCAATGACTGGAGTTTCTACAGCAGTGTTCCACCAAGGCTTATCCCACTTCTTGTCGACAACGGGCAGCACCTCGAGGAGTTCTTGTATTCGCTGGGTCACAGTTGAAGACTCACGTTTTGACAACCATGTTTCAAGGACGTCAGATCTTTCAACAATATTTTTGAGGTTTAACGTTACAGTCAATGCCAGCTTCTTATCCTTCTCTAAAATCTTCCTCATTTTCTGCGCATCTATCGCCTCGGTTCCAGATCCAATTTCATGGTCGAGAAATATGGCGCAGACATCCTTGATGTCCTTCTCTTCCATACCAACTATGATTTTGTCCTTCGCATAGTATGGATATGATAGAATTCTGTAATCACATCCATGGTTTTTCAACTCGTCTGCATATTTCTTTGGCATGTCGAAAATAAACTGGGCCTTCGAAATTATAAGGTTCTCAAGACCGATTGTGTAAAGGTTTTCCTTGTACTTTGGGAAAGCTTCTCGGACGTCCACACGGTGCCTCAAGTCGATGACATCGCAGAACAAATCTAACACTGCTATTTTTGGCAGCCCATTGTCATTTATGTCATTGATCGTGGTTACCCTATATCTCTCGCCGTGCCTCCAAGCGTTGAAACGCCTATCGTTAGCCGTCGCAAAGGACTTGTACTGTGTGCCGAAAGCCTTGTCCATCTGAAGCAGAAGCTTATAAAAATCCATACCCTGTTTTTTGGGAACTATATAATCTGTGTCTTTTATGGGCCTTTCGAGGGGACCACCGGCATTAGCGCTTGGACAATGGATCTTTACAGCGGCGCCGCCGAACAGCAAAGCGGGAATAGGGGTTTTGCTTACAACTTTTTTGAAGGCTTCCGGATAAAGCTCATGAAGTCCCGGCGCGTTCACAGCTGCCCATAAAGTAACCATGGCACTTCTCATTGGAAAGTAGTTCAAATCTATGTATTTGGGCAAACCTAAGGCTTCTCTCAGCTCCTCAACGTCAACGTAAGAGGTTAACGGCAAATCAACTTCGTAGGTAGTCCCATCTAAATCTCTGTACAAAATAAACTTGCCTTTGGTGCCACCAGCCATTTCTTTTTCAATCAAACCTCTATCACGTTTGCTTTAGCTGTCTCACTAACAAGCCAAATAAACCTTAACAGACGGGTAAATAAACATTATTCCAAACAAAGTTTTTGGAATAACACATATATCTGAAGCCCAGCAAATTTCAATCTGAAGACTAACGGGGCCGTAGTCTAGGCAGGTATGACGACGGGCTCCAGAACACGCAACGCGGGTTTGCGGACCGCAATGCGGAATGAAGAAGTTCTGGAGCGGTCAGTAGGGAAACCCGTAGAAACAGCCTTCATGACTGTTTCGGGGAAAGGTCGTCGGTTCAAATCCGGCCGGCCCCACCACTAAATATGAATAACCATCGATGATTATCGGCTAAACTGCGTAATGTTGATGATGCAAAAACGCTGAGTGCTGCAAGCCTCAACATGTTGAAGACCGCCGTTGACAGCTTTATGTTTGGATTTCCAATAGAGAAGGGCCATGTTCCCAAAAAACATGAACGCTATGGTCAGCATACAACCGAAGTTCCTGTTTTTCACAGCAGCAAATCCTTGTCCAGCTTTGCCAACTAAAATTTCATAGTCAGCCGTTGTTTTTTGCCCAGCGATGACTCCGATGGCTTTCCCTTCCTTCACATGGATTCCAGCGGAAGACGCTGTAGGGCTTAAAGTTCCGAACAAAAGGTGAACATTGCGAGAAGCCCAGTGACGTGCATACCAATCGAAAACTTCCGTTTCTATGGATAAAATGAAGGCTAAAGCGAAGTCTTCGGCTTTGTCAACCATACTCATGATTGGCAGCTCGATGTAATTGGTAACGGAAATGCCATAGAAATCTTTGCCCACGGTTTCACGGATGCTTCTTGCAAGCGCGGCAACCGCTGCCTCGCCACCAGAAATGTTTCCGAGATATACGTAGTCTATGCCATACCGTTTATTTAAAAAGATGCCCGGAGATGTAGACTTGAATTGGTTGAACATCCCTGTTCCGCTGGGCGAAGTTGATACAAAAAGGATCTTGCACTCCTTCTCGAAGAGGTGTTTAACAACAATCGCCAGTTGAGGCTCCAGTCCGGTCCTTGCAAGAGACCCATAATGCAAGTCTATCAGAACTGGTGTTTCCGCAGGGAGCACCCTTTCTAGATAATTGTAGATGACTTGCGCGTCCGCAGAAATTTTCACAGACAGCAGGTCTACCGGATTTATCAGAGGAACTATCAAAAGAACTGAAACCAATAGATAACTTGCTTGAGCTACGCTAAAACGTATGCCCTTGCTTTTGCCAGCCCCTTTAATCATCGGATTACCCTTTTTACCAAGTGATTGTTCTTAGAAAATTCAAAATTTTATTCTCTCTTAGAGTTTTCTTTAGATTTTTAGACAGAAAGTTGGGTGAGCGGGAAAACTGATGTTGCTCGGGGTTAACGACTAACCATTGCGTTTTATTCTTCTGTAGCTGGCACCACTTCAGCTTCGGCGAACCTTCGGCTTATTCTTGTTATCTTTATTTTGACGTGGTCACCCGGCTTTGTGTTTGGTATGAAGGTTACTAAGCCTTGGATGCGGGCTATTCCTTCGCCCCTTCGGCTTGTCTCAGTCACGTCTACCTCGTATTCTTTGCCTAGCTCAACTGGTTTTGGTGGGAAACGTCTCAGTCCGCCTTTGCCGAAGTCTTTTCTTCCGCCGAATCTTCTTCTTTCCTCCATACAGTTTTCACCTCTTTTATGCGTGAATAAAATGTTCCGCGAGCTACTCGACTGTGAGTTTTCCATATTTTCCAACGTTTAGCTGGATTTCGCCCCTAAAGCTTGTCACGTATCCGTTTTCCACTCTGACGGTGTCATTAACGTTTACTTGATCTATTTGCTCGTTCCAAAGCGTCAGCTTCACGGAACCTGTTTCGTCTGCTATGATAGCCGTTGCCACTTTGTGTGTAGTGTCCCTAAATCTTGAGAGAACCTCGCGGGGAGAAGTTTTGTCTACAACTTTGGCTTCGATGTTTACATGTTTCATTCCGTTTCGCAGTTCCTTAATTTTCACTTTTCACCCTCCGTCTAGGCTAGTCTTTCCGCGATGGCGAATCTTCCGCCAACCGACAGAATTCGCACTCTGACCCGTTCGCCTATTTTGCTGTTTGGAACAAAAATCAAATAGCCTTGTATACGTGCTATGCCGTCGCCTCTGCTTCCAATATCGTCTATGACAACCTCTAATTCTTGGTTTTCTTTAACCGGCACCGTTTGGAAGAAAGGTCTGTCGGGATTGAAGCGCCTACTACTTCCAAACCTTCTCGGTTTTCGCTCAACGTGTTTAATTTTCTCTGGGAGTCTTCTTGGCATACAGTTTTTTCGTCCCTATCGCGGAACAGCCTCCAACCAAAACCCAAGCGTTTCCCGCGGAAACACCCGAGTTTGAGGCTGAAGGCTTGTCGTATACAATCAACATCCACGCATATAAATGTTGCTAGAGAGTAAACAGTATATTATAGTGGCGTAAGTACTTCCATGATGCGATGAGGCTTAAAGTTGCCGGAAAAAACGCAAACAAAACCAATAATTCAGCTCGTGGACGTCTACAAAGAATACAGAGTCGGCGCCGTCTCTACAATAGCTTTGAAAAAAGTGGACTTTCAAATACATAGGGGGGAGCTCATCGCCATAATGGGACCTTCAGGCTCCGGGAAAACAACTCTCTTAAACATGATTGGACTTCTAGATAGACCCTCGAAAGGTAAAATTTTCTTTGACGGAGTTGATGTTTCAAGGCTTGATGACAAGACTTTGGCGAACCTTCGCAACACTAGGCTAGGCTTCGTCTTCCAAACCTTTAACCTCGTCAACAGACTGACGGTTTTTGAAAACATTGAGCTGCCCCTCATACCAAGAGGAATACCGCGAAGCTTAAGGGCAAAACTAGTTTTAGAAGCTTTGGCCAAAGTAGGCGGGGAAGAAAGCTGGCTTCACAAAAAACCAAACCAGCTTTCCGGTGGACAACAACAGCGAGTAGCCATAGCCAGAGCCATAGTTGGGAAACCTATTATCTTGCTTGCTGACGAGCCCACTGGCAACTTGGACAGAGTCTCAGCCAAAACGGTGGTGGAAACGTTCCTAAACCTCAACAAGGCTGGACATACTGTGGTGGTTGTTACTCACGATCCAGAAGTGGCAAACTGTATGGATAAAATATATGTCATAAGAGATGGAGAAATTATAGGCGAGTTTCCACCTAACAAGTCGGAATCCCTTATAAGCAAGGGATAAAACCCGCATTGAAAGGTGAATGACGTGAAAGATCATGTAAAAAAGTGTTTAACCATTTTGTTAGCTTTCACGGTTATCCTGCAGTGTACGCTAGTCCTTATAAACATGGCTTATATGCAGCTGGAGGAAGACTTCAACATAGTTTACGTTAATGTTAAGTCTTCCGCTGATACGGCGGAAATATACCCCGGCAGCAAAAGAGTCAACTTAAAAATCGAGGCGGTCTACCGAAACGTTACACCGGCAAGAAACGTTGTTGGATGGTTAAACATATCATCTGTTCCAGGAATAGGCTTCAGTGTTGGAACTGGTTCATGCTCTCCGGCGAGATTGCTTAATGGAAGCATAGCTGAAAACGTTAGTCTCAACACCTACGTAACTTTTGAGTATCTTCTTGATATCTCAACATCGGTTAGTCCAGGCTCGCACAATTTAACATTGAAAATATCCTATGAAAAGGGAGGCGAACATTGTGAGGAGCTGAAAAATGTTTTGATAACTGTTTGGGATTATCCATCCATTTCATTGAGAGTTGTAGACGCTTATTTTTCACCAGCTTCTTATCCCGGGGCCGTGGACACAAACCTCTACGTGATTTTGGAGAACAATGGCAGCACCATAACTTCTGCATACTTCAACCTCACCAGCCTAAATGGGTTCGTCGTCAAGAATCCGCGGGCAAGCGCTGGACTTGTAAACAAAGGTGACCGCTTTACCCTAGCTTTCATGGGCATATCTATACCATCAAACGCCTCCATTGGAAGGTACAACGCAGTCATTTTCGCCGATTGCAGCGCCAGAACAGAAGACGGCGTAGTCTACAACAAAAACACAACTTTAACTGTTCCAGTTAAGGTTGAGGCCCCGCCTCCAGAACAGCCAATCATGGTGGCAGCTGTAAACACTTTATACAACGGGGCACCAGCACCGCTTTTACCCTCGGCTAAAGGCGTTGTTCTGCGAATATACTTGGTTAATAGGCTTCCAGAAGCCATAAACGCCATGGTTGTGAACGCCACACTTCCAGAAAATATAACACTTAGGGCCGTCTCCGGAACATACATTAACGGCGTGGTTGCCGGCGGCACGTGTTTTGTTGATCTAACGGTAGATGTTAACTTAAAATTAAAACCGGCTAAATATAATGGCTGGCTAAACATAACTTATTTCAAAGTTGTTAGCGGGGCTTCCTTCCCCATGAACCAGATGGTTTATTTCCCGATAAACATTGAAAGTCCTCACAGTCACGTTTCAGAGCTTATGCTTGTTGGGGCTTATTGGGGCTACCCAGACCCCACACCAGCCTATTCGACTTCACGTTACGTGCCTTTAACTTTGAGGTTTGCCAACGTGGGACGCTACCCGGTTTGGGGCGTTGTTGTTTATGCTTCATCCGAACATCTTACACCAATAAAGGATTCAGAAGCATGCGCCACAACCGTTGCAAGCGGCGGCTCATGCACGGCTGTTCTCTACTTCGACATAAACACGACGACAACTGCCGTGCCCATAACAGTTTCCGTAAGCTATCTATTCACGGATTTTGGAACTCACATAAGCCTTGTCCGAAACTTTGAGGCTTTGTTAGCTGTTGAAAGTTATCCAGCTTCTGAAAGCATTCTATCCCTCGTCAGTACCGGCTGGCAAAATAATTGGAATGTTTTCCCAAACACCAACAACGCCACATACCAAGTAACGCTGGCAAACAGGGCGCCCTACTCGCTGGCTGGAATAAACCTCAAACTTAAACTTCCAAAAGGAATGACCTCCAAAGGACAAAGAGAAGCCACAGCATACGTTGAGGGACCAGTTAGAAGCTTAGCCACCTTTACGGCATCCTTCATAATATCTGTAGGCGATCTGCAGCCCGGAAGTTACAACGCAAGCCTAGCGGTGGACAGCATACTGCTTTCAGGCGGCCCCGGCGTTAGGCGTGTTGAAGAGTTCGGTGTGCAGATAACCGTTAACGATGACGGTTCAGCCCTTGAAGTTGTGGAAGCCAGATGGTACGAGGGCACTGTTGGACCCTACACATACGGCGCCCACCTTATAATAATGGTTAGGAACGTCTATGTGGACGGGTTAAGAGGCGCAGTGTTGGAGCTTGAACTGCCAAGCGGTTTCCGAAACGCTATAGACAACTCCACAAGTATTAAGACTCCCCCTCTGTCGGTGCAGTTGCCCCAGCAACTCCAAGCCGTTAATCTGGCGGAAATATTAAACGCGTTTCTAAGCGCCCAATACGCGAGCACAGCGCAAGTGTACAGTAGAGGCGACATCTTAACTTTCATGGCAAGCCTGAACATCTTCAACGCTGAAATGGGCAGCCACGTCTTAAACGGAAACCTTTCATACATCGACTCGTGGGGCGGAAAGAGAAAAATCCCGTTGGCGATTATAGTGGCTGTGCTTGGTAAGGCTGGCTACGTTGAGGTGACTCTTGACAGAAGCATAAACGTGAGAAGCCGCTATGTGAACACTTCGCTAACACTTGTAAATTGCGGAAGCACACCAATGTACGACGCCTACATAGTGATTTCGCCACACCAGGCGAATCCAATCCTTATAGCCTCTCCAGCGGTAAACTACGTCAAAAAAATAGGTCCAAGTGAAACTTACACGCTTCCATTGACTTTGGCATACAACCCTCTAGGCTTTTACGCCCAAACCGGCGCAGCATCCTACATAACCTATGGACCGGTTCCATTGATGGTTTCAATCTTTTACAGAGACGCAAGCGGATATTACCGAACCTTCAACAACTCCGTAACGGTAGTCGTCGAACCCTTCATAGAACTTATGGTGAGAAATGTTAAAGCAACCGGGACAAACGTGTCCTCAACTGTTACCGGAACCCTCGTCAATTACGGTTCTTCGACAGCCTACAGGGTTGAGGTGGAACTGAAAATAGGCAACGCCACATCTTCTGAAACCATAGGAGACGTCGGACCCGGCGAGGAGGTCGTGTTCAGAGTGGACATAGATAGGTACAATGAAACTGCCATCCTAACAGTGCAGTACTACAACATTTTCAATGAGAAAGAATCAAAAGAGATGGGCATCACTGTAACAAAACGGACAGAAATTGCAATTCCAACAGCAAAAGAGGAAGAGTGGCCTATTGAAAGATGGGTCATTGTGGCTGGGGTCATAGTTTTCATGGCTGTGGCGATTCTTCTAATTTACAGGATGATGAAGAAGACTAAAGTTATGGAAAGCGTGCCTCCATAAGCCTCATGGTGAAGCTTTAAAATGTTAGCAGACTTTGTCCGGCTTTCGCTTAAAGCTTTAAGCGAAAGAAGAGCTCGGGCGGCCCTAACGATAACGGGCATAGCCATAGGCCCCCTTGTTCTCGTCATGATGAGCTCGGTGGTTGGAAGCTACTCCAACTACATAGAGGAAAGAATAACCTCCCTGGGACAGAATGCTATAGCTCTCTTTCCAACGGAAAACTACCGGTTCGACGATGAAGACTTGAGATACATCAAAACCATAGAGGCAGTGAAAAGGGCTGAACCTTTCTACAACACTCAAGGAATTGCTAAAAGAGGAACGGAGGAAGTCAAAGTATCAATATTCGCTGTGGGCTACAGCCTACTCTTTGAAGCCATTGGAAGCCTGGAAATTGATGAGGGCATTATCCCGGCAGAGACGGAAATTTCAAAGGCGATTGTCGGCAGAAAAATAGCATACAAAGATAACCAGAGGTTCTTTTACCTTGACGATGGCATATCCTTAACGGTTCCAAAGATTAAGGAAGGAAAAATAGCTGGTAAGATTTCCAGAACTATTCTCGTAAGCGCCATCCTCAAGGAGTATGGCGGCGCATTAATAGTTGACCCAGACTCGACAATTTTCTTATGCTTGGAGGCTGGCAAAAGGCTTTTGGGAATGGAAAAGTGGTCTGGGATCCTTGTTTTGGCGGACAGCCCAGCCAATGTCAAGCCCATAGTCTCCATTCTGCGGCAACATTACGAGGATAAAGCCCAAATAATCGCTTTCAGCTCCATTGCTGAAGCTGTTTCCAGCGTAACCGGGGCGATAAACTTCATAAACTTTTCAACTTCGCTTTCGGCCTTCGCTGTCGCCGTAGCGGGGGTAGCCGCTACAATGATAACCTCGGTTATGGAACGCACTAGAGAAGTCGGCGTCATGAAAGCTATAGGCTACACTAACGGGCAGATTTTGCTACTAATTCTTATGGAGTCGGTTGTTATGAGCCTTGTCGGCGGCGCAACCGGAATATCTCTAGGTGTGATTGGCGCTCACATACTGTCGTCAAGAGGCTTCAGAATAGGCGGCATAGGCGAAAGCGGCATAACCCTACAGCTAAGTCCCATGATAACACCAGCCCTCATAATCCAGACGCTAACTCTAACAATCTTAATAGGGCTGGTGGGTGGTGTTCTCCCGGCCTACAGAGCTTCAAAAATACCTCCGGTTGTTGCCTTAAGATATGAGTGATAAAGGCGTTAGATTTGCAATAAGAGAGTTTCAAGGAACATTGTGGCAAAATACGCCGTGAAGGCTGTTAATAAACTTGTGGTCCACGTAAACTCCATTGTTTGGCGGATAGCTATGCCACATAACACTACAGTCCAAATAATTATGACCATTTGCAAAACACTATAGACTCTATTCACAAACCATGTTTCCTCCAAGATTTTGCTGTAGGCGCTTTCTGCTTCGCCCTTAACGCCTCCAACATATTCGAGAGGATACTTCAACGTTGGAAGCGCTGAAAAAGTTGCAGCGCTAGCCACAGCTTGTACGAACATTGTTATGAGTATGGACCCCACCAGAACTAAGATGACTCGCCAAACAGTTTTAGCCTTAAACAGCCTTGTGAGAACAAAAATTATTCCACCAAACAAAAACCACCTCAGCGTAAACTGCATAAAAGAATTAGCGGCATAAAAGGCTAGATAAGTGGTGGCTTCCTCCGCATAAGATTTGTAAACGCCGCCAAAGAATAAGCCGTCCAATAAAACCCTAACATCTGAGGCTTGATTCCACATTATTTCCAGTTTTAAGCCAGTAACGTTTCCCCAGTCGATTTCGCCAACCCAGCTTTTATCTGCTAAGGATATTGTCAAATTGTTCCAGACACGGGGATGAGAAAGCTTGTTAGTTATGTTTTGATAAGAACTTGCAGTGCCAGAGTATATCCATAAAGAAGCGTTTTCAGGTGGATACTCTGGGGCTGTCCACTTTACCCTTAAATAAAGCGTTGTGTAGCCACCTTGAGGAGAACAGTTCACACCTCCAATTTCGCGGAGTTCCATTGCAATTCTGTTGCTTTTCACTGAAAACTCTATGCTTCTGTTCCCGTAATATTTGCCGGCAATATAGTCCGTGGAGTTTTCAGCGCAGTCGGCGCCATTAAGAGCTTCCCAAAAGGCTTTGTTCTCAGTCCAGAGGTCTTTATTCTCCGGCGAAGGCACCGTTACCTCAATATAGGTTTTTGTAAACAGCGTGTAAACAGCCCCCACGTTCGCTACAATGAAAAGGATCATAACCAATATCGGACCGAGATACCTTGGGTTTTGGGCTATTTCCTTGAAAGCCTCACGAGGAGCATATATAACCTTGAATATGCCATAGGCAGACAATGCCGAGCACTCCGTGCATACTTATTTGAACTGTCTATTAAAGGGTTTGTTACATGCCAAGCTTTAGCCGCCTGTAAGTGTTATAGTCCACATATTCCAAGAACGGGTTTTCCGCTTGATATCTGACCGTCATTTTTTGACGCTGCCTCTTCTCAACTATTTGGCTTGTGGTTATGAATGTGTAAGCGTCGCTTCCCGCCCCAGAGCCGTAGCTGACGATTAAGATGCGCTCGTTTGGCTTTGCAATGTCGAGAACCGCCGCCAAACCTATCGGTGAAGAACCCGAATACGTGTTGCCGAACTTTGCCACTTGAAGGGAAGGCAGGTACTGTTCCTCTTTGAAGCCCAATTCTTTGGCTATCCTAACCGGAAAAGTGACATTGGGTTGGTGTGCCACGAAATAGTTTATATCGCTTGGCTGAAGCCTCAACCGTTCCATAAGCTTTTTCGCCGCCTTTCTAATGTGCTTAAAGTATGCCGGGTCGCCTGTAAAGCGTCCCCCATGCATGGGATAGGGTTCACCGTCTCGCCGCCAAAAGTCCGGCGTGTCAGAAGTGCACGAATACCAGCCTTCCAGCTCAGCTATGACGTCAGTTTTTCCGAAGATAAAAGCGCATCCACCGTAACCAACGAAAAAGTCCAATTCTCCGCCAGGACTGTCCCTAGGAGCCGCCTGCGAGTTGTCAGCGCCTATGACCATGGCATACGGCACACCTATCTTCGGATAACTGACAAGAGAAGCAGCGTCCTTAAACATGCTTGTAGCCGCTTTACAGGCAAACTCCGTGTCCACAGCATCCACACCCTGAACATCTTCATCCTCCTCGCCAAGCTTCAAGACTTGAGCAACCTTAGAGGCTATTGGCTTAACCGCGTATGGATTCGACTCTGAACCTACGTAGACTTTACTTACAAGTGAACTGTCAACACCAGAGTGAATAAGGGCAAGTTTCCCAGCCTCAACAGCCGCCGTTATGGCGTCCTCGTCTATAAAGGGGACAGCCCTTTCCATGTTACCCTCCCTTATCCTAAACCTTGACGTATAGACGCCGTAACCTACAATGCCGGGCACGTCATATTCTTTGTTGGGCTTTACCAGCCGATACTCTTGGTGCGGATAATATTCGTCAGCGAACGTGAATGCCAACGAAATGGTCGGAATTATTTCGCTTTTCTCAACGGAGTAGCGTCTCCTAAACCTTGGCACAACCTCTCTGCCCTCTAGACTTGCAAAGTCTATGACTTCGCTATCTTTGATAATTCTGTCAGTCAGTCTTCCCGGAACCCTAATTTTGCCATTATGGAAAGAAACTATCCCGTAAACATAGCTGCCAAGTCTTATAAACTTGTTTGTGGGTTCGGTTATGAGAGTGCAGAGTTCAAGTTTCCCTTTTTCGTAGAAAAAGTCTATATCATCCATCCTGCCGAAACTTTTCCTTCCACATTTGCCGCAATAATCCCTAAGCTCGAAGTATTCTTTGCCGCAAAGTTTGCAGCGTCTACCCCTAAGCCTATCGCCAAGATATGAAACGCGCCTTTCAATGGGCTCGCTACTCATTTGGGCTCCACCCCCAAAATGTGAACGTGACTCTTAGTGCCGAAACCCTCCAACTCAAGCACGCACCCATATTTGAGGGGTTTATCATCCACTATTTGGCGTTCGCCAGCTTCACCCCTTAACTGTTTAAAAACTTCGTGGATTTGAGCGCCGCCCGTAGCGCCAAGCGGGTTTCCATCAGCCTTTAACCCACCATTCATGTTAACGAAAAGCTTCTTCTCGCCTATACGATAATAACCCCTATAGTCTTGGCAACTTTCATAAACAGTTTTCCAAGCAGTTCCCCGTTGACAGAAACCCAAATCTTCTAGGGAAATCATTTCCATAACTGTTGATTGATCATAAAGCTCCAGAACTTGCAAGTCCCAAAGGCTTAGTCCAGCCATTTTCAAAGCCTTCTGCATGGCTAAACGACTTGCCAAAAAGCCCGCCAAATCCTCTCTGGCTGGATAGGTTAGGTAATCTGTCGCTGAGGCAGAGCTGAGCACGTAGATGGGTTTGTCCGTGAGTTTTTTGGCTACTACCTCATTGGCCAAGATCACCGCTGTAGCGCCGTCAGATATGGGTGCAAAATCGTAAAGCCCTAAAGGCCTTCTGGCGGCTTTTCTGGCTTCAAGCACTTGTTCCACGGTTATTTTTCTCTGAAATTGGGCATACTCGTTTTTCATTGCGTTTAAATGGTTTTTCACCGAAATTTGCGCCAATGCGATGTTAAGTTTTTCGAGGTTCTCGCCTGTTATGCCATAACGCTTAATATAGAATCTGAGCATAAGCTCGTGGTTTGCCTCCGGCGTGCATCCGGCATAATAGCTCCATGGATCTTCAAGAAGCATGAGGTCGTCACGAATCTTGTCCCAGCGGTCCGTCATTTTTTCTATCCCACCCACAAGCACTAGGCTATACTTTCCAGCTTGGATGGCGTTACACGCATTGGAAAAAGCTGAGCTGAAGGATCGTGCCACGTCCATTGGCACATGAAGCTCCGTCAACTCTGACAAGAAACCCTCCTCGAGTCCAAGCTTGTTTGTTATAGGCAGGAAATAGTCCGACAAATAGCACGCTTCCAAGTCTTTACGTTCTAGTTCAACCTCTTCAGAGGCTTTAAGCCAAGCCTCTTCGATTAGGCGTTCAGGCTGCTTCTCGTAGTGTTCGCCAAACTTCGTCCTCCCGGTAGCAACAATCACTGGACGATTTCCCATAGTCCCAAACACACCTCTTCAGCAATACTCGTAAAAGGCTTTTAAGCATTTGCTAACTCAACGTTCACCACCCAAGAACAAGTCTTGGAGGTTGTGGGCATGAAAGACGAAAATACCGCCTGCTCATAAAAGTTAAAGAGATAGGGGGACGCTGCCCCGTTTTTAAGTCCGGAGATAAAATAGTCGCAGAGTCTCCAAAAATTTTGGTGGAAAAGACGGACAACTTATGCATCCACGCTCTGGGATGCATGCTTTCCATGCTCGTTCCCCTGAGCCGTGGAATAAGCTTCAAAAGCCTAGGCCTAACTAAGAAGGGGGCGAAACCGGATACATGCAATGCCTAGACCCAGAAAACCATATACGAACGGCGGAACGGTAATTTTCGAAATACGTAGGAAAATTGTTTAAATGAGAACGTCATGTAATTTTAGAGGATGACACCGGAATCCCTGCTGGCAACAATCGTTCTTGTAATCGCCCTAGTGATGTTCCTTTTTATTTTCGTGATAATAGCCTTGTCCCTTCTCCGTTGGATTAAAACGCCGATGTATCATCCACCAGCCATAAGGGTTGAGGACTATTTATGTCCAAAATGCGGCTCGAAGAAGCTGGAGCTTGTGGGTAGGAGAACATTGAGGTGTAAGCGTTGCGGAACAACCTTTACCATACAGCCAGAAACAACAGAGACCCACCTGACAGTTTTGCCATTCTTCCGGTGGATACCAATATTTTGCCCGTTCCCACAAGCAGAAGCGAATAGCACGCATTAAATTATAGAAAGCGCACAAACTCGTGAAGGTTCCTCACTTTATATTGAGCAGGCATAAATGGGTACGCGTCTTGTCTATCGAGAATGTAGGCGTTGATACCCACACTTCTTGGAGACTCAAAATCATCTTGTAGGCGGTCCCCCACATGAGCCATCTCAGAAGGCGTCACATCCAAAGCTTCACACACTTTCTTGTAGGTTTCAGGGTTCTTTTTTAAAAGCCCAAAATCTGAAGTTGTCGAAAACACTCGTTCAAAATAATGGATTATGGGTTTTGCCAGAATCTCAATGAACGGCCTATTAGAGTTCGTGACTATTACTAGCCGGTATTTTTGGTTAAGTTTCCCTAAAACTTCCACAGCATCTTGAAAAAGCCGAACGTAATCCTTATAAGAGTTTAACAGATGCTGGGGTTCGCTAGGCAGTTCAAAATGTCTAAACCAATAGCAAACATCATACCATTCAACGCGGTTTTCACCTACCTGTGCATACTCGCCTAAAACAATCTTTCTAGCCTCGTCAAAGCTTAGACCAGTCTTCAAAGCGTAAAGTCTAGGCAAACCTTCATTCCAAACCTTATCGCTAAACGTCACATCAACAAGAGTACCCTCAAGGTCAAAAGATACAACACTAATCAAGAGACTTGACCCTCAACCAGAAACTTCAACAAATTTGAGAAGCAAAAACATATAAAGGTTTGTCGGGTTAAAAGGCTCCGGCGAAAACCTTTTATGTTACATGGCTAAATAGAGCTTGTGGCTGTTTAGAGTGAAGCCCCGCCAATCCATTTAAGGAAGCCCTCAATTCTGAGTTTACCTAGCTTTTACCATAAAAATTTAGGAGGACTACGCTGTGTTCTTAGTAGCTATTGATTTTGACGGGGTACTCGTTAAAGGCGAATACTTGCTTGAACTTGCCAAAATCGCTGGAAAAAACGATGAAATCGAGAGGATAACCAAGGACGGAATTGAAGGACGGATAAGCTGGAAGGAAAGTTTGATAAAACGGATAGAACTTCTGAAGGGCGTCGAATATGAAAAGTGTGTCAAAGCCGCTGAAAAACTCGAGATAAGGCAAGGTGCCAAAGAATTTCTGGATTCGCTGCGGAAACTGGGAGAAGTCAAAGTGGGCGTAATAACTGGATGCTTTGATATTGCAGTAAACCCCATAAAGGAAAAGTTAGGCTTAGATTTCGCCATAACCAACGAGCTTATTTTCAACAGCGGTAAACTCGCTGGGGTAAAGATCATGGTGGACACAAACAAAGACGAGCACATGGAACGCATCGCCAAACAGTATGGTGTTGAAATGGAGAACGTGATTGCAATAGGTGACGGAGCCAACGACATAAACATGCTACGAAAAGCTGGTCTCGGAATAGCATTCAACCCCACACAAGTGGTTAAGGAATGTTCAAAAATAAGCATACATTCAGAGAGACTTGACGATGTCTTACCCGTAATAGAGTCGTTCATACAAGAAAGAAAAAAGCTTGGAAACGCTCTCAACCCCACGGATAAGAAGAAACTGAAAGTTCTTGTCTGCGATCCAATAGACCATGAGGGTTTAGAGCTTCTAAGAAAAGCTGGATTTGAAGTGCATGTTGAGCCTGAAATTTCCTTAGACGATTTAAAAAGGAAAGTGGCTGAATTTCACGTTCTTGTGGTGAGAAGCCGAACAAAAGTTACGAAGGATATAATTGACGCTGGAAAGAATTTAAAGATAATAGCTAGGGCTGGAGCTGGAGTGGACAACATTGACGTTGAGTACGCAGAGGAAAGAGGAATACGAGTTGTATGCACACCGGAAGCTGTTGCCACAGCTGTTGCCGAACTCACAATGGGGCTTATACTATCCTTGGCAAGACAAATACCCAAGGCCGATCGAGCAATGAAAGAAGAAAAATGGGTAAAGACGGAAATCGTGGGATGGGAGCTGCAAGGAAAAACCATAGGCATTGTAGGTTTTGGAAGGGTGGGTCAAAAAGTTGCAAAACTTGCAAAAGCGTTCGGAATGAAAATTCTGGTTTGTGAGCTAAACAGCATTTCCGAACACGTTTTAAGAGAACTGGATGCGGAGGTTGTGCCTTTAGAGGATTTGCTAAAGAGAAGCGACATCATAACCTTGCATGTACCCTTAACACAGGAAACATATCACATGATAGGCAGAAGGGAGATAGAACAAATGAAAGATGGCGTTTATATAGTTAATACTTCCAGAGGCTCGATAATTGATGAAAAAGCCTTATTCGAAGCGCTGAAAACTGGAAAAGTGGCTGGAGCGGCGCTAGATGTCTACGAAAAAGAACCCCCAAACGATTTCTTAATCGCAAAATTACCAAACGTGGTGTGCACACCACATATAGGAGCACAAACAAAAGAAGCTCAAAAATACGCTTCAATAATAGCAGCTCAGAAAATAATCTCAATAATTAGACACTCCATAGAGAGCACCTGCGACTTTAGGTGCCAAGAATGCGATAAGTTCTAGTTACAAGTCAAAATTCATTGGAAAGCTTTCATCGCTGCATTAAGACCATATTCAAGGTTTACGTGACAGCCAACGTCCTTCAACGCGCTTCCCAAGGCATTTACAGTCACCATAACTTCTGTTTGAGATACTGTGCCCATGCAGCCAATTCTTAGGATTTTACCTTTAAGCTTGCCCATTCCACCAGCAATAAGCACTTTATATTTTTCCCGCATTATTTCGCGCACTTTACCTTCATCAACCCCCTCTGGAACATTAACCGCAATCACAGTGTTCGAACGGATTTCTTTTTCCTTTGGGAAAGAAGTCATTTCAAAAGCGTTTATCGCGTTGTATAGGGCTTCTGCGCATCGTCTATGCCGGTCTATCCTTCTCTCTAACCCCTCTTCTTTAATGAGTTTTAACGCCTCATTTAACGCGTAAAATAGGGGCAAAGCCGGCGTGAACGGAGTCTCCTTTTTAGAGGCATATTCCTTCATCTTTAACAAGTCAAAATACATGGGCTTGTTCTTGGTTTTTTCTATCTTTTCCCAAGCTTTTGGACCCACAGAAACTAGCGCTAAGCCCGGCGGGCAAGCTAGGCATTTCTGGCTTCCAGCTACGCACACGTCAATGCTCCATTTATCCATGGGAAGATTGTCTCCGCCAAGAATCGACACTGCGTCAACCACAAGCAACATGTTGTTTTCTTCAGCTATCCTTCCAATCTGCGGCAGCTCTCGAACAGTAACGCCTGTAGACGTTTCATTGTAGACAATGAATATGGCTTTTGCGTCCGGTTCCTTTTCAACAACTTCTTTTACCTCCGAGGCTTTAGGGGCTGTTCCCCATGGAAGAATTATTTCTACCGGAACCCCCCTTCGCCGCCTTATTTTTTCAGCCAACCGTTCGCTAAACACGCCGAAGACTGGAACTATTACCTTCTCGCCTTCATCAACAAGGTTACTTACAGCACACTCAACTCCACCAGTTCCGGACGAAGACAATATGAAAACGTCGTTATCAGTTTGAAAAACATATTTGAGGTTAGCCTCAATTTCCGAGTAAAGTGCATGGAAGTCGGCTCCGCGATGATTTATCATTGGCTGCAACATAGCAAACATTACGCGGTCAGGAACATTTGTTGGACCAGGAAGCATTACCAGTTTTCTCTCGATCAAATTATCACCAAGTTTGGAAATGAAAGATAAAACGGTTTTATTAAAGCTTAACGAGGATATTTCAGGAAATGGATGCTCCGGGCGGGATTTGAACCCGCGTCTCCGGCTCGAAAGGCCGGAATACTTGACCGGGCTATACTACCGGAGCACTGTTTACGGCTTGCTGGCATCATGCAAGAGTTCATTGTTTCGGATAAATTTTATTGTTTTAGGGCTGTTTTTAAGCATTCTTCGAGGCTTGCCAGCCGCACTTCTGCCTTGTTCATGGTCGGCGCGTAATAGGCTGTTTTGGCCGAATTTGTCATTATTGTTTTTATTCCAAGCTTGTCCGTCCACGTGACCACGGCGCACGTGTCCGTTATTACTTTGGCGCCGCTTGCCTCTATTTTTTGCACTTGGCGTTTAGCTTTTTCTTTTATGTGGCGGCTTGTACAAACCCAAAACTCAATACCCGCCTTTACTTTTCTCCCGCCTATTTTTTCAGCGATTTCCCGGATTTCATTAACCGAACAGTGAGGGCAGCCCGCAAAAACCAAGTCCGGTTTCGCTGTTGACGTTGTAGTTAACTCTTCAACAGTTTCTTGGAGGTTTTTAGATTCCACAACCATTTTTTCCAACTGCTCTTTTCCAGTTTTTTTGGCGGCTGCACTGTCATAATGGAACATGTTGACCATCCCGGTGGACGCCAACGCTGCGCCAAGCTGTTTAAGGTTTTCAAGCGTTGGCTTCTCTAAACCGGTTATTAGCGGGATTTTATCCTCCAAAACTTTTCCGAGAAATATTCCAAGCGCTCCATAGTCTACATCCTTTTCCAGCGGCGCCTTAACCTCTACTAAGATTTTGGGTTTGCGGTTTTCAGTCCTATGCACACCACAGTCCGGTGTTTTGCCTATTATTGCCGCTGCGAGGGCGCTTGGTCCGCCTTCGCGATTTGTCCAAGCGCCTAAAACCGAATTGGCATAAACAACAGCGGAAGACTCAGCCCAGGCCAAGTGGGCGCCCTTCGTCGGCGCTTTAATATAGTAGGGCGTGCACGTGTAAGATGCTTTAAAGCCCATTTTTTCAAAAATTTCGCAAAGCAGCCGCTGGGTTTTTACAAGGTTTTCCGGAAGTCTTCCAGCCAAGTGTTCAGGGTCTAGGCTTTGAGGGTTTAACGTGGCTTGAACCGCTGTTTTTTCGCCCGCATCTGCCAAAGCCTCCAGAAAATCGGTGGGTGCCTCCCCCAAAGTTTTGTAAGAAACCCCTGAAACGTGAGCGGATTCCACCGGAATGAGCCTTGAAGCACCAAAAAGATCACCCAGTTTCACCAGTATTTTCATGCAAAGTTGCTTCGCCCAGCCGTATTCGCCATCGTAAATGCGTTCCTCTTCCTTCGTCAAATACATGCTTAGCTTTTCACTTCCACGAGTTTTGAAACTTTGATTATGCCGCTATAAGCATCCACCTCGACCATTTCGCCAGTTCTTATCCGGCTAATGTCCACTTGATCTATCATGGGAATGTTAGCTATGACTGCGCCGACAACGATTACGGGGTCCGCCTTACGATTTATTATAGCTTTTGGTGCTAGTCCATTCTTCGCCAAAGAAAAAAGCACATAGCTGCCGACCGTTGAACCGTGCCCATGGGGGAAGCATAAAATTTTATTCTTTATGCATTCGCCATAGAGCTCGCTGTGTTTGTCAATTATTTTTCCAGTGGCTGGGTCCACGTCGCCCAAAAAACTTATCGGTTTCTCAGAAACCAAAGCCTCTCCAGTGCATTTTCCTTCGACCACCCCTCGCCCACGCAAAACTATTTGGCTCGCCATCCACGTCGCCACTTTTAGTAGGATATTTTCGCCGAGGATGGAATTTCGCCTAGAACCTTTACGGCGGCTTCCGCCACCCTAGCCCGGTTTTTTTCGTCCGTATAAACTCTTAAAATGTTTATAAAGCCCTTAAGGACCTCAAATATCCCAGAGATTTCGCTTAACCGCCTGACCTCTTTCCTGCCATCTCTTGTTTTGCTGAAAACTGGAATTTCCATGGGCTCCACGAACATGGAATGATGATACGGCACGCTTGGCACGGTGGGCACATCAATCATTATAGTATCTGGCTCCACGTTGGCTTCCCTCGCAATTCTATCCCTTACTTGATTGCGAAACTCCTCAGCGCTGAAGATGTTTGAAACCGTCTTGTCCTTAACATAGAAGGTTTGCTCGTAGGCGCACTTGAGCATTCTACGTCTTTCCAGATCCTTAATGATTTGGCGGGATTTCTCGCAGTTTCTGAGCATAGTCCAAACAGTATAGTCGTCCATATCCAAGTATTCTTCAGGCGTTTTAAACGTTGACAAACCCAGTTCAGGATCCGCCTTTTCAAGGGCTGTTGCCAACATTATTTGGACAGCTCTCCCAACCCGATGGAAGTATATGCTTTTGAAGGATTCGATTCGGGCTATTATGAATGATTCAAGGGTTGAAAGTGCACCAATATCCACGGCTAAGTTGCCGTCCAAAACGTCGAATGAATGGATTAAGCGGAAAATGTCGACAAAACCATACTCGGCACCAGTGTGATACGTGTCTCTGACAACAAAATCTAATTTGTCAACGTCTATGGAGCTTCGAATTATCTGGTTTAGGAAGGCTTTTGAGCGGTCTGGAAGGTAGCCAGCAGCCATTTCAGCGATGTATTCTGGGTTGTGTCCAAGTTTGCCGAGAACATCTTTCAACTCGCTATTCTTGATTATCCACACAGTCATATCTTCATGAGTTTTGCCTAGCTTCTTTGTAAGCAAATGCTCAAACACATGGGAGAAAGGTCCATGCCCCACGTCATGAAGCAACCCAGCAAGCCTCACGGCTTCAACGTCTTCCTCACTTACTGTTTGAGAAATATTTGGGTTTTCAACCACTTTGCCAGACAAGTACATGACGCCGACCGAATGCTCAAAACGTGTATGGTTCGCCCCCGGATAAACATATTCTGCCCCAGCCAGCTGCCTAAGCCTACGAAGCCTCTGAACAGGGTAAGAGTCAATAACCTCCCTTTCACTTTCAGTTATGTAGACATATCCGTATATTGGATCTTTTACTTCTCCCCAGTAGATTTTAGGCATGTTTACTTCTCCGATCTGAACTTACTAGACAAGACAATTTTATTTAATGTGAGTTTCCTTTATTTATTGTGTAATGCTCACGGAGGCTTAACATTGAATAAGCCGGGGTTCTTCATATGCATCGAAGGCTTGGATGGCTGTGGAAAAACAACTCAAACAAAAATCTTAGTGAGAAACCTTAGAAAAATGGGGTATGCAGCGGTTTACACCGCTGAACCAAGCCACGGAAAAATTGGAGAATTCATTAAGAAATACTGTTTGCATGGGGAAAAGCGAATCTCGAGCATTGTTGAAGCTTTACTTTTTGCAGCCGACCGCTACGAACACGTGGAAAACGAAATAGCTCCCGCCTTGAAGGACGGGAAAATAGTCGTTTCAGATCGTTACCTGTACTCCTCTCTGGCCTATCAAGGGGCTGCTGGCTTAAACTTCGAATGGATTAGGGAGATAAACCGGCATGCATTAGAGCCCAACTTGGCAATTTACATAGACGTTGAACCTGAAATTGTTATACAAAGACTGAAGCCCAAGAAATCCGTTATGGAAAATCTGGAAACCCAGCGTAAAGTACGGGAAGTATACATGCACTTCGTTGAGAAGGGGGAACTAGTTAAAGTGGATGGAAACAAATCTAAAAATGAAGTGGCAAAGGAGGTTTTATCAATAGTCTTAGATTTTCTAAAGAAGACTAAAGACTACACAGAAATTAAACGAACTTCAAAGCTTTCCTTGGAAACATTGCGTTGACCCTCGAAACAATGAAGTTGACAATCTCTTCTGGAGATACATGTCTCGGTCCCCTTTCATGGTAGACGTGTATTTCCACAGCTTTGATATCTGTGCTGAATATTAATCGGAGCATGTAATAGTCGAATTTTAAGGGCTTATTTTCGCTTTCTCTTCGCTTATAGTATCTTATAGCACAGAAGAAATCTATGACTCGTAAGGGGGTTTTGCCAATTTCTTCCAGCGCCCTCTGGGCTTCTTTTTGGTCTAAATAGTTGAACGTTTTGCTTTCGGCTATGCCGAACTCAAAGATTGCCGTGCATTCTGGAAGGGAGGGGTTGGTAACAGCCTCTAAATTTAGACTTTCGCCGTTGAGCTTATGAAGCGCTTGAATTATCGCTTGCTGCAGTTTTTTAGTAGAGATTGTTGTTGTTAGCAGCGCAGTCATGTGAACGTTGACCGGGAAATTCTCGTAAAAACCAAGCATTTGCTGCCTCTCCGTACTCAAAGTTTTTTAGCTCTCCGCACTTTCTCTAAATTCTCTAACAGCTCGGAGAGGGCTGAGCTGAGTTTTTGAAGCTCTTCAACGCTTGTTTCGTGCTGCATCTTTTCTTGAATCTCTTGAATTTTTGCAAGCAACGTTGACTCCAAAGCTTCAAGACTAAGGGCGCTTTTGATTTTCGCTAACTCCGCCTCTTCTTTGACGACTATAACTTTTTTCTCGCATCTAGCACACCATAAATCTCCATTCTTAAGCTTGAAAATCGGTGAGGCACAAATGGGGCAGGCTAGTTCGGTTAGCGTTGAGCCTTGGCGAAGCAAGTCAGCCATACGCTTAATGTAAAGTTCGTCTTCAGCCTTACCTTTCTGTGACATCCCGATGCCTCAAGAAAAGAAGTAGGTAAAAGCCTATATAACTTGATTTGATATTGTGATTTAATGTGGTGATGCCATGGTGCGAAAGAAGAAGCTAGAAGAGTACGAGGAGCGAATTAAACAAGCTTTGGCCGTGCTAGCTGAAGTTTCAGAAGATACCACAACACCACGGAATATTAGAAGGGCGGCGAAAGATTCCATGGACGCCCTGCAGACAACCGAGTTCACACCCGCTGTAAGAGCATCAAACGCCATATCCATATTGGACGAGATTTTGCAGGATCCGAATATGCCGCCCTACACTCGAGTGAAACTTTGGAACGTAATGAGCATACTTGAAGCCATAAAAGATTAGGAGTTTAAGATTGAAAACGTTTCATGAGGCGAACTTTTCCATGAAAATTTTTCATTATAGTGAGATTAAAGCAGAGAATGCTACAGAAGAGGGAGCTTCAAAGTTGAAGGTCAGATGGCTTATCACAAAGGATACTGGGGCTCCAAACTTTGCCATGAGACTTTTCGAAATAGAACCCGGAGGGCACAGCCCTTTACATGCCCATCCTTGGGAGCATGAAGTTTTCGTACTTGAAGGCGAGGGCACTGTTGTGGGTTCAGATGGTGAAAAAAGGTTTAAGGCCGGTGACGTGATTTTTGTTCCTCCAAACGAGAAACACCAATTTAGAAACGATGGGAATCGAATTGTGAAATTTCTTTGTCTAATACCGCTTCGATGAAGCTTTGAATTCTTTCACCCTTTTATGTTTAATTCGCTAAAGATATATTTTGGTTGTCACATCTAGTTTGGGCCTCGGGGAGTATAAAGCCTTGAAATATGATGTGGTAATCGTTGGAGCTGGGCCAGCTGGAATATTTTCAGCCCTCGAACTTGTTAACAAAGCAGATCTCCGCATTTTGATGCTTGACAAGGGTCCAGACCTTGAACAGCGGAAATGCCCAGCAAGCCGAGGCTTCGGCTGTGTCAATTGTGATCCATGCGGGCTCCTCTGCGGCTGGGGTGGAGCTGGAGCCTTCAGCGATGGCAAACTAACCATATCTACGGAGGTGGGAGGCTGGCTGAACCAGTATGTTTCGGAGAAAGAATTATCAGAGCTGATAAATTACGTGGACGATATTTACATTCGTTTCGGGGCGCCTGACCATGTCTACGGCGGTGACTTGGAAAAGGTAGAGGAAATTGAAAGGAAAGCCTCCCTGGCTGGGTTGAAGCTTGTCCACCAAAAGATTAGACACATGGGAACGGAACGCTGCGCTCAAACCCTGCGGAGAATGCGGCAAGAGCTTGAGGGAAAAGTTGAGATAAAAATGAAGAAGGATGTTAAAGGGCTTATTGTTAAAAATGGTGTTGTGGAGGGAGTTGAAACAGTCGACGGAGAAAGATTCTTTGGAAAATATGTTATTGTGGCACCCGGAAGGGGAGGTGCTGAGTGGCTTCAAACCGAAGCCCAAGCATTAGGCTTAAAAAGGCTTAACAACCCAGTAGACGTGGGCGTTAGGGTGGAAGTTCTCGCCGCAGTTATGGAAGAATTGACAAACATTCTTTATGAGCCAAAGTTCATTTACTACTCTAAATTTTTCGACGATCAGGTGAGGACTTTCTGCGTTGCGCCATATGGGGAGGTTATAACCGAGTCTTACAATGGTGTTTTAACCGTAAACGGGCAAAGCTACGCTGAGCGGAAAACAGAGAACACAAACTTCGCGATCCTCGTTAGCACATCCTTCACTGAACCCTTCAAAGAGCCTATAGCCTACGGCAAGTACTTGGCTAGGCTTTCAAACCTCCTAAGTGGAGGCATACTAATACAGCGTTTAGGCGACTTAATAGCGGGTAGACGTTCAACACCGGAGCGAATTGCCAGAAGCGTTGTAACCCCAACTTTGAAAAACGCCACACCCGGAGACCTAAGCTTTGTTTTGCCCTATCGCTATTTAGCCGACATAAGGGAAATGCTCGAAGCCTTGGACAAAATAGCTCCCGGCATTCATTCGCGGGACACCTTGCTCTATGGTGTTGAAGTAAAGTTCTATTCCTCGAGACTTGAGTTAAGCAATTCGCTTGAAACAAAAATACGAAATCTCTTCACAATAGGTGACGGCGCAGGTGTTACAAGAGGACTCATCCAAGCCTCCGCATCAGGGGTTATTGTTGCAAGGGAAATCTTGAGGCGGGAAAAGCAGAAGGTACGGGGCAATGTCAATAGTTAAGGAGCTTACTTGTTCTTATTGCGGTGCCCCGATCTCCTTTAAGCCCGGCGAAATAGTTGCTACGTGCAAGTACTGCGGCTACACGGTGGTTATCGAAACCGGGAAAGCGTTCACCTTTGAGCATTCCATGCTCATCAACAAATATAGTCTAACAAGCGTTGAGGAGCCTGTTAAAAGCTGGATGAGTTCAGGTTTTCTTAAACCTCCAGACCTTGCGAAAAAGGCAAAATTTGTGGAGAAAACACTGATGTATTTGCCTTTCTGGGTGATTTCCGTTGAAGCAGAAAGCACCTACAAAGGTATTTTTGAACGTTTAAACCCATCGATAGTTAAGGAGGGAAGAATAGCCAAAAAATACGATTGGCTTGTCCTTGCAAGGAAAGCCTCTGAATTTCCAACAAGAGAGTACGACGTGCCTTTAGAAGGCAAAGTTCCCTACGATTTTAGAAAGATCGAAGATTTCGCAAAGGTTTTAAACAGCGAAATTGACAGAGACGAAGCAATAGAAATCGCCAAGCAACAGATATTTGAACATCATCGCTTTTTAGCCCAGCAAGATGTTGACAGAATTATAGAGATGAAAAACGAGATGAAAGTAAATCAAACAGTTTATCTTCACGCTCCAGTTTGGCGTATAAGATACGAGTATAAAGGCAAGACTTACATGTTATGGTTAGATGGAGCAACTGGAATCGTTATAAAAGGCGAAATTCCACAAACAAAAATTGGATTATTTTGACAACTATGCGTGTGATTATAGATGAATGAAAAAATAATTGGGCGTGGGACATGGTACGACAAAATGGCGGCAAAGATAATCGAAAGAGAGCGAAGGCTGGGCAGAAGCCTAGACATTATCAGAACCGAAATGGGGCTCGGGGCGTCAGGATTTCCACATATCGGAAGTTTAGGCGACGCTGCCCGCTCCTACGCTGTAACTTTAGCTCTTAAGGAGCAAGGTTACCGTTCGGAACTTATTGCTTTCTGTGACGACAAGGATGGACTGCGCAAAGTACCAGCTGGATTGCCAAAAACTCTGGAAAAGTATCTCGGTTTTCCCGTTACTGATATTCCAGACCCATTCAAGTGCCATGATAGTTACGGCAGACACATGAGCTCGCTTTTGCTTGAAGCCCTAGACAAATGCGGCATAGAGTACCGCTACATGTCCGCTAAAGACGTCTATGCGCAAGGCTTACTCAACAATGAAGTCCACACAATACTTTTGAATGCAAAAAAGGTCGGCGAAATCGTCAAAGAAGAAGTCGGCCAAGAACGGTACATGGAGGTTTTGCCATACTTCCCCGTATGCGAAAGCTGTGGAAGGATTTACACAACAAAAGCCACAGAATATTTGCCTAAAGAAAACAAGGTACTCTATGTTTGCGATGGAATGGAAATTAAGGGCAGATGGATTGAAGGATGTGGGCACAAGGGCGAGGCCGATGTGACAAAAGGCATGGGTAAACTTAGCTGGAAGGGCGAATTCGCCGCCAGATGGAAAGCCCTAGACATAAGGTTTGAAGCTTACGGTAAGGACATAGCCGACTCCGTCCGCGTCAACGACAGAATAAGCCGCGAAGTGTTAGGTTATGAGCCGCCGGCTCACGCCAGATACGAAATGTTCCTAGACAAAAGTGGGAGGAAAATTTCAAAGTCTACAGGCAACGTTTTCACGCCGCAAGTCTGGCTCAGGTACGGCTCACCACAGTCGCTTATGCTTTTAATGCTGAAAAGGTTTGTTGGAACCCGCACTCTGGACGTGACGGACATACCATTCTACATGAACGAGTTGGACTACTTGGAAGACGTGTACTTCGGAAAGAAAACAATTCCGGATAAAAAAGAGCTAGCCAAATTAAAAGGCTTATACGAGTACTGCTGGCTCCTAAAACCGCCAAAGCAGCCAAGCATTCACGTTCCTTACAACATACTAACCTACCTAGCGAAAATCGCCCCAAAGGGCAAGGAAATAGAATTCATAACAGAAAAACTTCAAAGCTATGGCTATTTACAAAAAGGACAGCAACCTGACGAAAACTTGAAAAAAAGAATAGAATACGCCCTTAACTGGGTAAGGGACTTTGAAGAAATCCGCGAAACAAGCGTAACCCTAAAACCAGAAGAAAAAACCGCAATAACAGATCTCATAGAAACCCTAAAAACCGAAGCAGAACCCGAAAAAATCCAAAACGCCATATTTAACACGGCCAAAAAACACGGCATTCCACCTCCAGAATTCTTCAAAACTCTATACATGATCCTAATAGGCGCCCCTCAGGGCCCAAGGCTCGGTCCCTATATAGTCGCCATGGGCAAACAAAACGTGATAAACGCCCTACAACGCACCCTAAATCAAACCTAAACTTTTAGTTGATTAAACTCCTTGGCTCCGGAAAATTTTTAAGTGGTAGTTTTTGCTGTTATCAGCCATTCACGGAGCACTTCATCGTATGATTAAGCCTAAAACCTCTGAAAACTCAAAGTTTTCTCACGTGGACGCTCTGCTTGTTGGGATGAGCCTAATCTGGGGCTTAAATTTCGTAGTAATTAAAGCCTCTCTAGATTTTTTTCCTCCCATTAAGTTTTAATGCCCTACGTTTCAGCATAGCCTCAGCGTTGCTAATCCTTATTCTGAAGCTTAAGGAAAAAACCTTCAAGGTTCATAGAAGCGACTTAAAGAGGTTTATACTTTTAGCCCTCTTAGGAAACACCATCTACCAACTACTCTTCATAAACGGAATTTCGAGAACCACCGCTGGAAACTCTTCACTAATCCTGGCGACTGCACCTATATTCATATCCGTTTTTAGTTCAGCTCTTGGAGTTGAAAAAGTTGGGCGTAGGGTTTGGGAGGCTATGGTAATATCCTTTTCAGGAACCCTCCTAATAGTGCTCGGTTCCGGCAAGCCCCTAAGCCTTTCAGCTCAAAACGTTTGGGGCGATATACTGATCCTAGCATGCACCATGTGCTGGTCAGCCTACACTGTGCTCTCCAAACCATTGCTGGAGCACTACTCGCCACTAAGGCTTGTCGGGTTAACCGTGGCCATTGGAACCCCACCATTAATCTTAACTTCAGCACACTCACTGACAATTCAAGACTGGACAGGTATACCTATAGAAGCTTGGCTTGGCCTAGCATACTCTTCATGCCTAGCAATAGCCATAGGCTACACCATATGGTACACAGGCGTAAGCCAAGTTGGAGGAGCCAGAACAGCCCTCTACGAAAACCTCGTAACAGTCATAGCCGTAACAGCCGCATGGACATTTCTCCACGAAACCCTAAGTCCACTCCAGCTGGTGGGTGCAGCCCTAATCTTTGTGGGGCTACACCACTCAAGGAGCCACGCCTAAGTTGTTACTAGACGCCTTAAGCCTTAATAAAGTGTTAAGCAGTTTCTCATAAACAGACAAATGGGGCCCGTAGTCTAGCATGGATTAGGACGCTGGCCTGCGGAGCCGGAGATCCTGGGTTCAAATCCCAGCGGGCCCGCTC
>JAWAZC010000009.1:0-41419 GCA_038817995.1 Bathyarchaeia archaeon | reverse complement strand
GTGCGGCGAAGCCGTTTACAGCGGAAAAGCGAAAAGGGGCATCTCCCTCGGAGGTGGCATGCACCATGCCGGAAGAGACTACGGCGGAGGCTTCTGCCTCTTCAATGACATAGCAGTCCTAATCGAACATTTAAGGGCAGAAAAGGGCATGAAGAGGTTTCTCGTGTTGGATTACGATGTGCACGCAGGAAACGGCACAAGCGACATTTACTACCGCGACCCCACGGTGCTGTTCATATCCATACACCAAGACCCAAGGACACTTTACCCGGGCACCGGATTCACGTGGCAGATCGGCGAAGGCGAAGGAAAAGGCTACAATGTTAATGTGCCGCTTCCACCTGGGACTGGTGACACGACATATATTTACGCTGTAAAGGAAATTTTTGTTCCCTTGGCTGAAGAGTTCAAGCCCGAAATAATAATTGCTAACGGTGGAAGCGACCCTCATTTTGCCGATGCGCTTGGAGATTTGAGCCTAACGGCTAAAGGCTTTTTCGAATTGTCCAGTCTAATAAGGGAAACGGCTAAAAAAGTCTGTAATGGAAAGCTTATCATGCTGGTGGGAAGCGGCTATAATCCGAAAGTTTTGCCGCTCTGCTGGTACGCCCTCGTTGCTGGGGCTGTCGGCTTACGAGATTTTAATTTGAAAGAGCCTTTTGCTACGCCCACCGAGCCGCCCTTTATCCGGAAAAAAAGTTGAAGGGGTAATCGACGAATTGAAGAGCTTGCTTAGGGAACGGTGGACTTGTTTTAGATAGAAAAGAGCTTTGGACGGACTATTCCCGCTTATCTCTTGGTTTCACTACTACGGCTGTGCCGTAAGCCGCGAAAACCGTGGCTGTTCCTTGGAGGATGTCGCTTGTTTCGAAGTCTGCTCCTATAACGGCGTTAGCGCCCATTTTGCGCGCGTTCTCGATAAGCCTGTTCAAAGATTCCATGCGTGCCTTTTCACATTCATACGTGTAGGAGGTTACTTCTCCGCCGAAGAGACCTTCAATGCTGGCTACTATTTTTCCACCAACACCTCTTGTCCGCACCGTCAACCCATGCACGGGCCCCAGCACTTTCACAATCTCGTAGCCTGGAATCTCCGGAGTCGTGACAACTATTACTTCGCTCATGGCTGGTTTCGCCTACACTCTTATAGTCAGACGCGCTTAATTTAAGGTTGCCCGGAGCGTCGTGAGCTTTGAAAAACTTTGAGAAAATTCGAAGCCTATTTCCAGTGGTTAGAAATAAGATTTTCTTGAACCATGCTGCCCAGTCTCCGCTTCCGAAACCCGTGGCAGACGCAATGCGTCAGTATGTGGATGACTACATGAATTTTGGAGCCTCGCCGCTGGAGGCTTCAGGCCTTGGAAAAGGTTTGTTTGCGAGGCTTGTAGGTGCGAAGCCGGAGGAAATAGCCCTTGTGGAAAACACTTCAGTTGGCTTGAACATTGCTGCCAACGTGCTGCGTTATCCGCCCAGCTCGAAAGTTGTTACGACGGATTTGGAGTATCCGTCGGTTGTTTATCCATGGCTTAAGAAAAGCCTAGGCGTCAAAGTTCATTATGTGCGGAATGTGGACGGTAGGCTTCTGCTGGAAGATTTTGAGAAGGCTGTGGATGACAAGACCGTGGCGGTTGTGGTTAGCCACGTTGAATACGTTAATGGCTTTCGCAACGACTTGCGAGCTTTAAGCGAAATCGCCCACAGCCACGGCGCAGTCCTCATAGTTGACGCCATCCAGTCGGCTGGTGTTATCCCAATAGACGTGAAAAGGGATGGCGTGGACTTTTTGACGTGCGCATGTTACAAGTGGCTTTTGGGGCCGGCTGGCGCTGCATACTTGTATGTGCGGGAAGACTTAATCGAAAAGTTGGAGCCGCCTTATGTGGGGTGGGCAAGCGCGAAACAGGAAGTCTTCGAAACTATTGATTTTTGGGACATTTGGAGTTTGAGGCTTTCTGAAACCGCCAGCCGCTTCGAAGTTGGCACACCAAGCACTGTGAGCTTTGTGGGCGCCGCCGAAGCCATAAAAATGCTGCTAAACTTCGGAATAGAAAACATAAATAGACGAGTGCTTAAGCTGACGGACTACCTCATCGAGAAGGTTAAGGCGCTTGGACTAAAGCTTCAAACCCCAGAAGAACCACAGCACCGCTCCGGAATAGTCAACTTCAAAATCCACAAGCCAAAAGAATTTGCAGAACACCTAAAACACAACAACATTGTTGTTTCCGCCAGAGCCCACGGCATAAGGGTTTCACCTCACTTCTACAACACAGAAGCGGAAATAGACAAGCTCATAGAAGAAATCAAAAAGTGCCGGAGTGAGGTATTCCACTATTAAAATGTAGGGAAAAACTATACATACGTAAAAAGCATATGTAAAAAGAGAGCTCGCGAATTATTGAGGGAGATTGATGCCGTGGGGAAGAACATGGAGTGAGGAGTTGGTTGCTGAATGGCTTGAGCTTGAGGGTTTTCTTGTAACCATTGGGTTAAAAGTTGGAACTGGAAAGGGTGGAGGGCGGAAGGAAGCTGACGTTGTGGGTGCAAGGATTAGAAATTCGAATCTTGAAATAATGCATGTGGAAATAGGTGCATTATATGAGAGTAGCAGAAATATTGTTAAAATAGTGACTCAGAAATTCGATTCAAGCAGAGTAGATGTTGTTAAAAATTATTTTTTGCAGCTGCTTGGTTTCAGGGGACATCAGGTTAACTATAATAAACTTTATGTTCTAACTGCTTCTCGAAAAGATAAAAAGAACATAAACGGTATGCTTGCTCCCTATGGTGTTAAATTTTGGGATATAGATGACTTAGTTGGAAAGATTAAGCAAAGCATGGATGCTTGGGTACAAGTTCACAAAACTCCGCAAAATCCCTATCCTTCGCTACCGGAAAGTTATTGGATGCTGCAACTATTTAGAGTTCTTACCGCTGAACGGTAGCAGATTTAAGTCGCTGGAAAATAGAGGGGGTGGTGTATCTGTTAAGTTGGAACAGCCAAAACTATGGCGTAAGCCGAAAAACTAGAGAGGGAGGGGAGGCGAAAATGGTTTCTGAAAACAGCCTATTTTCGTCATAGCAGAATCTAAAGAGGGGTATCAATTTTGTTGAGGGAAGACAGCCACAAAATTGATCTAGGGCAAAGTGTTTTAGTCGTATTCGCTTGTAAAGCTTAGCTCTGGATATTGGGGTACTTGTCTGCCTTCGCCTTTTTGGGGCAGAACCTCAAGCTTCACGATTTTGCATGTTCCAGCCACATCTTCCTTGTTTTCTTGGATTATTCTGGCGTTTTCAGTGTTTCCGGCGTAAACCTTAACCAGTTTTATAGGCGTGTTTAAGGGTTTGCGTCTCTCAGCCTTATCCCGCCTAATTTCGGCTATAAGCGCGATTAACAGCTCGCCCTCTTTTTCAGCTTTCTCGTCTATGCGGCTTAGATCTGCTTCTGGCCAACGAGTTAAGTGTATGCTTTTCACGCCCACATGCTCGGCGTACATGTGCTGGTAGATTTCCTCAGTTATATGGGGTGTTATTGGCGCCAGCAACTGGAGAATGCGATACAAAACCGTGTAAAGCGTGCGTTGGGCGGCTTTCCGTTTGGCTTCGCCGTAAACTTCTGGCCTGTAAAGGCGGTCTTTAACAGCCTCAATATACTGGTCACAGAAAACATGCCAAGTAAAATTGCGAACCTCTTCGACGGCTATGTTGAACTGACATTTTTCAAGGGCTTCAGTAACCCGTTGAGTAAGCCGCTCCATCCTACTTAATATCCACTTGTCCAACAGCTGAAGCTCATAGCCGCCACTGCCGGGTGTGTAGTCGGCTAGCTGGCTGCTCACGAAGCGGGCGGCATTCCAAAGCTTGGTTAAGAAGCGCCTTCCATACTCCACGTCGGGCCAGCGGAAAGGTATATCTGAACCCGTGGCTCCGCCCGCCGCCGCCCACTGTCTAGCCGCGTCTGCACCATACTTGTCGAGAACCTCGGGGGTCGCCACATAGTTTTTGAGGGATTTACTCATCTTCCTGCCGTCGGAACCCAGCACCATGCCGTTTATGAGGCAGCTCTTGTAGGGCTTCTCGTCGAAGAGGGCTAAATGCCTAACCATAAGATAGTAAGCCCACGTGCGGATAATGTCCACACCCGAGGGATGCAGATCCGCAGGGAAAAGCCGTCTCCAATCCGGACGATCAGGCCAGCCCGCATGCACCGCACATGTTATTGACGAATCCATCCAAGTGTCCATCACATCGGTCTCCGGCAGGAATTCGCGGCACCCACATTTTGGGCAAGCCTCAATGCGTGGTTTTTCAAGTTTTGGATCTATTGGAACCCAACTTTCATCAGCTAGTATGGTTTCGCCGCAGCCTTTGCAGTACCATATGGGGATGGGAGTGGCGAAAATCCTTTGGCGGCTTATCACCCAATCCCAGTCCAGCGAGCGCGCCCAGTCTATGAGACGATATTTCATGTAGTCCGGGTACCAGACAATCTCGTGGGCTTCCTTCTCAACACGGTCCGTTAGAATGCGAGTTTTCATAAACCACTGTTTACGCTCCAGAATCTCTATGGGAGTATCGCATCTCTGGCATAGGCCTATCTCCTGCTTAACTGGCTCAACTTTCTCTAGAAGCCCTTCCGCCTTCAAGTCTTCAACTATGGCTTTCCTGGCTTCCTCAACGGTTAAGCCTCGATATTTTCCGCCGTTCTCGTTTATAAGCCCATTTTCCGTCAGAATCGTGATCACGGGCAGATTGTGCCTTTTAACTGTGCGAACATCTTCTTTGTCACCGTAAGTGCAAATCATAACCACACCCGTGCCAAAAGAAGGATCTACAGCATCGTCCGGAATAATTTCTACAGCGCGGTTTACGATAGGCACGGTTATGCGTTTTCCAATATATCTGTTGTAGCGAGTGTCCGTGGGGTTTACAGCCACAGCCACGCACGCGGGTATGAACTCTGGACGCGTTGTGGCTATTGTCAGGTGTCCGTCGCCGTCGGCCAGTGGAAAACGTATGTAGTGGAGTCTGCCCTCCCGCTCCTCATATTCAACTTCGGCGTCTGCAATGGCGGTTTCACATCTTGGACACCAGTTCACGGGATGCGTTCCCTGATAAATGTAGCCCTTCTTGTAGAGGATTATGAAGCTGAGCTGGGTCTTCCGCCAATAGTCCGGATCCATGGTGCGGTATTCAGTTGTCCAATCTACACTGCAGCCTAGGCGCACTATGCCCTCCTTCATCATGGCAATATATTTTTCCACAAGCTGCATGCACAAGCTTCGGAATCGGTCGGGAGGAACATCACGTTTACGAATGTTGTGCTCCCTTTCCACCTGGACTTCTATGCCCAAGCCGTGGCAGTCCCATCCCTGCGGGAAAAACACATTAAAGCCCTTCATGCGCTTGTATCGGGCAACTATGTCGAAATACGTCCAGTTTAGGACATTACCCATGTGAAACTCGCCGGACGGGTAAGGCGGAGGCGTATCGATACTGAAAGTTGGCCTTGTATAGTCATTCCAGTCGAAACGGTAAACGCCCCAATCTTCCCAAAGCCGCTGCCACTTCCGCTCGACAGCTAATATGTCAAACTCTTTAGGCAAAGGCTTCATGCCAGACATCCTTAACAAATTTAGACTTTTAGGAAAGATAAATATACAACTACATAACAATTACTCCGCTTAAGGGTCTGGGGGAGCTGGGCGGTGACCCGGCTGAGAGGACCGCTGAGCGCGGTCGACCCCTAGAACCTGATCCGGGTAATGCCGGCGGAGGGAAAGACCTTTGAACAAGAAAAGGTTAGAGTCTAGAGCTAGTTCTTCAACCAAGATAATTGCGGAAGTTGTCACTTTTGTGGCGCTTGCAACGGCCCTCAGCCACATTAAAGTTTTCAGCCTCCCTCAAGGCGGATCCGTGACAGCTGGTTCCATGGTGCCGATCCTCTGGCTGGCGTTGCGGAGAGGTCCCAAAATCGGATTGTTCGCCGCCGCTGTTTATGGGCTTGTGCAGTTAGCCGTGGAGCCTTTCATAGTCCACCCGTTGCAAGTGCTTTTAGACTATCCATTAGCTTTTGGCGCTCTTGGACTGGCAGGATTTTTCAAAAACCGCCCCTTTGTAGGCGTTAACGTGGGTGTTTGGGGACGCTTCACAGCCCACTTTGTTTCAGGAGTTATTTTCTTTTCTAGCTATGCGCCTGAAGGCATGCACCCAGCCGTCTACTCAGCCATATACAATGGAAGCTATATACTGCCGGAACTAGCCATAAGCGCCTATATAATATTCCTCCTACAAGAAACAAAACTCCTCAACATATTCCTTTAAGAGGGATGTGAATGGTTAAACTGAAAACCGGAATTAAAGGCTTTGACGAGCTTATAGGCGGCGGCATCGAAAAAGGCTCACGCAACATTCTATATGGTCCGCCGGGAACAGGTAAGACAGTTTTCGCCATGCAGTTTCTTTGGCAAGGCTTGCTGGAAGGCGAAACGGTGGCTTATGACGTCATGGACAAGCCTTTCCCGAGGCTTATAGCCTACTTCAAGTCCTTCGGCTGGGACATCGAACCATACATCGAGAAAGGCAAGTTTATTGCCATTCAGGCGTTTCCCCACTTTGGGCCTTACCCAAAAGACCCGCGGGTAATCTACTTCAGCCTAGAAGATTTTGAGGAGATGAAACGCATTGACAGACTTCTCTCCGAAAAAGGCGTAACAAGGTTCGCCGCCGGAGACTTCAGCGAGCAGCTTTTCGCCTTATACGATTTACGGTACATGGAGCCTGTTGAGGATTGGACGATAAACTGGTGCCACTATGACAACATAGTCAACATAGACATTATGACGGCGGCAACCCAGAAAGACATAGCCGTCCAACGGGCTGTGGACCTAGACCTTAACAAGGCGCACAACATCTTCTTTTTCAGATTTAACGAGGAAAAATGCCGCCGAGAACTCCGCATAGTCAAAATGGAGGGGTGCGAGCATCCGCTGGAGTGGATTCCCTTCCGCATAACAAGCCGCGGCATAGAACTCCTAAAGGAAAAATAGCATGGGAAAACTTGATCCTAAGAATCTGGAAAAACTGTTGAAATGTGTCAAAGCGGACAGCCGTGTTGTTGTTCCACCCATGCTCGGCTATGATTCAGGAGTACATTGGATAGGCGACAAGTGGCTTGTAGTATCTACAGACCCATGCATAGGCGTGCCGGAAAAATGGTTTGGATGGCTCCTAATCCATTATGCGGCTTCAGACGTAGCCATTTTCGGGGCGAAACCCCAATTCTGCACCATAAACCTCCTTGGACCCCCAGAGACAAAGCCTAAAACCTTCCAAAAGATTATGCGGCAAGTATGCGAAACAGCCGAAGAATTGGACATAGCCATAGTGACGGGGCACACAGGCACATATAATGGGCTGTCAACGCTTGTGGGAGTTTGCACGGCATATGGCACCGTGGAAAAGGAGAAGCTTAAAACACCTGGCAACGCTAAACCAGAAGATTTAATCGTCTGCACGAAACCTCTAGGTTTGGAAATAGCCATAAACCTCGCCTTGATAAACAGAGACTTAGCCGAGAAAATTTTTGGAGTTAAGCGAACCCGTAGGTTAAGGAAGCTTATAACCGTTCAAAGCTGTGTTAGGGAGGCACTCGCCCTAGCGGAGATCGATGGTGTCCACGCCATGCACGACTTGACAGAAGGTGGATTAACGGCTTCGCTGAACGAGATGGCTGAAGCCTCAAAACTTGGTTTCAAAATCGAATTCGAAAAAATTCCAATATGTCCAGAAGCCTACAAACTCAAAGAAGCCTACAAGCTTTCCGAAAACCAGCTCCTCTCCATGTCTTCAACAGGCACAATTTTGATCGCCGTCAACCCCCAAGCCCAAGGTAAGGTGAAAGAAACGTTAACTAGGCATAACCTAGAGCCCCACTTTCTTGGAGTTTTCACAAGAGATGGAAAACGCGTGCTTCTAAAGAACGGGAGGGAGAAAGCGTTTCCAAACAGGGCGGAAGATCCCTACGGAAGAATCCTCTCCGGCGCCGTGTAGATTTTCATGTAGGCTCCGCGGACAAAGCCTATCAGTGTTAGGTTTGCTTTTCGGGCGATTTCTATGCCCGAGTTTAAAGCTGCGGTCATGGAGGCGACGATGGGTATGCCAACCCTTGCGGCTTTGAGGGCTATGTCCGCAGTTAATCTACCGCTTAAAGCCAAAAGACATTGGCTGAAGTTTTCTCCTTTTAAAGCGCACTTTCCTATAGCCTTGTCCACCGCGTTGTGACGGCCAGCATCCTCAGCAAACGCCAAAAGAGCTTCATCACCATTGTAAATGGCGGCTGCGTGAACTCCGTGAGTTTTTCGGTACGTCTCCGACATGGCGTTCAAAGTTTGGATACAACATTGAACAGTTTCAGCCCTCACCGACAGTTTAGAGTTCACTTTTTTGATTTGTCTAAGCGCTAGTGGTTGGTGTTGCCCGCCACATGCTGAGGGGATTACACGGTAAAGTTGCCGGGCAAGTTTTAGCCTGGATTCAGTGTTTACTGTTGACTTTAGGGTTACATGGCACGCACCGTTTTCTCTGACATTTATTTTATCGATTTCCCCAACGTTTTTTACAATGCCTTCAGAAAGCAGGTTTCCTATAACCAGTTCCTTAACGTCTCGCGGTGTACAAAATATTGTAGCGTAATGCTTTCTGCCAATGAAAACTTGGATGGGTGCTTCTTCAGCTACAAAATCTTCAGTTTTCTCGAACTTTCGGGCTTTGACATCTACTTTAACAATTTCCACCTTGATAAAATTTGACACCTCCCCTATCTTTTCAGTTCTGAAAGAACAAAATTGACTATTTCATCAGCAATGTTAACGTGGGTTACGGACTGCAGCCCCTTCCACCCAGGCTGGCTGTTAACCTCAACCACCATGGGGCCTTTTGGGCTTTCAAGGATATCTACGCCTGCAATCTTACATTTTATTAATTGAGCAGACTTTACCGCCAACTCTTCAAACTCGCCACTAAGCCTCAACGGCTCTGGACGGGCCCCTTGGCTATAATTGGTTTTCCAGCTGTTGGCTACGCGGCGCATGGCGGCCACAACCCGATCGCCTACCACAAATGCACGAATATCCGAACAACCATGGGGCACAAATTCTTGGAGGTAAATGACGCCGTGATAAAAGGTTATAGCCCTGAAAACTGTGTAGGCAACTTCTGGATCAGTTATGCGTGTTGAACCGATTCCCCGGGAGCCAAATATGGGCTTGACGACGACGTCTCCACCAAGCTCATGAAAAGCCTTCAAAGCCTCGTCAGCGTCCTCGGTTACAGCGGTGCGGGGCACCGGTACGCCCGCATCCTCCAGAATCGCTAACAAGTCATATTTATCCACGCAGTGTTCGATGGCTTCAGGTGGATTAACCACATAAAATCCTAAACGCTCAAGCCTGTAAAGCACATCCATACGGAAAACAATCTCCTCCAGCGAACCGCGCCCAATAGGCCGAATAATCAGAGCATTTAAGTCTTTTAAAACGTCGACGCTTCGCACATTCAGGTAGGGCTTATAACCCACGCGAGCTACAAGCCATGGAAAACTAAAGCAGACATATGGGATTCCACGTTTCTCCAATGCCATACGAAGCTGAGCAGAACTATAGGCATTAGGGCTGCGCGTAACAATTCCAAACTTCAAGTTTGGATCGCCTTCGCATGATATTTAACCGTGAAAAACGTGTTTGGCTGGATTCTTAAAGTTTCCGCGCAACCCTCACATGACCACCGAACCCGCAAACATTTTATGTGAAAGCCGCCTCTAATTAATGGGAGAATTGAATGTTTGAAGGTAAGAAAACTGGAGTTTTCTGGGCTGGCCTAATAGTTTTGACATTAGCCGCTTTAATCCTATTCGCATGGCTGTATTACGGTGTGACTTGGGAGGGGTTCGCACCCGAAAGAGTCAAAGACTTTGTGAAAGGCTCTTTTCCCTTCCTTGTAGGCTCGGCGGTCTTCATTCTGATAGGACTATACATGATGAAAAGCGGCACTGAAAAGTTAACAGAGAAAACAGCCACAATCACATCATCAACTCAAACCATTACAAAAAAGAGAGGTGTCTATTGGTTTGGACTAGTAATTTCAGCCTCATCCGCCCTCTTTATTTTCCAATTGCTATGGACTGCGTTCATCACCGGCAGTAGCGTTAAGGGCGTACCCTACTATGACCCGGTCCACACCTTATGGGTGGGAACACCATTCCTAGTGGGAGCCACAGTTTTCCTTATACTCGGGCTTTACATGATGAAGAGTGGAACCCGTTAGAATTTGTGGATGCACGGTTGCAGTTCCATAACGTTTTGTGGTTTGCCAGAAAGCCCAACCACCAAGAATGCGCCATGTTCATTAAAGTATGGCGGTCCCCTTCTTGAAAATAATGTTAAGATTTTCCCGTTATGGTCTATTTTGTAGCCTTCCATGCACGGTTCATGCCCTCGAATGATGATTTTTACACCGAAACATTGGAGGGCGGCGTCTGTCACTTTTTGTCCGAAAAGTTTTCCTGCACCGCGATGTGAAGCACATGTTTCGCTTATGGCGTCGGTTGGATCGCTCCAAAGCAAATCTTCCAGCAAGCTTTCTTTTGGATGCCTCACGTGGGCGTAGGCCAAATCCTCAAGCGTTTTGGCTTGGGGTGGCGGCCCGCCATGCACCATTAGGTAGCGGTCTTCAACAATCACTGCGTTGTGCAGATAGTTGAAGAGTTTTCGTATGCGTGTGTAGGCTTCTTCCCATCCAGTGCCGAAGCGCGCTCTAAACTGCCATGGCAAGTCATGAGGTGAAACCAGTAGGTCTTCTGGGCCTTCATGGTTTCCCCGCAGTAAGATTATCTGTCTTGGGAATTGGAGTTTAAGCTTCAAAATAGTGTAATAGACTTCAGCCGAACATGGGCCTCTATCCCCGTAGTCGCCTAGGAAAACTGCAACTGCGTTTGGGTTTTGACTCATTTTTTGGATAAATTTGCTGCCATTCAAGATGTCGATAAGACTTTCAATGTCACCGTGCAAGTCTCCGACAACCAAAGCCTCACCGACAGGTTCGAGCCTAACAAGTCGCCCAACAACATCCAAATTTCCAATTTTGCCTTTTTCGCCGCGCAAGAGGCTGACAGCTTCATCCACAAGTTGGCAAAATTCCACACATGAAGCGTCTAAAGCTTCCCTGACTATTTGCTGAAGCTGCAAGCCTTTTCATCCTCAAACAGTTATGGATATTTCGCGTCCGCTAAAGTCTAAAACGTTCTTTTCCACAAGGCTTTTAACACTTTCAATTTGCTGGGAAACTTCCAACATTGCTTTCTTTACGGCGACCATTTCAGATTCCAGTCGCTCAAGCCTTTTCTGCAGAGTATCGGCGTGTTCCCGCAGCTCTGACATTTCCTTTACGGCTTCAGCGATGACTGAAGATGTTGAAAGCTTGGTTTTATGCATTTTTGCCTCCACACATCTCTGATGAAGAAAACTAAGTGAGCCTTTGTCCACAATTTCTGTTATGGCTTGTTTTGCCTTGCGCTCCTTATCCTCTTTGAGTTTAAGTTTTCCCTCAGAAATCAATCTAGCAGTTTTTTGGAGGATATTTCTCAAAAGTGGGTAGCCGACATTTTCTGTTGCCAAAGCCTCGAAAGGATCCGTCAAATACTCGCCAAGCTTTTTTGTTTCCTCTGGTGTTAAGCCGCTTCCAGAGCCGTGCACTGCAAGGGACTGAAGCTTCATCAACGGTTTTTGTAGGTGTCTAAGGTTATAGGCAACTTCTCGCCTCAAACAGCCAATAACTTCGTCCGTTTTTGCCAACTCAGCGAGTTCTCCAACGCCCTCTAACTCAACTATTTTAAGCTTTGTCTGGTTTAGCTCCTCCTGTAGCTGAGCTCGCTCCCTTTCAACCCTTTCATAATCATCTTCTAGACTTGCCAGCCTACTTTTAAATCTGATGATTTCATCGATAAGCCGAAAGGTTTCCTCCAAAGTTTTGGCTTTCACGTATTCCTTCGCCAAGAATCCACTTAACTCTTTAAGTGAAGCCTTAGCCGTTTCAAAAGTCCGCAGAAATTTTCCACGGTCCATTATGAAGAAGGGGGAAATCCTCGGAAACCAGTTCCGCACGTCCATATCCGTAACAGCATAAGCCTTCTGAGCCGTATCTACAAAGCCTTCGACACCACTGAAGGAAGGCTTTTCTGGAACCTTAAGCGGTTGCAGTCGCTCTAAAAATAGTTTAGCCAACTTGTTTAAGGCTTGAGCCCGTTTAAAAGTGCGAGGGTTACGTTTCTCAATTTCTTTTCTACTGTTTTCTATAAGCATCTTACAAGCCTCAATTAAGTCTTCGTGAGCTTCACGCATTTCTTTAAGAAGCTTTCCAGCTTTCACCTGAACCGGTGCGAGAATAGAGGATGTTTGGCTTTCAAGCCACCCCTTGAGCTCCGACAACGAAATAATGAGGTGTGATGACAAGCAATTTCCCAATAACTGATATGTGGAGGTTTTATTTCAATTTTCAAATTGTTACTTATCTTTGAGTAGCTACTCTTAAATAATTACAGAATGAAAAACGATACCGGTCAAAATGGACACAAAAAGAGTTGCATTCACTTTAATGATGGGTGCTCTTGGAAACTTGCTGTTCGCAGTCTCTTATCACGTTGGACAGCTGGCACCAGGAGTGGCGCTAGACTTCTCTCTGTTAGCAGCGTTCATCGCAGGATTCTTCGGCGGACCAGCCATGGGACTTGTTTCAGGGCTTCTCGTGGGGACCCTTCCGGGAATCATGTTTGGCCCTATGGGCATGGGCTCTTGGCTGGGCTTGATTGGCTTACCGCTCGGGAAGGGTTTAACAGGGTTGATGGCAGGAATCCTTACAAGGGCTTTTGGATTGGGGCGAAATAAGCATTCTTCACTTCTAATGGTTCCGGCCACTATTTTAGCTTATGTTCCAGAATGCCTCTTCACATACGCCTACTTCGAATATTTAATGCCCTTCCTTCTCGGAAGGGGAGGAGCCATAGTGTTTATTTATTACATTTTGCCAAAGGCCCTAGCCGAAGTAGTTACAATGAGCTTTTTCATGGCTGCGTTGATGGGAAATAAGGGGTTCAACGACTTCCTGAACAAGTTCTTCTTAACGCCGCCAATTCCCGCCGCACTCAATGCCTCAAAGACCAAATGATTCTTTCAAAGCAGCGACGTTTATTTCTCCAGCTCTAAGCGTATTTCCAGTCTTCAAATTGTTGATTAACACTACTGCCGGCGCAAATATGTTCGGGTCTATTTTGTAAAAGTCGTAGCCCGCAGCCTTGAAAATTTCATGGAAAGGTCTTCCGTAGTCTTTAGAGGCCTTTGAAGGTGTCTTCTCTATGATTTTCGCCAGCTCCTCCTCATTTTCGTAGTTTACCACGTAGTAGGTTACTCCGCCATACAATATGGCGTCATTGGTTCTGGCCATGGCCTTAACAAACTTTGGATGCGTAGGCGGTATGGGAGCGTATCCCCAAGCATAAAGAATCGCCTTTGGATCGAAGCCAAGCTTGTTAAGTTTATGGACGCCTGTTTCAACTATGCGCCCAGCCACTTGAGTGGCTCCGGCGACACTGGTCGTCGGCGTCAAAATTATGGCTAGGTTTTCCGCTTCCACTTTACAGTCGCGGGCCAGACGCTCTATGAGGGTTTCAGGTGGATATTTGTCGGTTTCCAGAACTACTATAGCTCTGTCGCATTCATCCTTGTAGCCAATACGTTCATAGACTTCCTTAGGCTTTTGAACTATTGCTCTGGCCGGCCCCGAGCCAATAGCGAAATAGTCGCCTTCTTTAATGCTCCAGCCTGCAAACTGGGAACCTAAAGTGGCTATGGCTGGATGGTCTGTATAAACGAATATTGTTGGAAGCTCAAAGTTGCCATATCGCCCATAAGTTATGCGGGCTTTTCCACACCCACCCATGCAAATTTCCGTTATTATTTTTCCAGCTTGAAAACCGCCTTTGGCATTTATACCGGCGTCAATCACCGTGGCGCCTTTGCTTGCCCTTTCAACTTTCACTCCGTAAAATTCCGGGTTTTCACGAATCTTTTCCAGAAGCTTCCATGCCAGACGGTTCACGCTTAAACTGGCTTTCAGACATTTATCCTCCATTCTAGAGAAACTTTTCATAACGGCTTAGGTGAGGGTTCGGTTCTTTGGCGACAAAGAGCTTTCCTCGACCATTTTCAGTTAAGTCGCCTATGAAAAGGTAGAAGGGCGCCTCCACGACCTCGCCTTCCTCAACTTTAACTTTTTTCCTCAAACCTTCAATGGTGAAAGTTGGTAGAACGGATTCAATGCGTCCGCCGACTATTATTGTGCCGTCCACCATGCATGCGCCAGCTCTCGCCTCGCAATCTTTCTGCACATATATTGTGCCGCCTTTCATTCGGAAACCCACAAACTGGCCAGCAGAACCGTAAATCTTGATTATGCCCTTTCGCATGTGGGCTCCGGCTTCGCGGCCGACGTTTCCATACACCACTATTCTTCCGCCTTTCATGCCCTCAGTGCTGCCCCTGTAAGGTGCACCCAAATAGTCGCCTGTATTGCCATGAATTTCTATTACACCGCCTTTCATCATGGAGCCAACCCATCCCAAAACATTGCCGTAAACCGTTATTTTTCCGCCCCGCATTTCCTCGCCTAAATGCATGCCAGCATTACCCTTGACAATTATTTCGCCTGCTTTCATTCCAACACCTATTCGCCTCACACGGCTGACGTCACCATGAATTGTTATTACCGGATCGCCCTGGCTGCCCTCAGCCTTTTCCGCTTCCACCTTGAAGAGTTCGCTGAGCTTTTTCTGCTTGTTTCCTTCCCAAACCTTTAAGACTTCGATCTCTTTGATGCTTTTTCCTCGGAAAACATCAGGATTTATACATTCGGCCACCACTGGTAGCCTAAACTCTTTTATTGGATAAAGGTTCACATTCATTACACATCAGCCTTCACGGGTATTGGTTGAGAGATTGCCAAATAATCTTCTGAAACTGGATAATTTTCGAACTCAACAGTCCAATACTCTTTAAAGCGCTTCTTCAAATTCTCGTTTACCTCCATTTCGCAGGGTTCGGTGAGTTGCACGTCCAGCCACATGGTGGCACCATCAATGTGCTTCAAAACTTCGCCGTCTTTAACCACCACTTGTCCGCCCTTAATAGTGTAAGCGGCTCGCTTGAAAGCGCGTCTGACCATCTTATACTTCTTGGCGGGGTCCATGGTTTCCGGATTAAAATTATATATGGCAATGTCTGCATCCGCCCCCACGCCAAGGTGCCCCTTGTTTTTCAAGCCTAAAGCTTTGGCTTGTCCGGCGCGGGTTACTATGGCTATTTCGTAAAAGTCTAGCTCACGGTCTATGGAGGGTAAGAGGCTCCTGCTTCTGGCCTTGGGGTTAATTTTTTTAATGGTAGCTTCTCTGGCTTTTCGACTCATGAGCCAAGCTATTATCCAGGGATAAGCAATAAACGGCCCGCCGTTAGGATGATCCGTCGTCATCAAAATTTTCCACGGATCCTTGATTAACAAGGCGAGTTCGAGACCTATGGACCACTGAGTGGCGTGAACGTAGCTTTTCCGCTTGTAGTGGAAGGGCACTATTCCAGCGCTTGTCTCAGTTTCTACATCATGGTTTGTCCACTTATTGCCGGTGAGCGTGTAAAGTGTATACTGGAATGGTCCATCAGCCGTCATAGTTGTGGTGTCCGTGAAAATGACTTGTCCCATGTCCAACGTTACATGAGAGTGGGCGTTAACGTAGTTGGCTATTTCCTCGGCTCCAGACTCGAAAGTCCGCCAATCGTCGCCCTTGAAGGCGGAGAACTGGCAGTGGGTTATATGAATGGCTGGTTTACCGTCTTCAGCTAAATCTTCAACGCAACGCATTGTTTCCAAAGCCGTTAGATAGTTGCCGGGTTTGCCCAAATTGTTAGTGTGAACGTGAATCGTGTGCGGCAAGTTCAGCAGTTTATTAACCTTGCATAGTCCGCGGATAATTTCGCGGGGGGTTATTCCAAAATATGGAACTTGGTCGTCTAGGCTTTCAACGTTGCGGCCGAAGCCCCAAGCTTCAAGCCCGCCTGGATTTACAATTTTTATGGCATAGCCCTTCGTCGCCTTGATCATCCAAGCCACGTGGCGGGCGCACTCCTCAATTTTGCCGTCCCGCAAGTATTCGAGCACAAACCACCAGTCGCCCAAGAGCGGATAACTAGCCTTATCAATTATGGGAGTGTCGCTGAGCTCTTCATGCGTATGTTTCGCCTCTAACGGCGGCATAGCCGGATCCATAACCGTTGTCCAACCCATCCGCGCATAGCGGTAGCCCGTTGTAAACGTGGACGGAATCGAATAGCCCACACCAGACCTTGTAACGGCGGTTTTCGGCTCAACATCCTTAAAATGGTCTTCGGGACGTAGCAGTCTTCCGGCATTCACTTTTCCGCCTGCAATATGACTGTGAATGTCAACGCCGCCGGGCATGACAACCATGCCAGCGGCATCTATCTTTTTGGCTCTACGCTCATTGACTTTATCCACTATTTTGCCATCTTTCACCGCTATGTCCATTTTTTCGCCATTAACGCCATTAATCGGATCGTAAACAAATCCATTTCTAATCAAAAGCTCCATTTAAGCAGCCTCCGCCTTTCCACGTTTTATCTTTCTAACTTCGGCTAAGATTCTTCTCAAAATTTCCTCGTCTGGTAAAACCCCCCTAGGCGGGTCAACAACCTTCCTGAGGGGTATGGGCACGTGGTCCATACGGTAGGCTGTTCCGGAAGCTTCAATACCTACAAAAGCCGATGGAATCACCACATCTGCCACCTGCGCCGTGACGTCCATGTGGGGGCCAATGTAGATAAGCGGGTTCTTGACGAGATGTTCAGCTGCTCTTCGCGGAAAGTTTGAAACAGGATCTGAGGCCACAATTAAGGCGGCATCCGATTCACCTCGCAACAGCACATCCACAACGGATGTTTCGCCTGGATTATACTGCGGGTAGCCCAGTGAAAAGTCCACGGCATACGGGTAGCCCGTCTGCCAAGTAAAAACTGTGTTGGCGCCCGTCACGTTAAAGTGGCCTCGCATTGGCATTATCACGAACTTTGTCCACATATTTAAGTCGCGAACCAGCGAAAGCGCCGCATCAATATTGCGTAGTTTGGCGCCGCTCATTGTTAAACCAAGCCCGAAGAAGAGCGCCCCAAAATCGCAGCTCACCATTGCATCGGCAATCTCCTCCAAATACTCGACCGGCACACCGGAAACACTGTCCACTTCGAGTTCCTGATCACGAATCAAAGCCCTAAAAGCCTGCAAGAGCTCATAGTCTTTACCGGGCTCCACTTGAACGAAAAAGTCAGCCATCTCCGCAGTCTTTGTCCTCCTAACATCGACGACTATGAGTTTTCTGCCTTCCCTAGCGATAGACGGCACAAAAGTTGGCTCAAGCCGAGGCTCAATTTCAGGAGGTTTTTTTAGAACAAGCCTTCTAACGGCGCTTCGAATCTTTTTCCTTCCTATGAGAGATCTGATTTTCGCTATGTAGCCCCTCCAGGCGCTTTTCTCAAACCGTCCTTCAGAAAATGCCGTATAACGTTCAATGTGCCTTGGATGGGCGCTCCAAGGGTCACATCCCCAATAAATGATCAGGTCGGCTCTGTGACGGATCTGCCCCAAAGTGCATGAGGGTATGCCAACATCCTGAACACTTAAAATTGACGGGCCATGGCAAACAACTGAGGTGTTGTCTATGACGCCCCCAACCTCTTCAGCTAGTTCTAGGCCAACACTTATGGCTTCACAGCTTGTGTTGCTCCAGCCATAAAGCACCGGGTAATTGGATTCTGCGAGGATTTCCGCAGCCCGCCGGACAGCCTCTTTAAGCGACGTCTTGACAAGTTCGCCGTTCTTGCGGATCAACGGTTTGAGGATGCGGTGTTCACTACGGTGGCTTAAGAACTTGGCTTCACACATAGCGCAGCCGTTCTTGACCTTAACAATTTTGCCGTTTTCTATGGTCAATTCTATATCGTCGCAGAGGCTTCCACAAACCGGACACGTTACGGCTTTAACAACTGGCAACTTCAACCCTTCCTAAACTGTTGTTTGATAAGCTCCTCTAAACTTAGAACAGGCTTTTCTGGAGCCGGCTCCACGATGGCTGGAACGCCCTTAAAGGTGGGCATTCCAATTCCATGGGTTTCAGGATCCACGACAACATTCGCCCAAGGACCATAGGGAATATATATCACGCCGGGGTGTGGTGCCCTCAAAGATTTTTTGGCTTTCACTACAACCGAGCCGAAGGCCGTGGAAACCTGAACACTGACGCCGTCCTTCACGCCAAGCTGCTTCATGTCTTCAGGATCCATATAGCACACGGAGACGCTTTCCACATACTCCTTCGTGCTTTTACCCTGCTCCTTCCCAACACCCTGCTCTATTGTGCGGCCTGTTACGAGCGTAACCTTTAACTTTGGCTTTTCAACCATCCGTTAACCTCAAACAGCCTTACGGCATGCTCAATTTCTTGAAAGCTACATACAATCATTTAAACCCTAATTAATTTTTCCTCAATGCCTTTAAAATGTAAACTTTACATCTGCTGTTAGTGAGCTATGGCGGCGATGGCCGTTATAGTGAACGGTGCCGCCATTGTCAGGATGAAGCCGCTTGAGAAAGCCGTTATGAGGGTGTCTTGGCCGCTGTAGCGCACTATTATGGGCAGTGTAGTGTCCATGGCTGTGGCACCTCCCATAGCTATCGGCGCATACTTATCTAGTTTTGCGGCAAGCCACCCCGTGGCTATGGTGACCAGTTCTCTGAGGAAATTTACTGCGAAGCCGATGGCGCCCCACCGGAGCCCGAAAAGCTGTCCAGCCAAGGGCCCAGCCAAAGTGTACCAGCCGTAGCCGGCGCAAACTCCCATGGAGGCGAAAAGGTTTATCCCAAGAACTAGGCCGCCGACAAATCCGCCTAAAATGCTGCCTAAAGCCACGGCGAGGGGAAAGACTAGCACCTTAAACCCTGCTGCCTTCATTCTCGCCGTTGCTTTTTCGTCAACTCCGAAAAGCATGCCCATGAGAAATAGCAGCAAAAACAGTGAGATGTTGAAGATATATTCTGAGAAAAATACGTTTAGCTTTGGAAAACCAAAGTTGTTGTTTAGGTAACCTGCTAGAACTCCCAAGACGAGGGCTGGCAAAACATATTTTATCATATCTTCACCAGTTTTGCGGCTACCTTCGTGCAAAGCACGCTGAAAAAGAGAGCCATCGCCAAAAGAACTAAAGCGTTAAACCAAACGCTTGGCATAACCTCTAAAAGCTCAGAGTTTGAACCTATAGAAAAACCTAAAGAGAAGATTAAAGCCAGAATACTGCCTAAAACAAGCCTCTCGACCTTAAAAAGTTTCTTTCCCCTTAGGCAGTATCCTACAACCACCCCGAAAACCAACGAAAGGGTAAGTGCGGCTATGTTCAAAAGTCCAGTCATGCTAAACCATCCTATGGGACAAATATTCGAATCCATGAATAGATTTAAACTTTTACGTTGCCGAAACCGTTTACGGCCTATAACCATTAAGGACAGCTAAGGCTATGGCAGCGGCAATTATGTCAGCCGTTGTGCCGGGGTTAAGGTTGTTGCCATCCAATCTCAAAACAGCGTCAAACAGACGAAGCTTTTCCCGTCCCGCTGGAGTTTTTAAGCCGCCGTTCTCCAAGACTTCTTTAGCCATTGCCGAAACTTCGCGGGCCTTCTGCATGCCCACTTTTCTGGCAATAAAAGTGTCAGGGTAAGCTGCTAAAACTTCAAGGAAAGCATGAACCACAGCACCATTTATGTCGCCGTCTTCCCTAAGCCACCGCATGAGGCTTGGATAGGCAAAATCGAAAGTGACGGGATAATTGTTAACCCACTCCGAGCAAATCATGTCGTATGGTGCAGCGATCTGGAAAACCTTGTAAAGCGTGATACGTTCACGAAGAATCCTCTCCGTCGAAGCTGGATCATTAACATCTAGGTCTGGCGCCTTTCCAAGCCCACTTGGCTTAGCGATTTTAATGGCCTCGTAAACAGCCACAGCATCCTCAGGAGTCGTAGCTTCTACAACTCCGCGGAGATTTCGCCTCAATACATGGATGTCAAAGGTTTCCTTTTCGGTCGGCGTCATGCCAGCTGCCACAGCCAAAGGCACAAATAATAAAACTGTACCAAGCAAAGTGTTGCCGCCACTTTGCCAACGACCTATTTCTGCAACACAATCGCGAACAATTTCCCCGACACCAACTTTGCCCAAACTAGTTTCACCCTTAGAAGCTGCCAAGCCCCTTTCAGCTGCAAGCTTGAAAAATGGAGCTGCAGCGACCGCCGAGGCCAAAAAATGCACGTGGTTTGTGCCTTCGAAACCAACAACAAGATTGACGTTTCCGGGCTTGTCAGCGCTAACTTCTAAAAGGATTGCTAGCTCTAGGCATCGAGCCACATGGATTGCTTTATCAAAGGTTATTTGCAAAGGCATGCACCTTTTGATGCTTTAAGTTTAGTAGGAAAGAAAGACTTATTAATGTTGTGTAAAAAATTACACAGCAATTACCAAAAATACACAAGGTGTATCTAAATGAAAATTTCAACACGACACATTGCGTTGGTGACAATTTTCGCCGCCCTCTATTACGTTCTATCTATAATATCGCCATATGTCCCCGCAATAGGGCTTCCAGAGTTAAAGGTAAAGCTTGAAGCCCTAATTGCGTCAATTTTCGGGATAATTTTAGGCCCGTATCTCGGCGCTTTTGCTGCTTTTCTAGGGGCATTTGTATCGTGGGTTTTACCTCCAAGCAGCTTAAGCCCCTTTGGAGCTCCTTTCCTTTTGTCGCCCCCTATCAACGCCTTGGTGGTTGGTTTAGTCTATTACAGGAGGTGGCGATGGGCTTTCGCCTTCTTTGGAGCGTTAATTTTGGCGTTTCTTTTTCTGCCGCCCTCACAGCCCCTAACTGGATACAGCCAAATTTTTGACCCCTTCAGTCCAGAAAACGCCTATACTATACCCATCTATTATGTGCCAATTGCTGTTCTCTGGGATAAGGTAATTGCGTTAATCTTAGTCCTTCCAACCATGAAACTTGCTAGACGCTTTTCTAGTCCAAAGGGGCTACCCGTCCTATTCTTTCTATTAACTTTCATTGGCAATCAAGCGGACAACATGTGGGGATGCGTCGCTTTTGCTATGCCCATTGTTTACGAATCCATTTTTAGTCTTCCTTTAGAAGCTGTTCGTTTCTACTTCCTTGTAAGCCCATTTGTTTACCCCGCTATAAGGCTGATTCAAGCCGTGGTTGCAACCGCAATCGTGATTCCACTTGTCAGAGCTCTAAAGAACACAGAATGGATTATAGCTGAAAAATCTATAATAGATGAAAATGTCAAATAATAAACCTCGAAGAAAATGCAGCCAATTGAAGGCTTTCTAATAGAATCTGATGAGGACATAGTCTTTGACGTTAAAGGGCTTGTCCACCCCCCAGATAAGGTTGTAGCCTTCCCACGTTTTATACCAGACATGGAAGGCTCCCGCCAAGCTAAAAAGCGCAAATATCGAAAAGTATACAGCCTAACAGAACGATTTGCTTTTCTAGCTAAAAATTTTCCAGAATACATTGTTCACGACCATGTTTTTGACGAGAAGCTCTGCGAAGTCCCACTAAATAAGGTTAAAAAGGTTCATAATCCGGTTAATTTTTTGGAAACGCTTAGGAGGAAGCGAAACCTCGACGAACTAGAGTTGGTAGCCCTCCGCTGTGTTGAAATTTTAAAGGAAAAAGCAAATGTGCCGTGGAGCAAACTTGGAATTTCCGGTTCTGTAATGGCTGGCTTGCATATTGTAACATCAGATGTTGATCCAATTGTCTATGGTGTGGAGAACTGTCGAAAAGTACACGAAGCTCTTAAAACACTGTTAAAAGGAAAAAGCACTCCCTTTCAGCCCTATAACCTAGAGGATTTGCGGAATCTTTTCGATTTCCGTTCGAAAGACACTTCTATGAGCTTCGAAGACTTCGTAATAATGGAATCCAGAAAAAGTTTTCAGGGCAAATTCATGGGACGAGACTTTTTCATTCGTTTCGTGAAGGACTTTGGCGAAGTAAACGAAAAGTATGGCGACATTCTCTACAAGAACTGCGGCTATGGGAAGATTGAGGCTGTTGTGGTGGATGATTCAGAATCTATTTTTACACCGTGCACATACAAAATTGAAAACGTCAAAAATGTTGAAGGACCGAAACTTCAGCCAATAAAAGAGATCGTTTCCTTCCGCGGGAGGTTTTGTGAACAGGCAAGGAAAGGCGAAACAGTTGTGGCGCAGGGCAAAATTGAACATGTAGTGGACCGAAGAAATGGCAGCGAATATTTTAGGCTGTTAATCGGAAATAAGCCTTCAGATTTCATGGTTCTTAAAAGGCTATAACCCCCAAAAATAGGGAACTTCTTTCCCCCGTGGAGTTGAAACCAAAATCTTTTAGGAAACTGTCACTTGTGGGCGTAGGTGCCATGAGCGTTGTAGGATATTCCAACGTCCTTTTCCACAGGCACATGAAATTATTTCTAATTCAACTTCTCTATCTGACAGTTTCTCCAATAGTATTAAAATTGCGAATGCTAGACCTTTTTAATAACTTGCTCGTAGTAGCGTGGGCCATAGGTTAATGTTATCTGGTGGAAGCTTTCGTCATTTTGCATTTCAACTTTTTCGAGGTTTCCTTCCACATAGACAGATTCGCCTTTCCACACTTGCATCCTAAACTCCTCTAGGTAGGATACAACCCGCATTAAATCGTCAACTTGTGGTCCCTCTAGGATGCGTACCGGCTCGACTTTGTAAACCGAGGGCATGTAGGGGGCTTCTGCGTCGTCTTTTACATGTAAAATGGCTTTAACCCAATCAATCCAAGTGATCCTTTTGACTTCACCATAATCGTCTTGAATTTCTTTCCAGCTTTTCACTGGTTCAAATTCCACTTTTATGGCGCGTCCAGAAGCCCTGTCGTAAAAAACTCCGTAGATTAATTTGCGTTTCTGGTGCCAGACAAACTCTTGTGGTGTCAGATTTTTGTAGCGCCAAACTTTTCCTTGGATTGGCGAATCGTTAGCAAACTCGTTAGAAAAGCCTGAACTAGTATCTTCGTATAGTTCTTGGAGGAGGCTGCGGATTTTTTCTAGGTTTTCTCTGCCGTAGACTATGAAGTCCAAGTCTGAAAACTTTGGGTGATAAAAGCCGTGAAGCAACGACCCGAAAACCCCGAAATTTTCCAAGCGAAGTCCGAGGCGGAAAACAGTTGCATCAAGAACTTTCTGCATTGCCTCAAGCAGTTCGTCTTTTGGCTCCGTTTCCATAAGCCTCCTTAAGGCTTGTTCTGGTTTGCGGATTTCCGCAACGTCGTTCTTGTAGACACCTACCACTTTTTTGCCTAATGGTTTGTGGAGAATCATGTATTGCGGAAAGTGTTTTTGGATAAAGTGCCAGCCTTCGTCCTCATAGAACTTGTAGAAGACATGTTTGCCATCAGTCCTAAGTGCTTTTGGGTTTTTGGACTGGAAAAGAATTGAAGGCGCGTATTCCAAGTCACAAATGCAGCTTTCCGGTGGATGTGTGTAGCCAAAAACACGGAAGATTAAGCCTTCCCGCGTTACTATGGCGTCGCGGTCTCTAAGCTTCAAGCCGTCTGGACTGGCCAAATGTATTCTTCCTCGCTTTCTGCTGTGCCAACAACGACCTGATATGTGATTTTGCCAGTTACCAAGTTCTCCACGCACTCAAGCTTTCCAGAAACCTCTATCTGTTGCCCCTTTCTGGCAACATTTCTGTAGCATCCAATCATGGAAACAACAGTTTCTGGAAGCATGTCCCCTGAAAGTGGTGAACCGCTGAGCGGAGTCCATTCTTCGATTTTGTAGACGGCGGGGCGGAACATGGCTTCGCTGTCATCTTTAACTTTGCATCTAAACTTGACTGGAGCCATGGGCGTGTACAGACACTCGCCATATTTTACGTTGATTTCTTCAGGCTTGCGGACAGCGTTATACATGAAAATCTTATTTTTGAAGCGCCCCTTAAACCGCCTCACAGCGTCCAAACGGTTATTGAAAACATAGGTTAAGACGCCTTCTTGGACAAGTTTTTCAATGGCGGCTTCAACACGGCGAAAGTTTTGACTTCCGTAGACCACAATATCTATGTCAGATTCGGCTGAATGCATGTTTAACGCTATAGAACCATGAACGCCGAAATCTTCAAGCGGCACTTGAGCCTCACCGGAAACCAGTTGAACAAATTCTAGAGTTAGCTCTTGCAGCTCATCCTTTTCCTCCGCTTCAATTAAGGCTTTGAGGCAGTCTCTTGGAACGAAAACCTCAACAACATGACTTATGGGTACACTGATAATCTCCTTCCGCCTAAAAGGACAGAAATAAACGTAGTCTGGAAAGTTTTTCCTAAAAACTTCAAGGAAAGTCTGATAGTTTTTGGCTGTGTAAAGTTTTTCCGCCCGAAAAAGCTCTGTTTTGCCAAAACGCCAAGTCCTCTCAAGCATGCGGATTTTGAACAGTTCCTTAAACTTGGATGGAATATACTTTAGAAACGCGAAAACACGATTTTCTGGATGCTCGTAACCGAAAACGTTTAGAATGAAGCCTTCCCGCGTTAGGAAAGTATCGCCGTCTAAAGGCTTCCAGTTAATCGTTCCGGGCATCTTGATAGACTTTTGGCTGGTTGTTTAAAAGCCTAACGACGAAACAAAATTTAAACAACCGTTTCTTAAAAAGGGATTTGAAGGTGGAAACGTTGAATTTCTCAAAGGAATCCCATCCCTATGTAGTTTTTCTTCCAGCCGAGCAGAAAGACAAAATTTTAAGCGCTATTTTTGGTTCCAAGGCCTCCCTCGAAATTTTAAGATTCTTTCTAAAGCAGGGAATAGCCAACAAAGTCTACCAGAAAGACCTTGTTAAGAGACTGACATACTCCAACAAGACGATAATTGAAAATTTGAAAACATTAACCGAACTCGGCGTTTTAACCGAATGTATGGAAAAAACTGAAAGGGAAGAACGAACAGTCTGGGTTAAAGCCTACAGGCTTTCGGATCTTGGCAAGTGGTTCGCACTCTTAATAGCCGAAGAAAAAGAACTTTCTGACAGGGAAAAAGCAGAGATACTCCAAAACATTTTCAGAAGCTATATTAAATGGGTTAAAAACCTCTCGGAAAAACTCCACGTGGACAAGGGAACCTTCAAGAAAATATTTGAAGAGGAAATGGAGAGATGAAATCCAAAAAAGTGTTGAGGAAACTTTCAATAAAAAGGGGAGTTATTGAAGCCTTTAAAGCCCTCTAGAAGAATTGTTTCCCAACATTGTGGGGTTTGGAGTTTCCGTAGGGGGAGAAGGGGAGAAAGGAGAGCTCGCAAAAATCTGGAAAAGCCGAATTTCTCCAAACCCTTCCACCCTGGGAACACTCCTCTAGAGGGCTTTAAAGGCTTCAAACCACCTGTTGTAAAGCGTTAACATGTCAAGGGAGACGCTGGGCTTTCGCTCTTCTAAGATTTGTCTAAAATCGCTCATCCGCAAAGGTCGAGGCTTAGCAAGCTTGTTGGCGGCTTGTCCAGACTCAAAAAACTCGCCAATAACCTTCAAGTGGGCGGCTTGGCAAACGTCTTTTATGTCGCTTCCAGAAAATCCTTCTGATAGCCTTGCCAGCTCGTGTAGATCAACGTCTGGAGCCAGAGTCAAGTTGCTCGTGTAGTGTTTGAACATCATGAGTCGAGCGTGAAAGTCCGGGAGAGGTACAAGGATACGTTTTTGGAACCGCCTAATAAAAGGCCAGTCAAGGTCCCAAGGCTTGTTTGTGGCGCCAATAACATAAACGTGGAGGTTTTTACCCTTGTCAATTATGCCATCCATCTCCTTCAAAAACTGGTTTCGCACACGAACTTCGCCTCCAACCTCGTTGGAGTGTTTCCCCATGAGGGAGTCCAATTCATCGATGAAAATTATTGCTGGCTTCTTGTCTTCTAAGGCGCATCTCCGGGCGGATTCAAAAAGGCGGGCAACGTTCTGTTCCGCTTCGCCCAACCACTTAGACATTATGGAAGCCGCATCCACAGAAATGAAAACAGCATCTATTTCCGTGGCGGCCGCTGCCGCCAACAAGGTTTTACCGCAGCCCGGTGGGCCAAAAAGCAATATACCCCTAGGCCACCCAAGTGGGAAAAGGTCTGGTCTCTGAACCGGATAGATTATGGCCTCTTTGATTGCTTTTTTAGCAGAATCCAAGCCTATAACCTCGTCCCAGCGAACATTTGGCTTCTCTTTTATGATCAAATCTTCATAACTTGCCTTCTTTGCCTCACCCGTTTTTGCTCCTTCAACGCTTTTAGGCTCCGTCTGCTGTTCCGTTGGGGCAATAGACCCCTGCAGCACCTTTATCCTCTCTTGGTAGGCTATGGCTCTTTGAATGTAGATCTTGTTTAGGCTGTAGTCAGGGTATAACTGCACAAGCTTCAACAGTGTTTCTATAGCTTTCTGGTACATGGTTATAGCCATACCCTTTGCGCCTTGCTTATCGAGACGGACAGCTTCTAGGGCATAGTTTGTAGCTGACTTTTCAAGCTCTTGGGCAGCTTCCATGACCGTTTACCTCCTAGCCTCAATCTTCACCTTCCCTTTTGCACCCAAACTCTGCAGGGCCCTTTCAACCTCTTCACAAGATGCGCCTAAATCACGCGAACAACGAATCAAGTCTATTTCGCCGCCGCTTCGCCGCACATATTCCAAAAGGGCCTCTTCAAGGGAAGGCTTGCCAACTTTCAGGCTAATTTCTTGGATCTCAGCCTTTCTAAAGGAGATCAGATTTTCGGAGCTTTCGTTAACGGTTTCGCCGCCGACCGTCTGGGAACAGGAAGCGGTTAAAGCAACCATCTGCTTAATTTCAGCTCTAGCTTCCTCAATTCTAGGCGTTTCCAGCGTAGCAGGCGGTTCAGGAAGCTTCTCAATCATCCTCTTCTCGAGGAAACTTTCAACCTCGCTTAGGATTTGCTCTCCGGCAGGTGTAACCTTGTCGACTGGAATTACAACTTCATCGGACATTCTTGTCGAATAAATGGTCTCACCTATAACGTTGTTTATCTCATTTATTTCTGATGAGACTTCAGGCAGAATCTCGGAAAGCTGTCTTGAAATGCTTTGAAGAGTTTTCAGCACGGGTTTCAGGTCTATGATGATGTCACTCAGCTCCCGAACCGTTTCAAGACGAAGGATAACTCTTTCAAGGGCGAGCTCCACTTGTTGAAGAAAACCTATTAGGCGGCGGACCTCAGCTAGCTCGTTAGCGCATATGGCTGCTTTTTCGCGGTTGTTAGTCCTTAAAGCGTTTACGCATGCCTGGAACAGGTTTTTATCTCTTTCCTTAAGCCTTAAAGACGCTTGGACAACTTTTTGCTGTTGAACCCTAAGCTTGTACATTGATTTGGTTATAACTTCACGTAGTGGTGGAGGGGGTGATGCAAAAGGGTTTTTTATTTCAGCTCCCTCCGCCCGCTACGCTTTAGGAACCTTAAATGCTTGATTCACCTACTTCCTTTACGTAAACTACCACCGGAGGTTCTGGAAGGTTTGTTGGGGCTGAAGCAACTTCAGCTGTTTCTTTAACAAAAGGCTCATTGACAGTTTCGCCCAGGAGAATGTTTGAAAGCTTGTTCCTTAAACTTTCAAGATCCGCCTTTTCTAAGTTCGCTCGTTTCAAGCATTCCTGTATTGTTGAGAAGGCTGCATGGTAAGAGGAATCGTCCACTTCCCCTATTTCATGTTCCACCTCCAAGTGGACGAGAGCATAGTTAAGTTCTTTAATCTCCATACTGCACCTTTCAATCTCCTTATTTATCCTTTCCAGAAGAGCTTGAGCTTCCGTTTTCAGCTGGTTTAGAGCGCCTTCAAAACTGTTATGCAAGTCTTCGTAAACTTCTGGGGATATTTTCTTTTTCTCGTAAAGCTCTTTCAAAGCTTGGTCTTTCCGCCATATCAGGGGGATTTGGTTACAGAAAGCAACCGTTTCAGCTTTTATGCTAGATGTATAGATTACATCTGAACCGTCAAATTTTATGTTTGCAGCTGGGTATTTGGCAAAGTTTCCGTCACTGCGCTTTACATAAACATATTCAACTTCACCTTGGGGTTTAACCGCGAAGGAGGTGATCTCCCCGATTATTCGACCGTATTCATCCTTAACTGGTTTTCCGATTGATAAAAAAATGTTGGAGTCTTGTGGCATAGATATTTCTCCCCCTTAAGCTAGGATGTTTCCGTCGGAGTTCTCTCGGACATGGGCACTTGAGGTATTCCCGCTGGGAGTTCTGGGAACTTCTCTTTGATTCTCTGCTCTGCGACAGCAGCTGCCTCTGTAAGGATTTTTTGAGCATCTTCGTTGGCTGCTTCGAAGTTTATGGTCAACCCCGTGCTTTGTCCAGCTTCCACTATTATTCCGCTAAGCAAGTTGCCAATAAGCCCCAGCTCTCTCTCAGCTTCAGGGAAAATGTTAGCCATTCCAGTTTTCACGGCCCTTAACACGCTGACCGCTGGGCCGAGGGTTGAAACAACATCTCCAAGTTCTGATACTGTTCGTAACCTTAAGACGATTTGTTCAAGGGCAAGTCTAGCCTGCATTATCATTTTTTCCATTTTCCTTATTTCAGCAAGCTCGTTTGCGAAAACGTTGGCTCTTGCCATGTCGTGCTTAGTGTAAGCATCAACTATTCTGGCAAATATGGACTTATCTCTCTGGCTGAACCTTTCGCTGGCTTGGTCCAATTTTTGGATTTGAAGTTCTATGCGGCGGATAGCCATGTCAAGCCTAGGCTTCAAGGGACCTGGAGGCCTCACAGCCTCCTTTATTCGTTCTGTGAGTGGTTGCTCGTCGTGTCTCTCCTCCCATCGTTTACTAAACCTTTCTGACAATTTGGATTCCTCCGAAATGGGCATAGGAGCTTGCAGAAATCTTATACATTGTTAATATGCTGAAAATATTCACGTATATACGTAGAGATATACGTGCCGGCTGAAATCTTTTTGAGCTTTAATTTCCAAGTGAAAAGAAATGTTTGCTGTTTTTGCCCAAATAGACAAAAACTTGTAAGTTAGACTAAAAAGAAACCTAGAAACCACTTTTAGGCTAGGTGGAAACAGGATGGGTGAAAGGTTAAAAGTTTTCCTATTCGTCGGGCTTCTAGGATTCTTCGCAGGCATCATAGCCGACCTAACAGCTACCTACGTCATCCCAGCTTTGATCGCCTTGCTGCCATCGATTGGCATGCTAACAAGGTATTTGCTTTCGGGGCTTGCAGGCGCGTTCTTGACCATAGTACTAGTAAGCATATGGGCTTACGTTACTGGACCTAAAGAAACTTAAGCTATCCATCCTTTTTACTTCTTCAAAACCGTTTTCATAGCGTAGCTTTTAATTATCAATTCTGTCTTGGACTCAGGAGCGGAAAAACCAATCATCGGTCAGCGTACCTCGATTTCATCATCGCCGAGTGGGAAGTACTCTAGCCGAAACCTAAAAACCTTACGTGCTCTTAGTTGCCTTAAGGTGAAGTTATTAAGATGTTCGTTTATGAATCTGTGGGCGCTGAAAGGGATGTAAGGTTTGGGTGAAGATAGTTCTCAGCAGCGTGGAGAGTTTAAGCCTTCTTTAGGTTTATGGGATGCCACGGCCGTAAGCGTTGGCGCGGTGATAGGGGCTGGCATCTACGTTGTCGTGGGAGTTGCGGTGGGTTATGCGGGTTCAGCGTTGGCTATTTCTATGGTTTTGGCAGCTTTGGTTTCAACTTTTACGGCTTTAAGTTTCTGCGAGTTGACAGCTTGGCAGCCGTCGGAGGGCAGCATTTATGAATATGCCTATCAGCTGATTTCGCCTTTCGCAGGCTTCTTGACTGGTTGGATGTGGGTTATCTCCAACACGTTTGCAGGTGCAGCTGTAGCCTTGGGTTTTGCCAGCTATTTGCACGCGTTGTTTCCAGTTTTTCCGACAAACTTGGCTGCCGCGCTGCTCTGCCTACTTTTCACTGCCCTCAATTTTGTCGGGATTCGCCAGTCCGCCGTCATCAATAATGTTCTTGTTGCAGCTAAACTTGGCATTTTAGGCTTCTTCGTGGTTTACGGCGCCTTTTACATACGATCATCAAACTTTGCAGATTTCAACCCCTTCCAGTTCGGAGTTTTATCCGCAGCCTTCTACATCTTTTTCGCTTATGCCGGTTTCGCCCGAGTGGCAGTTATCGCCGAAGAAGTAAAAGACGCAAGGAAAAACGTGCCTAAAGCAATTTTGCTTTCGCTTTTAATCTCCACGGTATTTTATGTGTTTGTTGGAATTGTGGCTCTGGGGCTTGTAGGTGCCTCCAGCCTCGCTGAGTCAAGTTCGCCCTTAACAAAAGCCATAAGCGCCACCGGCAGTATAGCAGCAGCCTATATGGTGTCTGCAGGCGGATTAATCGCTACTGCAAGCGTCCTATTAACCGCCATACTTGGCGTTTCAAGAATGATGTATGCCATGGCTAGAAGACGCGACTTGCCCCAGAGTCTTTGTAGGCTTCACCCCGCCTTCAACACGCCCCACTACGCGGTTTGGATTACCGGCGCCGTCATGACCATGCTGGTTTTGTTCGTGGATTTGACAAGGGTTGTAGCCGTAAGCACTTTTGCCCTCTTATTCTACTACACTTTAGCCAACACTGCAGCCTTAAAAATAAAGAACTACAAAAGAAGCTATCCAAAAGCTGTTTCAATCTTGGGAGCAGCCACATGCCTAACATTCCTAATCATTACACTGTTGGTCAAGCCAGAGGCGTGGATAACGGGAATTGCAACTTTGACGGCAGGCACTATATATTATTTGGCTAAAGTAAAGTTGAAATTAAAGAGAAAAATAGCAAATGGTTGCAATTAGCGTTTTTCTTTTCGTTTGAGCATGTTTTCTAGGATTGGGCGTAGTTTTTGGTTTTCTGCTTTTATGCGTTCTTTGCCTAAGGCTCGCATTTGTTCGGTCATTTCGCGGATTAGCTCTGCAAACTTTACGCCTTCCGCCGCTGAAATGTATTCTACGCGGAAGCGTTCTGGGCTTAAGCCTAGCTTGTGGAGCATTGGTGCCAATGCGTCCATGCGGGCTTTCATTTTCCAATTTCCGCTGATATAGTGGCAGTCGTAGGGTAGGTGGCAAGCCGCCACAAGCACCATTCCTGCGCCAAGCCTGAACGCTTCTAAAACGAAGTCGCGGTCCACTCTGCCCGAGCACATGACGCGGATTGGGCGTATTGTTGGTGGATACTCGAAGCGGCTTGTTCCAGCCAAGTCGGCGCCCGCGTAGCTGCACCAGTTGCACAGGAAAGCCAAAATCTTGTCTTCGGGATCCTTCTCTAAGGCTGTGCGTAACTGTGCCAGTATTTGGGCGTCAGTGAAGTGCATTTGCTGTATGGCATCGGCTGGGCACTCGGCGGCGCATGTTCCGCAGCCGTGGCACATGGCAGTTACGACCTGGGCTGGCTTTTTCTCCTCGATTTTTATGGCGCCGTAGGGGCAGCGTTCAGCGCAGATACCGCACTTGGTTGTGACGTTGCGGCATTTGCTTGGATCCACAACCGCGATGATTGGTTCGATCTTCCAAGTCTTCTTTGAAAGAATTGTGGCGGCTCGAGCTGCTGCACCGCAGCCTTGCGAAACGCTGTATGGAATGTCTTTTGGTCCTTGACACGCTCCAGCCAAGAATATGCCGTCTGTCGGAGAGTCTAGGGGCTTGAGCTTCGGGTGACTCTCCATAAAGAAGCCGTCCGCACCACGCGTTAAGTTTAGAATGCGGGCTATTTCCTCGCTGCCCTTCTTCGGGATGGCGGCTGTCGCCAAAACAACCATCTCCGCCTCCACTTCGATGGGCATGCCTAGGTTCGCATCCTCGGCGTGGATAATCAGGTTCTTGGTTTTCGGATCTTCAAATATGCGGCTGACCCTGCCGCGGATGAAGTTTACGCCCAATTCGCGGGCACGCTGGTAAAACTCTTCGAAGCCTTTGAAGTTGGTGCGCATGTCCATGTAGAAAACGTAAACCTCAATGTCCTCCTTGTACTTCTCTTTAAGCTGGACAACATGCTTAAGTGTGTACATACAGCAGAAATTCGAACAGTATGGATACTTGTTCGTGTCCCGAGAGCCAACACACTGGATAAACGCTACACTATGGGGCTTTTGCCCGTCTGAGGCTCGCACCACCTTGCCGCCCGTGGGACCAGCCGCCAAAATCAGCCTTTCAAATTCTAGGGAGGTTATCACGTTCGTGTATTTTCCATAACCGTAAAGCGGGTTATCGTATGGCAGGTAAATGTCGTAACCAGTCGCCACTATTATGGCGCCCACTTCAAGCTCGATTTCTTCGGGTTTCTGGTCAAAGTTTATGGCTTGCCGAGCGCCGCACGCGTCTACACACTTGTAGCATTCGATACAGTAGTCGCGGTTAATCGTATAGACAAGTGGCACTGCTTGGTCGAAGGGCACAGATATGGCCTTTCTAGTGCCAAGCCCCATGTCCCACTCGTTCGGATACTCGATGGGGCAGACGTCCTTGCACTCACCGCAACCGGTGCAGTTCTCCTCAATGACGTATCGCGGGTTCTTCCTAATCCGAACCTTAAAGTTGCCGATGTAACCGCTAACGCTGATTAAATCTGCGTATGAAATGATTTCGATGTTTGGGTGTCGCCCCACATCCACCATTCTCGGTCCTTCAATGCATATAGAGCAGTCTAATGTTGGAAACGTCTTGTCCAACTGCGCCATGTGCCCGCCGATGCTCTCGCTTTTTTCTAAGAGGTAAACCTTAAAGCCCATTTCAGCCAAGTCTAAAGCCGCATTTATGCCAGCTATACCGCCGCCGATAACCAACGCCTTGTTTGTAACTGGCACCTCGATGGTCTGCAATGGCATAAGCAGCCTAGCCTTCGCCACAGCCATCCGAATGAGATCCTTGGCTTTCTCGGTGGCTTCTTTGGGTGTGCTTGGGTGACACCACGAAGAAAACTCACGAATGTTCGCCATCTCAAAAAGGTACGGATTCAAACCCGCCTCAGAAACAGTCCGCCTAAAAGTGACCTCATGCATACGCGGCGAACAAGCAGCCACCACAATACGGTTAAGTTTATGCTCTTTAATGGCTTTGCGAATCTCCTCTTGCCCCGGATCAGCACATGTGTAGCGATTATCCTTCACGAAAACAACGTCTGGAAGCGTCTTGGCATATTCAACAAGCTCTTTAATGTCTATGACTCCGGCAATGTTCAAACCGCAGTGACATATGAAAACGCCTATGCGAAGTTCCTCGGGCTTTTGCTGGGTTTTAGTTTCGTTTTTCTCCGCCATTTTCACGTCACCCTTCTAACAAACCTTCTTTCCACAGAGTCTAGAGCTTTAAGCGAACCTTTAGCCTTCAACTCCTTTGTAATTTCAAGAGGAGAAGCCAAACGCTCAAAGGCTTTATTCCAAGCCCCAGAGCGAACAGGGGTATGCATAATCTTCGTCCTCCTTAATTCAAGAGCTTCACTCACTGGGCAAACAACCTTGCACGCCCCACAATAAACACAGAAAAGCTCGTTCACGTGAACTTTCTTGTCAGCCTCGGAAAGATAAAGCGTTCCGGTTATGGGGCAAACATCCAAGCAGTCCCTGCAGCCCTCCGGACACTTCTCTGGATGAATGCGAATCACGCCATAAAACGCCTTGCGCACGCGAATCAAGCCTTCTGGACATTTAAACTCACAGATTCGACAGCATGGACAAAGCTCCTTGTCCACGCTAACATTAACCTTTAATCCCTCCCGCATTTTATCAGACAAGCTGCTTATATCCTCGAGAACCTTGCCGTCAGGAGTCTGCCATGACACATGGATGAGGTTTAGCGGGCAGGTCTTCTCACACTCCACACAATCCACCGGGCACCTAGTGGTGTCCACTTGGATGTCGCGGACAAGAGTTGGGAAACTTTCCTTCTCAACAACGTTTAGAACATGTTCCCCGTTGAGCGTCACTTTAATTGCACCATATGGGCAAAGAATATCGCATATTCCACAGAAGTTGCACTTTTCAAGGGCTATATCAACTCTAGCCCTCTGAGCCTTGCCGTCTACAGTTTTAAGCTGCTTTACAAGTTTAATGGCTTCCTTGGGACATGCAAGACTGCAGATTTCACATCCAACACAGAGCTTTCGGTTGAGAGTCAACTTGTAATGTTTAACATGTAAAATCCATTCCAACGTTAGGGTTTCCGCATCCTCTCTCTTCAAGGTTTTTAGGGGCAAACACATCACCAAAGATTGTTGCACTTATGCGAAGATTATAGCTCTACATTCCACTTTCATATATAAGTTTAGTCCGCGCGTACCTAGGTTTCAACATTCAACCTTTGACGCAGACGGCCACATAACACTTGAGCGCGGCGTCTCCATTCATAATCTCAATTATGTTTAGTTTAAGCTTACGCAACAAAGCCTCAAAGGAAACTAGGCAAAACTTCTTTTTCAAGCCAGTGATAACCAAAAAAGCGTTTGCCTCTGCAACCCTTTTAAGTTCAGCTAAGGTCTCCTCCGGGTTTGGCATGTTCTGAAGCAAGGTCACAGCGAAAACAACGTCAAAAACATTGTCCTTGAAAGGTGCGTGATCTGCATCAGCTAAAACCAAATGTATATTATCAAATTTTTCGGCCCGTTTCTTGGCCTTTTCCAAAAGCCCTCTTGAAATGTCCAGCCCAACCACCATTTTGACTTTATCCGCTACATAATCGAAAAGTAAGCCGGTTCCGCAGCCACAGTCTAAAATAAGGCTGTTTTTGTCTATTCCAACCTTTCCAATGGATTTTTCAATTTTAACCCTCTGCTCTCCAGCGTAAAGCTCCTCGTAAGATTTCGCCATTAGATTGTAGCGCCGCATGACATCGCGTTTTTGGTTCCACCCGCTCATACAAGCTCTTCAGAAATCTTATGTATAGAAAGGCTTCTAAATTTGTCTGGCGGAAACATTGCCAAACTCCAATCTCCCAACAGTCTCAGTTAACCCTAACATTGAAGAAGCAGAAAAAATCGTAAAAGAAGCCCTATCCCAACATAAAACGCTGCTGGTGGTCGGAAATTGTTGGGTCCGCTATCATGGAAGGGCTTCCTCAAAACTTGAGCCGGGCGAACGCATTCTCATCATAAAAGAGGATGGCTCGCTTCTCGTTCACCGTTCAGTGGGATATGAGCCCGTCAACTGGCAGCCGCCGGGATGCATCTTCCACACGCAGACACGCGGCAATGTTTTGGAGATTCATGCGGTCAGACAGAAGCCTCCTGAAATGGTTCAAGTGTTTTTTGACCGGGTTCACATGGTTTCAGCTCTAAGCCTAAAAGATAAGGGTGAATTCGCGTTGTACGCCAGTGAAGAGGATATGCAGAAAGCCATCCTTGCCGAGCCTTCGCTTCTGGAAGAGGACTTTAAGCCAATAAGTTTCGAGAAAAAGGTTGAGCCGGGCTTTGTGGATGTTTATGGCGTGGACAAAAACGGGCGGCTGGTGGTTGTGGAGATTAAACGGAAAACAGCTGGAAAAGAAGCAGTTTTGCAGCTTGCCAAATACATTGAAGCAGTTAAAACACGAACAAACCGGGAGGTTCGCGGAATTCTTGTGGCGCCAAACATAGCCAGAGACACGCAAAGGCTTCTGGAAACCTTGGGGCTTGAGTTCAAGGCTCTAAACCCCAAAAAATGTGCTGAAATCTTGAAAAGGACGGAAACAAGGGGGCTTGAAGCCTATCTCGGAAGGGAGGTCTCATCATGATTAAAAAGATTGTTCCGTTAGGTTTTGACAGTTTTGGTGTGCGTTCAATGGCAACATTTGTAGAGACAGATGATTTGAGAGTTCTGATTGATCCGGGTGTTTCTTTGGCGCCTCTGCGTTATGGCTTGGAGCCGCACCCCCTCGAGTGGCAGAGGCTTGACGAAACGTGGGAGGTCATAAAAAAGTATGCTGAAGAATCCGACGTGCTTGTTGTTACACATTACCATTATGACCATCACGACCCAGACTATCCAGAACTTTACCGTGGCAAAACAGTTTTCATTAAGCATCCAACTCAGAATATTAACTTGAGCCAAAAAGGCCGCGCCGCCTACTTCCTCGAAGCTATAAAAGGCTTGCCGAAAAGGCTGGAGATCGCGGATGGAAAAAGCTTCACGTTTGGCGAGACCACCATAACTTTTTCGAGGGCGGTTTGCCACGGCACAAACCCAAAGCTTGGCTATGTGACGGAAACATGCATAGCGTGTGGCGGCGAAAAGTTTCTCCACACATCCGACGTGGAGGGTCCTTCGCTTGAAGATCAAATAGCCTTCATTTTAGAACAGAAGCCAAACACACTGTTTGTGGATGGACCGATGACTTACATGCTGGGGTACCGCTATTCATTCAAAAGCTTGGAAATATCTAACGCTAACCTCGTGAGAGCTATAAAGGAAGGAGGATTGCACACGTTGGTTTTGGACCACCATTTCTTGCGAGACCTAAACTACAAGATGCGAATAAAATCAGTCTATGAGGAAGCCCAAGAGCACAACGTGAAGGTTGTCACAGCAGCCGAGTTCGCTGGAAGAAAAATCGAGATGCTAGAAGCCTTGCGGAAGGAGCTTTACGCAAAATATGCCGCAGATAGATTTGAAGTTAAGAGGCGCCCGTTAAGAGAAGAATAGCTGTTTAGGCGAGAATGGCGGCTATTATTCCGCTTAGGAAAACTCCGTCGAAAGTTCCAGCCCCACCTATGCTTGCTATTCTGGCTCCAAGCTTGGGAATATTATGAAGGTTGGCTAGGTCTGCACCTATCAATGTGCCAAGCACTCCGGAAGTGTAGGCTATGATTGCCGGTGCGCCTGAAGGCAAAAGATAAGCGATAAAAGCTGCTGCTAAAGGCGGGATAAAGGCGGGTGCAACTATTCCTAAGCCTTTAACGGGTCTTGCGACAATGTGTGTGACTGTTGCAACCATTAGAATTCCAACAATGGCATATGGCAGAACAGACGGCAACCTCCAGAGGAGATATATAGATGTTACTGTTGGAATTAGAGCGCCGCCGACGTTTAAGGCGACAATCGTTGTAAACTCCTCAAAGTCAAACTGAGGAACCCTAAAAACTATGCCAAAGAAGCTTATGTATTCTTCCCTAACTATTGGAATTACGGCTTTAAGCTTAAACAGTGGAATGTTAATGTAGCTTCCCATAAAGGTTGCTACAAGAATAAGCGCTGTCAACTGGGAACTAAAGCCGACACGTCTGAAGGCGAGACCCGCTACACCTACAAAAAGCAAGCCCACAATTAAGATTAGAATCAAAAATAGAACTGCAAAAATTGCGTAGCTATGGGGACAGTATAGGGTTCTTTCACTCAAACATTAACACACCGAGGTTGAGCTACTACGTTACTGCAAGGTTATAAAAGTATTGCCGGATTTTGGGGGACCGGAAAAATTAAATAGAATGTTAGATGGTTTGGCTTACGGCGTTTGGTATGAACCTTTGGAAAGATATCCCATGCGGGGAGAAACCTCCGGAAATTTTGAACATGGTTGTGGAGGTTGTCAGCGGTTCAAGAGACAAGTACGAGTATAACATTGAGTGGGAAGCCTTCGTTTTAGACCGCATAATACCTTCCTCGGTTGTTTTTCCCGTCGAATATGGCTTTGTTCCACAAACATGGTTTGACGACGAAGACCCGTTGGATATTATGGCGCTCAGCTACGAGCCCCTTGAAGTCGGCTGCCTCGTTAAGGTTAGGGTTGTAGGCGCTTTAATAATCGAGGACGAGAAGGGCGTAGATCCAAAAATATTGTCGGTGCTCGTGAACGACGCGAGGTTTGACGGCTACAAGGATATAAGCGACGTGCACCCCCACAAGTTAAGAGAAATCCAAGAGTTTTTCGAAACATACAAGAGGCTGGAACCCCACAAGTGGGTCAAATTCAAGGAATGGAGAAACGCCAAAGAAGCCGCGAAAATCGTGGAATACGCCATCAAAAAGTTTCAAGAGTTAAAGAAATAGGGAGGTTAGGCAAGTTTTTGGCTGAAGGCTTCAAACTCCTTGTCGGAAAGCCAGCCCTCGTCCATCAGCTTCTTTAAACCTTCACCAACAGCCTTCCGCATAGCCTCGCTTTTCAATAAGTTCGCCTTTTCTCCGGCTTCGTGGATTTCCCTGGCAAGGGCTGCATCCTTCTCGATCAACGCCGGAAGTTTTTCGAGAAGCGAACTTACCGCTCTAAACCTTGGGGCTAAGAGGTGCTTAACCTTCGCCCTGCCGAGGACGCCCTTAAGCTTCGCTGCGAAGCCTATGCTGTTAGCGGCTGAAGGTGGAAAAACCACATAGCGCTTCTTGAGTTCGGCTTCAAAGCAGGCCATGTAAAACGGTACATATACGAGGCTTAAGGTCTTGCATTTTTGCGGAACCCCAAGGTTGTTGAATCCGGCTAGATCTGCCTCCCGCATTTTCACAAAACTATTTACTTGCTGAATTATTTTCGAGGTTAGACTTTCTAGTCGCGCCATCTCATCTTGGTAAACTTGGATTTTTGCATCCCTTGAAGCCTCAAGCTCAAGGAGGCTTTTCCTAGCCTCTTTTATTCGGGTTTCCCATTCAGACCTAAGCCTAAAAGTTTCGGCTTCACGGTTTTCCTCCAGCTCTTTGATTCGATCTTCTGCTTCCTCAATTTTACGCTCTATCTCCGAAAGTTCTTTTTTGGCTTCGTTGGCTTTCTCCTTCCACCGCTTCTCGCCTGCGGAATCCCCACTAGCTGCGCATGACTTCGCCTCTAAATTGTATTGCTCTATTTTCCTGACAGTTTGATCTCGCAGTTTTTCCAGCTTGAGTTTTTCCTTCTGCAGCGGCATCAGCTGTTTTTCAAAGTCTTTCATTAGCTTCACCCGCTGCTCCTCGTAGTCTTCGTTTAAACGGCTGATTTTCTGGGCTACAGCCTCCTCCTGCTTTCGGATTTCCGCCTCAAACTCCTCCATGACTGCTTTTATCTTCCCACGGATATCTTTGACAAAACCCCTCGTTGTCTTGTTCAAGAGTTTTATGCAACTATTGAGGGTTGCAACTTCCGCTTTAAAGTCTGCCTTAAGCCTTTCAAGCTCCTCTGCAGCGGACAAAACTGCCAACTCGTCCACGTGAGGCGATATAAAAGCTCCTTCGGCTTCTTTGGCTTCTAGGGGTTTTGCATCCGCCAAGCACTGGGCAAATTCGCCTAGAAAAGCTGGGTCTGCCGCCAAAGCGTCTATGGTTAGTGTTTTCTCTTCGACGGGTGCTTGGAAAAAGTTCACGTGGTCAGATAGGAAAGCCATGTAAGCCTCAATGGACTTGGAGCTTCTGGAGGCATTTTCGAAAAACTCTCTGGCGCTTGGAATACTCTTGTATGTGATGGTGTGGGACACCTGCCTAAGTCCATCAAAAACTAAGTTCAACCTGTCCCAAGGCGCAACCCAAAAGGGATAATGGAACTCGGCTAGGAAAACAGTTTTCTCTTCAGGCTTTTTTAGGATTAAGCCGCCGCCCTTCGCCCTCTCAAGCTCAGCGAAACAATGTATTGCGGCTTTCTCCATTTTCTCCGTGAAGGGTTCCTTGCGATTTTCAGCCAGAACCGTGAAAGGCAGCTTCAGCCTATCAACCTTGTTGGACAAATCTTCACCATTGTAAAATTGTCTCTTGCGAATTTAAAATTCTTGTTAAACCCTCTGAACCTTTCGCCTCAGCAGCGGAATGCCAACAGAGGCTATTATGGCTGTTGCCAAAATAACCAGAGCCGTGATGTTAACGAAAAGATGTGCAATTTGACTGAAAACCGGATTTTGGGCGGCATACTGCATTGGTAAGGTTGCAAGCACCGCCGCTGCCAGCCCGCGAGTGAGCAACACACTCATTACTGGGCGTTCTTCAGCGAGTTCGCTGCAGCGAGCTGTGGCAACTCTTACAGCTGCAACCCTTGATAGCAACAGTATCAACGAGAGGATCACGCCAACCAAGATTGTTTTGACGTCGACTATTGAAACTATTATGCCAATATACACAAGGAAAAAAGTTCTTAGGAGGAAGGCGATTTCAGACTCAAACCTTTTCAAGCCAGCGTCCACCACGGTTGTAGAAGGCCTTTCCATCCTAAGTATGCGATAGATTTCCTTTTCATTGCCCAGCACTATGCCGAAAAGAAGAGAGCAAAGCGAGCCGCTCCCGCCGAGAACCTCCGAAAAGGCGTAGGCTAAAAGCACAACAGCCAAAGTCAACATGTAGGAGTAGGGCGACTTCACAACTCTTTTTAATATGCTAAGCCAAACAAGCCCAAAAATGAGGCCGAGTACTATACCGGTGGAGAAGCGGCTGGCTATCGCCTGTCCAATCATGACGGGGTCAATGGATCCCTTGAGGATTATCTCTATTATCACCAGCGAGAAAACTATGCAGAGAATATCCGTAAGGGCGGATTCGAGGCTTAGGATTGTTGAGCATTTTTCGCTGACTCCAATCCTTGAAGAAAGCGAAATCACAACGACGCTGCTGCTTCCGCCCAAAATGGTTCCAAAAAGCATGGAGTAGAAAATGGGCAAGTCTGGAAGGACAATGTAATGCATAAAAATCGTTGCCAAGGCAACATTAAACCCGAAACCAACAAAAGCCAAAACCGCAGCCCTTGGACTTTCAGCGAAAACACGGTAAATATTCATAGCCATCCCGCCATCAAACAAAATGAAAACCAGAGCCAAAGCAGCAAAATAAGGAGTTAAAGGCATTATAGCCGCCGCATCCACCAAACCCGCCAAAGGCCCAATAATAATCCCCAAAACCACTAACAGAATCATGTCTGGAAAGCCAGTCCGCTCAAAAAGGTAGTTGCCCAAAAATCCGATAACAATTATCCCGCCAGCCAATATCAAAGCAAGCGTAACCGGATCCATGGCTTGGACCTTCCACTTAATCTGGCGATTAGGCTTAAAAGTTTTTGTTCAATACAAAACATAGCTGTTAGGGTGCTTCTACCAGATTTTATCCACTTTAAGGTGGGTTAAATATCCAACCAAGCCGTAAACAGGAAAAACAAGAATTTCAATAACGTTTCCTATATGGATTGAAACTTCACGAAGGCAAAAACCCAAAGCACGGAGCCCAAAACATTTACGCCGAAAAAGAAAAACATTAGAAACACGTAGAGAACACTCGCCGGTGGAACCAGTCGCCTAAAAACTTTGA
>JAWAZC010000008.1:33079-44496 GCA_038817995.1 Bathyarchaeia archaeon | reverse complement strand
AACTCCCTCAGTGACGGGAGAAAGTCCTCCGGAGGAACTATGATGCCGCTTTCCCCCTGTATAGGTTCCACGATAATTGCAGCTGTTTTTTCTGTGATGGCCTCCTTAACTCTTTGAATGTTGTATCTTGGAACGTGCTTAAAGCCGGGAACAAGGGGTTCAAAAGACGCTCTATATTTTTCCTTCCATGTTGCAGACAACGCCCCCATGGTTTTCCCGTGATAGCCTCCCATCATTGCAATTATTTCAGTTTTCCCGGTGTACTTGCGCGCCATTTTTATGGCACATTCAACAGCTTCGGCTCCACTATTTCCCAGAAAAGCCTTACTCAGCCCTTTAGGAGCAATTTTGATTAACTTTTCCAGGAACATTGCCCTCGTCTCGTTGTAGAATGACCCGTGACAAGCGGTCAGCTTTTCCACTTGGCTTTTTATGGCTTGAACTATCTCTGGGTGGGAGTATCCGAGAATGCAGACTCCATAATTCCCGGTAAAATCCAAGTATTTTTTGCCGTTAATATCCCAAAGGTAAACTCCATCGCCTCTACAGAGCACAACAGGCCTTTTGGCATAAGCCTTAACCATGCACTCGTCTTCTATCTTCATAACAGACCTTTCATCCACGAACAATCACCGTCCCATTTTCGTGTTTAAGCGCCGATAAAATTGGAGATTTACAAAGTCCAGAGGCAATTATTGCCTCTTTTACGCCCATTTCCAGGGCTTCTAGAGCTGCGTGAACTTTTGTGCTCATTCCAGAACCTATTTTGGGTAAAACATCTCGGATTTCAGAAACTTTTATTTCACGTACAAGTCTTCCATCCAAAATAACCCCGTCCACGTCTGTTAGGAAAATAAGTTTGTCAGCCTTTAATGCGCCGGCAATGCTGGCGGCAGCGCGGTCTCCATCAACATTTAAAAGCTCAAATTCCTCGCCTATGGCAACCGGGGAAACTACTGGCACATATCCATTCGCTATTAGAAGCTTAAGTAATCCATCGTTTACTTGGTATACTTTTCCAGAATAGCCAGCATCTGTAACTCTTTTCCTCCCCCTCTCGTCGACAATTATCATTTTCTCTTTTCTCTTCGCTTTCAGGAGAAAACCGTCAACACCAGAGAGCCCGACGCTTCGCACTCCTTGACTTTGAAAAGCTGACACAACCCCCTTATTGATTTTGCCCGACATGACCATGTTTAGTATTTCAACAGTTTCTAGGTCCGTGTAACGGCTTCTGAACCCTTCGGGGGAGATTACGAAACTCTGTTTTTTACCCAGTTTCTCCGCGATTTGTGTTACTTCGACTCCTCCCCCATGGACAAAAATTAGGTTGCCTCCGCCTTCCACTAAGTCCTTTGCATCTTTGGCAATTTCAGATAGACCGTTTTTAACAACTGTTCCTCCGGCTTTTGCAACTATTAGCATTTTTCACACCGGATGAAGCCCCACATTCTCTATGCCCGTTTTTTCGTCAAACCCAAGCATAATGTTTAAACATTGGACCGCTTGGCCCGCTGCACCTTTCATGAGATTGTCTATAGCTGAGAAGACCACAAGCCTTTTCAGCCTCTCGTCAAGTTCAAAGCCTATGTCGCAAAAGTTGGATCCCACAACTACTTTTGGATCCGGATACTGGTAAAGGCCCTTTTTGTATCTGTAGAATCGCACGAAAGGTTCACCTTCATATGCTGAACGAAAAGCTGTCCAAATGTCTTTCAATGCCGCTTCTCGGGCGAGAAAAGTGTGAATCGTGGAAAGTATGCCCCGCACCATGTTGACCGCGTGGGGAGTAAGCGCAACTTGCACGGGCTTTCCAGAAAGCAAACTTAGTTCTTGCTCTATCTCAGGAGTATGCCTATGATCGACCGGCTTATACGGCCTCGTTCCCCCGGCTCTTTCTGGGTGATGGGACGCTAGGGATGGACTGCTTCCCCCTCCAGACGAACCTATTTTGGCATCGACAATCACCCTACAGCTGTCTATCAAGTCGGATTTAACCAGCGGAGCTAAAGCTAAAATGGCGGATGTTGCAATGCAACCGGGGCAAGCAACTAGTTTGGCTTTCTTTATCTCGTCTCTGTGAAGCTCTGGAAGTCCGTAAACAGCTTCCTTTAACAACTCCGGAGCGGGGTGCTTCCACCCATACCATTTGTCGTAATTTTCTGGATTTCTAAGGCGAAAATCGGCGCTCATATCGATGACCTTTAAGCCAACTTCCAGCAGCTCCGGAACAAATTTAACCGATGTTCCATGAGGCAAAGCTGTGAAAACCAATTCGCAGTTCTTCTTAATTTCAGATACATCGTAACGAACAAACTTGAGCTGTGTTCTCCCCCTTAGGTTTGGGTGTACAGTGTGAACGTATTCGCCAGCATATTTCTGCGAAGTAACCAAGGTCACTTCCAACTTTGGGTGGAAAAGTAGAAGCCTCAAAAGTTCCCCGCCAACGTATCCTGAGCCGCCAATAATCCCCACTTTCATCGAATCACCATATTAAACGCAGGTAAAAGCTTGAGCCCTGTCAATAAGGCTTTCTGCGCAAGACAAAAGATATTCAGCCAAGTTTATTCCAGTAGTCAGTCTAGTGTACTCCCAAAAGTCGGGACAAGAGTTGGCTTCATTAAACACGACGCTTTCTTCCATGCTTTTAACAGAATCCTCTATAACCTCTTGAATGTTCCAGTAAGCCTCGGAACTCGTATACTCGTTGAAGGCTCTCTCTAACCTTTCATTCCAGCGGACAAAATTTTCCCTTGAAACTTTTTCACCTTTAATTTTCTGTATTTCATCAAACATGGGCTTTAACTTTTCAAAATTTTTTTGAAGATCCTCATTTAAGGTCATTTCCTTTCCAAAGTTTAACATGGCGTCAAGTGCCAACACCCAAGCGTCGCAGTTTTTCCCAATGGACTCGGCGCATAACACGGCTTTTTCTCTTATTCTCTGGGGTAGTTCTACGCCGAAAACGGTGTTGCCCAGATACGCGTTTGTTCTGAAATCCCTTAGTCCCGTTCTGGCCATGGCCTTTGGGTGGCAGTATGCGGATTTGCCCTTTTCCTTTGTAACGATTATTCTCAAGTCGAAAAACCACTTGTAAATGAATTCCTGCGCCAAAACTCCGATTGGGTTTATGATAGAAGGCTCCATTTCACTCAGCAAGTTTATTAGGTCTTGACGTTTCATAGCCAGTTTAATGTTCTTCCCATGGGAGCCGGCATCTGGCTTGAGTACGATTGGCCTATTTCCTAAAGCTTGCAGAATTAAGCTTGCAATTTCACTTTCATTTGCAATTTCACGTCCGTCAATAGCTTTTTCTCTAGGATCACATGGAACGTAAACTGTTGCTGGTATACTGACTTTCGCTTTCCAGAATTGCAACAGCGTTCTAAGCTTGCTGAAGCATGTATATTCAATTTCTGAGGGATTTAAAACCTTCTTACCCAGCGCTTCAAGAATTGCTCCTACGATTAATCTGCGGTTTCTGCTTTGGGCCCTATTTAGAACAATGTAAACTTTGTTAATGGTTTCTGAGAAATCTCTGCTTAAACTTCTGATCTTACAGCCTTGATTCGTAAATAAATAGGAGATTTTGCGAGCTGGTATGGGTGTTATTTCGATTCCAAGTTTTTCAGCCGTAAATTGTATGCCAATTTCATCTGTTCCCGCTTGCTCGTATAGGATGGCTATGCTCATGTTGTGACCCGCTGAGTTTCGCTGGAAGGGCTATTCGCCCCAATCTTCGCCTTCTATCCACAGTTCTTCCACGATCACGGAGCTGGAGTTTATCTCCTTTACCTCAAGCTCAAGTCCGCAGTCTGGACATGTGAGTATTTCGCCTTTTAAGACATCGTTCGGCACTTCGATTTTTGCACCACACTCAGGACATACAGCTGGTTCCATTTAGATCACGTCTGCGCAAATCACGCGTCCGGCATTTATATATTTTTTGGTCATTACAATTTATTTTAGGATCAAAATGACCAAAAATAGTCAATATGAGGTCAGAATCCTAACATATTTGAAATGGTTTGGACGACAGCCAACTCAAACTCTATATATAAGGCTTACATCGAGTATTATGCGTTCACAGCTGAAAATCAGTTGGTGATCGTTTGGAAAGCATAGCCGTCATAGGAGCCGGCATGATTGGTGGAGCTATAGTCAAAAGTTTATTAAAAAAAGGATATGAGGGTGAAGTTATCGCCACAAGACGCGGCTTGGAAAAACTAAAGGAGCTTGAAGCGTTAGGAGCGAAGACAACCACAAACAATAAGGAAGCAGCGGCCAAAGCCAACATAATCTTTTTGTGCGTGAAGCCCGGCGACATTGAAAAGGTTGTCAAAGAGATAAACGACGAAATTAAAGGGAAACTTGTAATATCAACGGCAGCCACAATTCCCTTGAAGTTTTACAAGAGAATTGCTCCCCACGCAAAATTTGTCAGAACAATGCCAAACATCGCCGCCTTGGTTCAAGAGTCTTTTACGGCTTACTGCTGCGATGAAGATGTAACGGAGAGCGACAAGAAAAAAGTTGAAAAATTATTAGGCCTTATGGGGGTTTGCCAAGAAGTTGAAGAGAAATACATGGACGCAATAACAGCCTTAAGCGGAAGCGGACCAGCATATATATCTATAATCATTGAAGCCTTAATGTACGCTGGGTTAAGAGTGGGCCTGCCGAGGAACCTTGCCCTTTTCAGTGCAGCCCAAACAGTCTTGGGAACAGGGAAACTGATTCTAGAAACACAGGAGCATCCCGCTAAGATAAAGGACATGGTGACAACTCCGGGCGGAACAACAATCGAAGCCATTTATGAGCTGGAAGGAAGCCAAATCAGACAAGCATTGATGAGAGCCATCAAAGAGGCAACAGAAAAATGTCAAAGAATTAGAAACGAAATAATTCGGGATACCGCTAGTTGATTTTCGCTGGAATCTTTGTCAAGAATCTTCCATTTCTATTCGGTTATGGAAACAGGTTCTTTGCCCGGTGTGGCATGCGTTTCCCTTCTGTTCCACTAGGAAAAGCAATGCATCATTATCGCAATCCACCAAAATTTTCTTCACCCTCTGAACGTTTCCTGAGGTTTCCCCCTTCATCCAAAGCTTCTTTCTAGATCTGCTCCAGTAGTGGGCGTAACCAGTTTCCATGGTCTTTTTTAAGGCTTCAAGATTCGTGTAGGCAAGCATTAAAACCTCCTTAGTGTTTACGTCCTGCACTATTACCGGGATCAAGCCACCGCCTTTTTGAAAATCTAACTGATTAATTTCAACTTTTTTCAAAGTCGAACCTCAATCCCCCTTTCTTTCAAAAACCTCTTGATAAACTGTATTGAATACTTGTTATAATGGAATATCGACGCGGCTAAGGCGGCGTCGGCTTTTCCGCTGGAAAAAACTTCTAGAAAGTGTTTAGGTTTGCCTGCCCCTCCGCTTGCGATAACAGGGATATTCACATTTTCAGAAACGCTTTTAGTTAATTCTAAATCAAACCCCTTTTCTGTTCCATCTCTATCCATGGAAGTTAGGAGGATTTCTCCGGCACCAAGTTTCTCAACGCTTACTGCCCATTGGATTGCGTCTAACCCTGTGGGTTTGCGTCCGCCATAGGTGTGCACCTCGAACCAGCACTTTCCTTCCTTTGTTTCGACTATGATTTTTCCCCTTTTTTCCTCGTATCGTCTTTTGGCGTCTATGGCGACGACGACGCATTGTCTCCCGAAAGTTTCTGAAAGCTTTGTAATCAGGGTGGGCTGCTCCACTGCTGCTGTGTTTATTGATACTTTATCCGCGCCACTGCAAAGGACAATTCTCGCGTCTGAAATGCTGTGAATTCCGCCTCCGACGGTGAATGGAATGTCTATTTCCGAGGCAACCCTTTCAACAGTATCCCTTAATATCTTTCGCTTTTCGGGCGAAGCTGTTATATCGAGAAAAACCAGTTCGTCGGCGCCTTCTTCGGAGTATCTTTTGGCCAATTCTGCGGGGTCCCCGGCGTCTCTTAAGTTTAAGAAATGTATGCCCTTGACGACTCTTCCATGGTCAACGTCTAGACATGGTATGATTCGCTTGGTTAGAGGCATTATTGTTAATCACACTCCCTTTGCTATTTTTAAAGCATCTTTTAACGTAAAGACTCCTTCATATAGTGCTTTCCCAATGACTGCCCCATAAACGCCTGCGCTTTTCAAAAGCGTTAGATCGTTTAGACTGCTTATTCCCCCCGCCGCTATCACCATCGCCTCTTTGTAGGCACAGGCTTTTTTCACAACGTCAACATTCACCCCTTTGAGGGTGCCGTCCATGTTCACTGAGGTTAGCAAGAAAGTTTCAATTTTAAGTCTGAGAAACTTTTGCATGGCACTTTCCACGTCGAGTTCTGCCTTTTTTCTCCACCCTTCAATCATGATTTTACCGTCTTCCCCGTAGTCCAAAGCTATAATGATGCGGTTTTCGAACTTTTCCGCTAGTCTTTCCAAGACTTTAGGCCTTTTGAAAGCTACCGTTCCAATTATGACCTTGTCTACTCCCATGTTGAGAAATTTTTCGGCGGCTTTTTCGCTTCTTATTCCCCCTCCAACGTGTAGCGGTATTTTTACGGCTCTGGCTATTTCGCAAATTGTGGCGGAGTTGTCACCTCTAGAAAGGGCGGCGTCTAGGTCTACAACGTGGAGGCCGTCAGCTCCCTCGCTCTCCCATTTTTTGGCTGCAGTCACGGGGTCCTCCAAACCAACATATGTTTTAGCTGTTTCTGGAAGACCTTTAAGCAGTCTAACAACTTTTCCATTCATGATGTCAACAGCCGCAAAAACTTTCACTAGAACTTCACCTCCTAACAAAATTGAAGAAGTTCATGAGAAGCTTCAAACCAACATTTCCAGACTTCTCTGGATGAAACTGTGTTCCCCAAATGTTCTTTTTCGCGATGACAGAGGCAAATGTTACGCCGTATGTGGTCTCAGCGCAAACGATGTTTCTCTCCGATGGAACTGGGTAGTATGAGTGGGCAAAGTAACAGTAAAGTGGGGTTTCCAAGTTTTCAAACAGCACCGTTGGTTTAACCACTGTAACGGTGTTCCAGCCCATGTGAGGAACCTTAACTGAGCATGGCAGCCGAACGTTTACGCCTTCCAGAAGCGCCAAACCTTCACCAGGTCCTTCTTCACTTTTTTGAAACAAAAGCTGCATTCCCAAGCATATACCCAAAATAGGTATTCCGCTTCCAGCCAAGTTAACTAAAGGCTCCTTCAAAGTGGCCAACCTTTTGGAGGCTGCTGAAAAGTTTCCAACTCCTGGGAGAACTATGACGTCGGCTTGTTCAAGTAGCGCTTTAGAAAGTCCGACTAAGGGTGTGAATCCAACTTTGCCTAACGCACATTTTAGGCTGTAGAGGTTTCCTATTCCATAGTCAATGATAACTGCTTTAGGCATTAAATCACTCCTTTAACGCTGGGAATGCTTTTCCTTCTCGGGTCAATGGCGATGGCTTGTTTAAGTGAGAGGGCAAGGGCTTTGAAGGCTGCTTCGGCCTTGTGGTGATCGTTGGTCCCGTATTGAGTCCAAACGTGGATATTGGCCTGCATGGACGTGGCTAAAGTTTCCAAGAAGTGGTTGATATCTTCGCATGGCATGTCCTCGATTCTCTTGCCTTTAAGTTTCAAATCAATCTTGGCGTATGGACGCTTTGCCAAGTCGACGACAGAAAAAGCAAGAGAACAGTCCATTGGTACAGCCGCAAACCCGAACCGTGTTATTCCGTCACCATCTCCAAGGGCCTTTCTGATTGCTTGACCTAAACATATGGCTACATCCTCGGTTATATGGTGTTTAAGGTCTCCCTTAACAGAGAGTTCTATATCGATCATGCTGTGGAATGCCAATGTGGCAACTAAGTGATCGAGGAAAGCTATTCCGGTGTGCACGTCAGCCTTTCCAACAGAGTCTAGGTTTACCTTGACATGGACCTCGGTTTCAAGCGTCTTTCTATCAACCTCAGCAATTCGCATGGCTGCACCCTCCAGTCTGAGAGCATGCCTCCTTAAGTGCATCAATAAGTTTCGCGTTCATCCATGGCAAACCTACTGTGGCTCTGAAACAATTCCGGAAACTCAAAATGTCACCTATTTTCCTCACAATAACATTCTTACGCAGCAGACTATTATAAACGTGGTCCAAGGGTTTCTCCGTCTTAAAAAGCACAAAATTAGTCTTTGAATTGAAGGCTTTTACTCCGTTAATACTGTTTAAGGCTTCCACCATTTTTTCTCGCTCTGCCCGAATTTTCCGGAGGGCTTCCTCAACAATTGCTTTATTTTCCAAAATTTTTACGCCAACCCTTAGGGAAACCGTGTTGACCGAAAAAGGTAGGCTAACACTTCCAGAAAGTGCCTCGATAATTTCGGCGTCCGCCACACAATATCCAAGCCTCAACCCGGCAAGGCCGAAGGCTTTGGAAAATGTTCTAACAACAATTAAATTTTCATACTTTTTGATTAGAGGCGTAACTGAATAGTCGGCAAACTCCACGTAAGCTTCGTCAACAACAACGATTCCCGGAAAACTTTCAACCAAAAATTTAATGTCGTCTATTCTGAACTGGTTTGCCGTCGGATTATTCGGCGAGCACAGAAACAGCACTCTTGTCTTTGGTGTTGCTTTTGACAGCAAACTATTCACGTCCAGTGAAAAATCCTCCTTTAAAGGAACCTCAACAAGCTTTGCCCTTTGAAGGCTGACTGCAAAACGGTACATGGAAAATGTCGGCGATATCGTTATGGCACGGTCTCCCTTTTCAAGAAATAGACAAGCAATCCGCTTTAATACCTCGTCTCCTCCATTACCAACTAATATGTTATTTGCCGGGAATCCCACATACTCACCGATCTTTTCCTGAAGCCTTTCTTCCTCTTCTTGAGGATAGAGCCGTGGATCTAGGTCCGCCAAAGCTTCAGTGATAAGTTCGTGAAGTTTTTCGCGAGATATGAAGAAGTTCTCGTTTAAATTCAACTTTGCTACGTTCTGGCTTCCCAAAGCGGGCAAGCCCTCAACGTGTTTGTAGCCTTTTCTAAGGGCATAGTTAAACTGCATCGTCTTCAGTTTCCGTTTGATCCACTTATTAGCTCGGTTTCTCAAAAGTTAATCTCTCCTTTACGGCTCTAAAGTGACCCGGTAGGCCTTCCGCCTCGGATAAGATTTTGATGTGCTCAAAAGTTTTCAACAAACTTTCTTTAGAACACTTTAAGATGGCAACTCTTTTCACGAAATCTAGGCAAGAGAGAGCTGAGAAAGATTTTCCATACCCGGCCGTTGGTAGCACGTGATTTGTTACGCCATAATAGTCGCTCAGAGACGCTGAACTGTAAGGACCGATTAGAATGATACCCGCTGATGAAATTTTTTCAGCGACTTTGTCCGGGTTTTCTAGCATCACTTCAACGTGCTCGGGTGCAAAGCTGTTTGCCAGCTCAACCATTTCGTCCAGCGTTCTGCACACGGCTATGAAACCGTTTTCCGATAGAGCCTTTGCGACGATCTCACGCCTAGAAGTTGATTTCGAAACTTCTTCTATCTCTTGAAAAGTCCTCTGAGCAAGGCTTTTCGACGTTGTAATCAAACCCACAATCGAGTCTGGTCCATGTTCAGCTTGGGCGCACATGTCAAGGGCTATGTAGCGAGGGTTAGCTGTTTCGTCAGCTAAAACCAGAAGCTCGCTTGGGCCCGCTGGAAAATCTATAGCGACATCTTTAGAAACAAGCATTTTCGCCACAGCCACGTAAATGTTTCCGGGTCCAACAATTTTGTCCACAGGCTTTATGGTTTCAGTGCCATAAGCCATGGCAGCTATCGCTTGGGGGCCTCCCACCCTATAAATCTCGTCAACACCACATATGTCAGCTGCAACCAAAGTTAAAGGATTAAGCGAGCCTTTTCTATCTGGAGGGGAGCACACCACTATGTTTGGCACACCGGCAACAAGAGCTGGAACCACGGTCATCAGCAGCGTGCTTGGGTATGCAGCTTTCCCTCCGGGAACGTAACATCCAACTCTTTGCATGGGGCATGCTCGGAATTCGACGTGAACCCCGTCGACTTCTACCCTCATGCTAACTTTTTCCAGAACCCTTTTTTCGACGGATTCCAACCGCTCTTTCATGGACTTTAAAGCGCGAATTTGGTTTCCCGCAACTTTTGAATAGGCTTCGTTTATTTCTTCCCGGCTAACTCTAAGGTTTCCAGCGCTCAATGAAACCTTGTCGAATTTTCTCGTGAATTCTACTAAGGCAGCGTCACCTTCCATCTGGACTTTCTTAATTATTCTTTTCACGTAAGCTTCCAGTCTATCATCTTCTTTTTTTCGAAGCCTTTTCTGCAGCAGCTCCCTTTTCACAAGTTCTGTTTCAGACGCGTCTATCATTTTCATCTATGTCTAACCCTCTTCTAAAGCCAACACCTGCCTTGGTTCGTAAACAACCAGTCCCTGAGCCAACCTTCGTATTGTCGGAAGAATTTTGAAAAGCAAGTCCCTGTCGATCACTGTGTTGACAGCGTACCAGCCTTCATCAGCCAACGGGGATATAGTAGGCCTCTTCAAAGCAGGCAGCTCTTTTAATAGCAGCTCCAGATTCTCCCTTTTAACGTTTACAAATATGTGAAGCCTCTTCGACCCGTCAACAACGCCCTTCAACATCGCTTTTATGTCAAAAATTTTTTCTCGTTTTTCAGACTGAAGGGACCTTTTGTTGGCTATCAGAAACGCAGTGGATTCCAACAAGACTTCAATGATTTTTAGGTTGTTTTGTTCAAGGCTTGTTCCGGTTTCCGTCACGTCAACTATTACGTCAGCAACCTCTGGAGGTTTAGCCTCTGTAGCTCCAAACGATAGGAAGATGGTGACCTTTGAATTTTGACCTTTCCTCCACCATGGTGTGACTGTTAATGGTTCCAAGTCGCCGAAAAACTTACGGTAAACTGGATTGCTTTTGACGTAACGCGCTGTGATGTTCAAGTATTCCGTGGATATTCTAATGCCCTTTCCGTTAGCCAGAAACTTTTCAAGCAATTTTGAAAAAGAGTCTATGTCAGTCCAGCTTTTTGGCGCAGCGGCTACAAGTCTCACTTTGCCATATTCAAGATTTTGGAGCAACTCAACGTCTGCGTCGGTTTCCTTGACCCAATCATACCCAGATATTCCAATGTCATATAATCCCTCATTGACAAGTATTGGAATCTCTTGCGGCCTCAGTATTCTCAGTTCTATTTCAGGGTCGTTGATCATAGGCCTATAGCTTCTCTCTTGTCCTGAAACTCGATATCCGGCTTTCTCAAAGACCTCAAACGTTGCTTTTTGCAGAGAGCCAGCTGGGACAGCGAATTTCACCTTCAAAATCCCACCTCCATTCACTAATTATGGAAGAA
>JAWAZC010000008.1:0-32979 GCA_038817995.1 Bathyarchaeia archaeon | reverse complement strand
AGAAAAAGCCGGCTTTAACCATCGACTTTGACGTTCAGAAATGAAGACGATCGCCTTTTATGAACGTAGTCCCTCACTTGCGTTCACTCCTTCATAGAGGACACTTTAGGTTTAATATAAGCTTTATTGTTGTTTAATGGCAGCCCCCCGCCGCTGTTTCACACAACTACAAAAGAGATTCTAGAATTTTTGATGCTTCTTCAGGCAGCGGTATTCCCGTTACTTTCGAAGCCCTCTCGCTTAGGGCTATCAAGTCGTCTCTGCTTAGAAGGTTAAGTTTCCATTTCCTTGCTCCAGCCATCAACTGTTGGAGGCCAACCTTGATTCTATTCATATACGTATATAGTCCTACCGCACCCCACGGTATTTTTTCAAACCTATCGGCGAATTTGCTTTTCAGTTCCGGAGCATCTATGAAGAATTGTTCTGGAGAGTTTCCGTACATGCTCTGGAAGTTCTTGGGTAATGCTCCTTTTTTGGCTAACTCCGCGAAGTAGGATGCCTTCATAACAGCGGTTAATGGAGCTCTGCCCATCAAAATTGCCTTAACGATGGGGCCGTCGCCGAAATTGCTCATTGCTATTGCCTTGAATATTTGGGTTTCCTCTATGAAACCGCCGGCAATGACAATGTCCGGTACGTATTTTCCACGCTTCTTGAGAATTTGGGCACATTGCAGAACCTGCGCCTCCAAGTAGACGGTTGGTGTGCCCATCTCATTCATCATGGGCACCGGACTCATTCCAGTACCGCCTCCCGCGCCGTCGAAAACGACGTAGTCTACTTTGGCTTCAGAGGCCACCTTCATTGTGAATGCTACCGCAGCTGGCTCGTAGTTGCCAGTCTTTATGCTTATTTTTTTGGCGCCTTGCTCTCTTAACCATTCAACGTCCTCAACGAAACCCTTTTCGGTTGGCATGCCAACGCGGCTATGCCTTTCAAACGTTTTGAAAACCCCCTGTTTGAAGGCTTCTTGGACTTCTGGATCTTCAGGATCGGGTATGACCACGTAGCCTCTCTTTTTTAGGAGAATGGCCTTTTGAAGGTCGCTAACTCTGACTTCGCCTCCAATGGCTTTTGCCCCTTGACCCCATTTTCGCTCGATGATGTTTACTTCAAGCTTTGATATTGCGTAAACGTCAACTCCAAGCCTTTGATCCTCAACGTTGGTTTGAACAGCTATATCCCCATACTTCCCATCCCAGAACTCTCGGAAGGCTTCAACTCTCCTTTTAAGCTCCTTTGAAAAAACGACTTTGCCGTTCTCGATTCTGGCTTCTGGATCCATCCCGCAAACGTTTTCGCCAATTGTCACTATTATCCCTGACAAGGCTCCGCCAATTGCAAGGCCGTCCCAATTTAGTCTAGCCACGTCTGTTGAACCATACGCGCCAATCATTACTGGAATTTTTAATGGAATTCCACCGACTTTTGTTTCTATGTCGACGTTTGGGAAAATGGCTAAGTCTGGGTTTTCCTCTATACCAAAAGCTCCAAGCAGCCTTGCTTGAATGTTAAAGTGGGACCAGTCAAGCCCAAAATCCTTTAGGGCTCCCGCAGTGCTGCGCCCAAAATATTCGGGTTGCGGATAAAGAGCTTCCCTCCCTCTGAATGCTGAGAGGCCTATCTCACACAAGAAGGGGCAGTCATAGATGCATAGTGGACACATCCCACTGGTTGAGCTTGTGTCTTTAACTCTGGTGACGGTGCCGGTTGTTGATTGCGCATTTAAGTATGAACTATTTCGATGTACACGCTCGGTCACAATATCACCAAGCGTCTTAGAAAATGCTAAGGTTTGATAAAATCGTTTTGCAAATCATTTATATACATGGTTATGCATCATGTGAGATAAATGAATTATATATCGGTGGACTTATGGAAAAAGATTTAGGCTGTAGAAGAGTGCAATGCACAGGAAGAGAGTCCTACATTATAACATTGCCTAAAAAATGGGTTCAAAATGTTGGATTAACGAGAGGTTGCGAAGTAACCTTCAAACAGCTGGATGACTTGTCACTACTCCTAACCCCTAGAAACACGAATAGGGAAAACAGAAAATTCATGGTAAAAGAATACTGGATGGTTATTGAGCCCGGGGACGATGCTCAATCTGCTTGCCGTAAGATTAAGGCGCTGTACACGGTGGGTGCCGATTTCATACATGTACGCCTTAGAGACAAGGACAAAAATGATTTTATGAACTTTAAATCAGCAATTAAAAATTTTGTAAGGGAGATGCTTCTAGGTTCAGAGATAATTGACGAGACTTCAAACGAGCTAACTATTCAAATTCTTGTGAAACATCCTGAATTTCCGGTGGAAAAAGCCATTAGGAGAATGGCGGTTTTAGCTTTGTCTGCGGACCGTGATTCTTTATTAGCTGTTGAAAAAATGGATAAGAGTTTAATTCGACATGTTTTAAGCACGTGCAATGATGTGAACCGGCTAGACGCGTATGTGGTTCGTCAATTGAAGTTTGGCGTAGAGCAAAACTTGTTCAGGGAGCTTGGCTTCAGAACGCCGAAAGAGTTTTTGGCGTACAGAATTATGGCTAACGATATAAAAAGCATAGCGGAAAACGCAAAGAACGTAGTTAATACAGTTGCAGCCTTCAGAAAACACATTGAAAATGAAACGCTTTTCCTAAGAGAAGTCATAGACACGGAGGTTTACTGCCAAATTCTCGACTTCAACTCGATGGCTCACAAAATGTTTGAAGGATCATTGAAAGCGGCGTTTAAATGGGATTACCAGCAAGCAGATGCATTGTTTCCCCAAATAGAGTCGCTAGAAACCTTAGGAATGGAGCTTACAACAATCCTCTATAGCAAAAAACTGGACCCCAACGTGTCCTCCATTCTATGGATGGTTCTAGATGGAACAAAGCGAATCCTAGAATACAGCAGAGACATAGCCGAAGTCACACTTAACAAGACTGTTGAAGATATATGCACTACCCAGACGCCACAACTTTCGACATGAGATTTGCATTATACTTTGAAGCTCGCATTAAACAACTTTTGGAAAAGAGCCCAAGACCTTCACAAATAAAGCTTTGTCTTGAAGTTCCTTCAAGGCTTCAATACATCTCGCTTCAGCTCTGTGGCCCTCAAAGTCGAGGTAAAATATGTACTCCCAAGGCTTCTTCCTAGTTGGTCTAGACTCTATTTTTGTCAAATTGATTCCTCTTTTAGCAAATACGGCTAAAGCTTCGTAAAGGGCTCCAGGGGCATGCTTAACCGAGAAAATTATTGATGTTTTGTCGTTGCCGCTCGGTGGCGCATCCTCTTTTGACACTACTACGAAGCGCGTGTAATTATCTGGATAGTTGGATATGCCTCTCGCGAGAATTTTCATTCCGTAAATTTCCGCAGCTTTTTCGCTAGCTATTGCAGCCTCGTCTATTAGCCCTCTTTCCTTAACAATTTTAACGCTGCCGGCAGTATCGTAGGTTGGTATTACTTCGCACTTCAGTCTTTCCAAGAATTCGGAGCATTGAGCCAAAGCCTGTGGATGCGAGTAAACCCTTTTTATGTGGCTCAAATCAGAGTTTGGGTTTCCTATTAGGCAATGGTCTATCTTAACGACAACTTCTCCGCAAATCATGAGATCATGCGTTAAAAGTAAATCATACACTTGGTTTACGCTGCCCTCAATCGAGTTTTCTATTGGGAGAACACCGTAATTCACAAGTCCAGAATCAACTCTACTAAAAACTTCTTGAAAACTTTTGCAAGGAACGGATTGAACTTCAGAGCCAAAATACTTGTAAACAGCTACTTCGCTGTAAGCTCCAAATTCTCCCTGAAAAGCAACTTTTAGAGTTTTTTCTTCCATAAAAATCACTTAACATGGCTTTTCCTTAAAAACTGCTCCTTCATCAGCTGATCCGACTAGACTCATGTACCTTCGAATGTATCCCGAACAGACTTTTGGCGGTTTAGGCTTCCAATTGGCAAGACGACTCTTAAGTACATTGTCGCTCAACTTTACGTTTATTTTCCTCTCGGGCAGGTCAATTTCGATAATGTCATCATTCTCTAGTGCTGCTATTGGCCCCCCCTCAGCGGCTTCTGGTGAAACATGTCCTATGCATAGGCCCCTACTAGCTCCAGAAAACCTTCCATCAGTAACTAAGGCTACAGACTCTATTAAACCCATGCCAGCTATCGTTGCTGTAGGTGAAAGCATTTCCCTCATTCCTGGCCCTCCCTTCGGGCCCTCATATCTAATTACAACAACGTCACCTTCAGCTATTTTCCCGTCTAGAATGGCTGCAACAGCTTCCTCTTCTGAATCAAAAACTTTAGCTGGACCCCTATGGCGGAGCATTTTGCGTGGGACAGCACTCAACTTTAAGACAGCTCCCCTTGGAGCCAAGTTTCCATACAGAATTGCCAGTCCGCCCTCACGGTGCACTGGATCATGAAGCGGTCTTATTACTTCACGGTTATACACTGTCGCATCTTTAATGTTTTCCCAAACAGTTTTTCCTGTTACAGTTATTACGTCCAGATGAAGGAACTGCCTTAACTCCTTCATCAAGGCTGGAATTCCCCCAGCCTCATCCAACTCTTGAAGGTCATGGGGTCCTGCTGGTCTCATGTCGCATAGATGTGGAACTTTCCTTCCATAGTCATCAAATATGCTCAAGGGAAAGTCTACCCCAGCCTCTTTCGCTATGGCCTTCAAATGTAACACGGTGTTTGTTGATCCACCAAGGGCTAAGTCCACTACAACAGCGTTTTCAAAAGCCTCTTTAGTCATTATATCCCTTGGCTTAATGTTTCTATGGACCAATTCAACGATTTTCTCCCCGCTTTCCTTTGCAATCCTCAACTTGGCTGAAGAAACCGCAAGGGCTGTTGCACACCCCGGAAGCGACATACCCAATGCTTCGGTTATACATGCCATAGTGTTTGCTGTGTACATTCCGTTGCATGAACCACACCCGGGGAAGGCTCTGTCCTCAATTATCTTCAGCTCGTCTAGGCTGAGCTTTCCAGCCTTAACCTCTCCTATGGCTTCGAAAACTGTTGTCACGTCAACTATTCTTCCCTTTAGTTTGCCCGAAAGCATGGGGCCTCCTGTAACGACTATTGAGGGAATGTTCAGCCTCGCCGCTGCCATTAGCATGCCTGGGGTTATTTTGTCGCAGTTCGTTATCAAAACCATCCCGTCAAACTGGTTTGCTTGAACCGTCACCTCTACAGAGTCAGCGATTAATTCACGTGAGGGAAGAGAATAGTGCATTCCCAAATGCCCCATGGTCAATCCGTCGCAGATCGCGATTGTGTTAAATTCAAAGGGCACGCCTCCAGCTGATCGAACCCCTTGTTTAACGTGTTCTGCCACTTGGCGAAGGTGCATGTGACCTGGAACAACCTCCGAGTAACTGTTGACCACAGCTATAAACGGCTTCTCCAAGTCCTTGTCAGTTAACCCTAAACATTTCAGTATGGCCCGTTGGGGAGAACGGGTTAACCCCTTTTTGATGATATCACTCCTCATTTTTCCACCTGTTTGCAAGCACTCCGACTTTGTTGATTTCAAGATAGAAAAGCTTTAATATATAATCATGTGCTATTTTTGTGGCGAGGTTTCGAAATGGGGAATAGCTTTATCATTGAATAACTTCGCTGAGAAAATCAGATTTTTTGACACTACATTAAGGGATGGAGAACAAACTCCAGGAGTTTCCTTGACGCCTAAAGAGAAACTGGAAATAGCAAGGAAGCTTGATGAGCTCGGTGTAGACGCCATCGAGGCTGGCTTTGCAGCGGCTACCGAGGGGGAATTTGAAGCAATAAAGTTGATTGCCAAGGAAGGGCTTAAAGCGGAAATATTTAGCTTTGCAAGGGCCAACAAGAAAGACATCGACGCTGTAGTGAATAGCGACGCTGACGCTGTTTTCCTAGTAGTTCCTTCTTCTGAAATTCACATTAAGCACAAGCTTCAGAAAAAACATGGAGACATCATAAAAATTGCAGAAGAATGCATCCAATACGCTAAGGATCATGGTCTCAAAGTGGAGTTTGGAGCCGAAGACGCGACGAGAAGCGAAGAACAGTTCTTAAAGAAGCTGATAGCCGTTGGTGTGGATGCTGGCGCAGACATAGTGACACCCTGTGATACTGTTGGCGTTTTAACTCCAGAGAAGACTTACAACTTCTATTCAAACCTAGTGAAAAGTTTTCCAGACGTAACTTTCGGCGTTCACTGTCACGATGATTTTGGGATGGCTGTTGCAAATTCGATTGCCGCTTTAAGGGCAGGCGCAAAGGAAGTGCATACAACCGTGAATGGCTTGGGTGAGAGGGCTGGCAACGCCGCCCTAGAAGAAGTTGTGGTTGCATTGGAGCTGCTTTACGGAGTTAAAGTGCCCATAAAGATGAATCTGCTATACGAGACGTCGGTGCTTGTTTCTAAGTTAACGGGCGTCCCAGTGCAGCCAAACAAAGCTATCGTAGGTGAGAACGCGTTTGCTCACGAGTCAGGTATACACACTCACGCCATTTTAAACAATCCTGTGACATATGAGCCAATACCGCCGAACCTTGTCGGAAGAACCAGACGCTTAGTGGTTGGCAAACACGCAGGCTCTAATGGGATAAAAGCAGTTTTGAATGAGCTAGGCATATTCCCCAACGAGGAGCAACTAAAGGAAATCTTTGCGAAAGTAAAAATGTTAGGGGATAAAGGCAAAAAGGTTACCGACTCAGATTTAGTGTCGATTGCCGAGGCAGTTATGAATTTACCACACCGTAGGCCGATTAAGCTCCAAGAGTTAACTGTGGTTACTGGAAACAAAGTGACGCCTACAGCATCTGTTAAGCTCAAGGTTAAAGGTAAAGTCATTGCAGGTGCAGCGACAGGGGTTGGACCCGTAGACGCGGCGATAAATGCTATACGAAAGGCTGTACAAACGATAGAACCAATAAAACTTGACGGATACTATGTAAAATCAATTTCCGGGGGAACAGATGCCATCGTGGAGGTTGTGGTTCATCTAAGTAAAGGCGACATAACAACAACAGCTTGGGGGGCCCACGAAGACATAGTCATGGCAAGCGTTGAGGCTATGCTGAACGGGATAAACAACATCATATCAAAAGGAAAGTCAATAATGCACCCCAATTGAAAAAGTAAGGTGAGTGCAGGAAATAAAGTCCTCTAGGCGGGGAATCACTGGATCAAGCAGCGATAACGTGACGGAAAATGAGCAACTCCCGACAAGCTGTGAAACTGTCTGCAGAATTCTTTTGGAACTTGTTGATTTGATGATTAAAAAACGTTTGAGTATAAAACAGTTAAAGTATCTGGCGAAAGTGAAAGAAAACGATGGCTTACTATTTTACCAGCTTGTAAACAAGCTATCCAATGAACTCCACTTACCTAAATCAACCGTTAAGTGGAACTTAAGTAGGTTGAGGGAGTCTGGGATGATTGTTGCGGGGAGCAAAAGTGTCAAGGGCGTTCCTGTTAGACTAACAGAGAAGGGGAAAATAACCCTATTAATCATGGAGAGAGGGTCTGGGCTGTTGGACAAAAATTTTTGCCCAAAAAATTTATTTAAGACTAAGTAGTATTCGCATTGGCATTCCTGTGATGAATTATGGCAAAGCTAAAAGCGCTTACCAAGGACAACAATAGTGAATTAAAAATAAAGGATCCCAAGGAAATTCAAGAAAAATTTGAGTTCTCCTTCTGGTATGAAACCAGACCGGAGGGGCTTTAACAGAGGAGGTAAAGATGAGGGATAGCGTTCTCAAGAGGAGCAATTTTATCTGCGAGGCATATTAGGCACTTCTTTAAACATCGCATTTGCGGTTGTGTAACATTCTATTTTGACTTTTTTGGAAAAGCGTTAGTCAGTTCGTTTACTATTTTGGAGGATGATTTATGGTTGTTATGAACGGTGCAAGGGCTTTAGTGAAAACGCTAGAGAAGCAGAAAGTGAAAGTGATTTTCGGCATACCTGGAGGGGCTGTTCTTGACATCTGTGAAGCCCTCGCGGACTCTACCAGCATAAGAACAATTCTAACGCGGCATGAACAATGCGCTGCCCATGCAGCGGACGGGTATGCCCGTGCTAGCGGACAAGTTGGCGTTTGTATGGCTACATCTGGTCCCGGCGCAACAAATCTCGTTACGGGGATAGCCACCGCTTACATGGATTCTTCACCAATTGTGGCGTTCACAGGCCAAGTTCCAAGGAGGCTTATTGGGCGAGACGCTTTTCAAGAGGCGGATATCATTGGAATAACATGCCCGATAACAAAACATAATTTTCAGGTAATGCGGGCATCAGACATACCCGTCACAGTTGAAAAAGCCTTTCAAATTGCCTCGTCAGGTAGACCTGGACCTGTTTTGGTGGACATACCGAAAGACGTACAGATCGAATCGGCGGATGTAGATGTGGACAGAGGTTCTGAGACGGTATCTCATCAGCCAAGCTATGCTCCGCATCCGCTTCAAGTTAAAAAAGCTGTTGAGCTGCTGTCTGCTGCCGAAAGACCGATGATAATCGCCGGGGGAGGCGTTATTGCTTCAAATGCTTCGCAAGAGCTTTTAGCGGTTGCTGAACTCCTTATGGCTCCAGTTGCGACAACTTTGATGGGCAAGGGGGCAATCCCCGAAAACCACCCGTTGGCGACTGGGCTCATGGGAATGCACGGCACAGTAGCGTCAAATAAGCTGGTTCAAGAGGCAGATGTCCTACTAGCCGTGGGCACGAGGTTTTCGGATAGAACCACAGGCAAAGTGGACGAGTTCTGCCCGGACGCGAAAATAATACACATAGACATCGACGCCGCGGAGATTGGGAAAAACGTCGAAGCTGACGTGCCAATAGTGGCTGACGCAAAAAAGGCTTTGCGGGAAATCTACAAACTGCTTCAAGCGAAAATTGTCAAGAAAGAGCGGAGCACGTTAGTGGCTAAGATTAAGGAGTTTAGAGAGCAGCTTGAAGGGAAAGCAAACTGTGAAGGTGAACTGAAACCTCCGAGGCTTATGATCGAAATTCGTCAACTTCTCCCCGACGACGCAATCATAACAACAGAAGTTGGTCAAAACCAGATGTGGGCTGCAATTTATTTAAAGGTTTACAAGCCTAGGACTTTTATCTCTTCCGGAGGCCTTGGAACCATGGGTTTCGGGTTTCCCGCGGCCCTTGGCGCCAAAGTGGCGCATCCAGAGGTTCCTGTAGTTGATATAGCTGGCGACGGAAGCTTCATAATGACTGAGCAGGATCTAGCCACATCTGTTGAAGAAAACATCCCGGTAATTGTTGTAGTGCTAAACAATTCAGTTCTTGGGATGGTGGCCCAGTGGCAGAGGCTTTTCTATAATGGGCGGTATTTTGCTGTTAATTTAGGTAAAGTGCCGGACTTTGTGAAGTTAGCCGAAGCCTATGGGGCTCAAGGTTTCCGCGCGAGAACTTTAGAGGAGTTTTCCTCGGCGTTCAAGAAAGCCCTTCAAAGTGACGTGACGTCAGTTATAGATGTGCCAATATCCCCTGAAGAAAACGTTCTCCCCATGGTTCCACCCGGTAAAGGATTGAAATGGATGATATGGGAGTGAAAATGATGGAGTCAAAAAACACCACACAACAAGAGTATGTTGTTTCAGCAATTGTTGAACATAAGCCGGGCGTTCTTTTCAGAGTTTCAAACCTATTTAGAAGAAGAGGCTTCAACATTCAAAGCATTTCTGTCGGCCCGACTGAAAAGAAAGAACTTGCAAGGATAACTATTACGGTTGGCGGAGACGAAAAAATTGTGGAACAAGTTGTTAAACAACTGAGAAAACTTGTCGAAGTTGTTAAAGTAAGCATACTGGACCCGAAAAACACAGTCATACGCGAGCTAGCCTTGGTAAAGGTGACGGCTCCAGATTACAGGGCGAAAACGGACATAGTCAATTATGCAGAAATTTTCAAGGGGCGAGTTGTGGATGTTTCACATAAATCGCTGACAGTTGAAGTCACCGGCGATCCGGATAAAATAGACGCCTTTATAAACATCGTAAAGCCTTATGGGATTAAAGAAGTAGCTAGAACTGGAATCACCGCTCTTTCGAGAGGTGAGTCGCAAACGGTTTAGGAGGTGATGACATGGTAAAAGTATATTTTGATCCAGACACAAGTCTAGAACCAATAAAGGATAAGATAATAGCCGTAATAGGTTATGGAAGCCAAGGAGAAGCTCAAGCGAAAAACTTGAGAGATTCGGGTCTAAAGGTCATAGTTGGCCTTAGACCAGACGGCAAGTCATGGAGCAAAGCCAAAGGAGACGGTTTTGAGGTTTACTCCATAGCAGAAGCCACGAAAAGAGGCGACATAATACTTTTCTTAATACCGGACATGAATCAGCCAGAAGTTTACAAAGAGTCAATAGCCCCCAACCTGACTGAGGGAAAAACCTTAGATTTTGCACATGGCTTTAACGTTCACTTCAAGCAGATAATTCCCCCAAAGAACATCGACGTCATCATGGTTGCTCCTAAAAGCCCAGGTCCAAGGCTCAGAGAAACTTTCGTTGGAGGCTTCGGTGTACCAGCGCTTGTAGCTGTTCATCAAGATTTTAGTGGAAAGGCTAAAGAGAAAGCCTTGGCAATTGCAAAAGGACTTGGGTGCACAAGGGCGGGAGTTATAGAAACAACGTTTAAGGATGAAACTGAAAGCGACTTAATAGGCGAACAAACGGTCCTCGTGGGCGGGCTGATCGAGCTTATAAAAAATGGATTTGAAGTGCTTGTAGAAAGCGGATACCCGCCGGAACTGGCATACTTCGAGGCATGCAACGAAGCCAAACTGATTATGGACCTGATTTACCAAAAAGGGATGGTTGGAATGCTGCAAGCAGTCTCAGACACAGCAAAATATGGCGGCTTGGTGGTTGGTCCAAAAGTCATCGACAGCCACGTTAAAGAGAACATGCAAAAGGTCGTTGAATACGTTAAAAGCGGCGCCTTCGCCAAAGACTGGATAGAAGAACACAGAAAAGGCGAAAAGAACCTGAAAAAGATGATTGAGACGCTTGGAAACCACGAACTGGAAAGAGTCGGCCGATTCATTAGGAAAATGGCTGGACTCGAAAAGTAGCCAGTAGAGGAAGCAAATGAACATCTCTGAAAAGATTTTGGCGAGGGCTTCCGGCCGAAAAGAAGTTTCCCCCGGAGAAATTGTAGAGGCAAACGTTGACATGGCGATGGTCAACGACATAACCGGTCCATTGACAATCGAAACATTCTACAAAATAGGCGTGAGTAAAGTCTGGGACAACAGCAGAATAGTTATGGTTTTGGACCATCAAGTTCCAGCGGATTCTGCCAAGTCGGCAGAACTTCACAAAATTGTGAGGAGGTTTGCGAAAGAACAAAACATCCCATATTTTTATGATGTGGGCTTCGGCGGTGTTTGCCATCAAGTGATGGTGGAGAAAGGTCACGTTAGACCCGGCGAATTAATTGTGGGAGCAGACTCTCACACATGCACTTACGGGGCTTTAGGGGCCTTTGGAACTGGAATAGGTTCGACGGAGATGGCTGCTGTTTTCGCCACCGGCAAGATATGGCTGAAAGTTCCAGAAACAATAAAATTCAATGTTGTGGGAGAGTTTCAAAAGTTTGTTGGCGCAAAAGACCTGATACTGAGCATCATTGGCCAAATAGGGGCTGATGGAGCCAATTACAAAGCCATGGAGTTTGATGGGCCAGTCATCAAAAACATGAACGTAAGCGATAGGTTAACCATCTGCAACATGGCGGTGGAAGCTGGAGCGAAAACCGGAATAATTAATCCCGACGAAAAGGTGATGGCTTACATTAAAAATAGGACTGACAGGCAGATTACGCCCCTCAAAAGCGATGCGGGCGCCAGCTACGAAAAAATTATCGATCTGGATGTCAGCTCTTTGGAGCCACAAGTCGCTTGCCCAAGCTCTGTTGATAATGTTAAACCAGTCTCAGAAGTTGAGGGTACACCCATTGATCAGGCTTTCATTGGGTCATGCACAAACGGCAGAATCGAAGATCTAAGGATAGCAGCGGAGATAGTTAAGGGCAAAAAAATCAAGAACGGTGTGCGGTTTATCGTCACACCAGCATCTCATGAAGTTTACCTTCAAGCTTTGAGGGAGGGAATACTGGAAACGCTTGCGGAAGCCGGTGCGTGCGTCTCTAACCCCACGTGTGGCGCGTGCTTTGGCGGCCACATGGGGCTGCTTGCAGAAGGTGAAACCTGCATAAGTTCTTCGAATAGGAATTTTACCGGAAGGATGGGAAGCCCGAAAGCCAAGATATATTTGGCTTCACCGGCAACTGTTGCAGCTTCCGCCTTAAAGGGTGAAATTACAGATCCAAGGAGGCTGTAAAAAGGGTTGGAGGTCAAAGGTAAAGCAATCGTTTTTGGGGACCATGTTAACACTGATGTTATCATTCCCAGTAAATACTTGACCACACTGGATCCAAGTGAACTAGCTAAACATGCCATGGAAGGGTTAGATCTCACATTCTACGAAAAGGCACGGGGAGGAGTCATATTGGTTGCTGGTAAAAATTTTGGGTGCGGTTCAAGTCGTGAGCACGCCCCCATAGCCTTGAAACATGCTGGAGTTAGATGTGTTGTCGCCGAATCCTTTGCCCGCATATTTTATAGGAACGCCATAAACATTGGACTGCCCGTGGTTGAATGTCCCTCAATTCTCGAAAAAACGAGCAATGGCGACGAACTTCTCGTCAACTTGGCCGAGGGGGAAATTGTGAATTTAACGAAAAATTTAAGGTTACAAGCGTCAAAGCTTCCAAGCTTCATTTTAGAAATCATAAGTGCTGGTGGCTTAGTTGAACATTTAAAAAGGAGGCTTGAAAAACATGGCAAGCTATAAGATCGCCGTAATTCCGGGCGATGGTGTAGGTCCGGAGCTAACCGAGGCAACTTTGAAAGTTCTGGAAGCTGTTCAAGAAAAGTTCAACTTGAATTTTGAATATGTGTTTCTCGAAGCCGGAGACGCTTGCCTCGAAAAGCGTGGCGTGGCCCTTCCAGAGGAGACCCTTGAGGCCGTCAAGAAGGCGCATGTTTGCTTGAAGGGCCCCGTGGGGGAGACTGCTGCAGACGTTATTGTCAAGCTTCGAATAATGCTGGATTTGTATGCTAATCTTCGACCAGTCAAGTCGTATGTTGGTGCACCTTGCGTGAGAAACGACGTTGACTTGGTTATTGTTAGGGAAAACACCGAAGACGTCTACAAGGGAATTGAATTCACGCTTGATGATGAGGTGGCTGTGGCTTTGAGGGTTATAACGCGGAAAGGCTGCGAGAGGATAGTTCGAAAGGCCTTCGAACTCGCCGAGATTCGAAACAAGAAACGTATGGTAACCGCTGTCCATAAAGCTAACGTCATGAGAAAGACTTGCGGGCTTTTCGCAGAGGTTTGCCGAAAAGTGGCTAAAGAGTATCCGCACATTTCATTTAACGAACAATATGTTGACGCCGCAGCCATGAGGCTCATCAAAGAACCGCAAAACTACGACGTGATAGTGACCACAAACATGTTTGGAGACATACTGTCAGACGAAGCCGCCCAGCTTGTTGGAGGTTTAGGAATGGCTCCAGGCGGAAATATAGGTGATGACTACGCAATCTTTGAGCCTATTCATGGATCGGCACCCACACGTGTGGGAAAACATACCGCTAACCCATGCTCTATGATCTTGGCAGCCAAAATGATGCTTGAATGGCTTGGACAAAAATATGGCGACGAAAGCTGCACAAAGGCTGCTCAAGCAATAGACGCGGGCGTTGCAGGAGTTATAAGGAAAGGCTTAACGGTTCCAGATTTGGGCGGCTCGCTGACCACCATAGGAATGGGTGAAGCCATCGCCGAAGAGATTAAAAGCGCTGGTTGGGGCTAATTAGAAATGGCGGAATATATCCGAATTTTCGATACAACTCTGCGGGATGGAGAGCAAACACCGGGAGTCTCTTTGGTGCCAGACGAGAAGTTGGAGATAGCCGTACAGCTGGATAAGCTTGGAGTAGACGTAATCGAGGCGGGATTTCCATCGGCTTCTGAAGGCGAATTTCAAGCTGTTAAAAGAATAGCTGAAGCGGGGTTGAAGGCGGAGATCTGCGCCCTTGCAAGGGCAACGAAAAGCGACGTGGACAAAGCAATGGAGTGCGAAGTAGATTCCATCCACACGTTTATCTCGTCATCAGACATCCAAATAAAATACGTCCTAAATAGCACACGCGAAAAAGTGTTAAAGGAAACCGAAGAGATCATCCAATACATTAAGGATCACGGCTTTCTCTGTGAGTTTTCGCCAATGGATGCAACCAGAACAGACTTGGACTTCCTCAAGAAAATATGCCTAGTAGCGCAGGAGTGCAAAGCGGACAGAATAAACATACCAGACACTGTTGGAGTTGCAAACCCATGCTTCATGAGAAACCTAATAGGCGAACTGAAAAAAGTTTTAAAGGTTCCTATAAGCGTGCACTGCCACAACGATTTCGGAATGGCTGTAGCAAATTCTCTGGCGGGAGTTGAAGGCGGAGCAACGCAAGTTCACGTAACAGTAAACGGTTTAGGCGAAAGAGCCGGCAACGCCGCCTTAGAAGAAGTTGTAATGGCTCTTCACGTGATATACAAAAAGAAAACCGGAATAAACACAAAGCTGCTGTATGAAACGTCGAAGCTTGTTTCGCGGTTAACAGGGATCCCACTTCAGCCCAACAAGGCTATTGTTGGCGAAAACGCCTTCGCCCACGAGTCTGGAATACACACCAAAGGAGTTGTGACCAAACCGGAAACATTTGAACCTCTCACACCCGAAATGGTTGGAAGAAAAAGGAAAATTGTTGCGGGTAAACTTGCGGGAAGACAGGGATTAAAATCCGAACTCGAGGCCATTGGGATAAATGTCACCGACTATCAGCTGAACGAGATTTTTAGGCGTGTGAAAGCCTTAGGTGACAAAGGTAAACCAGTAACGGACACAGACCTCTTTGCCATAGCAAGAGCCGTAACCGGGATTCCCGAGAAAAACGTCATCAAACTTTTAGGGTTCACCGTTGTAACTGGAAGCGAAACAACTCCAATGGCTTCAGTCAAACTGGCAATTAACGACAAAGAATACATTGCAACAGAAACAGGCGTCGGCCCGGTGGACTCGGCGATAAAGGCTATACAGAAAATTGTGGACAAGCTTGTGGGAGTTAAGCTAAAAGAATATAGACTCGAGGCAATAACCGGGGGCTCAGACGCTATTGCTGAAGTTATTATAAAGGTTGAGGATGATGAAGGCAACATTGTTTCAGCGGGCAGCGCCAGCGAAGACATAGTCAAAGCAAGCGTTGAAGCTATGATCAACGGCATAAATAAACTGCTCATAAGAAGAGATGCTGCAAAGCACAGCCATTCCTAAACAAATAAAAACTTTATCAAGAGCTTAACTATCGGAGAGAATCCAGCGTGGCTTTAATTTTGAAGATAGCTGGTCTTTTCGGGGTGAATGAAAGGTGAGCAAAACATTCGGTCATGTTGAGGCTATAGCTCCAGCAACGTCAGCGAACCTAGGTGCCGGATTTGATGTTTTCGGGGTTGCATTGGACGCGTTGTTCGACAAAGTTTCCGTTGACGTGGTGAAGGGGAACAAAAAAGTTCAACTGTTTGTAAAGGGAAAGGGCTCAGAGCTTATCCCAACAGAGCCCAAGAAAAACACCGCGGGAATAGTCGCCGAGGCTCTCCTAAAAGCGTCTGGAAAAAACTGCGGGCTAATAATAAACATTGAAAAAGGCATAATGCCTGGAAGCGGATTAGGCAGCAGTGCCGCCAGCGCAGCAGCTTCAGCGGTAGCCATAAATGAAGCTTTGGGACTTGGTTTAACCGACAAGGAACTCATAAAATTCGCGTCGCTGGGTGAAGTTGCAGCGGCTGGTGTTCCACACGCAGACAACGTGTCTGCATCAATTATGGGGTTCTTTACGGCAATAGTTTCACATGAACCATTCGAGGTTATACAGCTCTTTATGCCTGAAAACGTCAAGTTTGTCATAGCCACTCCAGAAATGACATTGGAGACCCACAAAGCCCGCTCAGTTCTGCCTAGGCAAGTCACCCTTTCCGACGCTGTGCATAATATTGCAAGGGCGGTGGCATTCGTCACCGGCGTTTTAACGGACAACCTAACCCTAATGGGATTGGGAATGAATGACCTAATCGCTGAACCATATAGAGCCGGCCTGATTCCAGGGTTTTCTGAAGTGAAAAAGGGAGCCCTTGAGTCTGGTGCCCTAGGCGTCGCGATAAGCGGATCAGGTCCGTCCGTTTTGGCGCTTGTTGACGCTTCAAAAAATGTGGAAAATAAAGTGGCAAAGGCCATGAAAAAAGGTTTTGAAGTTAAAGGAATACGCTGTGGAGTTATGGTCACAAAGCCTGGGCCAGGTGCAAGGATAGTTAGGAGAGAGGAAAAATGATTTCTATGCGATGTATTGGATGCGGCGCGGAGTATCCCATTAACGAGATAGTATACAATTGCAAAAAGTGTGGCGACTTGCTTGAAGTGCAAATTGACGAGGGGGCAATAAGAAGGAAAATTGAAGAAGTGGACTGGCGATCAAGGCCAATTTCCGTGTGGAAGTACAGAGAGTTTTTGCCCATTTTTGACGAAGCCAAAATCGTTACCTTAAATGAGGGAGGCACACCGCTACATAGATGCGAAAGACTCGCTGAGGAACTTGGAATCAAAAATCTGTACATAAAAAACGAGGGGGCAAACCCCACTGGCTCCTTCAAAGACAGAGGCATGACTGTTGGCATCTCTAAAGCCTTAGAGCTCGGCGTAAGAGCCGTTGTTTGCGCTTCAACCGGCAACACCTCCGCCTCTTTAGCGGCATATGCAGCTAAAGCTGGATTGCCGTGCATAGTTTTAATTCCGGCTGGAAAAACAGCTCTTGGAAAGCTTGCACAAGCAATGATGTATGGAGCTATCGTGGTGGCGGTGAAAGGAAACTTCGATAGTGCCCTTCAAATAGCAACGGAGGCAAGCAAACAGGTCGGCTTATACCTATTGAACTCGATAAACCCCTTCAGAATAGAGGGACAGAAAACAGCGGCTTTCGAGATATGTGATCAGCTTAGGTGGCAAGCTCCTGACAGAGTGATTCTGCCAGTTGGAAACGCTGGAAACATAACCGCCTACTGGAAGGGCTTCAAGGAGTTAAAAGCCTTAGATCTGATAGAAGAACTGCCTAAAATGGTTGGTGTGCAAGCGGCTGGGGCCAGCCCCATAGCGAAGGCCTTTGCAGCCAATAGCGTCACAATAGAGCCTGTTAAAAACCCGGAGACTATAGCGACCGCCATTCGTATAGGAAACCCTGTCAACTGGAAAAGAGCGTTGAATGCTCTAAGAGAATCCAACGGCAAAGCCTTAACAGTTACAGACGATGAAATAGTCAAAGCCCAGAAACTTCTAGCCAGAAAAGAAGGCATTTTCATTGAACCCGCCAGCGCAGCCAGCATAGCCGGGCTTAAAAAGCTAGTTGAAAACGGGGATGTTGACAGCGACGAGATAATTGTTTGTGTTGCCACTGGTCATGGCTTAAAGGATCCGGAGGCCGCCGTGAGGGCTTGCGAGGGAGTTATTGAAATCGAGCCTAGTCTAGAAGCTTTAAGGAAAGTAATAAAGCCGTGAAAACAACACATAGTTAAATGCCAAAAGCGCTGGCAGTTTCCAATAGAACTAAAAACCAAAAAATATAAATATAGTAGGCTTTGTTATTATTCGGTCCGATGGATATACCAATAGCCACACCAAAACCATTCGGATTTACTTTTAGTGGCTATTGGTATACCTTTAACTATTAGGGAGAAACCGCGGCCGCACCGGTTCCGGTTTCTCCTTTGGGGGGTTTGTTGTGGACGAAGGCCAAAATTGGGTTCATGGTTCTATTCTTGTTGTGAAGTTTGGAGGGAGCAGCCTAGCAAATGGTGAAAAAGTGTCCAGTGCTGTCAAAGCTGTCGTAAAAGAGTTAAGTGAAGGAACAAAGATTGCAGTGGTTGTTTCTGCGATGGGCAAAACCACGGATTTTCTGCTTGAAGTCGTTAGAGAAGCCACAAACTGCGAAAAAATGGCATTTAACACTGATGTTGACGATGTTCTGGCTATGGGTGAAAGAACCAGTGCAAGAATATTCTCGGCGGCTTTGAAAGCAAATGGCGTGAGGTGCCGCTACTTTGACCCCGCGGACCAAGATTGGCCGATAATTACTAACGATGTGCCGATGAATGCTGACCCAATATTGGAAATATGCGAAGAAAAAATCTGCACGCATGTGATGCCTCTGCTTAACGACGGTGTTGTGGTTGTTGTTCCAGGTTTCGTTGGCAAAACATTAGACGGGAGAATTACAACCATGGGGAGAGGTGGAAGCGACATAACAGCGTTTGTTCTGGCGCGGGCTCTAAAAGCGAAACAGGTGATACTTGTCACTGACGTGGACGGCATAATGACAGCTGACCCAAAACTTGTGAAATCTGCTAAGAAAATATCCAAGATAGATGTCAACTCGTTAATTGGGCTTGCAAGTTCCTCCCACAAGTTCTTGCAGAAAAAGGCTTTGAAATACAAGGAAGACTGGATGGACGTCAAAATCATAAATCATGCTTACTGTGATTTAGACGCTGAGGGAACAGTCATTAAAGGCTCCTTTACGAGAAACGTTGCAAGCGTTGACTTTCCAGAAGCGATAGCGTCCATAACCATTGTTGGGAAGGGGCTTTCCCAATCTTCCGACGTTTTACAACAAGTCATCCAGAAACTAAAGAGTTTGGAGGTTCAACCTTTGGGATTTTCAGCTAATTATGACTCTCTGATAATGTACGTTCCTGAGAGCATGCTTGACAAAATTCTTGAGCCCCTCCATACGGTCGTTTACGATCACCCGGAGGAAGCCATAGCCATGGCTGTGAGAAAAAACCTCGCCCTAATCAAGATTAAAAGGGCAGAGCTCGAAGAAACCCCTGGAGTGATAGGCAGTTTAGCTAAGGCATTAGGCATGGAGGGCATAAACATCTACGGACTTTTCACGGTAGCCTCTGGAATCCACGTATTTGTTGACAGAGCTCGCGTGGAAGAAGCCTTAGCCATCGTCAAGAAATCCTTAGAAGAAAACTAAATTGTTGGGGTGTGTTGTGGAAATGTCCATTGGAAAAAGTAGGAGGCTGCGGAGGATATTCGGCGACGACGGCAAAACAGTGATAGTTCCCATGGATCACGGGGTTACAAGCGGTCCAATACAAGGCCTCGTAAACATGCAAAGCATCATTGATAAGCTTGCTGCTGGCGGAGCAGATGCCGTTGTTTTACATAAAGGCATAGTGAAAAATGTGGACACCCGGAGACTTGGACTCATTATTCATGTTTCTGCAAGCACCAAAATGGGCCCTGATGTGAATTGGAAAGTAAATGTTTGCAGCGTTGAAGAAGCTGTTCGCTTGGGATGCGATGCTGTTTCAGTTCACGTAAATTTAGGCTCGGATCGTGAACATGAAATGTTGGTTGAGCTGGGTAAACTAGCAGACGAATGTGACGACTGGGGTGTGCCGTTGCTTGCCATGATGTATCCTCGTGGAACAAAGATTGGAAACGAGCATGATCCCATCCTCGTCGCTCACGCAGCGAGGGTTGGCGCCGAATTAGGCGCAGACGTTATAAAGACAAATTATACAGGAGACATTGAATCCTTCAAAAAAGTTATTGAGGGATGCCCAGTTCCCGTGATAATAGCTGGCGGTCCAAAAATTGATTCGCCCAGGAGTTTGCTGGAAATGGTTTACAACGCCGTGAAAGCCGGCTGTGCAGGAGTTTCTATTGGGAGGAATGTTTTTCAACATGAAAACCCAACAGCCGTTACAAGGGCGTTGGTTGGTATCGTTCATAAAGGCTTGGATGTTGAAGGAGCCTTAGCCCTATTAAGAGAGCATCAGTCGGTGATCTGAGTGGACGGGTTGCAATGCAAAATGGAGGAATACCTTGAAGCTTTACGTTCAAGAATGGACTCAAAGGACTACGCAAAGCTGCAAGCTATAAAAATTCCGAGGGTTCACCAGTTCATCTTCGAAGCCGCAGAGCTTTGCAATCCAGAGAGAATTTTCGTTTCTGACGATTCACCTGAGGACATAGCCTACATTAGGCGAATGGCCATAGAAACAGGCGAAGAGAAACCTCTGGCCACCCCGGGGCACACGGTTCACTTTGATGGGCCATACGATCAGGGAAGGGACCGTGAAGCCACAAAGTACCTTGTGCCAAAAGGTGACTACTTGAGTAAGGCGTTAAACCAAATTGACAGGGACGAGGGGCTAGCTGAGGTCAAAGGTCTCCTTAAAAACTCCATGAAAGGACGCACGATGATTGTCCGTTTTGTGTGTCTTGGGCCTCTTAACTCAGTTTTCTCAATTTTGGGCCTACAGTGCACAGACTCATGGTACGTCGCCCATTCAGAATACCTCCTCTTCAGACCAGGCTATGAAGCGTTCACCAAGGCGAGTCCTGACACCCACTTTTTAAGGGTGTTGCATTCCAGCGGAAGACTTAACGAAAACATGGTGAGTGTGGACCACGAAAAGAAGAGAATCTACATAGACTATACGGAAGGCGTAATATACAGTGTAAACACCCAGTATGCTGGCAACTCTGTGGGGTTCAAAAAGCTTGCCTTCAGACTTGCCATAAGAAAAGCAAACCAAGAAGGCTGGCTTGCTGAGCACATGATGATTATGGGGGTGCATGGGCCGGGCGGCAGAAAAACATACTTCGCTGGAGCTTTTCCAAGCGCATGTGGAAAAACTTCAACGGCTATGCTTCCAGGAGAAACTATACTTGGCGACGACATTGCCTACATACGCAACATTGACTCTGTTGCTAGGGCTGTGAACGCGGAGTGCGGCATTTTCGGCATCCTTCAAGGCATAAACCCGCAAGATGACCCAGTGCTATATAAAGTGCTCACAAGCCCCGGAGAAGTCATTTTCTCAAACGTTCTGGTGAAGGATGGAAAGCCTTATTGGCTTGGAATGGGTTGCGAATTGCCAAAGGACGGAGTGAATTATAGCGGGTATTGGTGGGAGGGTAAGACAGACGAAAACGGTGAACCCATACCGCCTGCCCACAAGAACGCCCGATACACAGTGTCTCTTAAAGCCTTGGAGAACTGTGATCCAGAACTGGACAACCCCATGGGCGTTGAGCTTGGCGGGATAATGTACGGAGGCCGCGACTCAAAAGCTTACGTGCCCGTCCAGCAAAGCTTCAACTGGGAGCACGGTATAGTCTGTTATGGAGCCGCCTTAGAAACCGAAACAACATACGCTATAGTTGGGAAGGAGGGCATACCGGAAATAAACATGATGAGTATACAGGACTTTATCTCTATACCTATGGGTCAAAACATACGGAACAACCTAAACTTTGGAAGGAAACTCAAAAAGCCGCCCTTAATATTTGGAGTGAACTACTTTTTGCGAGACTTGAAAACAGGGGAGTATCTGAACTCGCCCAGAGACAAGCATGTTTGGGTCAAGTGGATGGAGTTGCGCGTCCACAACGATGTAGGCGCAAGGGTAACCCCGACAGGGCTCATTCCAAAATACGAGGATCTGCATTCGCTTTTCAAGCAAGTGCTGGGCAAGGAATATAGCAAAGAAGATTATGTTAAGCAGTTCACCATTCGCATACCTGAGAACCTTGCCAAAATCGAGCGGGCTGAGAGATTTTATAGAGAGAAAGTTGCAGATGCGCCCGAAGAACTCTTCACAATATTGAATCAGCAGCGTGAACGCCTCCTCAAAGCGAGGGAAAAGTTTGGAACAGACTATGTTCCACCAGAATGTTTTGAAGATGTGTAAAGGAGGAGATAACTGAAATTTGAAGGAGCTTTGGCTCAAAATTGACGAAACAGTCCCCAAAAGCGTTGTAGAGCGCATACTCTACCCTGCAAGTCAAACATGCGATGCCATTTATGTTGCAAACGAGCGGTGGGCAAGTGACTTTAAGAAAAGAGGCTTAAAGGTTGCTGCAAAAGGCGGCGAATGCGACGTTCAAGTACTTGAGCCCTTTAATGCGGAAGAGCTTAAAAAAATAAAAAAGGCTGGAAAGTCTGTGGCTGTTAAGGTGGTCGTAAAAAGTGCGGAGGATGAAAGGGAAGCCATTAAAGCCGCGAACCTTTCAGCCGACTATATAATAATTCATTGTTTAGACTGGAAGGTTATACCCTTGGAAAACTTGATAGCCAACGCTAGAGGGAAAAGCAAGCTTTTGGCAGAAGTTTCATCACTTGAAGAGGCAAAACTAGCCCTAGAAACCCTCGAACTGGGCGCTGACGGAGTAGTTCTAAAAACATCTAACACCGACGAACTCGCGAAGGTTGCTTACTTAGTTAAAAAGCAGGTTCCACAAATTAGGCTTGCACCGGTGAAAATCATTGAGGTTAAACAAATTGGAACAGGAGCCAGAGTCTGCGTTGACACGTGCGACTTGATGAAAGAGGGGGAAGGTCTCCTTTTAGGATGTCAGTCCGCATGCTTGTTCCTAGTTGAGGCTGAAGTTCACGAGAACCCTTTTGTTCAGCCTAGGCCTTTTAGGGTGAATGCTGGTCCAGTTTCGCTTTACGTTATGTGTTCTCCGGAAAAGACTAGGTATCTTTCAGAGCTTAAAGCCGGAGAGGAGTTGATGATTGTGGACAGGAATGGTAACGCTAGATTTACGAACATTGGCAGAGTCAAAATCGAGTGGCGTCCATTACTGCTCATCGAGGCTGAATATGAGGGAAAACGTTTTAAAACCATAACTCAGAACGCGGAAACAATTAGGCTTGTAACGGAGAAAGGTTCTATATCAGTGACGGCTCTAAAGCCCGGTGACGAAGTTTTAGCGTGCATACTTGAAGGCGGGAGGCACTTTGGAACACTGGTCAAGGAGGAGAGGGTTGTAGAGCTTTGACGGTGAGAATATGCGTTTCCATAATGCCCAAAAGCCTTGACGAAGCGTTGAAGCTTATTGAAAAATCTGAAAAGCATGGGGTAGATTTTATTGAGGTGAGATTGGATCGAATTGGCGATTTTAAAGGATTAGGGGATATAACTGGATGCACAGGGACTCCGCTCATCGCAACCATCAGAACACCGACATGTGGCGGAAAATTCTTAGGAAAGGAGGAAGAACGTGTAAAAATTCTTTTAAACGCAGCCTCAAGCGGGTTCAAATATGTGGATGTTGAGCTGGAGTCTCCTTCACTGAAGGACGTTGTTAAAAGTTTGTCAACTTTAGGCGTAAAACTCATAATATCATTTCACGACTTTGAAAAAACGCCTAGAAAAAGAGAGCTGCAGCGGATTCTGGAAAGCGAAATCGAAAAAGGAGCTGACGTTTGCAAGATAGTGACAACTGCTCGAAGCCTACAAGATAATTTGACTCTGCTGCAGTTTCTACACGATGAGAGCGGGAGAGCGAAGATTGTCTGTTTCGCCATGGGGGCGCTGGGTAAACCATCAAGGCTTTTGTCGCCGATCTACGGGGGATATTTCACGATAGCCTCCTTGGAGCGTGGTACAGAGACGGCTGCTGGACAAATGACCGTTGAGGAGATGAGAGCGGCTTATAAGGCGTTGGGAGTCACGTGATGGAGGTTTCGGGAAAAACTAAGGTGTTCTGCGTTATAGGCGATCCAATTGAACATTCACTAAGCCCAATCATGCATAATGCAGCGTTCAAGCATTTAAAAATCGACGCCGTTTATGTTGCCTTCAATGTGAAGGAAAACATGCTCGAAGACGCTGTAAAAGGCATGCGCAGTTTCGGCATATGTGGAATGAACGTTACAATGCCCCATAAAACAGCCATCATCAAATACCTAGACGAGAGTGACCCCGTGGCAAGGTTTGTCGGCGCCGTAAACACGGTGCTTAACGCCTATGGAAAACTTTTAGGCTTTAACACAGATGGCGTTGGCGCTTTGAGGGCTCTGGAGGAAAACGGTGTCAAAACGAAGGGCAAAAGGATTCTTCTTTTGGGCGCCGGAGGTGCCGGAAGAGCCATAGCCTTTCAATTAGCGCAAGAGGCTGATGAATTAGTTATTCTCAACAGGGACGTGAACAAAGCTAGGCTTCTCGCGGATACTCTTAGAAGGAAGTTTAACAAGAATGTTGTTGGAGACAGCCTCCTACCCAGCACCTTAAAAGATTGGATTAAAGATGTGGACGTGCTTATCAACGCCACCTCCGTGGGAATGCATCCCCACCAAGACAAGACACCCGTTGACAAAAGTTTGCTCAGACCTGAACTCGCTGTAATGGACATCGTTTACAACCCTGTTGAAACAAGACTACTTAAAGATGCAAAGTCCGTGGGAGCCCAAGTGATATATGGAACTGAAATGCTTGTTTTCCAAGGTGCAGTCTCCTTTGAAATCTGGTTTAATCGGCCGGCTCCTGTAAACGTTATGAGAGAAGCCATTATAGAGAAGCTTAAAGCAAGGGGTTTGGATTTTGAGCAGTAAAGCCACAGCCATAAGTTATGGCGCTGCAACCATAATAAACGCTATTGCAATAGGCAAAGGGGCAACCTTCGGAGTGAAACTTTGGACAAAGGCGGAAGTGAGGCTAACAGACAACCCGCATGTTATAAAGGGCGAAATCACTTCAGACCCTTTTGAAAGCACAGTGCTCATAGAGAAAACCGTGATAAAAGTCCTAGAACATTTCGGATTAGCTGGAAAATTTGGGGCGGAAGTTAAGACGTGGTCCAACATACCCATTGCACGGGGATTAAAAAGCAGCAGTGTCGCCGCAAACGCCATAGCGCTGGCCACAGTGGCTGCCCTTCAAAAGGAGATTGACGACTTAACCATAGTCAACTTAGGCGTCGATGCGGCCTTAGAGGCAAAAGTAACCATAACTGGGGCTTTTGACGACGCCTGTGCATCCTACTTCGGCGACATAGTCGTCACGGACAACTTTAAGAGGAAAATAATCAAACGGTTCAAGGCTCCGGAAAACCTTAAAGTTTTATTTCACATTCCAAAAACAAAGGTTTACACAAGCAGCATAAAAGTCGAAAAACTGAAAACAATATCGCCATTAGTTAAAATAGCGTATAGAGAAGCCTTGAAAGGAAACTTTTGGCACGCCCTAACCCTAAACGGACTGCTGTATTCCTTTGCGTTGGGCTATAATCCATCAATAGCCATGGACGCGCTGACGGCTGGGGCTGTAGCTGCAGGACTATGTGGAAAAGGACCAGCCGTAACGGCGGTTGTCACAGAAGACAAGGTCGACCAAGTTAAAGAGGCTTTAACGAAATATGAAGGCGAAGTTATAGAGACAGAAATAAATCATGAAAAAGCAAAGATATTGGAAGTTTCTCCATGACAAACGTCATAATCAAGCCCGTGGAAGCGTTAAAAGGCGAAGTTGAAGCTCCTCCTTCCAAGTCTTACACGCATAGAATGCTTGTTGCAGCGCTCTTATCAAATGGGAAAACCGTGATAGAGAAGCCCCTAGTTTCCGATGACACACTGGCAACTTTGGAGGCGATAAAAGCTTTCGGAGCCTATGTGGAGCAAAAAGACGGTTTCTGGGAGGTGAACGGACAACCAAAACTGAAAACACCCGAAAAACCCATAAACTGTCGGGAATCTGGAACAACGTTACGCTTCATGATACCCGTAGCCGCCCTCGCCCAAGGAAAAACAACTTTCATTATGGGGCCTTCGCTGAGTAATAGGCCATTAAAGCCTTTACTCCAAAGCCTAGACACCATCGGCGTTAAAACACTGCGTAAACCCCCGATGGTGGTGGTTTACGGCGGAGGAATCAACGGAGGAGAGACAACTCTGCGGGGTGATGTGAGCTCCCAGTTTGTCTCGGGACTTTTGTTCGCGTGTCCTCACGCAAAAAGGGACACCGAGATATTCCTCACGAAACCCGTTGAGTCTAAGGGCTACATAGACATGACTGTGGAAGTTTTACAAAAGCATTCAGTGAACGTTGAAATCTCAAATGACTACAGCCACATAAAGATCCCAAGCGGACAAGACTACAAGCCCTTCAAGCACAAAGTTCCCGGAGACTTTTCATCTGCAGCATACCTTTTGGCGGCCGCCGCCATAACTTCATCAAAAATAAGGGTTTACAATCTTAATTATACATCAAAACAGGGGGACAAGGCAATTTTAGAAATACTTAGGCATGCAGGGGTTGACGTGCATGTTGAAGAAAACTTCGTTGAAGTGAGTGGTGCGGTGAGCAACGCTGTACGAGTTGATGCTGGTGACATCCCCGACCTTGTGCCCGTATGCACAGCCATCGCATGCTATGCGAGGGGCATGTCGGAGATACGCAACGCCAAGAGATTAAGGTATAAGGAATCGGATAGACTAGCCGCCCTTCACACAGAGTTTAGGAAGATGGGCGCGGACATAAATGTGGAAGGAGATAACCTCATAATAAGAGGGCCTTGCAAGCTCCGTGGTGCAGTATTAGATCCGCACAATGATCATCGAATAGCTATGGCTTGCGCCGTTGCCGCTTTAGGCGCCAAAGGGGACTCAACGATTATGAATGCTGAATGTGTGAGTAAGTCTTATCCCAAGTTCTTTAGAGACTTAAGCCTGTTAGGAGCGAAGATAGTTGGCGGCGAACTCGTTTGGTAAAGCCTTCGTCGTGACAACTTTCGGCGAAAGCCACGGAAAATGCGTCGGCACAGTTATAGACGGCTGCCCAGCGGGTTTACCCCTTTCCGAAAGCGACGTGCAAATAGAATTGGATAAGAGAGTTCCCAAAAAGCTGGAAATAACTTCTGGAAGAATCGAAAAGGACAAAGTGGAACTATTGTCTGGAATATTTGAGGGACACACCACGGGGGCGCCAATATGCATGCTGGTCTGGAACAAGGAAGCGGTTCCATCAGAATACGACGTCATAAAAAACTTACCTAGACCCGGACATGCAGACTATCCTGCCCATGTCAAGTATGGAGGCTTCAACGACTATAGGGGTGGCGGAAGATTCTCGGGAAGAATCACCGTATCGTTCGTTATGGCGGGAGCCGTTGCAAAAAAGTTGCTGAGGCTTTTCGGAGTTGAAGTGTTGGCTTACACTAAAGCCATAGGCGGCATAGAAATGAAAGAAACGCCAACGCTAGAACAGATTAGGGAGGAAACTTACAAAAACCCTGTAAGATGTCCAGACCCGGTCTGCGCAGAGTCCATGGAGAAAGCAATAATTGAAACCAGAAAGGACGGAGACAGCATCGGAGGCATTGTGGAGTGCGTAGTCCTAAACGTTCCAGTGGGTGTCGGTGAGCCCGTGTTTGATGCGTTGGACGCGGACATTGCGAAAGCTATATTCGCCGTGCCAGCCGTGAAGGGCGTGGAGTTTGGCGCTGGATTTAAAGTAGCCGCCATGAAGGGGTCTGAGAACAACGACCAGTATGTGATACAAAATGGCAAAGTGGTGACATTAACGAACAATTCTGGTGGGGTGCTTGGAGGCTTGTCTAACGGAATGCCAATACTGGTTAGGGCAGCCATTAAACCTACGCCGTCAATAGCCAAAAAACAAAAAACCATAAACCTGTCGGAATTCAAGGAGGCTACACTGCAAGTGAAAGGAAGACACGACCCGTGTATAGTGCCAAAAGCAGTGCCAGTAATAGAGTCCATGGTCGCGATAACCTTAGCAGACCACATGATAAGGGCTGGAATAATACCGAGGGTTTTAGCAGGAGGGAAGTAATGTCGGGAGAATAACTGAGTTAAGGCAGAAAATAGACGAGATAGACGAAAAAATCCTTCTTCTATTAAAGGAGAGAATTGAAATCTCCAGAAAAATAGGCGAGGAAAAACGGAGGCAAGGAATCCCGTTGAGGGATTTTGAAAGGGAGAACGAAAAATATAGGCAAATAACAGAGAAAGCCCTAAAACTGAAGCTTAACCCTGAAGAAGTAAAGAGGGTTTACCGAGAAATAATCGACATGAGCGTGCATGCACAGGAAAATGAGTTCGTGTAAATCTTAAATAACTCGGCTTTTTAATTCAAGAATGTTGTCAGCAATGTTGTACGAAATAAACGAGAAGATAATAAGACTTGAGAGGGAAGGGCGCAAAATCATAAAATTTAACCTCGGAGACCCTGACCAGCAAACTCCAATGGAAATTATTGAGGCTGCCTTCGAGGCTATGAAGAAAGGTAAGACAAAGTACGCGTCCGCCGCCGGTGAAGCCAAATTAAGAGAGGCTTTAGCTGAAATCCATGGAGTTGACGCGGACAACATTGTGATAACTCCCGGCTCCAAGTGGGCGGTTTTTGCAACCATGTATCTCTTGCTTGACAAAGGCGACAACGTGATTATTCCAAGCCCCCATTGGACAGCTTATGACTTGGCAGCTAAAAGCTTGGGCGTCGACGTTAAACTCATAAAAACAAAACTTGAATCAAACTGGGAGGTAAACATCGAAGAGCTTGAAAAACTAATTGATGACAAAACGAAGCTTATAATATTCAACAATCCAAACAATCCCACAAGTAAAGTGATGAACGAAAAAGTTGTAAAAGAAATGGTTAATTTGGCAAACGAAAAAGGCGTAAAAATTTTGGCTGACGAGGTTTACGCGGACATAAGTTTTGTTAAGACGAAAAGTCTTCTCGAGTATGAAGGGGAACACATAGTGATAAGGAGCTTTTCAAAAACTTTTGCCATGACCGGGTGGAGGATAGGCTACCTTATTGCGGATAAAGCATTAACGGACAAAATTATCAAGCTTAACCAAATAACATTGACGAATGTTCCAGTTTTCATACAGGAAGCAGCCTTAAAGGCTTTGGAGTTAAGACATCAAATAATTAAAGCCATGCGGGAAAGTTACCAAAAAAGAGCAGAATTAGCCCATAAAATACTTTCAGACACAAAATTGAAGTTCACAAAGCCAGAGGCACCGTTCTACGTTTTTCCAAAACTTGACGGGTTAAACTCTGAAATATTCACATTCAATCTTTTAGATAAGGGCGTAGCTGTTGTGCCTGGAACATCGTTCGGCGACTACCCTGAACATTTCAGGATTTCTTTAACAGCGCCGGATGACGAGATTGAGCTTGGCCTTAAGATCATTGCCGAGGCATTTAAATGAGAATTGCAATAATAGGCGCCGGAAGAATGGGCAGGTGGTTTGCAAAATTCTTTCAGGAGCAAGGCTTCACCGTTGTGATTTCAGACAAAGACCGCGAAAAGTTACAAAAACTGAAAGATGAGATGACCGTTGAAGTTGCTGACAACGTGAGAGCCGCGGAAAGCGCCGATAGAATCCTAGTATGTGTGCCCATAGACAACTTTGAGGATGTGATTAGGGAAATAAGCGTTCATATTCGACCCGGGCAAGAAGTTATGGATATATGTTCCGTCAAAGAGGTACCCGTCAAAATAATGCACAAGTATCTAGGCAAGGCTGTTACCCTGGGCACCCATCCAATGTTCGGGCCCGGTGCCAAAAGCATTAAAGGCCAAAATTTCGTTTTAACTCCAACAAACGCTGAAGAACAAGCTTTAGCCAGAGACTTTGGGAAGTGGCTTGAAAACAGGGGCGCCAATGTACATTTCATGACGCCGCAGGAACATGACAGAATCATGTCTGTTGTTATTGGGCTACCATGTTTTTTGTGCCATGTTGTCTGTGACACATTGCTGAGCTGGGGGGAATTTGAAAAGGCGAAAAAGGTTTCCGGAGTAAGCTACAAGTTTTTATTGACTTTAACGGAAGCCGTCCTCTCAGAAGAAGCCGAATTTGTGGCAAGCGTGCAAACGAATCTTCCAGACCTAGACAAGCTTGGAGAGCTCCTATCCAAGAGGACTAGTGAATGGTTGGAGGCGGTCAGGCGAGGGGAGAAGGCAGAGCTTGTCAGAAAAATAACCCTTTTAAAGAGTGAGCTGGCAAAGGTAGCTCCACAGTATTCCGAGGCATACAAGTGCATGTATAAAATGCTTGAAGCCGTCAATGGCGAGTGTTAAGACCCAAATTTTTTCTCGGCTTTTCTGCCATCAGCACCCTGTAACCGCTTTCCCTCGCAAGAATTGTACAGTTTCCGAAAGTTTCTTGAAAGATTTGTTGAAGTCTTTTTCCGCCAATTTTAGACTTTAAAACTATCTGCAGCGTTCCCCCCTCCGTTAAGTGCTCCGGCGCCCCAGTTATTATGGCTTTTACAGTAGCTAGCCCAGCACTTACCGGCGGGTTTGAGAGGATGCAGTTGAAAAACATGCCTTTAACAGGCTCGTAAAGGTTGCCCCGTCTAACCTCAGCATTGTAAACTCTGTTCAGCTCAATGTTCCGCTTTGCAAGTCTGACTGCGCGTTCGTTTATGTCCACCATGATCACGTGAAGCTTCGAATTGAAGGAGGCTGCTGCTATGCCGATGGCACCGTAGCCGCATCCAATATCTAAAACCAAGCCGCTCTCCGGCAGAATCATCGACTTTATCAGAAGCCTTGTGCCCAAATCCACACGCTTTTTAGAGAAAACGCCGGAGGCTGTTAAAAATTTAAAGGTCTTTCCGCGAATACATGTTTGTATAAGCCCAAAACGGGGTTTGGCTTTCGGCTTTTCTGAAAAATAGTGGTTTGTCCCGTTTTTAAGGGTCATATCTCTCTGCTCTTCCAACACCTTGGGTATGTGCCCCGGGGCATTAAAACACGTTTAACTCTCGCAACAACACCGTGCTCCATGCTCAAAATCTCCTCGGTGGAGGCTTGAGCCTCAGCCAAAGCTACGGCTTCACCCTTCAACGTGAAAATTGCCACCATGGATCCGGCAGTTATACCCGTCTCGAGGGACAACACACCTGGAGCTGTTAGATTTGCACCGTGGCAGAGGGCGTCCACAGCAGTGTCCCTAACATAGATTTTTGGAACAAGAGCTAAGGCCTTTTCCATCGGTTGGATAAACTTTTTGAGGGTTGCGTCGTCTCCGCTTTCTTTCCACTGCATAGTCCAGTAAGCCACGTCGTGCATAGTTACTAATCCCTCTTCCTCGATGAAGGGTCCGGCTCTTGTTCTACGTAGTTCTTGCATGTGGGCACCGCAGCCTAAAACTTCGCCAACATCGTGGCATAGTTTGCGAATATATGTGCCTCCCTCACAACCCACTTTAAAAAGCACGTTCCGCCCATCCATCTCAAGAAAATCTATGTAGTAAATTTTCCTCGTCCGCAGTTGACGCTTCACGGAGGATCTCAAGGGAGGACGCTGGTAAACTGTGTCCTCGAACTCCCTTAACACTTCTTTTACGCGGTTTTCCGGAGCATCCCCGTGAAGTTTCATGACGCAAACATATTCTTTGCCGCTTAACAGCAACGCCTGCACTATTTTCCGAGACTCTTCTAGGGTTATGGGAAGAACGCCGGTCACGTTGGGATTTCCCTAGCCGCTAAAACGCCCAAAAGGCTTCTAGGGTCCCACCGTGGCCGACGTTTTCCACGCCGACTATGCGTTTAACCCATGCGGCTACTTCGTGGCTTGTGGGTCCCGCTGGCTTGTCCAGATTTATGACACCGAACCTTATGTAGTCCTTTGCTGGGCGCTCTTCGGGTCTACAGCCATATTTTGGGTCTGTTTCGCCTTCGGTCTTCACTAGTAGTTTACGCTCAACCATCCATGGGGCAACACTTCTAGGCATTTCAGATAAAGCACCTCACCGTTAAAAAGCAGAAAGAAGAGTCTAATAACTCTTGTTAGACCCGGGCTAGGGCGGGTTTAACAGGCTGAGCCATAGCCTCCAGTAAACCTTTCGCCTTTAACGCTTCAATAACCTCCTCATCGGAGGCCCCACGTTTAATGTCTATCTTTTCGGCTAAGGGTTCAAGATGGTTTATGTTAGCCCTCCGTCTCTTAACGCCCGTCACATTCTTGGGTCCAGTGACAAGCACGAAATTTTTGTCGATGACGTCAACTATAACACATTTTTTGCCAGCCTCTCTACCGCAGATTTTAACGCATACTCTGCCAACTTCAATTGCAGGCAAGCGTACTCTCCTCCTGTTTCTAGGCATAAACATAAACGCTCATATTTATAATTTCAGCTTCAGAGAATAGGAAATCCTTCGAAATCCATATGACAATGTTATGTCAAAAACTTTTCAACAACACTGTATAGCACACTTGTCCCAAACACTAGGTTGTTTATGGATATGCGTTCGTCTACGCCGTGCACCATTTTCAATATTTCGCCGTAGGGTAGGTCTGAAAGCGTTGGCTGGAAACCATAACATACGGCGCCGAGCTTTCTGAAAAAGCGGGAATCTGTTCCGCCAGTCAACAGTATCGGAGCTACTGCGCAGTTTGGTTCAAACTCTTTCAAAGTTTCCACTATAACCCTGTACAAAGGCGTGTCTGTTGGAGATTCTGAGGGTTCGTTGGCTTGGATAATCTTGAATTCAAGCTTTTCGAGGTCTACGTCTTTCAAAAGCTCTTTTATGCGGTTGAAAGCCTCAACGGTGGTTTGTCCGGGCGGGATTCTGCAGTCGAAAACGGCTTCGCATTCTGACGGAATTATATTCTCTTTAACGCCGCCATGAATAATTGTTGGTGCCACTGTCATCCTTAGCATCGCGCGAAGCTCTTCAGCCATAGCCTTGTCTTTCTGGGCCAGCATATCCAAAACTTCGTCGGCTCTAGCTGGGTTTTGGAGCAGACTTTTGAGGACGCCCCCAGCCTGCTTGTTTTCCTCAGCCATAACGGTCAAAAACTGTTTCACGGTGGGCGTCAGCACTATTTCAGCCCGATAATTGCCAAGCCTATCTACAACCCTATTCATACGGAGGATGGCGTTGTCAGCGGCGCCCGGCACTGAGCCGTGGCCGGGTCTGCCCTTAGCCTTAACCTTAAACCATAAAATGCCCTTTTCGGCTGTTTGAATTGTGAAAATGT
>JAWAZC010000007.1:40115-44814 GCA_038817995.1 Bathyarchaeia archaeon | reverse complement strand
TCTTCAGGGTTTTCTGGCTTTTAATACAATCCAAACATTTGTATTAAGTTTTGTGAAGAGGTTCTGGAATAACCTATAAATATGCGGTTCACATTTCCATTAACATCGTTGTTCGGGTGAAGGGATGCACCGCCAATTTCCATGAAAGGTTGCGCATTTCGGGTTTTTGACGGGCATAGCTTAAAAAGTCTTCAAGGCTTTCTATGTAAGCATCCCTGCGTAGTTGAAGGCTCAAAAAATTATTTGGGTGTTTAGAATGGCTGGTTTAAGGCTCCACGAGAAAAAGGCTTTAATTGCCCTGAGAATGCTTGACGGAAAAGCCTCCGTGGAAGATATAGCTGAAAAAAGCGGTTTAGCCCATGCCGCCGTTATGAGAGCTGCCCTAACACTTTCGGAAAGAAATCTCATCAAAATCCACGAGCAAAAATGGAATGTTGCCACCTTAACCGAGGAAGGTGAATATTACGCTCAGTACGGTTTGCCGGAGCGCCGTTTGCTTCGCGCCCTGTTAAGGCTTGGCGGCGAGGCGGACGTGGATGAAGCCGCCAGAGAAGCTGGTTTAGATGCTGAAATAGTGCCGATAGCCCTAGGCTGGCTTAAACGGAAAAACTGGGTTTTCATAAGGGGCAAAAAGTGTACGTTAAACGTGGAGGCTGAGCCGCCCATCGGAGTTGACGAGAAACTTTTAGCCACCATATTTGAGAGCCGTTCCTTAAGAGTTGAAGACCTAAACGAGGAGCTTAAACCAGTTTTGGAAACTCTCCGAAAGCGCAACTTAGTTGAGTTTGAGGAAAAAGTTCACCGTGAACTTGAATTAACTGAGGAAGGATGGCGAATGGCCAAAAAAGGCTTGGAAATTGTTGAAGAGGTCACACAGCTGACACCGGAGCTCATAGTTTCCGGACACTGGAGAAACATAAAACTTACAGAGTTTGACGTGACAGCCCCTGTGCCCCCAGTTTATCCAGGCAAAGTGCACCCGTTGCAGCAGATTATTCAACGCGCCCGCGAAATCTTTTTGGAGATGGGTTTCACTGAAATCCGCGGTCCACTGGTAGAGACGGCTTTTTGGAACTTCGATGCTTTGTTTCAGCCTCAAGACCATCCAGCCCGCGAGATGATGGACACGTTTTATTTGGCATACCCCCAGGCTGGACGATTACCGTACAAAGGGCTCGTGGAGGCTGTGGCGAAAACCCATGAAAACGGCTGGATCACAGGCTCAAAAGGTTGGGGCTACAAGTGGAGCAGCGAGGAAGCTAAAAAGCTCGTTTTGAGGACGCACACGACGGCTGAAACCATAAAGTATTTGGCAACTCACAAGAAGCCGCCGATAAAGGTGTTTTCCGTGGATAGGGTTTACAGAAACGAGCAGGTAACCTATCGGCATTTAGCCGAATTCCACCAGATTGAAGGCATAATTGTCGATAAGGATGTGACTCTGCGCGATTTGATGGGTACGTTGAAAACTTTCTACACTAAGTTTGGCATCGAAAAAATTGAGTTTTGGCCAAGCTACTTCCCCTACACGGAGCCCTCAGCCCAAGCCGTAGCTTACCACCCAAAGCTTAAACGTTGGATAGAACTCTGCGGCATGGGCATGTTCCGTCCAGAAGTTTTGGCGCCCATGGGCATTAAATGTCCGGTGCTGGCTTGGGGAGGTGGCTTGGAGCGTTTGGCCATGATTGAATTGGGTTTGGATGATATTCGCATGTTGTACGCGAATAATGTTGGTTGGCTAAGGAGGACGCCTCTATGCCAGTGATAAACCTACGCGTAGAAAAACTAGCGAAGTTTTTGGGTAAGCCTGTCACTGTTGAAGAGTTGGCAAAGTGGCTGCCGTGGCTTGGCTTCGACCTAGAGGAAATGGGCGAAGACTATGTTAAGGCAGAGTACAACCCAAACCGCATAGATTTCTGCAGCTACGTCGGTGTGGCCCGCGCCCTAAAAGGTTTTCTGGAACTGGAAACCGGTCTGCCCAGATACAGTGCCGAAGAGCCTAAAATAACTCTGAACGTCGATAAGGCTGTTGCTGACGTTAGGCCCTACATGCTTGCAGCTGTTGTTCGTGACGTTAAACTGGACGAGGATGCAGTTGTGGAGCTTATGGAGATGCAGGAAGACCTCCACTGGGGTGTGGGACGAGACCGAAAGAAGGCTTCCATTGGCATTCACAACTTGGATGCTGTTGAGCCGCCCTTCACATACACAGCTGTAGAACCTACGGGCGTAAAATTTGTGCCACTTGGTAAGACGGAGGAGATGACACCGAGAGAAATCTTGGAAAAACACGAGAAGGGTGTGGCCTACCGCCACCTTGTTGATTGGGCGCCCAAATACCCGCTGCTTGTTGATAGATATGGACGGGTTTTATCCATGCCGCCCATCATAAACGGCGAACTAACAAGAGTAAGTGAGAAAACACGGAACCTGTTCCTCGACGTTACTGGCCCAAGCTTTGAGGCTGTAGAGAAAAGCTTAAAAGTTTTGGCCACGGCGTTGGCGGACATGGGTGGGAAACTCGAAAAAGTTATTGTGCGATATCCAGACCGAACGCTGGTTTCGCCTAGCCTTGAACCGGAAAGGATGAGGCTTAGAGTGAGCTACGCCAGCAAGATGCTGGGCTTAAAGCTTTCTGTCGACGAGGCTGCGCACTGTTTGCGGAAGTGTCGTCTAGGCGTGGAACAAGTTGAAAAGGACGTTTTGGAGGTTGCCATCCCACCATACCGCATCGACATACTGCACGAAATAGACCTTGTCGAGGAGGTTGCCATAGGCTACGGCTATTACAGGCTTGAGCCAACAATACCCACTACGATAACAGTCGGCGAAAAACATCCAGCCAACAAGCTGGCGGAAACAGTTCGCCAAATCATGACAGGCCTGGGCTTCCTAGAGGTCATGAACTTCACATTAACCAACGAGCGAATACACTACGAGTTCATGAGGCTGAAACCAAAAAATCCAGTGCGCCTAGCCAATCCAGTTTCAGCCGAATACACAATCATGCGAGAGATGCTTCTGCCCGGGCTTTTGAAGAATTTGGCTGAAAACAAGCATGAAAGCTACCCGCAAAAACTTTTCGAGGTGTCTGATGTAGCCAAGATAAACCGGCGTCAAGAAACCATGTGCGAAAGGCGCTTGCACTTGGCGGCGGCGACATGCCACTCCACAGCCAACTACACGGAAATAAGGGCTGTCTGCGAGGCACTCTTAGCCAACATGGGCTTAGCCAACTGGCAGATCAAGGCGGCTAAACATCCAAGCTTCTTGGAAGGCAGAACCGCCGCCGTCCATGTAGGCAACAAACAGGTTGGCGTGTTAGGCGAAATTCACCCCCAAGTCTTAAACAACTTTGAGATTGAAAATCCAACGGCAGCCCTAGAAATAGACCTAGAATGGTTTATAACCAATAAACAAAACAAGTGAACGTTCTAAATCGAGCTTAACTGAAATCCCGATAAATTTTTAGGATTTATTTTATGGAGTCGTTCTGCGTAAACTTTTAAATTATGATTTCGTAAGATTTCGTAATATACAACACAGGAGTTGGAAACTGATAAAAAACAAATTTTCATCCATCGCCGCAATAGCCACCGTTCTTGCTTCAACGGTGCTGGGATTTTACGGTATTTCTTTGTCCAATGCGATTTTACCCAATGCAAATGCCAATCCTACGATTGTTTATTGGACAGATCCTATATCTGTTAATCAGACTGGTTCAAGTCGGTGGTTCTATAACAACCCAAATGCATATCACATTATGTGGTCGCCTTCAGGACGAATACTTTTGCTAGTAGTTAGCGAAATGGATGTCTATATAGTCTCTTCTATATTACGAATGTTGTGGTGATTAATGCTAGCACCATGGAGGTAATCCACAAATTCTCAGCTCCAGACGCATTTGTGACCGCATGCGAAGTAGTTTCGCCGTATCCCCAGACGAAACAAAAATTTTCTTCGCGAACAGCGGCGGCTCTGTGGAAATAGTTTCAGCAAATCTTGACGCTCAAGCCAAACAATCATAAAAAGAATCTCCATAGTTCAGGATCAACTTTACGAAACCATCATTGACGTTGCACGAAACGGCATGTTCCTAGTTTATACAGAAAGAGGCTCGTTCTACGATTATAATTACTCTAGAACAGTTTTTTTCAGTCGAATCAATAAGTTCGACTTTAATACGAACGAAACATCTTTGGTTCTTGAGTTTGAGGGATGTATCACAAGTTTGAAGATTGCACCTCAAATGACAAGATAGCTTTCACAGCGAACAAAAATCCGTTTGGATTCAGTTCTGAAAATAGCTACGATGGCCTCTATATTGTTAATTTGGATGGAACCAACGTGACAAGAGTCCCTGCTGTCGCAGATGCAAACGTTGCGCTTTGGGTTAATTGGGCATCTAACGAAACACTAACATATACCGAGGTATCAAACAAGATATTAACGACCGGCAACGAGTATGAATGAGCACCACCGCCAATCTAGCCGCTGTAAACGTAGATGGGAGCAACAAGCGAATAATTTGTAAGGGTTTCTGCGGTTCACTATCACCAGCCGATGATTCTATGGTCGCCTTCCTGCAATTTTTAGATGTTGGCGCTTTGAAGTTCGTTCCATACCTTCTAAATCGAAATCTTCCAATAACACCCAATCCAGACGGAGACGGCTTACCAGATATGGACGAATTTCAGCA
>JAWAZC010000007.1:0-40015 GCA_038817995.1 Bathyarchaeia archaeon | reverse complement strand
TGGTCGCCTTCCTGCAATTTTTAGATGTTGGCGCTTTGAAGTTCGTTCCATACCTTCTAAATCGAAATCTTCCAATAACACCCAATCCAGACGGAGACGGCTTACCAGATATGGACGAATTTCAGCATGGTCTTAATCCATGCAACCCCACCGACGTCCATAAGGACTATGACAACGATGGGTTAACAAACCTTGAAGAAATCAGTCTTGGAACATTGATGTTAAACCCTGATTCCGATGGAGACGGACTCAGCGACGGTGTTGAAATCAAAGTTTTCCTGACGAATCCGATGAAGCGGGATACTGATGGTGACGGCGTAAGTGATGGTCTTGAGGCTGCAGCGACTGGTCTGAACGCTTTCGTCTCTGTTTTGCCCGCGGGCTGGATTCGCATGCAGCTTGAGTGGCGAAACAGAGGATGTATGTTTCAACAAACTCTTCTGTTCTCGGCGTGGTTTTTAACTCCACGAGCATGGCTTTAACCGTCAACGTCGGCGGTCCAGATGGAACAGCAGGGATAGCCAACATAACAGTACCGATAGATATGATAAGCTCCCTTTCAGCCGTGAGAGTCACCTTGGACAATCAACCTCTTAACTCTTTCAAATAAGTCAAGTTGGCGGATATGCCCAAATATGCGTGCAGTATCACCACAGCTACCACGAATTAACAGCGCATTTAAGCGGCGGTGGCGGAAGCATCGGCGGCGTGAATTTGACCAGCATTTTGAGTTACTGGTGGCTGATATTGTCAGTTGCCATTGTGGCAGTGGCTTCCGTAATAGCTGTCATCATTATTAAACGCGGATGATGGAGGACTGTGCATGAAGAGAATTGCAGCCTTCATAGCACTGCTGTGGTGTTTTTGCTCTGCCTAAGCCAAGCTTATGCAGAAGCGCAAGTAGGAGTCAAAGTGGGCGACTGGATAAAATATGAGCTCGTGGTAAGTGGCACCACTCCTCCATCAGATATGCCTCAGTGGGTTAAAGCACAGTGCACGTCCGTCACTGGAACAATTGCAACTTTAAGCATGACTATGCATATGAGTGATGGAAGAGAACAAACGGAAACGTGGACCATCGATGTTGCAAGCGGCTCCGGAAATGCATTTTTCCAGGTAGTCATCCCAGCAAACTCGAAAACTGGAGACACAATCCAGTTGGTGACCAACGGTAGCGTAACAATCGCCGGGGAAGCAACAGGAACCTACGCTGGGGCAAGCAGAACCTATGTTTACGCAAGCCTAGCCGATGAAGACGGGCAGTACAGTTATCGCTGGGACAAACAGACAGGAATCCTCTTAGAGATAAGCGTCACTCAAGGCTCAGCATCGATAGCCTACAGGGCAACCAGCACAAACATTTGGCAGTCACTGCCCAGCATGCTTCCAAATATGCCAAGCCTTTCAGTAGAGATGTTATCCATCCTCATTTCAACGATGGCGGCAATCGCCATAGTAGCGTCAGCCATAATTTACACAAGACACAAGAGGAGTTAAACAAACTTCAAAGCTCTCCTCTTTTTCTCACTAACGATCACCTCAGTTAAATTGCTGGAAAATCTAGAGGAGGCTATCAATTTTGCAGTTCGCCGCCAACAACAAAATTGACTCTCCTAAAATTAAAGAATCATTAGTTCCAATGGGACAAGTTTTCCGCTTACAGGATCTACTTGCAAGCCTAGAAGTTCAAGGGTTGTCACGCCTAAAAGAACGGGTGTCCGCTCATCCGCAATGGCAACAAGCGACGTCACACCTTCGCCATTTATGGTTATGTAGGCTTCTGAAACCGGAAACTCAACAACGCTTCCATCCGCCATTTTAAATTTCCGCCTACCCAGCTCTTTTAGCCCAAGCTCTTCAGCAACATTTTTTGGTATAACCGTGTAAATTGCACCGGTGTCCACAATAAACTCCAATTCCGCCTTTAAATTGCGGTCTATCGGATTAGCAATAAAACCCCGAACTCTAACGTAACCCATCCCATGACACACATGCAATTAATGGCTAATCATCCATAAAAAGTTTAAACAGCAACGTTTAATTCTTGAAAAGCTTTAACCTATTTCGGCGATGAAACGCCTATAACGTGAGCCTTCTCCGGGAACCCCGCCGGGATAAATCCACGCCGACGGACCCAACCGAGCGGCAAGCGCCCTGAACGCTTGTTGCTGTGAAGGCGGGTTTACCCAAGCATGGGACACCGGCGGGCGCGGGCGCCCTCATAAACCTCCCACGCCGGAGAGAGCTTAACCAAGGGGAGCGCATGGCTCCACGATGAAGTTAAGTGATAGGTGACGTTGGGAGACAAAAAGGGCGCCCGCGATAAAACATGATGCCGCCTTTTCGGAAACAACTTTTAAGTTATGCACTTGCATATATTGTGAAGGTCTGACCGGGCTTGGACATAGAAACAAAAATCGACTTGATTAAGCGTCCGCCGACGGAGGAGATTCTTGTCGAAAGCGAGCTACGGGAGCTTCTCGAAACAAACCCGCATCCTAGCCACTATATTGGCTTTGAAATTTCCGGCCTTTTGCACCTTGGAAACCTCGTGATCGCCGGCTTTAAGATAAACGATTTTTTGAAGGCGGGCATCCGCTGCCAAGTGTATTTGGCGGATTGGCACAGTTTCATAAACAACAAGTTCGGCGGAAACTGGGATAAAATACTGCAAGCAACAAAATACTACACGAAAGCTTTCCAGTTTTTCTGTCCAGGCGTAAAAATAGTGGTGGGGTCGGAGCTCTACCACAACAACGACGAGTATTGGCGTAATCTGCTGAAGTTTGCAAAACACATGACGCTTAGCCGCACGCTGCGTTGCCTCACAATTATGGGGCGAAGTGAAACTGAAAAGCTGGATTTGTCGCAGTACTTCTATCCGCCGATGCAAGCCGTAGACATTAAAACGATAGGTGCCGACATACCGCATGGAGGCATGGACCAACGCAAAGCCCACGTGCTTGCCCGCGAAATTTTCCCAAAAATGGGGTGGAAAAAGCCGGTGGCGGTGCACCACCACCTTTTGATGGGCTTAACCGAACCTGTTAAACTCCAGACAAAAGACAAGCTTGAGCAGGTGATTGCCAGCAAAATGAGCAAATCAAAACCTTGGACAGCCATATTCATCCACGATACCGAAGAGCAAATTCAAGCCAAACTCAGAAAGGCATGGTGTCCAGAAAAACAGACGGAAATGAACCCTGTTCTAGAAATAGCCAAATACATCATATTCCATGAAAGAGACACCTTCACTGTTGAAAGACCATCCAAATACGGCGGCACAATAACCTTCGAAAACTATGCGGAACTAGAAAAAGCCTATAGGACAGGGCAACTTCATCCACAAGACTTGAAAAACGCTGTAGCAAAGGAACTGGCTAAAATCCTTGAACCAATAAGACGGTATTTTGAAACAGATAAGGAAGCCCGAGAAAGCCTAGAAGTAGTGAAAAAGGCGGAAGCAACAAGGTAAAAGCCTTGTCCACCCATCTAAGAGATAAAGTGGAGCAAATCCAACAAATCCTTGAACAGTTAGCCGAAGAAAGCAACTGTGGAAAACCAATCCTTGTAGAAGGAAAGAAAGACGCTGAAACTCTAAAAACTCTCGGAGTAACTGGAAAAATAATATTCGCCAAAAAAGGCTTGAAAACCCTTCTCGACGTAATTTCAGAAATAGAAAAATCCAACTCAAACGAGGTCATATTAATGTTGGACTTCGACAGAGAAGGCAGGGAACTAACCGAACACTTGAAAATCCACGTAGAGAAAGCAGGCTTAAAAGTAAACCTCTACTACTGGCTAAAACTCTCAAACCTCACGGGCAGAGAAATCAAAGACATAGAAGGCCTCGCCAAATACTTGAAAACGTTAAAAGCAAAATCACGTCTCCAATGAAGTTTATTACCGCTTTAGTTGCAATAATCCAGACGCTGGAACTTGTTGCTTTTGAGAGGAAATAACTGTGAGTTTGGAATAACCTATATTAGCACAAACTAAGCTTGTTTTTAATGAAAGGAGAAGGCTAACATGCAAACAGCAGTAGTCACTCTACTATTAGTCGTGTCCGCGACAATCCTTGCGTGTGTTGTGGTCGAATATGCAGTTTCTATCTTTGAACAAACTCTTCAAACCTCAAATATACCCTACGTAGATAGAATAAGAAAGCTAGAGAGTTTTATATTAAACCAAACCGACGCGATGCTTAACCAGACTTTGCCGGAAACACCACAACCATAAATGCAATTTCGAAACGAACCGAATAGAGTGAAGATTCATAAAGGTAATATAGATCGTTGTTCACTATAATCCTCTGACGTTTAGAGAGCCGTTCTCTCTCATTACGCAATCAAGCTAACAAAGGTATAAACATGTATATAGGAGGTGACGCTTACGGGATCATCCCAAACCCTTACCGTAAAGTATGTAATCCGTGCAAAATTCGAAATAGATGGAGTAGTTGAGAAACCAGACGTTATAGGCGCTGTTTTCGGCCAGACAGAAGGGCTCTTCGGACCAGAGCTAGACTTGAGGGAACTCCAAAAATCTGGCCGGATAGGTAGAATAGAAATTGAGCTTCAATCAAAAAATGATAGGACAACGGGCACGATAATAATTCCAACAAGTCTAGACCGTGTTTCAACGGCCCTTTTGGCGGCAAGCATAGAAAGCATAAATCGCGTTGGTCCATGCGCCGCAAAAGTAACCCTCGAAAAAATTGAGGATGTGCGTGAAGCTCGCCGAAAAGCCATTATTGATAGGGCCAAGGAAATTCTCCATCAATGGACCATTGAAACAATGCCAACTGTGGACGAAATTTTCAAAGAGTTGGCTGAAACTCTCAAAGTGGCGAAAGTGGAAAAATATGGTCCAGAGGAGCTTTCAGCTGGTCCAGAAGTGGACAGCGCCAAGGAAATAATAATTGTCGAAGGAAGAGCTGACGTAATCAATTTGATGCGTTGTGGAATTCATAATGTCATAGCCCTTGAAGGCGCGAAAGTGCCTGAGACTATAAAGAAGCTTTGCCGAGAAAAGGAGGCAACAGCCTTCCTTGACGGAGACCGAGGCGGGGACTTAATTTTGAAAGAGCTGCTGCAAGTTACCAACGTGAAGTATGTGGCGCGGGCACCTAGAGGTAAAGAAGTTGAAGAGCTCAACTGCAAGGAAATATTCGAAGCTTTGGCTGCTAAAGTACCTGTGGAAGAACTTTTCAAACAGCCTAGAAGAGAGAGACGTCGAATAGAGTTTCCCAGGGAAATAGTTCAGCTAGCAAAGGACTTGGAAGGCACTTTAGAGGCTGTACTTTTAAACGAGAAGCTTGAGCCTATTGAGCGGCTACCTGTCAGCCAACTGGCCGAAAAACTTCAGCAGGTCAGCGGAGTGGACACCGTGATTTTTGACGGTATAATAACCCAACGAATAGTGGACATAGCCAGCGAGAAAAACATAAAGAACATCGTTGCTTCTCGCATTTCAGAAGCCGTAAAGCCGCCTTTAAACGTGCAGTTGGTAACTTTCTCAGAAATCATGGAAAGCTAGCCTCCAAAAAAGTCTGTAAGCTTCCTTACCTCTGCGCTCTTTTCGGCTGTTTTAGCCTTTAAAAGTTGTTCTTCTGTTATGCCGAAGCATTCAAGGACTCTGGCAGCGGCTGGCACAACTTGGTTAGTTACATAGTACTCGATGTCGACGTCGTCGTAGTTGGCGAACATGTAGGGTTTAACTCGCTCATAAAGCCTCCCCGCTCCAACAACCACGACGTAACCGACCTTGTCGCCCATGGCGAGCTTCCAGCCCTTTTCCATTAACATTTTTGCAGCTGCTACATGAGGCGCTTTAACCTCATACTCGTCAACAGCCTTGGTCAAAGTCTTCCATATTATCAAGTCGCGGTAGGGAACCCTCTTCTGCCTGAGTTCTTGGATGAATTGTTGGACAAAGCGGGCTGCCTTTTGTGGAGACTGCTCCTTCAAAATCATCTCCAAAACTTTTTCTTGGACGTTTTTGGCAACGGCTGCCCAGTCGCCCCTTATGACCTCTAAGCCAACTATGTCTAATCGTCCGTTGGGGAGGAGCCCCGCATAACGCTTTTTGGCCTCGGTGAAGAATATGCGCTTGTAAATTTTGTCTGGCTTAATTTCTAAACCAAGTTTCTCGTAAATCTTCTGCATCAGCCTTTCGACTTTTTCCGGTTCATATTTTATGAATATGCTGTCTGTGTCACCGTAGACAACCGTCAAGCCTTCTTCTTCAGCCATTTTGATAGCCGTCTGAATCGTGTGCCTGCCCCAAGCGGTGGCGGCTTCCGCAACGGGCTTCATGTACCATCTGGCGCCAATCCAACCAGCATAACCGTAAGAGGCGTTGGTTATGACTTTAACAGCCTTCTGTCTAGCGTCCAAAACGCGGTATTCCACACTGTCCGGCGGGCAACACTTCATTTTGGCGCGGATCTCATTTCTTATGGCAATAAGATACGACAGCACCTCCTTATAAAATCCTGGAGGTTCCTTCCTAAACCTATGCTTAACCTCGGGTGCCTCATAAACGCCGCATGGCGGTGTAGGCTCTGAAGGAGCAACGTAAGTGTCTGGGGAAATGTTGTAAGCTATCATCAAATTAGGATACATTGATGCGAAGTCTAAAACAGCAATATTTTCATGCATCCCGGGCTTTGGGCTTAGCACGATGGCACCTGCATATGGTCTATAAGGCTGCTCGACCCTTTTGGGCACGAGCTCCCCAATCTTGTGGGCATGCTTTATCAAGAACCACTCTACACGGAAGCCCACAGCCGCTGTACCAATGTGGTCTAGTGGCAAGCCTACAAGGCTTGAAAGTTGTATGGCAAAGTCCATGATTGCGTTGGCTATGCCCATAATGCAACGGGTGTTCTCCATCGAAAATCTCTTCAAAACTTCTCGTTTGCTCTTGTCATCCCAGTAATCTGCAAAATCTACATCCTCAATTAAAACTCGATTTTCAAGCTTCATGACTCCCAAATAGTCCGCCAAATTTTCTAGAGTTTTAACTTTGACGTCTGGAAATTCGTCGGCGAAATCGAAAATATCTACGTTCGCTCTTCCAGTGATTGAAACGTGTCCATAAACGCTCGTATGTGGCTCTGTTCCAGCTCTGTCAATGGACAAGCGCATTCCAAGCCTTTTACACCGCTCGTTTAAGTAAGCCCAATCCTGCCTGTTAACGCCAAAACCAACAATAACGTCTGGATCGAAACCGTGCACATAATCCATAAAAGCCTCCAACACTGGCTTGTCGTTTTTGTCTTCGCCAGCCAAAAACTGCTTCTCTTCACCACTATTTGTCGCTGTAGAAATTATGACTACAGGGTTTCTGTCAGGTTTTGGCGCTCCTTCTCGACTGTAACATATCATTGAAAAACCTAGGATCCGCAGTTTCGGAACATCTGCCCTTTCAACGAACTTTGGGGGAGACTTAGCTATATAAACATGGTCAACCTTAACGTTGGGCATTTTAAATTCTTCTTCAACCTCAACATCATGCCAACCACAAGGAACAACACCATTGTCAATCAGATACCTCATGGAATACCGGACATCATCCTCAAAACATTCTTCGACACCGTCCATCTTCTGCAAAGCTTTGGCATACTTCGTCACTGAATCTGGATCCTTACAGTAGACTTTCAAGGCATTCACAGGCTTGCCAAAAAATCGCTTCTCAACAAGTTCAACATCAACAATATGGGGGTATAACGCTTTCCTAGACCTGATCTCGTCCATAAGCCTAGAAGGATCAAAACCCCCCTTAACAACAGCGTAAAAATACGTGAGAAAACTTCTATCAATGATTAGAACCCTTTCCCCAGAATCGTCAACGCCCCAAAGCCAAATCTCAGGTTCATGATTTCTAACTTCATAATTCACATCTAACAGCCAAAACGTAACCTTCACATCGCTTCACCTTCAAACCAATTTAGCTTTGTCAGTCCTTTAAACTTTTAAACAAAACAAAAATTGTGGATGGCGGGTCCGCCGGGATTTGAACCCGGGATCTCCGGCTTAGAAGGCCGACGCGCTTTTTGGATTAAGCCTCAAGGCTTTACTTGTCCAAGCTGCGCCACGGACCCTTCTTCATTTAGATTCTCTAGAGAGGCTGAATAAAGCTTATCCTAATAACCTTTGACTGAAAATGTAAAACCCCATTTAGTTATTCTATGTAGATGGCTGGTCGCAGCGGTCTTGCTAGACGAGCTTTGCCTTTAGGATCATAAAGCTGCGCTTCTTTTTCCTCGAGGATCATTAATTCCGCGTTTAGTTCGTCCCTTAAAAAGTCCTCTGCCTCTTTTAAGACTTGAGCTTCGTTTATCCGCCCGACCATAATTAGCCTTCGCTTCTTTTCCGGAGGGATCTGGTTGATTTCTTCTATGATTTTGCCAGCAAAATCTGCTAGCTCTCTGGCTTTTGCTTTAAACTCTGGATCTCTTAGAAACTCTTTCATTAGTGCACTTTGTGTAATTCTGCCTTCAACAGATTTTTCTATCGCCTTTAAGTAGACGTGCCATTTCCATGGTGCCGCCGTGTAATAGAAAATTTTTCGCGGTTTTGTTTTTGTTGCCTTCAATATGTTGCGTGTGTCCTCTAAAACTCCCATTATCAAGGCCTCGCTTTCCTCAGCTTTTATGTCAACTTTCGTTTCGTCGGGTCTAGGCCACGGTGCTAGGGATACAAAGCCTTTTCCGTCCAGCTTTTCCCATAACTCCTCACTAATGTGAGGGGCGAAGGGTGCCAACATCAGTATTTGGTTCCTTAGAACTTCTTTGATTACGTTTGTTTTTCCACAATTTTTTATGCGTTTTTGGTACCACTGAAGATCTTGATCTAACTCGAACAAAATCGTCTGAATAGCCTTCCGCACTTCTAATCGTTCCATGGCCTCAGTTGCCTTTTTGATATGTTCCTGAAGGCGGCTCAACATCCACCTGTCAACGGTCGTTAACCCTCCTTGGGTTTCTCTTTTTTCAGTTGTCTCCTCTGTCTGCAATGTCTGCAAGACAATCCTGTAAAGTTTCTCCAATTTTTCCAACATAGCCTTCGCCACGGCTGAGCTAAAGTCTGCATCCTGAAGTAGCTCTGCGGTGGCGAGCACGCTAAGCCTTATAGGGTCTGCCCCATAAGCGGCCAGACCTTCTCTTAAGGGAATTATGTTGCCAAAGGACTTGCTCATTTTTGCACCTTCCATGGTGACGACACCGTTTGTCACTATCTGTCTGGGCCAGAGCTCCTCTGGAAATATGGCTGTGTGGTTAAATATCATGAAGGTTAAATGGTTTGGAATCAATTCGTGGGCGGAATGCCTGCTGTCCAGCGGGTAAAAGTATAGAAACTCCCGTCGCATGCCATCAAGAACGTCGGGACTTATTCCGGTTTTTTTAGCTATTTGTTCAACTTCCCCGATACCTAAGAAAACATAGTCAAAAACTTCGTCTGTAAGCTGGTTCGGCTGAATATTATACAACTTTATGTGGCGGACTATAGTGTAGTAGGCCATGTAAATAGTCGAGTCTGAAAGAGATTCAATTATCCAGTCTGGATCCCATGGCAGTCTTGTTCCCAAACCGGATTTTCGAGCACACGCCTTCTCATGCAGCCAGTCTATTACGTGCCTATACTGGGTGCGCAGTTCCTCTGGGTAAATTCTCATTCTTTCAAGACATTTGTGGGCTAAAGCTTTCCATTCAGGATTGCCATAATCTATAAACCACTGGTCCTCGAATATCTTCACAACGCACTCGGCGCCACAACGGCATCTAACCGGTCTGTTAAGAAGTTCATACATGGTCGTCGCTTTCCCTGAAGAAATCAAGTCTTGCTTGACTTTTTCCCTAGCTTCAGCCACGGGCAAACCAGCGTACTTGCCGGTGTTTGTCCTCATTCTGCCGCTGTGAAACTCGTGCCTGTAAACTTCTTTCGTGGCATCTTCCAACTTCAGGTCTGTTTGCTCACGGATGCCCATCCGTTTCACAACGTCAGCCGCCGGGATCTCCAAGTAACCCGGAACTTCGATTATTGAAATTACTTTTATCGATGTTATGTCTTCTACTTTAAGCCCGTATTCCGTCAATTCCGCCGGTTTGCTTTTCAAGTTTTCCAAGGCTACATAGTCGTACGGAGCGTGCCCCGGCACCGACATGACCACACCAGTTGCGTTTTTGGGATCAACAAAGTCTGCTGGCAAAATGTAGATCTTATCACCAGTGACTGGGTTCTCAGCGGTTTTTCCCACAAGCTCCTTTCCATACAATCCCTCGAGAACAGTTACTCGACGGTTTTGGTAAGTTAATTTTTCAGCGCATTCCCGGCTTGTTATCCATTTTTCGCCATCCACCTCAGCTTTCACATATAGCGCCTTTGGATTTACCCAAATGTTTGTTACACCGAACACCGTTTCTGGACGCAGAGTGGCTGTCGGCAGAACCCACTCGCCATGCTTAAACTTTATTAAAACGAACTCACCTATCTCGGGTTCAATGTCACCTTCCGTGTCATGTTGCCCCACCGGATTTCCGTCCTTTGGACACCAACCCACTGGGTGACTTCCTCTTTTAATGTAGCCTTTTTCGCGGAGCTTGTGGAACTGCCATTCAATGAAGCGGTTGTATTGAGGGTCTATAGTTGTGAACTCGCGTCTCCAATCTATTGAATAGCCTATACGCTTCATGCCCTCTTTAATCTCCTCGTGAAAGTAGCGCGCCATGCACAGTGGATCTGTTAAATCCTTCAGTTTTTCCTTTGGAACCTTGTAGACGTTTACAAAGTCTTTTATCAGCTCTTGATCGTTTTCCGCCAAGCGTTTCGCCATAGCCAAAACTGGTGTTCCAGTATAATGAAAAGCCATGGGCAAAAGCACATTGTAGCCTCTCATACGCATGTACCTTGCATACGCGTCAGCCAAAGTGTAAGTTCTAGCGTGACCTATGTGCTGTGGAGAGTTCGGGTAAGGATAGGCCACCGTTATATAGAACTTAGGCTTTGAGGGGTCCGGATTCGCCTCAAAGATCCTAGCCTCTTCCCATCGTTTCTGCCATTTTTCCTCAATCTTTCTCAAAAACTCCATAAAATCTTCTGAGCTACCTCGAAGGATATTAAATGTTTTGTCTCCAGAGAATGTGATCCCTCATTTTTGCACCGTCCTTAAATGACGCAGAGTTTCCAATAAACTTTTACTTTCTCTGATGTAAAAACCAGCCCTATCATTTTTCTTCAAACAACTTTACGTTTTAAGTTATGAGTTGACTCGTTCGGTGTCCTGTTGCAGATGCTTTAAGCAGCTCCTTACAGCGCTAGCGTACAATTCCCTGTAAGCATATTCCTTTGAAACTAGTTTCTCCATAATTGAGAACCAAGCACCAGAAGCGATCCTATCATACAGAATGTTTGTCATTTTCACTTCAATAGCATTTTCCGGGCAGACTTCCTTGCAAGCTCCACAATAAATACAGTACTTGTCTATAGCCCAGACCTTACCATCTTCGCCCAGAGTTAGAGCCCTGCTTGGGCAAACATCCACACATGCATCACACATTTCCGGACAGCGCGCCGTGTCCACTTTAAGTGTTCCTTGAAATGGCTTAGTTACACGAATGGCTTTTTGTGGACATGAATCCTCGCATATTGCGCAGAAAATACACTTATCGGTGTCCACCTGAACTCCTGTGATTTCCAAGATTTTCCCGTTTTCCTCTATGGTCTGCACGCTTATAGCCTCTAAGGGACAGTTTTCTTTACACACCAGCTGGCAACAGGGGTCACAGTTTTCTAATTTTACCTTAACTTCCTTATGAAGGTAGGGGATTATTTCCAACTCAACAGCGGTGTTTTTACGATTTCCATTTTTGAACATTTTTATGGCATTAATAGGACAGAGGGCAGCGCAAACTCCACAAAATGTGCATTTATCTTTGTTAACAACTATTGCCCTTTTTTCTAAGAGTTTGCCTTCACGCACTACTGCGCTTTTAAAGCTTATTGCTTCCTTATAACATACTTTCTCGCAGATTCCACAGCCGTTGCATTTACTCTTATCAAACACCAACTTTTCACAAGAACCTAGCGATATTCTCGTAAGAGTCAGAAACTCTGTTGAACATGTTTTCTTTACGATTTCTCTGGGCATATCATCAATTTTCTTAGAACGTTCAGAAATACTTTTTTATTGAGTTGTGCTGTTTTTTGTAATCTATAACTCATCGAAGATTACTAGCTGGGACATATGGGATATCAATGAGTAGAAAATGCTTGGAAGAAAACGCTGGCAGCGTCCGAGTTGGTGTTTATGTTTGTCATTGTGGTGTAAACATTGCCGGGGTTGTTGACGTTAAAAAAGTTGTAGAATGCATTTCAAAGCTTCCAAACGTTGTCGTGGCTAAGGACTATCTTTATGTCTGCTCAGATGCTGGTCAGATGATGATCAGTCAAGACATTAAAGAACACAATCTAAATCGTGTTGTTGTCGCAGCATGCTCACCCAACCTTCATGAACAAACCTTCCGTAAATGTTTGGAATCTGGAGGTTTGAATAAGTATTTACTTGTTATGGCAAATATTAGAGAGCACTGTTCATGGGTGCATTCTGATGAACCGGAGGAGGCAACAGCGAAAGCTATTGATCTTGTTCGGATGGCTGTTGCACGTGCCAACCTGCTTGAGCCTCTCGAAAGCATTCGAGTTCCAGTAAAAAGAAGCTGCTTAGTTATTGGCGGCGGAATCGCTGGAATTCAAGCAGCACTGGACATTGCAAATGAAGGATTTGAAGTCTATTTAGTGGAGAAGAACGTTACCATTGGAGGACACATGGCTCAGTTCGATAAGACTTTTCCGACAATGGATTGTTCGATGTGTATATTATCGCCTAAAATGGCTGAAGTGGCACATCATCCAAAAATTCATCTTCTTACAAACGCAGAAGTCAAGCGTGTTTCGGGCTATGTTGGCAACTTTAAGGTCGAAGTGGAAATCAAACCTAGATATGTCATAGACAAGCTCTGTAATGGCTGCGGAGAATGCGCCAAAGTGTGTCCAATTGAAGTTCCAAACGAATTTGATGAAGGTATCGGGTTGAGAAAAGCCATTTTCATTCCATTTCCTCAAGCAGTTCCTCTAGTATATACCGTGGATATTGAAAATTGCATTCAATGTTACAAATGTGTTGATGCATGTTTACGCTCTCGTGGGGAAAGTGCCATAAATTTTTCACAGGAATCCCAAAGATTGGAGATCGAGGTAGGAACAATAATAGTGGCAACGGGCTACGATGTGTTTGATCCATCAGTTCTGGAGGTTTATGGCTACGGTGCCTATGAAGATGTAATGACTGCGCTTGAACTCGAAAGAGTGCTCGCTCCAACGGGGCCAACTCAAGGAAAAATTTTGAGGATTTCAGATGGGACAACTCCAAAACGCATAGCCTTCATTCAATGTGTAGGTTCTCGAGACGAAAACACCAACCCTTACTGCTCTAGAGTCTGCTGTATGTATGCCACCAAACAGGCACTACTGATAAAGGAAAGGATTCCCGACGCGGAAATCCTAATCTTTTACATCGATGTTAGGGCAGCTGGAAAAGGATACGAAGAATTCTACAAAAGAGCGCAAAACGAGGGAATACGGTATGTCCGCGGAAAAGTGGCTGACGTCTCAAAAAATCGAGAGACAAAAAAGCTTGTGATAAAAGCAGAGGATACGCTGCTTGGCGCAATGGTGGAAACGGAAGTTGATTTAGTGGTTCTTTCAATTGGGCTCATACCATCTAAAGCAACGAAAGTGTTAAGTGAAATTCTAGGGTTATCGCTTGGTCCAGACAAGTTTTTCAAAGAGGCACACCCTAAGTTGAGGCCTGTGGATACGCTTGTTGATGGAATATTTATTGCCGGTGCTGCGCAAGGACCAAAAGATATTCCTGATAGTGTCGCTCAAGCTTCTGCTACAGCGCAAAAGGCAAGCATTTTAATGTCGGCTGGCGAGTATGAGGTTGAGGCTGTTGTAGCGAGGGTTGATGAAGATCTCTGCAGCAAATGCTTAATTTGTGTTCCCATGTGCCCCTTCAATGCAATAGTTGCTGAAGAAAAAACCGTGAAGATAATTGATGTTCTATGCAAGGGGTGCGGTGCCTGCGCAGCGGCGTGCCCAACCAAGGCAATCGATGCCAAGCACTTTAAGAATGAACAAATACTTGCAGAAATCAAAGCCGCATTAAGTGTGGGGGAAGTTAATTGATGGAAGCTTCTGAGCTGTTTAAGAAGTTAGACTTTAACTTGTGCATGCAATGCGCGACTTGCAGCGGAGCCTGCCCCGTCTCTTTTAAGTCGAAGCTCAATCCCAGAAAGTTGATGCTTGAAATCGCCTACCATCTTACCGGGCTAAAAACTTCACCGCCAGTAAAAATCGAAGAGAAAAAAGAAGTTTGGGATTGCACAACTTGTTCAACGTGCTCTTCTATGTGCCCAAGAAATGCCAAGCCTCTTGATGTTATAATCAGCCTGCGAAACTTCTTTATTGAGCAGGGAGAAGTTCCACGCAACCTTGTAGACGTGTTGGACGCTGTCTTCAAGTATGGAAATCCGTGGGGGATAAGTCGCAACAAAAGATCTGAATGGGCTGATGGTTTAAAGGTAAAATTCGCGCAAGAGAAAGGCACTGCTGACACTTTATACTTCGTTTGCTGCGCCTCTTCCTATGACAGCAGAGTTCAGAATGTTGCTAAAGCGATGGTAAACATTTTCAACCTAGCAGCTGTAGACTATTTTATTCTTGGCAATGAAGAGACGTGTTGCGGAAATGAAATCTACTCAATGGGTGAACTTGGGCTTTTTGAGGAATTAGCGAACAAAAACTTGGAACTTTTTGAAAAATATGGTGTCCAAGAGATAATTACAACTTCACCCCACTGCTTTAATGCCTTTAAGACAAGGTATGATAAAGAGCTTAACGTCAAGCATTACACTATACGTATCGCCGATCTGATCGATCGCGGAAAACTCAAGTTTTCAAGAAAAGTAGAAAAAACAGTAACCTACCATGACTCTTGCTACTTAGGTAAGCATCATGGCATATACGATGAACCAAGAAAAATAATCGAGAGTATTCCGGGAATTAAATTCGTTGAGATGTCAAGGTCGAGAAAGAAGAGCGTTTGCTGCGAAGGCGGTGGTGGAAGAATGTGGTATGAATTACCTGGACAACGTTTATCTGAAATCCGTGTGAGAGACGCCTTGGAAGTTGGAGCGGAAATTATAGCCACTGCGTGCCCATTTTGCTTGCTAACGATAGAGGACAGCGTTAAGACCATGGGAGTTGAAGATAAAGTCGCGGTGAAAGATATCACCGAACTTATACTTGAGGCGCTCTGAGAATCAGTAGCAAAATTTGTTGCAGCTGATCCAAAGTGGTTGTATCGTTCTGCACTAGTTTTATAATGTCTTTGATCTCTAAAATGTTTTGAGGTTTAATGATGAACGAGTTTAATGAATATAATGAAGGTAACTAGTAGGGGGATTTAATCTTGGAACTATGGGACCTAATAATAGTCGGTGCTGGGCCGGCTGGTTTAACCGCTGGAATATATGCTGTTAGAAGTGGGTTGGAAACCCTAATAATTGAGGAGAAGCTTGCTGGTGGAACTGTTGCAGACGCTCCGGTGATCGAAAACTATCCTGGTTTCGAAAGTATAAGTGGTGCAGAGCTTGCTCAAAAATTTGTTGCTCAGTGCAGAAAGCTCGGAGCTACCATTCACGAGTTTGAAAGGGTTGAATCCTTAGACTTAAAGAATGAAGAAAAAGTTGTCAAAACGGATAAGGGCGCTTACAAAGCTAAAGCGGTGATAATTGCATCTGGCTCAAGTTACAGCGAGTTGGGGGTTCCTGGTGAAAAAGAGTTTAGAGGTAGGGGAGTCAGCTATTGTGGAATCTGTGATGGTCCCTTATTCAAGGGTAAACGGGTTTTGGTTGTTGGTGGAGGAAACTCCGCGGTAGTTACAGCTCTCTACTTGGCTGAGTTTGCAGAAGTTAAGGTTGCTCATAGGCGGGACGCCTTCCGTGCTGAGGAAGCCAGGGTTAGGGCTTTGCTTGCAAAAAGGAATGTTGAAGTTTTGTGGAACACCGAGGTTAAAGAGATAAAAGGCGCAAAAATCGTTGAAAAGGCGGTCCTGTTCAACAACAAAACTGGAGAAACCTTCGAGTTGCCTATCGACGGAGTATTCATTCAAGTTGGTGAAGTTCCGAATAGCAAAATTGCTAAAGAAGCAGGCGTTGAAGTTGATGATCATGGCTACATAATTGTGGACACTCGTCAAAGGACAAATATTCTTGGGGTTTACGCCGCTGGCGACGTTACGAACCACTCGGTTAAACAGGTTGGAACAGCTGTTGGACAAGGGATAACTGCTGCTTTAGAAGCTTATGGTTTCATTAGGCGACCATACTACTATAGGCAATAAATGTGCCAAATTTGCGCCAAAAATAATATATTACCCGTGATGTTATCTTTCAAAACTTCTAGTGCTATCGGCGCTCGGAGACGGTGAGCGGTTTCGGGGAAATGTTACATGAATGGGGAGCGAACCGTTGTAGTGAACATAAATCAAGACTACTGTAGCCGTTGTTCAATCTGTTATTCAGTTTGCCCCTATGAGGCTATTAAGCGTGATGATGAAACAGGCAAAGTTGAGATTGATATGCAAAAATGTCAAGTTTGTGGGATATGTTATAGTTCCTGCCCTGTCTTCGCCATTGAAATCCTTTATTATGACTATACTAGCCTAGTCAGATACGTTGAGGAGATGCTGAAAAAAGTTGATGCTGAGACGCTTGTTCTTATGTGTCGTGGAAATTCGCCATCAACCCGTGAAGTTGAGGAAATTTTAATAGAACAAGGATTAAGCTTAGAGAAATATATTCCACTGCGGCTGCCGTGCTCTGGAAGGGTTCCCACGGAGTTTATCTTTAAGGTTATGAGTTTAGGCATTAAGAAAATTATTTCAATTCAATGTGAGGATCCATTTTGCCGCTTCAAAGAGGGCACAAGAATCAACACTAAGCGTCTATTTCTGGGCAGGAGGATTCTCGAAGAGCTTGGCTTCACCAAGGACGCTGTTAGAGTTATTAAATACTCACGAAAAGTTGTTTACGACACGTTGAAATGCGTTGGTTGCGACAAGTGCATCTTCATATGTCCCTACAAAGCAATAGAAGCGGATCATTTTGCAACGCCAAAAATTCTCTATGATTACTGCATGGGATGCGGTGCCTGCGCTTTGGTGTGTCCTCACTACGCTATTCAGCTTAAGGGTTTCGAGTTTGAAAACGTTTTGAAGCGTTACTGCGACTCTGCCATTAGGCTTAAGGCTGAAAGAAAGTCGCCGGTTGTTTTGGTCTTTTGCTGTCAATGGTCTGAGTTTTTAGCTCTTGACTATCCAGAGACCATGCTGTTTAAGCGAAACGCCGTTACTCTTGAAATACCATGCTTTAAAGCTCTCGACCCGGTGCATGTTGTCAACGCCTTAAGGAATGGTTTTGACGGGGTTTTGGCTGTTGTTTGTTCTGCGGAGGATTGCAAGCTCCAAGAGGGACGGGATACGGCGGAAAGAAACATGGATGTGTTGAGGGACTTTTTAAAGAAGACTGGGCTACTGGAACGTTTTGAACTTTTTGAGGCTTCCCCAAGAAATTTTGGTAGCTTCGAAAAGAAGCTTGATGCTTTCATCCAAAAAATTTCCGCCTTGCCATCTGCAAAACCCTTAAAAAAGGAGGCTTAAGCGTGAAAACGTATGAAATTGTTAGGGCTGAAGAGCTTGCTCCGAAAATCAAGCTTTTCGAGGTTTACGCCCCCGAGATAGCTAAAAAAGCCAAACCGGGACAATTCATCATAGTTATTATAGGCGAAAAAGGCGAAAGGGTACCCTTGACGATCGCTGGCTACGACGCGGAAAAAGGCACCATAACATTTGTTTTCAATGAGGTTGGCAAGACCACGAGGCAGCTTGGCATGATGAAGCCGGGCGAATGTATATGGAACATTACCGGGCCTCTTGGAAATCCGTCGGAAATCAAATATTTCGGCAAGGTTTTGTGTGTGGCTGGCGGCGTGATGATTGCGCCTATGCTTTTACAAGTTAAAGCTCTACGGGAAGTTGGAAACACTGTTGTAACCGTTATTGGCGCCCGCATAAAGGAACTCTTATTCTTTAGGGAGGAGATGAAAGCCTTAAGCCATAGACTTTATGTGGCGACGGATGACGGTTCGGAGGGCTATAGGGGCTTGGACTTTTTGAAGGATGTTTTGGCTAACGAAAAGTTTGACCGATGCATCGCCATGGGTCCCGTTGCTATGCTTCAGACAGTCTGCGAGATGACAAAGCCTTACAGAATTCCAACCATTGTAACGCTTATGCCCATGATGGTGGACGGCATGGGCATGTGCGGCGTCTGCCGTGTAAGCGTGGGTGGACAAATGAAGTTTGGATGCGTGGATGGTCCGGAGTTTGATGGGCATCTTGTGGATTTTGAAGAACTTATCAAGCGCCAGCGCATGTTCCTTCCTGAAGAGCGTTTAAGCGCCTTGTTGTGGGAGCTTGGAGGTTGTAGCCATGGTGGAAAGCGAATCAAAACCTAAGGTTAAGAAAAAGGCTGTTCCGATGCCTAAACAGCCACCGGAAGTGCGGAGGCACAACTTTAATGAGGTTGCTTTAGGCTACACGGAGGAACAAGCCCTCGAAGAGGCAAGCCGCTGCTTACAGTGCCCCAAACCGCAATGTGTTAAGGGCTGCCCGGTGGAAATTGACATTCCAGCTTTCATCAAACTGCTTAGAGAGGGCAAATACGAGGAAGGCATAAAGAAGATTAAAGAGAAAAACAGCCTCCCAGCTATCTGTGGACGAGTCTGCCCACAAGAAGAGCAATGTCAGAAAATGTGTGTTCTCGGCAAGGTTGGTGACCCCGTTAGCATCGGAAGGCTTGAAAGATTTTTGGCCGACTGGGAGAGGGCTAAAGGTTTCACTATCCCAGAGAAAGCTCCGCCAAGTGGCAAGAGAGTTGCTGTCATAGGTGCTGGGCCGGCTGGTTTAACCGTTGCGGCTGACTTGGCAAAACTTGGACACGAAGTGGTGATTTTTGAGGCTTTACATCTTCCGGGCGGTGTGCTTGTTTACGGTATTCCAGAATTCCGTTTGCCAAAAAGTATTGTGCAAGCGGAAGTAGACTACATCAAGAAGCTTGGTGTGGAGCTTAAGCTTGGCTATCTTATAGGTAGAACCTATACGATTCCCGAATTGCTGAAAGATGAAGGTTTTGATGCGGTGTTTATCGGAACCGGCGCTGGTTTGCCACAGTTTCTAGGCGTGCCGGGCGAAAACCTTGGCGGAATTTACTCAGCCAACGAGTTTCTGATTAGGGTTAACTTGATGAAATCCTATGCCTTTCCGGAGTATGACACGCCCATAAGGATTGGACGGCGTGTTGCAGTTATCGGCGGTGGAAACGTCGCCATGGACGCCGCCCGCTCGGCGCTTCGTCTCGGTGCGGAACAGGTTCTCATAGTTTACCGCCGCTCCAGAGAGGAGATGCCAGCCCGCAAAGAAGAAATCGAAAACGCTGAAGAAGAAGGGGTGATATTCAAACTTTTAACAACCCCAAATCGGTTTATTGGAGACGAGAAAGGCTGGGTTAAACAGATGGAGTGTATACGTATGGAGCTTGGACCGCCCGACGAGTCGGGCCGACGTCGTCCAGTGCCAATTGAGGGTTCAGAATTTCTGATGGATGTAGACACGGTCATAATCGCTATTGGGCGAACACCGAATCCCATAATTCAACGCACAACGGAAGGCTTGGCCGTAACAAAATGGGGAACAATTATAACGGATGAGAATGGCAAAACAAGCCTTGAAGGAGTTTACGCTGGCGGCGACATCGTCACGGGCGAAGCTACCGTAATAAGCGCCATGGGTGCTGGAAAAAGAGCAGCCAGAGCTATTCACGAATACTTAACGGGTAAGAAATGATCTTGAGAGGATTTAACTCAAAAGCCGGATGTTATTGGCTAGATAAAGTTTAGCCTTCTTGGTATTTTCTTGCTGGCTGCTTTAGTGTTAAGGATACTATTAGCCCAGAGGCTCCTAAGGTTGCCACGTATGGGAAAACTTTTATGTATGCTCCAAGTAGGTCTTTGGCTTGGCCGACGATTAAATTACCAATTATGGCTCCCGCACCATACGCTGTAAAAACAAGACCATAGTTGCGTGCATAATCTTTTGTCCCAAAGAATCGTGCTGTGGCTGCTGGAGCTATTGCAAGCCATCCTCCGAGATTAAGCCATAGAACTGCGAAGGCAAAGACGTATACTAACAGCGAGTTTGACAGTATTGACATTGCCAGTGAGACTATGATAATCATCGTGAAGGATGCTGCGGCCGTCTTCCTTGGGCCAAGCCTGTCAGTTAACCAGCCAAAAATAGGACGGCCTACCCCATTGCAAATGGCAAAAGGTGTTATCAGAGCTGTAAGTAAGGCTGAAACTTCTTGCTCGCTCATCCCGATGTTGGAAGCTACTTCCAGACCGACGGGCTTTGAAACTCCAATGGCCATTAAACCAGCTAACGTTCCGATTGTGTAACACACCCATAATGCATAGAAAGTTTTTGTCCGGAGCATTTCGTCTCTTTTCAAATCTACTTGTGAGCCTAATTCCTTTGCTGGTTTCCAACTTTGTGGCGTCCAGTTCTCAGGGGGAAGTTTAAGGAATAAAGCTGATGTGGCTGTTAAGGCGAAAAATATACCTCCCAAAATTCGAAACATAGTCTGTACTCCAAATTTTGCTGCAAGAAAGTCTGCTAGCGGCCCAATAATGGCTGCTGATAAGCCGAAACCAAGAACAGTTAAGCCAACGGCTAGGCCTCTCTTATCTGGAAACCATTTTGTAGAACTCACTATTGGGCAGTTATAGGCTACGCCAACTCCGAAGCCACCCGCTAAACCGTAGAGCAGTGTTAGCGATAATGGAGAGTTGGCAAATGAAGCTAGGCACCAGCCTAGACCTGTGAATAATGCCCCCATAAGTGCAACTTTTCTAGGCCCATATTCTCCAATATACCTTCCCGTAAATAGCATGGTGATTGCAAAAATGAAAAGAAAAACAATGAATGGAAGCTGCATTTCAGTGGATGAAACCTTTAGACCATAACCCTCCGGAGGCGAAGCCTCAAAAATTCTTTTTAAATGGACGGAGATCACACTGTAAGCATAAATTGCGCCGAGGCAAAGCATTATAATGAAGCCTGCTATTACAACAACCCATCTTCCTGTTTCAGCCTTTAAACCAAAAACTTTGAAAGATTCACTTAGCATGGATGCACCCAATTTTGAGCGTGTTATTCATGGAATTTTGAGAAGTGAAATAGGTGGGAGTTTATGGAGTTATTTATGCTCAATGGCCGACTTTATGATTTCGTAAGCTCTTTTTGCCTCTTCAACAGCGACACCGTCTTCTAATGTTGTTACATCGCCTAAGGTTACATTTTCAACGACAGCCCTCAATAATCTTCTCATAATTTTGCCGCTTCTTGTTTTCGGCAGAACTTCTACGAAAGTGATAACAGCATCAGATGCTACCACAGGCCCTATAGAAGCTCTGAGATAACTCTTCAAATCCTTTTCAAGTTCAGGACTTGGAGAAAAGCCTTTCTTGAGTACTGTAAAGATTACTGGCACCTGCCCTTTTATAGGATCGCTTTTGCCTACACATGCTGCCTCGGCCACCGCCGGATGCCTTGTAAGGGTGGCCTCAACCTCTGCAGTGCCTATCCGGTGCCCTGCAACTTTAATGACGTCGTCAGCTCTTCCGAGAACCCATATGTATCCATCTTGGTCTTTAACGGCGAAGTCTCCTGTGTAGAAGTACAATTTACCTTTAAATCTCGACCAGTATGCGTCAATGTACCTTTGTGGATTCTTGTATAAAGTTTCAAGCATCCCGGGCCATGGGGAGGTTATTACGAAATATCCTCTAATGCCGGGCTGGCATGGATTGCCATCGTCATCAACGACGTCCACGCACACACCTGGTATTGGGTAGCCGTTAGTTCCAGGCTTCATTGGAAAGATTTTTCCAAGACCTGGAAAGTGTCCGGTTATGATGTGTCCGGTTTCAGTCATCCACCATGAACTGGTTGCCACCACGTCGTTTCTGCCCAAATTTTTGAAGTACCATAGAAAGGCTTCAGGGTTTATTGGTTCACCCACTGTGTGGATGATTCTTAATGTCGATAAATCATGTTTCTTAACGTAGTCTTCGGGATACTTCATAAGCATCCTAATGGCAGTGGGCGCCGTATAGAACAGTGTTACTCCGTACCTCTCTATAATGCTCCACCATCTGTCGGGCTCAGGGTAGTCTGGGCTACCCTCGTACATTATGGTTGTCAGTCCTGAGATGAGTGGTCCGTAGACTACGTAAGAGTGACCTGTTATCCATCCGACGTCAGCGGTGCACCAGTATACGTCATCTTCTTTGACATCGAAGAGCATCTTCATTGTTGCATATAATCCAACTGCATAACCACCCACTGAGTGCTGAACCGCCTTAGGGGTGCCGGTGGTTCCAGAAGTATATAGAATGAAAGCGCTGTCCGTTTCGCTCTGCCTTTCAACTGGCACATAAACATTCGAGGGCACGTCGGCTATCAACTCGTGATGCCACAAGTCCCTATCCCTATTAAACGCTATTTCGTTTCCAGCTCTCTTGACAACTATGACTTTCTCTATTTTGAGCCCTTCTTTTTCGCATATCTTTACAGCTTCGTCAACTATTAATTTCGGATTTATGATCTTACCCCTTCTGTAAAAGCCATCAGCCGTTACTATTATTCTCGAACCACTGTCCAAAACGCGACTTGCCAGCGCTTCTGCGCTAAAACCGCTGAAGACAACACTATGTTCCGCGCCTAAACGCTGGACAGCAAGCATGTAGAACGGTAACTCTGGGATCATTGGCAAGTAAAAAGTTAGAATTTCTCCCTTCTTTACGCCTAATTTTTCCTTCAATGCATAGGCTATCGTATTAGAAGCCCTGAATAAATCGTAAAATGTAAACTTTCTAACCTCTTTTGGCTGTTGAAGCTCAGTGTCCCAAGGTTCCCCTTCCCATATAAGTGCCAACTTGTTTTTGCGCCCCTTCTGGATCTGCCAGTCAGTAGCCAGATAAGCAAGGTTGGTTTCCCCGCCGACGAACCATCTGTAAAACGGTGGTTTGCTGTCGTCTAAAACTTTGCTCCACTTTTTAAACCAGAATATTTCATTCGCCCATCTTTCCCACCATTGTTCAACGGCTTCCTTGCTCGCTACAGTTTTTTCATGAAACTTCTTATAGTCCTCCTTGCTCCAGACCTTGTCTTTCCAGCTAGGCGGGATTATGTCCTTTTCAAAGAACTCTCTATAGGCTTCCACGCTCTGAGCCATAATTGTCACCTTATCGGCGCGAGATTTAACATTGAGGAATATATAGTTTATGTCAGAAGTCTGCCGCGTTTTTACGTTAATTTAGCGAGATTACTGCCGATGCCTGATGCGCTCAATTTTTGAGCATGTCCAATTCACAAAGTTTTAATTCCAGCCTCACCCATTTGCAAAATGGGGGTTCTAGCTCTGGTCACGATTCATCTTGAAAAAATTTTTAATCCTAAAAGCGTGGCTCTTGTAGGTGCCACTGATAGGGAGGGTTCTGTGGGACGTGCTTTAATGACGAACCTAATCGAATCAGGTTTTGAAGGGAACATTTACCCTGTTAACATACGGAAGAAAGAGGTTTTGGGCTTCAAAGCATATCAAAGCGTAGGGGAAATACCTGAGACGGTAGATCTTGCTGTCATTGCAACTCCGGCGAGATCAATACCGGAAATTGTAGAACAGTGTGGCAAGGCAGGTATTAAGGGTGTGGTGATAATTTCCGCTGGATTTAGGGAGGTTGGACCTGAAGGCAAGGAACTTGAGGATAAAATACTGGAAGCTAAACGAAAATATGGCTTACGGATAATTGGACCGAATTCGTTGGGCGTAATGCGGCCGAAGATTAAGCTTAACGCCACGCTTTTAAATAGGATGCCAAAACCCGGCAGCATAGCCTTCATCACTCAAAGCGCAGCGCTAGGCGCCGCAACGCTTGACTGGGCGATTCATGAAAACATAGGGTTCAGCTACTTTGTCTCAATCGGTTCGATGATCGACGTGGACTTTGGCGACTTAATAGACTATTTCGGAACAGACCCTGAAACCAGAAGCATACTAATGTACGTTGAGGGGATTACGGATGCCCGCAAGTTCATGAGCGCTGCAAGACACTTCGCAAGAACAAAACCTATAATTGTTGTCAAAGCCGGAAAATTCAGTGAAAGTGCAAAGGCTGCAGCTTCTCACACTGGTTCCCTGACAGGGGAGGACCAAATTTACGACGCAGCCTTTAAACGTGCAGGCATTGTCCGGGTTGATGAAATATCCGACCTATTTAACTGCGCGGAAGCGCTTGGGCTTCAGCCACTGCCAAAAGGTCCAAACCTTGCCATAATAACGAATGCTGGCGGCCCCGCCGTTATTGCGACAGACGTTTTAGTAGCTAGGGGAGGCAAACTTGCTACTTTAAGTCCAAAAACGATTGATGTGTTAGGCAGAACGCTTCCGAATTATTGCAACATTACGAACCCCATTGACCTCCTAGAAGAAGCTAATGCTGATCGTTACAAGGCTGCGTTGGAAGCATGCTTTAAAGATGAAAATGTGGATGGCATCCTCGTAATTTATACGGCGCAAGCCATGTTAAACCCTGTTGAAGTAGCCAACGCTGTGGTTGAGACGTATAAGCGTTTTAAACTCTATGGCAAAACTATTTTGACGTCATTCATAGGTTATGGCGCTATTGAAGAGGCAAACCGTATATTGAACGAAAATGGTATCCCGACACATCCAACCCCGGAGCAAGCAATAAAAACATACCTCTATATGTACCAGTATAGGCGAAACTTAGAGCTTCTCTACGAAACTCCGGAAGAGCTGCCAGTAGATTTCTCGCCGCCAAAACGTCCAATAACCGTAGCCATGAAACGCGCTGTAATAGAGGGCCGTGAAATCTTAACTGAGGTTGAAGCGAAAAAAATTCTTGAATTTTATGGTATACCAGTGGTGAAAACATACGCTGCACAGACGGCTGATGAAGCAGCACGCCTAGCATCCCAAATTGGCTATCCCGTGGTCGTCAAAGTTCTTTCCCCGCAAATTACCCATAAAACCGAAGCTGGGGGTGTTGCCCTTAACTTAAACAATGAAGCTGATGTTAGAAGTGCGTTTGAACGTGTAGTCAAGGCTGCTAAGGGATATAATCCGATGGCAGAAATTCGCGGAGTAGCCGTTCAGAAAATGATAAATGATTACGGCTACGAGTTAATGATCGGTGCCAAAAAGGATGAAATCTTCGGTCCTGTTGTCCTTTTTGGGGTTGGCGGCGTGACTGCAGAGATATATAAGGACTATGCCATAGGTATACCACCATTAAACCAAACCCTGATTAAAAGATTAATTGAGGAAACAAAAGTTTATCATTTGCTTAAAGGATACAGGGGAATGCCGCCTGCGAACATGAAACTTCTTGAGGAAATATTGATGCGGTTTTCCCAATTGCTTGTGGATTTCCCACAAATAAAGGAAATTGACGTAAACCCGTTGTGGATAAGCGACAAGGAAGCTTACGTTTTAGATGCGCGTATAGTCATAGATAAAGACTTAGTTTTCAAAAATGTTGAGCCACACCATCACTTGGTAATAAGCCCTTATCCTAAGAAGTATGAAACTCTTTGGAGGATGCGGGATGGGAGAACGGTGTTGCTTAGGCCAATAAAACCTGAGGATGAACCGTTGTGGATTGAAATGTTCCAGAACTTTTCAGAGGAATCAATTCGTTTCAGATTCTTCCAAATAATAAAGGATACACCGCATGAAGTTAGGGTGCGATACTGCAACATAGACTATGAGAGGGAAATCGCAATAGTCGCTGAGTTAAACGAAGGAGGTCGAAGAAGGATTCTTGGTGTAGTAAGAATAGTTTTAGAGCCTGACCGTAAAAAAGGCGAAATAGCGTTTATAGTCGCCGACCCATGGCAGGGGCTAGGCTTAGGCACAAAAATGGTGGACTATGCGATAGAGATTGCAAATGAAATGGGTGTGGAAACAATATACGCCATAATGCTTCCAGACAATGTTAAAGCCATAAATCTCCTCAAGAAGATGGGCTTTGTTATAAAAGCCCAAGAGGACGGTAACCTAAGGGCAACCCTAAATCTAAAGGAAGAAATACTGCCAACGGCTGCGGAGAAAACCCAAGAAATCTCTGTGGAAGTGGATGTCAAAAAGCCGACAGACAAGGGAGCCGAGGTTTTAACGGGTTAACCATAACTTCATTTTGTTTTTGTGTTTTTATATGCTTAACAAAACTATATTTTCTATTTGCTGTTTGAGCTAAATTTAAATTATAGATGCTGCAATAATCTAGTCCATTAAATATCACAGCCGTTTGGTGAGAAAATGGCGAAAACCCAAAAGCTGAAGTTTGCCTTCTATTGGGCGGCTAGCTGTGGCGGCTGTGAAATTGCCGTTTTGGACATTAACGAGAAAATTTTGGATGTTGTAGCCAAAGCAGACATCGTGTTTTGGCCCGTCGCCATGGACATCAAATACAAAGATGTGGAAGCTATGCCAGACAAGCACATAGACGTGTGCTTCTTTAACGGCGCCATCCGTAACAGCGAACAAGAATACATGGCGAAACTTTTGAGGAAAAAGTCAAAGATCCTTGTGGCTTTCGGCTCCTGCGCATGCGATGGGAGTGTCGTCGGGCTAGGCAACCTATGGAACCGCGAAAGAATCTTCGAAAGAGTCTACTTTGAAACGCCTTCAACACGAAACCCGGAGCGCATAACACCTCAGACCAGCTTAAAAGTACCACAAGGCGAACTCGAACTTCCAGAGTTCTACGACACTGTTAAAACCTTGGCGCAAACCGTGGACGTTGACTACTTCATTTCAGGTTGTCCACCTCCAGTTCCAAGAATAATTGAAGCTTTAGATGCTATTTTAAGCGGGAAGCTCCCACCTAAAGGCTCTAGCTTCCTGTTAAACAAATCAGTCTGCGATGAATGTCCCCGAGAAAAGAAGGACCGCCGAATCATACAGGTAAAGCGAATTTACGAAATAGCGGATGACTTCAAAACATGCTTCTTGGAGCAAGGCGTAATATGTATGGGACCTGCTACACGTGGCGGGTGCAGCGCCCAATGTTTAAAAGCTAATGTACCTTGCACAGGATGCGGCGGCCCAGCACCTCTTGTGGAAGACCAAGGCGCAGCTATGATTAGCGCTTTCGCCTCTATAGCCGCAGACCCAAAGGTTGTAGAACAAGTTGTTGATCCTGTTGGAACTTTTTACAAATATTCCTTGGCTAACTCGATTTTGCGGAGGAAAGTGATGCGATGAAAGAGATTGTTATAAACCCAATAACGAGGCTTGAAGGACACGGAAAAATAACAATATTCCTAAATGAAGAAGGCGATGTGGACGAGGCTTACTTCCAAGTTCCCGAACTCCGCGGCTTTGAAAAGTTCTGTGAAGGCCGCAGAGCCGAAGACTTGCCCATTATAACAACACGTATATGCGGTGTCTGCCCAGTAGCCCATCACATGGCCAGCGCCAAAGCTTTAGACGCCGCCTTCAACGTTGAACCGCCAGAACCAGCTAAAAAACTCCGCGAACTTATGTATTGCGGCTATTACCTCTACGACCACACATTGCACTTCTACTATCTTGGCGGGCCGGACTTTGTGGTTGGGCCGGATGCGCCGCCGGAAAAACGCAACGTTCTGGGTGTCATCGAAAAGGCTGGCCTAGAAATTGGCAAGGAGGTTATAAAGCATAGGGCCTACGGCCAAAAAATAACAGAAATTTTAGGCGGTAAGGCAACTCATCCGGTGAGCGCGTGCATCCCCGGAGGTTTTGCAAGACCCATATCTGAGGAGGAACGCCGAGAAATTGAGCGTATGGTGAGAAGTTGCCTCGAGTTCGCCAAGTTTTCGCTGAAGCTTTTTGATGATATTGTGCTTAAAAACAGGGCCTACGTGGACCTTATTAAAAGCGAGGCTTACACGCTGCGCACTTATTACATGGGTTTGGTGGACAAAAACAACAGGGTAAACTTCTACGATGGAAAAGTCCGCGTAGTAGATCCAGACGGACGGGAATTCGTCAAGTTCGCCCCAAGAGATTACTTGGACTTCATAGAAGAACGCGTGGAACCATGGACCTACGTGAAACTTCCATATCTTAAGAAGGTTGGGTGGAAAGGCTTTGTGGATGGGCCCGACAGCGGCGTTTACCGTGTCGGCCCTCTTGGAAGGCTTAACGCTGCGGACGGCATGGCAACTCCGCTAGCCCAAGCCGAGTATGAGCGCATGTACGCCGCCTTAGGCGGAAAACCAGTCCACAACACGTTGGCTTACCATTGGGCTAGGCTTATTGAGCTTTTATACGCGGCTGAACGCGCCTTAGAGCTGGTAACCGACCCAGAAATAACAAGCACCAATATCCGAAACAAGCCGGGCAAGCCCGGTGAAGGCGTGGGTATAGTTGAAGCTGCACGGGGGACGCTTATACACCATTACCAGTTGGACGAGAACGCCTTGGCCAAGAAGGTCAATTTGATTGTGGCCACCACGCATAACGTTCCGGGCATATGCATGTCAATTAGAGACGCGGCTAAAGGCCTTATCAAGAAAGGCAAAGTTACCGATGGCATTTTAAACATGATTGAGATGGCCTTTAGGGCTTATGATCCATGTTTTGCCTGTGCAACCCATTTTGCAGTAGGCCACATGCCTTTGGAAGTGGAAATTTATGACAGCGAGAGGAGGCTCATCCAAAAAGTAAAAAGATAGAGGTGAAGGAGGAGGAAACAAGAATGAAAACTTTAGAGGAAACAAAAGTTGGAGTATTCCTATCCGACTGCGGTGGGCAAATCGCCAAAATCCTAGACTTTGAAGCCATAACAAACTTTGTGAAGTCGGTTTCCGGAGTTGTGCTTGTCGCCCGTGGAGCCGAATTTTGGAGGGGACAAGGTCTCCAAACAATAGTGGACGCCGTTAAAACCAGAAAGATAAACCGGGTGGTTGTCGCAGAAACAGTTCCAAAAATAAGCGAGGTGGCTATTGCAAAAGCCGTTGAAGGGGCTGGCCTTAACCCCCACTTGGTGGAGGTTGTAGATCTCAAAGACCATTGCGCATGGCCTCACAAAGATACGCCCAAAGAAGCTACGGAAAAGGCTAAAGCAATGCTTTTGGCTGCTATTGAGAAGGTCAAGCTTCAAGAGCCAATAGAGAAGGCTGAATTCCCAGCCGTGAAATCTGTCCTAGTAATCGGTGGCGGAGCAGCTGGAATGCAGGCAGCCGAAGACTTGGCTGACATGGGCTTTCAAGTCTACCTTGTTGAGAAGGAGCCGTTTCTGGGCGGTTTAGCAGCCAAAGCTGTGCGGTTTTTCCCGACAGACGATTGTGCTATATGCATTCAGTCTCCAGCGAGCCTTGCGTCTATAACTCAAACTTCAAGGAAGTGTGTTTATCGTTCCGGATTGTCGGAGATTCCAAATCTAAACATTTTGACAAATACCAAAGTTGTGAAGGTTGAAGGAGGACCGGGCAACTTTAAAGTAACCGTTGAACGGAAACCCCGCTATGTAGACGAGAAAAAATGTGTCGCTTGCGACCTCTGTACAAGCGTTTGTCCCGTGGAAGTACCAGACGAGTATAACGCTAAGCTCTCGAAGCGAAAAGCCATCTACATATACAAGCCGCTGGTCTACCCGCCAGCCTATGTTATAGATGCCAAAGCGTGTAAGTTCCATAAGTGCGCAAAATGCGTTGAGGTATGTCCAACAAAAGCTGTCAATCTTGACCAGAAACCCGAGCACGTGACACTTACTGTCGGCAGCATTATTGTAGCAACAGGTTTCCGTGAATACAACCCAAGCGTCATCAAAGAATACCATTATGGAGAATATCCAGACGTGGTAACCCATCTAGAGTTGGCGAGGATGCTGGACGCCTTTGGTCCAACAGGCGGCGTGCCCGTTAAACCTTCAGATGGAAAACCAGCAAAACGCATCGTGTTCGTGCAGTGTGTCGGTTCAAGAGACCGCCGTTGGAATCCTTACTGTTCAAGCATCTGTTGCATGATTTCATTGAAACATGCCGCCATGATTAAAGAGGCTTTTCCAGACACGGATGTAACCATATGCTACATAGACATCCGCACAACAGGTCGAGAACACGAATATTATTATGAAAGAGCTCGTGAGATGGGAGTCAAGTTTGTCAAGGGAAGACCTTCCGAGATACTTCACGACCCAGCTACAAACACATTAATCGTTGAGGTTGAAGACGAACTTTTACGGAGACTTTTGGAGCTTGAAGCTGACTTAGTGGTTTTAGCCACGGCTATGGTTCCATCTGAAGATGCGAAAGAGTTAGCGCAAATCCTAGGCATCGAGCTTGACCAAGACGGTTTCTTCAAGGAGTACAATGCCAAGCTAAGACCGACTGAGACAAAGCGAAGAGGCATATTCATTTGCGGAGGCGCAGTCTTCCCAAAGGATGTCCCAACAGCCTCGCTTCATGCTCACTCAGCGGCTGTGAAAGCAGCTAAATTCCTCATGAATGGAAAAATAATCAAGGACTTGAGGGTGGCGGTCGTCAATCAAGACTATTGTGGAAACTGCCAATTCTGTCCAGTAATATGCCCATACGGTGCCATAACACTCGAGCCTAAGGGAGACGGCCACTTTGCTGCAAATGTTTCAGAGCTTCTCTGTGAAGGCTGCGGCGTCTGTGTTGGCACATGCCCCGTTGGCGCTATAGAACTCCGCCACCTAAAGCCGAGCCAAATATCTGCCCAAGTAAATGCGCTCCTATCCATTAACGGCACTTCTAAGCCGCTTGTGTTGGCCTTCAGCTGTTCCGAGTGTGGCCACGCGGCCGTGGACTCTTCTGGAATGGCTATGATGAGTTATCCAGCCAACGTTAGGGTACTGCGGGTTCCATGCACTGGTGTAATCCAAATCCAGCATATACTTGAGGCCTTCAAGGCTGGAGCTCAAGGCGTCATGGTTGTTGGCTGTAAGCCCGACGGATGCCACTATGAGGTTGGAAGTCAAAAAGCCAGACAAAAAGTGGAAATGGCGAAGAGACTTCTTCAAGCCTACGGCATAGAGCCAGAACGCCTCGAAATGTTCAACCTAGTTTTCATTGAAGGCGACAAGTTTGCTGAAGCCGCCAAAGCTATGACCGAAAGAGTGGAGAAACTAGGGCTACTGCAACTCGCTTAGAAAAGGCGGAAATTCAGGAGTGAAGACGAGATGACTGAAGGAAAACCCCTTGACTTTACGAGGGCGATAACAAGCAGACTTGGCGGTGAAACCATAATCCACTGCTATCAGTGCGGCACATGTGCCAGTACATGCCCGGTTGCAAGAACGACGGAACGCTATAATCCTCGCCAGCTGATAAGACTGGCCCTACTCGGGCAGAGAGCCGAAGTTCTTAAGGGCGATGCCATTTGGCTTTGCGCCTCGTGCTACAACTGCCAAGAGCGTTGTCCCCAAAAAGTCGAAGTTGCAGATGTGATATACGCTTTAAGAAACATGGCTATTCGGGAAGGCAACATACCAGCGATATACATAGAATTTGCAACTGGGCTCGTGAGCGAGGGTCGCTTAGCCCCGATATCAAAATTCCTTGAAAAGAAAAGAACTGAGTATGGGCTGCCTCCACTTAAACCGGCAAATATGGAAGCTCTCAAAGCTATATTGGCGGCAACAGGCTTCGACAAAATAATGTTCAAGAAGGAGGGTGCCAGCCCATGACAAGCTACGCCCTCTTCTTGGGTTGCACCATACCCGCCAGACAACCTCACTATGAATTAGCCGCGCGGAAAGCCCTAACAAAACTCGGAATAGAACTTGTGGATTTGGAGGGCGCAACCTGCTGTGCACCTCCACCTATTCAGTCCATAGATCTGGAAACAAGCCTTGCCATAGCTGCCTATAACATCTGCCTTGCAGAAGAGGCAGATTTAAATATCCTCACGCTGTGCACCGGCTGTTTCGAGTCACTAACAATTGCAAACCGCCTACTAAAAGAAAAACGGGAACTTCGCGAAAAAATAAACAAAATTTTGTCCAACGCTGGAAGAGAGTTTAAAGGAACAAAGGAGGTTAAGCATTACCTACAAGTACTCATGGACGATGTAGGTGTAAATCGCCTAAAACAAAATGTTGTTAAACCCCTAAACAACCTTAATGTAGCTGCATTTTCCGGATGCCACCTGCTGAGACCAAGCGAGCTATTACGATTTGACGATCCAGAGCGCCCCCGCATATTCGACACTTTAATTGAGGTTTTAGGCGCAAAAAGCATACCATACAAGAACAAACTGCGGTGCTGCGGAGGTCTCCTCAGAGGCTACGCAGACGACATAGCCCTAGCCATAGCAAGAGACAAAATAGTAAACGCCTATAACGCCAGAGCCGACTGCATTTCAACGCTCTGCCCATTCTGCTTCCTAACGCTGGATCTTGGACAAATGCTCATAAAAACCACATACAAGGAGGAATACAACATGCCAATAGTCCATTACGCTGAACTCTTAAGCCTAAGCTTAGGTGTAGAGCCGAAAGAACTAGCCCTAGACTTCCACAAGATAAAGGTTGACAAAATTTTGGAAAAAATAGGCTAAAAGCATTCACAAGATTTTCTTTCATGAAGTTTTCTTTGTGCGTTAGAAAGTGTTAAAAGCTTCTGGCTGGCATTTAGCTTTGAGGATAATTCATGAAAATCACAGCTCTCAAGGAGCATAAATGTTTCTGTTGTGGCGGGGTTATAAAGAAGGGCGAGGAATGCTTCGTATTTATCGTTAACCCTGAAAATCCAAGCAGAAGCGAATTCGACGTCATTTATACGTGTGTAAAATGTTCTGAAGAAGAGGCTTGCCGCAGAAGGATCAGACAGAGAGGAGTAACTGTCTGACGGGCCTCTCTCTAGTTTTTGTAGTTTACACTTGTTTTGATTTTCGGGATTTCAACCTCTAATGCTTCATTATTGTTACATCGCATGACCATGTTTTCAACTTTCAATTCCTCAACTGGGAGGTCAAGTTTCCAGCATGTATTTTCTATACATATTTGCAGGCCATCGTCACATTTGTCGACGGTTATTCTGTGATCTCTGCAGCGACACTGCATCAAAATCTTGACGTAATTTTCATCCTCAAAAATATCTATTAAAGGCTCCTCAAGATGGGGAAGCGGAATGAAATGCCTAACTGTCGAACTTTCAATTTGCTCCTCGAAAACATACTTTCTCTTTAAAAGTTTTTCCATGGGTTCTAAGGGGTTCTTATCGTCAGATCTTTCCCCTAGGCTTTCCACTAATTTTTTAGCTAAAATTTTACAGAAGACGTCTATGTTTCGTAAGGCTTCTTCAAAATCATCATTCATTGAAGCCTTCCCTAAAATAGATTACTTAATCATGACCTATTTAACTTTGCTCATCCCAAGCATAGCTGAATCGTGACTTAAAATTTTCGGCTATCGCCTCTCAATAGTCAACGGCAAAGTCCTAACATGTTTTACCGCTCTAACCACGTCGCCAGCATATCTACTTGGGTCTTCTAATGCTCTGTTTATGGCTATCTCAGCTATTGTTGCACCTTTGTCAGCGATTTTGCTTAAACATGATAGGATAGACCTTACATAGGGAATTTCCGGAGCTTCCCGCATGAGTCTGTTTGAATCCACCTCAAGCACTTTCCTCAACTCTAAAAGCTGGTTTGCAACTTTCAAATCTCTCGTGAAAACGCATTCGACAGCTTTTTGAGAAATTGTTTGAGCAAGCTCGCTCAAATGGACTATCCTGTTTACAATATCTTCTGGTAGCATATTTCTGTAAACTTCCATCTCAAGAACCTCCCGGGCTAAATCTTCAGAGTAGTCCGCCACAAGCTCCAAATATTGAAGAATAAGCCTAGCTGCTGGTATGAAAATTAAATCAACCACGCCGATTTCTTCGGCTATGGTTGGCTTAACCTGAGCCGACAGAAGCAGTCGCACCGCCAAATAATAGATTTTGTCCGCTTCGTCTTCACGAGCGATTGCTTCTTCGACAAGGTCATAATTTCTATCCTTAAAGCCTTGCATTGCCTCTGAGAGTATCGTGGACGCTATTAGGGCAAGCCTTCGAATGAGCATGTCGAGCTTGAACTTTGTAACGTCGATGGAACATTGTAATAAAATGTTTTTCGGGGTTTCTTCGAGAATACCCAAGCCTATAAGCTTTTGAACTATCCTCCGCACTTCATCAACATGATTTTTCCCAATGCGGTCTGCGGAAATCACACGTATAACATCGCGTCCAAGAATATAGCTTCCAACAATGATCCTCTCAAGCACGCCTGGTTCATCACATGCATCCGCATTAACGATATATTCATCAGCCTCTTCTCGTTGAGCTACGTGTCTCGGCATTATTTTTAAAGAGCCGTCCCTTTCCGGTACTATAAATAAAATGTCTTTTGGTTTAATACCTTGTTCCTTAACCCACTCGCTTGGAAGGGAAACAGTCATTGTTGATCGTCCTACTTTTTGGACTTTTCTAATTTCCATGTACATTCCTCTCTTTACGATATTTACTTTCACACATTTATATTTTCTATATTTTCTATTTACGTTAGATATATATCTTTCGCTTTGTTTTATATATCACGCAGATGTAGAGGAGGTGTATGTTAAAGATGTCTGAATGGAAAACCGTAAGCATAAGACAAGAGCTAATAAAGGAAATCGAGAAAGTCTTAAGGACTGGGCGCTACCGCAGTATTTCAGAGTTCGTCTCCGAAGCTATAAGACTTCGCCTAGAAGAGCTAATGCGGGCTGAAGGGATTCCGGCGGCAAAACGTGAGGAGCTTCTAGCAATCCCAGAGCAGCTATTATACACTCCAAAGCACACATGGGCCCAAATAACTCCTGAGGGGAACATTCGCGTGGGGGTCTCAGATTACGCCCAGAGACACCTTAAAGGTATTGCCAGCATCATGACAGAACCCGTTGGAAAAGAAGTGGCCAAAATGGAGCCTTTCGGTGTAATTGAAACTTGGATGTTTATGTTTGACCTTTACTCACCTATAAGTGGCAAAATAGTTAAGTTTAACGAAAAATTGAAGGACAAACCTTACTTGATTAATGAAGATCCATATGGCGAAGGCTGGATCGTGGAAATCAAGCCTAAAAACTCTCTGACGCTTGAGGAAGAACTTAAAGGGCTCCTAAGCTCCAGAGAATACAACAAGTGGGTCAGTAAACTTGAAGGGAGACTTCGTGAATAACAACTTCTATCCTCTAATTCCTTTTTCTTTGTGAAAACTACTACTTAAAGTATAGTACAGTTGTGTTAAGCTTAATTTGGATGACTTAATATACAAGGTTAAACATCCAAATATCTTTCTAGGAAGGAAGGCGAATTAACTTTGACAGAGAAACCTTTAAAAGAAGTTAGGAAGTTACCACCGTGTCGAGCAGCTTGCCCAGCTCACGTCAACGTTCAAGCTTATGTTGCCCTTATCCAGCGGGGAAAGTTTAAAGAGGCTGTAGAGATCATAAGGCGGGACTTGCCTTTTCCGGCTATTTGTGGAAGGGTTTGCTTCAGCCCATGTGAGGATGCTTGCGCTCGGGTCAACCTTGACCAAGCGGTTGCCATACGCGCCTTAAAAAGGCTCGTGGCCGACATCGAACGCGAGCAAGGAAGGGTTATCGCTCAACCAGTTCCTAAGAAGTACCATGAAAAAGTTGCCATCATTGGCGCTGGGCCCGCCGGTCTAACAGCAGCATACGAGCTTGCAAAACTTGGCTATCCTGTAACCGTTTTTGAGCGAATGGCTGAGCCCGGCGGCATGATGCGCTACTGCATACCAGACTTTCGTCTTGAAAAGTTTGTTGTTGCAAACGAGATCGCTTATATAAAAGATTTGGGTGTTGAAATCAAGACTGGCGTGGAATTTGGAAAAGATATAACCATTGAGAGCCTAAGAAAGGACGGTTACAAGGTAATTTTCATTGCTATTGGCACACAGATTGGAATGAAGTTAAACGTTCTCGGCGAGGACTTAGAAGGCGTGATTAACGCTGTGGACTTTTTAAGGGCTATCGCTCTTGGGAAGAAGATAACGGTTGGCGAAAGAGTGGCAGTTATAGGCGGAGGCAACACCGCCATCGACGCTGCGCGAACGGCCAAAAAGCTTGGTGCAAAAGAGGTTATGATTCTTTACAGGCGATCTCGGGAAGAGATGCCAGCGCTTCCCCATGAGGTGGAGTTGGCTGAAAAAGATGGAATAAAGTTCTATTTCTTGGTAGCTCCAAAGCAGATTATAGGCGAAAATGGAAGGGTTAAGGCTGTTGAATGTTTGAGAATGCGGCTCGGTGAACCCGATGAATCTGGAAGAAGGCGTCCAATTCCGATAGCTTTCTCAGAGCATCAGTACGAGGTGGACATGGTTATTCCGGCTCTTGGGCAGGTGGTTGAAACATCTGTCTTACCACCCGAGCTTTTAAGCAAGGAAAAGCACGGTCCACCATTGCAGGTTGATCCATTAACGTTAGAAACAAATGTTCCAGGAGTTTTCGCTGGTGGAGATGTCGCCACAGGTCCAGCCAGCATTATTGAAGCTGTAGCTGCTGGGAAACGTGCGGCGGTCTCCATACACCGCTATTTGAGGGGTGAGGACTTGCGAAAAGATAGGGATGAAGAGAAGATTGAAGAGACTACGTGGGTTAAGGATTGGCGGCTACTCACAAAGAAGGAGCGGAGATACGAACCGCCCATCGAGAAGCCCCATTTAAGTTTTGAGGAAGCGAAGGCTTATCTTGAAAAGCTGAAACGCCAAGCAAGGTTTGAAGCTTTCCGCTGTTTAGGTTGCGGTCCATGCGCTGAATGCCTTGCAAACATGGAAATATGCGAAGGCGACAAGGCTGTGGTAGATGAAGGCAAGTGTGTGGGCTGTAATGTTTGCGCTGTTGTTTGTCCAGTGGGGGCAGTTAAAAAGAACGAAAGGGGTGTAGCCCAAGTGAACGAGGAACTATGCAAGGGTTGCGGTTTGTGTGCGGCGCGCTGCCCAGAACAAGCTATAACCATGCAGAAGCTTTCCAATGAGCAGATCTTAACCATGATTTTAACAGCCTTGGAGAGGTGATAAGAATGAGTCCTAACTCGTATCCTCCCAGAATCATTTGTTTCATGTGTAACTGGGCTTTCTGCGAAGAAGAGATGCGAATACCCTACAACGTTGATGTTATACGAATTATGTGCGTTGGGAGAATCGACCCTGTGCTCGTTTTGGAAGCTTTTTCTAGGGGTGCAGAAGGCGTGATGCTGGTAGGATGTAAACCTCCAGACTGTCACTTTGTTGATGGAAATCTTCATGCGAAGCGGGCTGTTAAAATGTTGAAGAAGCTTTTGGCATTAGTTGGGCTGGAACCTGAAAGGCTGAAGCTTCTGTTGGTTGCTCCTTTAGAGGAGAAGGACTTCAACTATTACGCCAAGGAGTTCTCTGAAGAAGTTTGGAAACTTAGGAGTTCTCCATTAAGCAAGGAGGAGATCATGGCTAATCTCACAGCGGCTAAGAATGCTGCCTCTGCCTTTAGACTTCGCGTCTTACTTGGGAGGGAGGAGGAGCTAACGGAGTTTATGAATGCCTATGGCGAGAAAATCCCGGAGGAGGAGTTTGACGCATTGTTGGACGACGTTGTTAAAGCGGAGTTCATCCGCTATAAAATTCATTACCTGACGAGGATTAAGCCTCGCTCTGTTAAGGAACTCGCCCAAATCCTCGGATTGAAACCTTCCATCGTTTTGAGGCATATAACCAACATGCGACGTAAGGGCATGATAGCCCTCGATAGGGTTGAAGGTTACACACCGTTATACAAAGCCTTGGAGGTGCGATAGAATGGCGGATGAAAAAGTTGGCGCGGTTCTTGTAGTTGGCGGGGGTGTAGCCGGAATACAAGCTGCTTTAGATTTGGCTGATTCAGGCTTCAAAGTATATTTGGTTGATGAGTCGTCAAGCATTGGCGGCGTTATGGCTCAGCTTGACAAGACTTTTCCAACGAACGATTGTTCCATGTGTATTTTGGCACCTAAGCTTGTGGCTGCTGGGAGACATCCGAACATTTCGCTTATTACGAACAGCGAAGTACTCGGCCTCACTGGCGAAGCTGGAAGCTTCGAAGTAAAAATTCGAAAGAGAAGTCGCTACATAAACGAGGAAAAATGTAACGGCTGCGGGCTGTGTGCGCAAAAATGTCCAGTTGAGGCTGTGGACGCTTACAATAAGGGCTTAACGGACAGGAGCGCTATTTATGTTGAATTTCCTCAAGCGGTCCCGTTACGCTACAAAATTGATCGTGAAAAATGTATTGGGTGCAGGACATGCCAAGAAGTTTGCAAAGCTAACGCCGTCGAATACGATCAGAAGGACAGCGAAATAACCCTAAAGGTGGGTGCGGTGATTTTGGCACCCGGCTTTGAACCTTTTGATGCTAGGCTTAAAAGCGAGTATGGTTATGGGCGGTATGCAAATGTTGTCACAAGCATAGAGTTTGAACGCATTTTAAGCGCTTCCGGCCCATATGGCGGAATTGTTTTGCGGCCTTCGGACGGTGAGATTCCGCGCAAAATAGCCTTTGTCCAGTGTGTGGGCTCTCGTGATGCTCAGCTTGGAAACCTTTATTGTTCGGCTGCCTGTTGCATGTACAGCATTAAGGAGGCAATAATCGCCAAGGAGCATGTTCCCACGAAACTGGACTGCACGATTTTCTACATGGATATTCGGGCTTATGGAAAGGAGTTTGACGCCTACTACATGCGTGCTCAGGAAGAGTATGGCATACGTTTTGTGCGTTCAAGGGTTGCAAGCATAACCGAAGACCCGGCAACGGGCAACCTCTTCGTTCATTATGTGGGCGAGGATGAAACTCCACGGGTTGAAGAATTCGACATGGTTGTGCTTTCCACCGGGATGCAACCTCCGAAAAACGTAGAGAAACTAGCTAAAGCCTTGGGAATAAAACTCAACAAATACAAGTTCTGCGAAACAGGCGCTTTCACACCGCTGGAAACATCGAAGTCCGGCGTTTTTGTCTGCGGTGCCTTCAGCTCGCCTAAAGATATTCCGGAAAGCGTTGCCCAAGCAAGTGGTGCAGCGGCAAAAGCTATGGCGATAATTGCTCCCGAACGGGGCAAGCTTGTCGCCGTTAAAGAGTATCCGCCCGAACGCGATGTAAGCCAAGAAGAGCCCCGCATAGGCGTTTTCATTTGCCACTGCGGCATAAACATCGGCGGCATCGTGCGGGTTCCAGAAGTCGTGGAGTACGCCAAAACTCTTCCAAACGTTGTTTACGCTGAGGACAACCTCTACACCTGTTCAGATGACACGCAGAAGCGGATAAAGGAGAAGATTAAGGAGTACAATCTGAACCGTGTTGTGGTGGCTTCATGCACGCCTAGAACCCACGAGCCGCTTTTCCGCGAAACCGTCCGAGAGGCTGGCTTAAACCCATACTTGTTTGAAATGGCAAACATCCGCGACCAGTGCAGCTGGGTGCACATGCACGAGCCAGACGCGGCGACTGAAAAGGCAAAAGACTTGGTTCGCTCCGTCGTCGCCAAGGCTAGACTGCTGAAACCGCTGAAAAACCCAACAGTAAACGTTACGCCAGCAGCCCTCGTAATAGGCGGAGGCGTAGCCGGCATGACAGCCGCACTGGAGCTGGCGAATCAAGGATTTGAAGTCCACCTTGTTGAACGTGAAAAGGAGCTCGGTGGACACCTGAGGAAAATTTACTACCTGCTGGAAGGTGAA